>JAFTPK010000010.1 GCA_017463325.1 Clostridia bacterium
CGACTTTTAACTACCTTCCGCAAACCACAATATATGGTTAAGGTGCAATATATTTACCCACAATATCTTGTGGTTTCATTTATGCATTTTGAAAAATCCCACCCAAATCCCACCCGAACAGCTAAAAATACCCCTTGAAACGCCTTTAATTCTCTTGCGATTTTGAATATTTTGAACGGGTTGATTTGATTGTGTTTTTTCTTAAAAAGTGGTATAATATTACTGTTGGGGATAGTTAATAGACTGAATAAATGAATAAAATCATTTTTCTCGTTTATCATTATTGTAGCAAATTTTCTTACTTTCTCATAATCATTTCTAACGCTTTTAATAAGACCTAAAAAAATGACAAAAGTATTTGTCAATAGTTTATGTGCTTGTAGTCTAATTGGATAAAATCTCGGCTTCCGACGCCGACGTTCTGAGTTCGAGCCTCAGCCACGAGCCGAACTATACCCATAACACAACCTTATCTTAAAAGGTAAAGTGCAGGAAATACCTAATAAAAAAGTTAAAAATTCCAAAACCGAAAACGCAGACTACCCCAAGAAGTCTTGTAAGGACGAAATTTCCGCCCCTTGACTTTCAGGGTGGAGCAAAAACAGAATAACGTACTCGTAGTGTAATTGGATAACATAACAGCCTCCGACGCTGTCGATTCTGAGTTCGACCCTCAGCGGGTACACCACCGACAACCCCTAAATGCTTACTGAAATGTATGGCGTTTAGGGGTTTTTCCTATGTTTGGAAACGGAAAAAACGGTTGGTGGTAAAACAAGACTACCCCAAGAAGTTCAGTGACAGCAAAAAATGCAACCCTTGACTTTTAGGGGTATATACTCAAAAGCGGTGGAAAAGTGGGAATTGTGGAACGTTCAACGCATACACGGTATGGGGATATATACTCAAAGTAGTGGGAAAAGTGGGAACTGTGGGAATCCCCGCAAGGGGTAAAATCTTATCAAAGGCTTCGGCTCTTTGCAATCTATCTGGGGGTGGGCGGTGAACCCCTACCTTTCAAAATAAAACATTCGGCATACGGACAAAACCGTATGCCTTTATCATTACAACAAGGAGAAACTAAATGAAACAAACAACGAACATCTATATACTTGCGGATTGCTCTTTTAGAATGCAGGGCTATGCCGCGAAAATGCAAACCATACTTACACGCTATGCACGGGCTTTGTCCTTTCAAAGAAATAAAACCAAATTGCATATCATAGGCTATAACGACAAGGCAAGAACGCTTGCGCCCTATGAGCCGATACGGACGGGTGGCAATCCCGACTTTGGGCAGGGCTTGGAATACCTTGAAAGCATTGTCCGCTATCAAAGAAAATACGAGAGAACACAAACGCGCTCAATCTTCCTTTGGTTTACGGCAGAAAACGTGTTGCAGGGTTGGCAAAAGCCCCTTGAAAGCCTGTTCAAGCAACGGGAATTTGCGTTCGGTGCAAGGTATATCGTGTACTTTGGCAATCCCGACAAATACGCAAAAGAAGCCTTTTACCGTTTCGTCGATTCGCCCGACAGGATTTTGCGTTACTTCTCGGAAAATCGGCTTTGTGGACTTGTCAACACTTTGCAATCTTCCTACAAGTAGGAAGAATTTACGCAAGATATAAAATTCCCTTGACGGAAAAGGCAAAATATGCTAAAATATACTTGCGACGTAACTGAATATTTTAAGATGAAGTATACTTCTGGGTAGAAGTGTACCTTTTCGCGTTTACATAAATCTTTGTCTTAAAGTATTCTTATGGTTGCGTCGCGGCAAAGCGGAAAAACACTTTTATCAGTGCTGTCTGTTTTGCAGGCGGCACTTTTTTCATTTATACGAAAACGGAGGTACTTCTATGAAAAGAAGGAAACTTTACATATCTATTTTACTTGGGCTTTGCTTGTGCTTATTCACGGCATTCTTTACGGCTTGTAAGGAAGAAACGCCCCCTGCGCCCACGCTGGAAAGTATCAGTGTTTCGGGCGAAACGGAAGCCTTTATCGACGAATTTGACTATGCGGACTACACCATCACGGCAACATATAGCGACGATTCCACGAAAACGGCAACCTTGACCGCAGAAAACCTGTCTGCGGAAGATAGCGCCAAGCTTTCCACCGTCGGCACGCACGCTTTGACGGTAAGCTATGAAAGCGTGACCTGCTCTTGGACGATTACCCTGAAAAATCACGACTTCGCAGGGCTGACATTTGACGACGTGACGACGACCTACGACGGAACGGCAAAAACGCTTGCCGTTGCGGGCGCACCTGCGGGCGCGCAAGTGTCCTACGATAAGGCAACAAGCTACACGAACGCAGGAGAATACACCGTCAAGGCAACCATAACCCTTGCAAACTACAACCCCGTTGAATTGACGGCAACGCTCACTATCAATAAAGCAGTTTATGATATGAGCGCGGTTGTCTTTGCGGATAAAACCGTGACCTACAACGGGCAAGCGCACTCTATTGAAGCAACGAACCTGCCCAACGGAGTGACCGCACAATACACGGGCAATAACCAAATTAACGCTGGCGAATATGAAATAACGGCAACGTTCACAGGCGACAGCGCAAACTACGAGCCGATTGCAAGCCAAACGGCAACGCTCACTATCAACAAGGCAACCTACGATATGTCGGGTGTTCGCTTTGAAAACACCGAAGCGACCTATGACGGGCAAACGCATTTCGTAACGGCAACGGGCTTGCCGAGCGGTGTTTCCGTGGATTGGGAGAATAATGGAAAAGTCAACGCCGACACGTACACGGTAACGGCGAAGTTTACGGGCGATAGCACGAATTACAACGCAATCCCCAACCAAACGGCAACGCTCACTATCCACAAAGCAACGATAACGGGGATAACCTTTACGGGTGCAGAATATACCTACGACGGCACGGAAAAATCGCTTGCTATTGCGGGAACGCTCCCCAACGGCGTGACCGTTTCCTACGACAAGGAAACGAGCTACACGAACGCAGGCGAATACACGGTTACGGCAACGTTCTCGAAAAACGCGAACTACAACGACCTTTCGGATATGCAAGCGACCTTGAAAATCAACAAAGCCACCTACGATATGTCGGGCGTGGTGTTCAAGGACAAGAGCGTAAACTACACGGGCGAAGCATATTCAATCGAAGCGACTAACTTACCCGAAGGCGTTTCGGCAACCTATGATGGGAACAATCAAACGCAAGCAGGAGAATACACGATAACGGCGCATTTCACGGGTGATAGAGCGAACTATAACGCAATTCCCGATATGACGGCGAAACTCATCATCAGCGCAAGCGACTTGACGGGCATTTCTTTCCACGACGGCGAATTTACCTACGACGGCACGAAAAAATCTATCTATATTACGGGTGAACTTCCCGAAGGCGTGAAAATAGATTACACGAATAACGAACAAATCAACGCAAATTCCTATACCGTCACGGCGACGTTCACTTGCACAAACGGCAACTACACTAATCTGCCCGAGTTGACGGCAACCTTACTCATCAACAAGGCAACCTATGATATGACGGGCGTGGTGTTCAAGGATAAGAGCGTGAATTACACAGGCGAAGTCTATTCCCTTGAAGCAACCAACCTGCCCAACGGCGTGACGGTTGACTACGAGAATAATGACCAAACGCAAGCAGGTGAATACACCGTAACGGCGATTTTCACGGGTGACAGCCAAAACTACAATGCAATCCCGAATATGACGGCGAAGCTCACTATTAGCGCAAGCGACTTGACGGGCATTTCCTTCCACGACGGCGAATTTACCTATGACGGAACGAAAAAATCTATCTTCATCACGGGAACGCTCCCCGAAGGCGTGACGGTTGACTACACGAATAACGAACAAATCAACGCGGATTCCTATACTGTCACGGCGACGTTCACTTGCACGAACGGCAACTATACGAACCTGCCCGAATTGACGGCAACGCTGACCATTAAGAAAGCTGTTTACGATATGAGCGCGGTTGTCTTTGAAGATAAAACCGTGACCTATGACGGGCAAACGCACTCTATCGAAGCCACGAACTTGCCCCAAGGCGTGACCGCACAATACACGGGCAATAAGCAAAGCAACGCGGGCGAATATGAAATAACGGCAACGTTCAAAGGCGATAGCGCAAACTACGAGCCGATTGCAAGCAAGACGGCAACGCTGATTATCAAGAAAGCCGTTTACGATATGAGCGCGGTTATCTTTGAAGATAAAACCGTGACCTATGACGGGCAAGCGCACTCTATCGAAGCAACGAATCTGCCCCAAGGCGTGACTGCCGAATACACGGGCAATAAGCAAATTAACGCTGGCGAATATGAAATAACGGCAACGTTCACGGGCGATAGCGCAAACTACGAGCCGATTGCAAGCCAAACGGCAACGCTCACGATTAAACAGCGCGAACTTACGCTTGCGTTTAACGGCGAAACCACGCTCAAATATAACGGCAACGTGCAAAAAACGATTACCGTCCAAGCGACCAACCTTGTGGACGGCGACAGCGTGGAACTGACGGTAAGCTATAACGGCGCAATGATAGAAGCGGGAGAATATATCGCCACCGCTACTTTGACAGCGCACCAAAACTACAAGCTCACGGCAAACAACACGGTGAAAGTGACGATTACCCGCGCCACGCACACGGTAACGTTCAAGCAGGACGGCTTTGCGGAAGTTACGCGCGAAGTGCTTGACCTTGCCGATTTGACAGATATTCCCACGCCCCAACACGTGGACGGCTATACGTTCACGTGGAATAGAACGGATTTTACAAGCATAACGGAAGATATCACCGTCACGGCAAATAAAACGGTTATCACTTATACGATTGAATACGTTGTGTATGACGGCGTAAACAGCGAAAGCAACCCTACCGCGTACACGGTGGAAAGCGCAACGTTCACGCTCAAAAATCCTACGCCAAGCGAAGCGTTCGGTAAATCGTTCGACGGTTGGTTCACTTCGCCTGATTTCACGCTTGATAGCAAAATCACGAAGATAGAAAAAGGCTCGTTCGGCGATTTGAAGCTGTATGCGTATTGGCTCGAATACCGCGTGACGGAAGTGGTCGGCGGTACGGTGGACTATTCGCAAGCCACGCCCGAAATCACGATTAAGGTAGACTATGGAACGGCGAACCTTGCCGTGAAAGACTTAATTTCCGTCAGCGACGGTTGCACGTGGAAGCTTTATAACGGCTTTGAGTGTTTGCCCACGCAGGAACTCACGGCAAAACGCCTTTCCGTGTCGAATATCGGGGATAATATCTTCTATATTCTCGTTTATCACCCCGATAGCGACGAATACTATACCGACTACGTTTTGAACGTGTATCAGCTCGATATGAAAGCCTATACGTTCTTGAAAGACGGCGAAACTTGGGCAAGCGGTGAAATGCAAGAAGAATCCGCGCTCAACGCACCCGAAAACCCCGAAAAGACGGGCTACACCTTCAACGGTTGGAAAGTGAACGGTGAATTTGTTTCCTTCCCGTACACCGTTTTGACGGATACCACCTTTATAGCAGGGGGATTTACGCTCATTACTTATATCGTTTCGTATGAATTGAACGGTGGCGAAAACGACGAAAGTAATCCCGAAACGTACAATATCGAACAGGCATACACGTTGAAAAAACCGACGAGAACGGGCTACGATTTCAAGGGTTGGTTCACAGAAGAAACGTTTGATAATCAAGTGACGGAAATTACACTTGGTTCGTATGGCGATAAGAAATTCTACGCGAAATGGACTCCCACCGTTTACATGATTGCCTATGAATTGAACGGCGGAGTGAACAACGCCGAAAACCCCGAAACTTATACCATTGAAACGGAAACAATAACGCTAAAAACGCCGACCAAATCGAATTACGATTTCAAAGGTTGGTTCGCGGAGGAAACGTTTGATAATCAAGTGACGGAAATTGCGCTTGGCTCGTATGGCGATAAGAAATTCTATGCGAAATGGATGCCTACGGTTTATACGATTGAATATGAATTGAATGGTGGCGAAAATGACGAAAGTAATCCTGAAACTTATACCATTGAAACACCAACAATCACGCTTGGCAACCCGACGAGAGCAGGCTATACGTTCAAGGGTTGGTTCACGGAAGAAACGTTTGAAAATCAAACGACGGGAATTGCGCTCGGCTCGTACGGCGATGAAAAATTCTATGCAGAATGGACGGCAAATCTCAATACGCTGAAATTCGACGGCAACGGCGCAACGGATGGTAGCACGGCTGAAATGGGCATTTACACTGACGAAACGGCAACGCTTGCGACAAACGAGTTCTTAAAGGATTACTATCATTTTATCGGTTGGGCTTTAACCCCTAACGGTGAAGTTGAATATGCTGACGGTGCTGAATATACAATGGGAACGGAAAGCGAATATACCCTTTATGCAGTTTGGGAGTATGGGACGAACGGCATAGAATACACCCTTTCCAATGACGGAACTTGTTATACGGTTAGCGGATATTCTGGAACGGAAACGGACGTTAAAATTCCTTCGGTGTATAATGGTATTGCAGTAATTTCTATTGAAGAAGAAGCATTTTACAAGGACGAAGCCAAGACGGGAACGGACGGAAATCGCGAAGAATTTCAGCAAATGTTGCAGGAAGCGAATTTAGGGTTGTTCGACGTCGTAATCGTCCACCGTTGGGATAGATTCGCGCGAAACGTGGAGCTTGCTTTGTCGGCGCAAAAACAGCTTGAAAGAATAGGCGTTAAGGTCATAAGCACGGTGGAGAACTTCGACGATACCCCCGAAGGCGACTTCTTCAAGCTGATGAGTATGGGTATGGCGGCGTTGTATAGCAAACGGCTTTCCCGTGAAGCGTTCAACGGGCAAATCGAAAACGCGCAAAAAGGTAAGGCGCACGGCGGCGTTCCCCTTTACGGGTATGAAGTGGTAAATAAAAAATACCGCATAGTCCCACACGAAGCGGAAGCGATAAGGACAATGTTCCAAATGGTCGCGGACGGTTATTCTTACAAGCAAACGGTCAACTATCTCAACGAAAAAGGCTATCGTCGGCGGGACGGCAGACCGTTATCGTATAGCATAACGGACACTCTGCGAAATCGGCAATACGTTGGCGAATACGTGTTTAATCAATACAAACGCAAGCCTGCTCATAAATGGCGCACGCAAAAGAAAACGGAAAACGAAGTCGTGCGGATTCAAGGCGGTATGCCCGCTATCGTGGACGAAGAACTTTTTGAACGGGTACAAGCCCTGTTGGATAAGCGAATGCAAAAGAACGGGCGCGGACGGAAAAAGGGAAAATATCTCTTGTCGGGGTTAATGGTTTGCGGTGTATGCGGCTATGCAATGGGCGGCGGTAAAACAATGCCACGCGGAAAGCCGTTTTTCACTTATACTTGCAATGCAAAATATCACTTACAGGCAAGAAAAAGCATAAACGTCGTTTATTTGGATAAATACGTGGTGGGCTTGTTCACGCAAGCCTTTTTGCTTGTGCGGAATATGGAAAACGTAATCGAGCTAATACGGCAAGACATAGCGGCGCAGCACGATGAAAAGGTACAGCGGCTGAAAGTCTTGAAAAAAGAATGGGAAGAAAAGCAAGCACTTCTTGTCAGCTTGGAGGAAATCGAGCAGAGAAATAAAGGCAAAGCCCTTGCCACGTTGATTGAAAACAACCGCAAGGAAGAACAACAGGCATTGGACGAATTGGCGGGGAAAATTGCGGAATTGCAAGCAAAGCGCACGACTACGCCACGCGTGAACAGGGAAACGTTGCGCCGAAATATGCGCGAATACAAGACTGCGTTGGAAGGCATTGACTTCTACAAGAAACAGGAAATTCTGCAAACGCTTGTGGAAGAAATCAAAATCGGCGCGGACACGGTGGAAACGACAATCAATCTGCACGAGCTTGCAGGAATAGAACAGCCGTTGACCTGCACCGTCATAGAGAAGTTGGAGAACGTAAGACGGGTTTATAATCTACGCGGAATGGACTTCGACTTCAAGGAAATGACGATACGCGCGGGCTATAAACGGGAAAATCCTGAACTTCAAGGGGGTGAAAAATAATGAAAATAACAGGGCAAGGCGTAAATCTGCGGTTGACGGAAAAGGGCGTGAAATGCGCGTTGTGGGTTCGGGTTGATATAGGAAAATCAACCCACGAAACGAAAAAATTGCCGAGCCGAAAAGGACGAGCGAAAAGTGCGAAAAACCGCACAAAATCAGCGATTTTTCAAGTTCACTTATGAAAAATAAACGGGCGAGTTTTGGGTAAAGTTCGGTTCATAGCGGGTACACCAACTTCAACCTAAATCAAACATTCAAAAGGTGTTTGTTTTGGGTTGTTTTTTGTTGTAAAAGAAAACGGTGGTTTATATCGGGATAGGCACCGAAGAATCAAAATAATAAATTTGACTCCATCTTTATTTTTTCAACAGGTTAAAAGGGTTGAAAAAATTTTAAATATATGCTATACTATTTATGGATTAGCGTAACTTTTTATAAGGTGTGTGCAAATATGACTATAATATCTAAAAAAGATAAGTTGTCGCCATTATTAAAATATCCTGGCGGTAAAGAAAAAGAATTAAGTTATATTTTGCCCAACTTACCAACAACGGCGAAAAATTATTACGAGCCATTTGTTGGTGGTGGGGCTGTCTATTTTGCACTTAATGCAGAATATTATTTCTTAAATGATAAATCTGAAGAATTGATTGAATTATATCAATTAGTACAAAAGCAAGATTTAGAATTTTTGAACAAACTAAATCAAATTGACCACAATTGGAAAATCATTGAAAGTGTCGTTCTTAATCATTCTGAAGAAATTTCTCAAACTTATTATCAATATAAAAATGGAACGATTGATAAATTAAAATTGCATGATAAAATTTCTGCGTTCGTATTGCATAATGCAAACGAATTTAATGGACTTTTATCGCCAGAGTTTAATGTAGGTATTCAAAATTTTGTTGATGAGCTTATTAAAAGTTTTAAAAATAAAATCGTTAGAATGTCAGAAATTGAAAAAGAAAAGGGCGATTTATCCGAAGAAGATTTTTTGTCAAATATCGAATGTGCCTTTAAGTCGGCGTTCTATATGCATTTTAGATATTTATATAATCATTCCAAGGAACTTAATTTAAGTAAGGCTTTTTATATAGCGATATATTACTATATTAGAGAATTTTGCTATTCTTCAATGTTTAGATATAATAGTGATGGGGATTTTAATGTTCCCTATGGCGGTATTTCCTATAATAGAAAGTATCTTACAAAGAAGATTGAATATTTAAAAGATGCTGAACTTCAAAAGCAATTAAAAAACACAAAAATATCTTGCGCTGATTTCTATGATTTTTTAAGAGAATATAAACCAACCGTAGATGATTTTATGTTTTTGGATCCCCCATATGATACTGAATTTAGCACATATGCAAAAAACACTTTTGATAAAAATGATCAAGAACGTCTTGCCGACTATTTAAAAAAAGAATGTGATTGTTTCTTTATGTTAATTATAAAAAATACGGATTTTATTTTAGGTTTATATGAAAATTCCGTGGATAAGCATGGAAGAAAAATTAATATTTCAAAGTTTGATAAAAAATATTTTGTAAGTTTTCAAAACAGAAACAATAAAGAAGCGGAGCATTTGATTATCAAAAATTATTAAGGAGTTTTTATGGCAATTTCAGAAAGTAGTTTACACCCCTATATTAAAGGTTTAGTAGAAGAAAACGGAAAACTTACCGTTACGGAATTAAATAAATTATTGAGAGAAATTTTAATCTTGGATTCTGATGATTTAACTATTCTTTCAGGCAGAAAAGATGATAAATTTTCTCAAATCGTAAGAAATGTAGTTGCTCATTCTCCCGAAGGTATTTCAAGTAAGAATGGGTATATTATCGACAAGACAAAAAAGCCCGCCGTTTTTTATGCAAAAGTAGCAATATCGGATGATGCAACACAATCCATTATCACGACAGATAAAATAAAAGAACGCAAAGAAAAGAAACGTAAATTTACGGCAAGAAAAGTTGATTTTAAAACAATAAATAATGAAAATTCCGCCTTGGGTGATGCAGGTGAAGTCTTTGCTTTAGAATGGGAACGCAATAGATTAAAAGACTTAAATGTTACATTTAATATTTTAGACGAAGTGATCCATTTTTCAAGAAAATTTGGAGATGGGGCTGGCTACGATATACTTTCTCGTAAAGATAATAATTATGAACTTTTATATATCGAAGTAAAAACTACCAAAGGTGGTTTAGATACACCGTTTTATATATCAGAGAATGAAAAAAACTTTATGGAAATATATAAAGAAAACACTTTGATATATCGTGTCTATAACTATGATAAGGATACTAATGTTGGAGAAATAGAAATAATTACATACGATAAACTCGTTGCAAATTATGATTTTAACCCTATAACTTACAAAGTCACAAAGAAAATGGATATCTGACATTCAAAGGCGAACGATTAAAAGTCCGCCTTTTTTTGCATATTGTGAATTTTGTAATCGGATTCTAAAAGTTCACAATTGTCATGTATATCTACGCGTTTTAAGAGAAAAAGCGGGATTTACGCAAGAATACGTGGCAACGAAATTACAGCTCGGCGGTTGCGATATAACGCGTAGCGCCGTTGCAAAGATCGAGGTGGGGCAACGGCATTTATATCCCGACGAAATTATTTTGCTGAAAAAAATTTTAAACGCTCGCTACGACGATATTTTTCAGTTATAGTGTAGGCAAGCGAATCGCGGCGGGAAATTTGCCGTGGGCGCTTTACAAATGCAAAAAAGTATGCTATAATTAAAGTATCAATACCAAGGAGGAAAAGGATATGGGAAAATTTGTGATCAAGAAAACGCCTACGGGCGCGTTCAATTTTAGTTTGTACGCCGCGAATATGGAAAAAATTGCCGTCGCGTCACAGGTCTATTCTACGAAAGCTGCTTGTAAAAAGGGTATGGAAAGCGTTGGTAAAAACGCTGCAAAGTGTATCGCCGAGGAGCGCGTGGAGGATCAGACCTTAAAAACGCCCTCCCAGAAAACTTGCCCGAAATTCGAGATCTATTTTGATAAGGCGGGCCTGTACCGTTACCGTCTTTTCGCTGCAAACGGGGAAAGTATCGCTATGAGCGAGGAGGGGTATAAGTCCAAAAGCGGGGTGATGAACGGCATTAAGAGTGTTGCCTTGAACGCCGCGGCGGCGGAAATTGTGGACGAAACGCTTGATAAATAAAACTTGCTTTTAAAAGGAGATGCCTAAGTTGCATCTCCTTTTTCATTACTAAAAAACAAGCGGCTGCCTAAAATAGGCAACCGCTCGTTTTTTTAAGAGGTTATTAAAAATGCTTATTCAGCCGTCACCCAGGTTTCGGGGAAATCGGTCGTCCAAGTATCCGTCGCTTCGTCGTACGTGATTGTGAACGTAGGATCGTTATTGAAGATCGTTGCGATATCGGTCGAGTCGTCGCTTCCGCCGTATCCGTTAGGGAGAATCCCAATAACGTACGTTACCGTGCAGGTGAAAACAGTTTCGTCTTCGTTAGCCGTGTAGGTAAAATTTGCGCCCCAAAGAAGCTTCATTTCCATTACTGCTTGATAGCCAAGTCCATTGAGAGTGTCTTTGCTATCAAAGTAAATCGTACCTTCGCCATATTCTATATCAAGGTAATCCAACGGGAGCATGTATTCGCCGACGAAGTTATCGTTTCTAAGTTTTGCCGAAAGAGGAACTATAACGTTCGCATTTTCAGGGATCGCAATCGTCGTCGCCGTTCCCGAAAGAGCAAGCTCGATAGTGGCGTTCGCAATGCTGTTTGCTGCGTTCGACTTATCCTGTGCAACAACGGAAGTCGTCGTGATGTCGGTATTTTGCGTCACGGTAATCTTGGAAACGTTGTAGCTGGAATCGAAGTTGAGGGTGATGGAGTTGTTCGCTGCGTTCGCTGCAACACCGCCGATCGTTGCAAATACTTCTGCGGGTACCATCTGTTTGATAGGCATATCCAACATTGCGTTGATCTGCGCCGTCATTTGTGCAAGCGTAGGCATACCGGAAACTTCGCCATCGCCTTCCGTTGCGGGAGCCTGCGAGCCTACCATCATCATAATCAAATCGTAAAGCGTCGTCGTGCCAAGGCCTTCCTGCGCTGCGATCATAGCTGCGAGGTCGAACGCTTTAATCTGCGTGAGCATAGCTTCTACTTCCGCCTGGGAAGCACCTTCGATTTCCGCATAGTTGGTGAGAATGGTTTCCACTCTGGGATCGTCCGTTACGGTGTCGATAATGCCCTGCAAGGTGGTTTCATAATTTTCGGTGAGCCATGCGTCGATCGCTGCAATCGCTTCGTTTACCGTCTTGCCCGCGAATTCGGAAACCTTCGTAACGAGGGTAGCCGCGGTGAGGTCTTCGTCTACGAGTGCAAGCACGTCGTCCAAAACTTCTTCGATCGTCGTCGTTTCTTCGATAGCGTTTACGTAAGCAACGAGATCGTTGATCGTGGATTTATAGTCATAGTTCCAGGTTGCCGTGGTGCCCGTGAAAGTGAACGTTTCGCCCACAAGCTCGCCAAGGCTCGCGAAGAGCTGCGTTTTCTCTTCTGCCGTAATTTCTACCCCTTCAAGAAGCACGCCGATCATAGAAGTAGCCGTTTCCAGTTCTTCCATATCCGCAACGTCTTTTCTAAAATTTACGTTGTCCGCGCTCGTGTAAGAGAAACCGTCGATAAGATATGCGTAAGACGTTTCCGTTTCGTACTCGCCGTTCTTTTCCTCGCGTTCTTCCGTCGTGATTTTAACCTTTGCGTTAAACGCCGTTTCCGTTTTTGCAACCGTCGCTTCAAGCGCCACCTTTTCTTCGTTGTAATACGTCTTTTCTGTGTAAGTGGTTTCCGTTCCGTCCACCTCTTCTTCCCAGTACGTTTCGTCAACGATATTCGTCGCGTTCATCTTGATGGTGATCGTTTTTGCGTTTTCGATCTGCGAGGTGAGTGCGGTTATGAGGGAAGTACCCTGTTCGGTAGCCGTAGGGGGAGTGGTGCCGCCGCCCGTGCTGCCACCGCCGCCAGTACTACCACCGCCGCCGGTGCTACCACCGCCACCAGTGCTGCCACCGCCGCCCGTGTTGCCACACGCCGCAAACGAGAAGGTGAGCGCGCCGCCAAGCGCAATCGCCAAAGCTTTCTGCCAAAGTTTCATAATGTAATGTCCTCCTTATTTTCCGTTTCGCCGTTTTTTCGCGGCGATCTTTTTACGGGTTTATTTTATTATACACGCCAAAAAAAATTTTGTCAATAGGGTTTTGAAAAATTTTTTTTCGTTCTTGACTTTTTTTATAAAAAAAACGAGCCGTAAGACCCGTTTTTTGCACTATTTTTTATTATCTATTGTTGATCAGCTTGGTAAGCTCGACAGGATCAACGATTTTTCCGTCCTTGTATACGCGCATATTACCCGAGGCGATCTCGTCAATCAGAATAACCTCGCCGCCGTTATAGCCGAACTCAAATTTGATGTCCCAAAGGTCAAGGCCGATAGATTTCAAATCGTCTGCAACTACCTTGGTGATCGCAAGCGTTTGCTGTTTCATGCTTTCAAACATTTCAGGGGTCATCACGCCGAGTGCCGCAAGCCCCTCGGAGGTAACGAGAGGATCGCCCTTGGCGTCGTTTTTAAAGGTACATTCGACGTACCCGCCCGTAAGGGGAGTGCCGTCGGCAATGTATTCGCCGTATCTTCTAATAAAGCTGCCCGTCGCGACGAGGCGGCAAATGACTTCCAGCCCGTGACCGAATACGGTGGCGGGGAGGACTTCCATGGTGGCGTTTTCAAGATCGGCAGAAACGTAATGGGTTTTGACGCCTGCCTTTTTCAGTAATTCAAAATAATACACGGACGTTTGGAGGTTGGCTTTGCCGATCCCCTCAATCGTAAGACCGACGGT
The DNA here is from genome assembly GCA_017463325.1 of Clostridia bacterium. Taxonomy (GTDB): domain Bacteria; phylum Bacillota; class Clostridia; order Christensenellales; family Borkfalkiaceae; genus Scatosoma. Next base: position 14,004 of record JAFTPK010000010.1, read on the forward strand.
GTTTTCACCCGGGTCGAACACGCCGTCTTTGCCCGTGCAATCGTCCTTGAATTTAAGCATTACGTTGCCGTTGTCAAGGGAGTAAACGTCTTTGGTTTTGCCTGCGTAAATTTTTTTCATAATTTTTTTCTCCGTAAAAAAGATTTTTTTTACTTTATTATTATAGCAAACTTTTTTTTATATGGCAAGCGTTGAAAGAAAAATTTTTGTAAAAAAAATTCAGGCGGGCATTACCGTTTGTTTTTTGCTTTGTCGGACGACAAAATTTCTTTATTTTAAAGGGTTTTTAGATTTCTGCAAAAAAAATTTTAAAAAAAATCAAAAAATTTTTCAAAAACCCCTTGACAAATAAAAATTTCGTGCTATAATAAAGGTACAAAAAGGAAAGGAAGTCACAAAAAGTGTGAAAAGTTTTCATTTTTCACAAAGATAGTAGCGGAGAGAGGTTCTCCGACGGGTAACCGAGTAGGCCAAGGGGCCGACGCCGTAGGGATGCGGCAAAAATTCAAGGAAAGGAGGGTACGAAAAGAGATGATTCCTTCCCACGAAGAGGCGAAAGCCTAAAAGGTAGGAGTTAAAACGAATTTTCAGAACGGGACAAATGGGAGGTTGACGAATTTCCGGTAGGTACTCGGCAGCCGAAGGGCGGAAAGGAGTTTTAACAGGCACGAAAAAGGAGGGTGCTCGGCGGGGCGTCTAAGAGTTTCGGAAACCGAGGAGAGCGGCCGCGGAAAAACCGCTTAAATAAAAGCGAAGGAGGCGTAGTATGAAAGCCGTAACTTCGAGAAGAGGGGAAACCAGAGCAGGCTAAGTTAGCCCGAGTAGAAAGCTCGGGAAAACAGAAAAGAAAAGGAGGATAAGCAAATGATGCAAAAAACTCCAAGAAGAGGGGAAACCCGCGCGGGCTGAGTTAGCCCGACGGAAAAGTCGGGAAAACGGTCCAAAAAAATCCAAGGAGGTACGGGAAATGGTAAAATTCAGAGTATCTCAAAGGTATTCAATCAAGAAATAACAAAGTGAGGGCAGACCAATGCACAACGAAATCGCGGAGCAGAACGTCGGCTAAAAACCGTGGAAAGAAAGAGCGGTAACGAAAACGTCGTACCGCAAGGAGAATTTCCAAAATAAAAACACGGATACGGCTGACAGAGGAAAAGCTCCCTAAAAAACGACAATTGAATAAGAAAAAGATACGCCCCTCGGAACGTAGAGGGGCGTTAGTTTTTATTTTTTTATTTTCCGTTTTTTCACCGCATAATAGATCCAGAACGGCGCGAAGAATAAGAGCAGTACGACGAGCACGACGGCTACGTAGCTAAGGAAATAGATTAGCCAGCCGTTGTCCATATTGAGAATAGGCAACCCGTCCATAGGCGGTGCGGCGACGTACAAAAAGTTGGTGCGTTGGGTTACGGCGTTGATATAGATTGCAATCATCATTGCCACGCCCAGCCCTGCAAGGACTTGTAAAAACGCCTTGACGTCAAGCGGGTCTTTTTTTCGGTAGATCGCAAAGATTGCGAACCAAGACAGCCCCGCGTGGTAAAGAAAGTACTGATACGTTCTAACGTTGGCGAACGAACAAGTGATGGTGGGAATGAGAATAGCGGCAAGCCCGCCAAATAATCCTGTCGGGATCATGAACCGCACGAAAAATTCACGAATACGCTCGCTCTTGGTAAAGCGCGCGATAAAGGCGCAAAAAATTTGCATAGAGCAAAGATGAAAGGGTAGGTCGGTTTCCTTGATGTACACGCCGTATTCGTTATGGCGTTCTTCACGAATGAGCACGAAGAAGATTTTCACGACCTCGCTTGCAACACAAAGTGCGCAAAAGATATTCAGCCCGCCCTTCAAAGAAAGATTTTTTTTGAGAGAGAGGACGGTGCCGCCGACAATGACCAAGGCGCATATAGCAAGCCAAACGAAATGCAACGGTTCAAACATAGTTTTCTCCTTAGTAAATAATTTGCCTTGCGGTTGTTTTCCGCAAGGCAGAACTTTAAAATTCGATTTTTTCTTCGATATACTTAATGGCTTCGTCTACGGAAACTCGGATTTGCTCCATAGTATCGCGGTCGCGTACGGTGACGGTGCCGTCCTCCACCGTTTGGAAATCGACGGTGACGCAGAAGGGGGTACCGATCTCGTCCTGACGACGATAGCGTTTGCCGATCGAACCTGTCACGTCGTAGGTGGCAGGGAATTTTTTCATCATTTTTGCATAGATCTCGTCTGCCGTATCGACAAGACCTTTCTGTAAAGGCAGCACCGCACACTTATAGGGCGCAAGGAAAGGATGCAAGCGAAGAACGGTACGCACGTCGTTCTTTTCGGCGTCTACCACTTCTTCGTCGTAGGCGTCGGTGAGGAAAGCAAGCACCACGCGGTCAGCGCCGAGCGACGGCTCGATTACGTAAGGCACGTAACGCTCGTTCGTGACGGGGTCGGTGTATTCGATCGCCTTGCCACACTCTTTTGCGTGCTGAGAAAGGTCGTAGTCCGTTCTGTCCGCGATTCCCCAAAGCTCGCCCCAGCCAAATGCGAAATTATATTCAAAGTCGGTGGTTGCTTTGGAATAGAAACAAAGCTCTTCGGGCGAATGGTCGCGCAGGTGCAGGTTTTCCGACTTCATGCCAAGCGAAAGCAACCAGTCGCGGCAGAAATCTTTCCAGTAAGCAAACCATTCGAGGTCGGTGCCGGGCTTGCAGAAGAATTCCAGCTCCATTTGCTCAAATTCGCGGGTACGGAAGGTAAAGTTGCCGGGCGTGATCTCGTTGCGGAAGGATTTTCCGATTTGCCCGATCCCGAACGGTACGCGAAGACGGGTAGCTCTCTGCACGTTTGCAAAATTGACGAAGATCCCTTGCGCCGTTTCGGGACGAAGATAAACGGTATTCGCGCTATCTTCCGTGACCCCTTGGAAAGTCTTGAACATCAAATTGAATTTACGAATCGAGGTAAAGTCGGAGTTGCCGCAAACGGGACAGACGATTTTATGCTCGGTGATAAAGGCTTCCAACTGATCGTTGTCCATGCTTTCCACCTTGACGTCAAGCCCCTTTTTGGCGACGTACGCTTCCACGAGGTTGTCCGCGCGGTGGCGCGCTTTACACGACTTGCAGTCCATGAGCGGATCGGAGAAGCCGCCGAGGTGCCCCGACGCCTGCCACGTGCGCGTATTCATGAGGATTGCGCAGTCTACCCCCGTATTGTGCGGGTTTTCCTGAATAAATTTTTTCCACCACGCCTTTTTGACGTTGTTTTTCAGCTCTACGCCGAGAGGACCGTAATCCCAAGTATTTGCCAGCCCGCCGTAAATTTCGCTGCCGGGGAAGATAAAGCCTCTCGTTTTGCAAAGGGAAACGAGCTTTTCCATCGTTACCGCTCTCTTTTCTGCCATTGTAGTTCTCCTTATAGTTACATTCGATATTTTATCTATTATACAATTTTTTTTCGCGCCCGTCAAGCGTACGCGCGCCGCTTGCGCGAGTTTTTTAAATCTTTAACCGTTTAAAAAGGTAGGGCACCAGTAAAGCCCCGACGAGTACCGTGAGGAAGTATTTGACGAATTTCCAACCCAAAAGCTCTAAAAATGCAAAGGGCAGGTATGAGAATAACCCAAAAATAAGCCCTACACAGGCAAGTCCTACGAGCGCGCGGAAAAGACGGTTTTTCGTCCCTTTTGCGTTTTGAAAATTCACAAATTTTTCTTCTACGGGGAGGGCGATTGCCGCCGCGCAGAGCATACCGCATTGTTCTATGGCTGATTTGGAAGGCTCTAAAATACAAAATACGATAGAAAGGAGGGCGAACCCTACGAGGACAAAATGTTTCTTTTTAGGGCAATAGCGGTATACCATGTCCCAAATTACGGCAACCAAGATGCCAAGGGAGGCACCCGCAAGGACGTCGGTGAAGTAGTGTACCCCCAAATATAGCCTCGACGCCATGACGCCGAGCGTCAAAAAAGGGCAAAGCACCCACAGCCATTTTCTTTTTTCAAAACGGAGCGCCGTGGCAAAGAACAGCCCGCCGCCCATTGTCGAATGACCGCTTGGGAAAGAGAGGCTACTATTGAGGTTCATGGTAGAGAGGAACGGGTTATCCACCTCGACGCGGGTGACGACGCCCGCTGCGTACGGCCGCGTTCTTTGAAAAATGCCTTTGAAAAAATTACAAAAGGCCATAGCGGAAAAAGCGGTGACGACGGCGCGTTCCCCCCAAGACTTATCCGCAAGCCAGTAAAGGACGCAGATGAGCAGAACGAGAAACAGCGCTTCGCCGAAGAGGGAAAAGATGCAAGCGATCACGTCCAAAAAGGGGGTACGGATCGCCTCAAAAAATTGTGAAATCCAAATATCCATACCCAAAGTATAGCATACTTGGAAAAAAATTGCAAAAAATTCCACCTTTTAAAAAATATTTTTTTAAAAAAATACAAAAATTCGCCTTTTTCTTATTTCCATTTTCGGAAATATGTGCTATACTATAAGGGAATAAAACGAACCCGCCTCAAAATTGTCTTTTTGGCTCTTTTGTGCTCGTCGTCATGATAATACGGCAAGTATTATTGCTTCCTCCTCGCAAAAAATAACTCAAAAATACATATTTTGAGGTGCGAAGCAATTTTCAGCAGCCGAATTTTAGCGATAGACGAGGCGAAAGCCGCAGAACAACCAAACGGTTGATCAAGGCTTTCAACGAAGAAAAGTGCAAAATTCGGCGCTCAAAATCGGGGTTCTGATTATTCACTTATAGTATCCTATAAGAGAATAAAATTTAAAGCAAGAGGTTTTTATGCTTTCAGACATTGAAATTGCAGAGAGTGCGGAGCTTAAAGACATCCGCGAGATCGCAAAAAAGCTCGGACTGAGCGAAAACGAATTAGAACTGTACGGCAAATACAAGGCGAAGATTGCGCTCCCCAAGAACGCGCAGAGAAAGGCGAAGCTTATTCTCGTCACCGCGATCAATCCCACCGCCTCGGGCGAGGGGAAAACGACGGTATCGATCGGTTTGGCTGACGGGATTTCCCGTCTTGGAAAAACGGCCTGTCTTGCACTTCGCGAACCCTCTCTCGGCCCCGTATTCGGGATCAAGGGCGGTGCGGCGGGCGGCGGCTACGCGCAGGTGGTGCCTATGTCGGAAATCAACCTCCATTTCACGGGTGACTTGCACGCGATTACGGCGGCGAATAACCTGCTTTGCGCGCTCATGGATAATCATATTTTCCGCGGCAACGCGCTTAAAATCGACGTCAACAATATTTATTTCCATCGTTGTATGGATATGAACGAGCGTCAGCTTATCAATATCACGATCGGCGGCAAAGGGCGCGGCGTGGAGAGAGAGGATCATTTCGACATCACGGCGGCCAGCGAGATTATGGCGGTGCTTTGTCTTGCGACGGATATTGCCGATTTAAAAAAGCGGCTCGGCAACATTATCGTTGGCTTAAATACGGACGGCGATTACGTACGGGCGAAAGATATTCCCGGGGCGGTAGGGTCTATGGCGGTGCTTTTAAAGGACGCCATGAAACCCAACCTCGTGCAGACGCTTGAAGGAACGCCCGCGATTATTCACGGCGGCCCGTTTGCAAATATCGCACACGGCTGTAACAGCGTGCAGGCGACCTATGCGGCAATGAGCCTTGCCGACTACGCCGTGACGGAGGCGGGCTTCGGCGCTGACCTCGGCGCGGAGAAATTTCTCGACACCAAGTGCCGCGCGGCGGGGATCGAGCCTGATTGCGTCGTGATCGTTGCGACGGTAAAAGCGCTTAAACTGCACGGCGGTGCGGCGAAAGAAAACCTTTCAACGGAGGACTTGGCTGCGCTTGAAAAAGGAATTCCCAACCTTTTAAAGCATATTGAAAACGTCAAGAACGTTTACAAAAAGCCTGTTGTCGTAGCCATGAACCGTTTTGCGAGCGATACGACAGCCGAAACCGATTTCGTGATTGAAGCGGTGAAAAAAGTGGGGTCGAAAGCGGTGTTTACCGACGTCTTTTTGAAAGGCGGCGAGGGCGGCGTGGAGCTTGCGAAAGAGGTTGTCGCGGCGTGTGAGATCCCCTCGAAGATGGAATACGCATACGAGCTTTCGGACGGCGTAGAAAAGAAAATTAACGATATCGTAACGAGAATTTACGGCGGCGAGGGGGCGGATTTTGCTCCTGAGGCACTTGAAAAAATTAAGGTGATCGAGGAAAAGGGTTGCGGCAACCTGCCTGTGATCATTGCGAAAACGCAATATTCCCTGTCTGACAATGCCGAGCTGCTCGGTCGGCCGACGGGCTTCCGCATCTTTGTGAAAGACATTGTCTTAAAAGGCGGCGCGGGCTTTATCGTGGCGATTGCGGGGAAGATTATGTTGATGCCGGGGTTGGGCGCGCACCCTGCGGCAGAGGTGATCGACTTGACGGAGGACGGGCAGATCGTCGGTCTTTCGTAAAACGGCGTATATGCGTCGCAATACTTCGTCGGATTTGCGTTTTCCCTCGGTCACGTACGCCAAGTACGCTCCCGTCGGGAAAGCCGCGTCCTCCTTGTCTTGCTTGCATCTTCACCGTTTTATTCTACAAGCTTTATCAAAATCACAGTGAGAGAACCATGAAAATCATTGAAGAAACCAACTTTATTGAAAAAATTATCAACGAGGACATCACCTCGGGAAAGGTGACGGAAATTCAGACCCGTTTCCCTCCCGAACCCAACGGATATTTGCATATCGGACATATCAAGAGTATGCTTGTCAATTTCGGTACGGCGAAAAAATACGAGGGAAAATGCAACCTCTTTTTCGACGACACCAACCCCTCCAAGGAAAAGACGGAGTTCGTGGACGCGATCCGTCGTGATATCGAATGGGTGGGCTACGAATGGGCGAAAGAGGTGTATGCTTCCGACTTTTTTGAAAATATTTACGCGTTCGCGGAAAAGCTGATCGAGGACGGCAAGGCGTTCGTTTGCGACCTTTCCCCCGAAGAGATCAGTAAGTCGCGCGGCACCCTTACCGAGGCAGGCAAGGAAAGCCCGTATAGAAACCGTAGCGTGGAAGAGAATATGACCTTGTTCCGTGAAATGCGGGCGGGGAAATACGCAGACGGTAGTAAGTGCCTTCGCGCTAAGATTGATATGGCGTCGCCGAATATGAATATGCGCGACCCCGTGATTTATCGTATTTTGCGTAGCACCCATCACCGCATGGGCGATACTTGGTGTATTTATCCTATGTACGATTTCGCACACCCCATTTGCGACTACTTGCAGGGCGTGACCCATTCCCTGTGTACCCTTGAATTTGAGGATCACCGCCCCCTGTACGACTGGGTGGGGATCAATCTTGGATTTACCCCCAAGCCTCAGCAGATCGAATTTGCAAGGCTGGCAGTCACCAACACGGTCATGTCCAAGCGATATTTGAAAAAGCTGGTGGAAGAGGGGCACGTACACGGCTGGGACGATCCCCGTATGCCGACGGTGGCGGGGCTTAGAAACCGCGGCGTACCGCCCGAGGCGCTTTTGGATTTCTGTACGAAGATCGGAATCGTCAAAGCAAATTCCGAATGTCAGCTTGCTTATTTAGAGGCTTGTATTCGCGACAACCTCAACGAGAATGCGGAGCGCGCAATGGCGGTGCTTGATCCTCTTAAAATCACCCTTACCAACTACGAGGGCGAGGAAGAGCTTGAAACGCCGTTGCACCCGTTAAAGCCCGAGCTTGGCACGAGAAAGGTGGCTTTCTCGAATACGGTGTATATCGACCGCGCGGACTTCTCGCTTGACCCGCCGCCCAAATATCAGCGTTTGAAAGAGGACGGGTATGTGCGGCTCAAAGGTGCGTATATCATTCATTGTGACGAAGTGATCAAGAACGAGGCAGGGGAAGTGGTAGAGCTGAAATGCTCGTACGTGCCCACCAGCCGTTCTTCTAACGACACGAGCGGGATTAAAGTGAAAGGCACCATTCAATGGGTGGACGGTAAGACGGGCGTAGACGCGGAGATCAGACGCTACGGCGTGCTTTTAAAGGACGCGGAATATCCCGGACAGGACTTTGGCGAACGCATGAATTTGGATAGCGAGCATATTTATAAAGGAAAGGCAGAGCCGTATCTTGCCGAAAGCAAAGACGGTAAGCAATTCCAGCTGATGCGCGTAGGATACTATAAAAAATGTAGAGATGAAAAAGGCGGGCTGGTTCTGTCGGAAATCGTTTCTTTGAAAGATAATTTTAACAAATAAAAAAAGAAAGCTTACGGAAAAAACCGTAAGGTTTAAGGAGATAGTGAGATATGAGAACTTTATCTTCGTTACTTGTGGCAGGTATGGACGGGATTATTCCCTATATCGGGATCGGCGGTGCTGCAATCATTCTTTTGATCGCGTTCTTCGTCGGGCTTAGAAAGGGCTTTTCGGGAATCGGCCGTCGGCCGCTTTCTTGGGGCTTTGGTTGCGCGGTGTTCGCCGTTTGCGAATACTTCCTGCACAAACCGATAGCAGAGGCGTTGAATATGGGCGCGATCGGCGATTTTGCAACGACGACCGTTTTCCTTGCGGCGGCGTTACTTCTTCGTTTCGTCGTATTTGCGGGTTTGGAAAAGATTTTTGCGTCCGTCTTTAAAAAGCAGCTTGCTCGGGCAGAGAAAATCCGCGTAGAGGAAATGGCAACGGGTGAATTCGTTACCTTTGACGAAAACAAGCTGCATAAGCATATCCATTTCGACGGAAAGGCGAAACCGAGCGCAATCAACCGTTTCTTCGGCGGCGTCTTCGAGATGGTGAACGTAGTGCTCGTCGTAGGCCTCCTTGTTTCGCTGGCGCTACTCGTTTTGAATTTTACCCCGCTTCGCGCGACGCTCGCCGTCGTTTATGAAAACGAAACGTTTGCGAAGATATTCGGGTATTTGTGTACTTATACGTTGGATTTCCTGTTGATCGCGCTGCTGGTCGTGATCGTTCGCTACGGCTACAAGTCGGGGATTTTCACCGTCGTAAGAACGGCGGGGATCTTCCTCTTGAATATTGCTGTGGTCGTGGGTTCGTTCTATCTTCCCTTCTCCCCGCTCGTTGCGGAGGGGCAGCCGTTCCACGTAATTACCAAGGTTGTAAACTATCTTGGAGGGTTGATACTTACGGCTATTCCCACCGATTTCCCGATCGCAATTCCTCAGGGCGTCGTATACGGCGCGGTGAAAGTTGGGGTAGGGCTTGTGCTCTGTATCTTGCTTTGTATTACGGTAAAGCTGATGGCTTGGATCTTCTCCAAGATACAGGAAGCGATTGACGAATCGGACGGCGCTTGCGTCGTTGACGGCGTGCTTGGCGCGTTGTTCTGGTTTGTGATCGGTATGGTTACCGTTGCAGTCATTTGTTGCGGCTTGTACCTTGCGCAGTATTATAATACGTTGAATATAAGCGCGATATTTAGCGATAGTGCCTCCCTCGTCAATAGTTTCTTCGGCGTATTCGAGCAATACCTTGCGCCGCAACTGAAAACGATCGGCGAAACCATAGGCTTATAAAATCAAGCGTACATAAAAAGAGCTGTTTTGTTAAACAGCTCTTTTTGTTTTGTTGCAAATGCTTGATTAAAGACGGGATAAGATGGTATCCACGTCGGAAATTTCCGCGCCGTACGTTTCCTTTAAGTATTTAATACCGTAGTTGTAATCCTCTTCCGTGAAGGAATCGGTGGCGTCTTTTGCAACGACGACGTCATAGCCGTACTGATAGGCGTCGGCGGACGTATGCCGTACGCACATATGCGCGTGAAGCCCCGTCATAATTACCGTGTTTACGCCAAGCTCCCGAAGTAAAAGGTCGAGATCGGTTTGAAAAAAGCCGCTGTAACGGCGTTTGGGCACGACGTAGTCCTTTTCGCAAAGATCAAGCTCGGGAATGACCTCCGCGCCGTAGGTGCCTGCAATCGCGTGATCGCCCCAGAATTTCAGCTCGTGGTCGATCCCCTTCAAATGCGCGTCGTTACAAAAAATAACGGGCACTCCTTTTTCGCGGCAACCAGCCAAAAGCTGCTTGGTCTTGGGGACGATCGCCAGTCCGCGGTCGCATTTCAGCGCGCCTGTGACAAAGTCGTTCAACATATCGACGACTAATACTGCGTATTTTTTTTCCATGTGTTTAGTTCTCCTAAAAAAATATTCTATATACACACCTGTATATACACCTATTATAGCGCGATTATTTTAAAATGTCAATACAATTTACATTGCAATTTTTATTTTTTTATAGTATACTATAAGAGAGTAATCTAAAACCGATTTTGAGGCGGGTTTGTTTTATTTCCTTATAGTATCAAAAAATATTTGGGGGAGAAGAGTAGGAATGAGCGGCGAGGAGAGAAGAAATTTAATAGTGACCCGTTTACAGGAGTGCGGCGGGCCGATCAGCGCGAATAAATTTGCGGAGGAATTTTCCGTAACGCGGCAGATCGTCGTGGCGGACGTGGCGCTTTTGCGTGCGGCGGGGGTTCCGATTGTAGCCGACAACAGAGGGTATACTTTACGCGCGGTAGACGAAACACGGGTAAAAAGGCTTGTTGTCAAGCACGGAAAAAGCGAGGTTTCGGACGAGTTTTACGCGATCGTAGACAACGGCGGCAAGGTGCTTGATGTCATTGTAGAACATTCCGTATACGGTAGGCTGTCAGCGGAGCTGAATATTTCTTCCCGCTACGACGCCGACGAGTTTGTGCGAAAGATAAACGAAACGAAGGCAAATCCGCTTTCGTTGTTGACGGAGGGGGTGCATATCCACACGATCGTGGTGGAGAGCGAGGACGCGTTTTCCCGTATCAAGCAGCAGCTTTGGGGGCTGGGGATCTTGATTGAGGCGACCGAGTAAGATTTAAAAAAGGCGTGAAAAAAGGCCGAGCTTTTTAAAAGCTCGGCCGTATTTTTTGTTGCGATTAAAGCTCTGCGAAGTACTTAATCGTTCTAACCATCTGGCTGGTGTAGGAGTTTTCGTTGTCATACCACGAAACAACTTTAACGAGCGTGGTGCCGTCGCCCATGGGCATACACTTGGTCTGCGTAGCGTCGAACAAGGAACCGTATTTGATACCAACGATATCGCTAGAAACGATTTCTTCTTCGGTGTAGCCGAAGGACGCGGATGCAGCCGCTTTCATTGCTGCGTTGACGTCTGCCGCCGTCACTTCGCCGTTGCAGATCGCAACGAGCTGCGTAAGGGAACCGGTGGGAACGGGAACGCGCTGTGCGCAACCGTCAAGAACGCCGTTGAGTTCGGGAATAACAAGTCCGATCGCTTTCGCTGCGCCCGTGGAGTTGGGAACGATATTCACAGCAGCCGCTCTTGCACGACGAAGGTCGCCCTTTCTGTGGGGGCCGTCGAGAACCATCTGGTCACCCGTGTAAGCGTGGATCGTGGTCATATAGCCTTTCTTGATCGCCGCAAGCTTGTTGAGCGTGTCAGCCATAGGAGCAAGGCAGTTGGTGGTGCAGGACGCTGCGGAGATGATGGTGTCAGCCGCGGTGAGCGTCTTTTCGTTTACGCTGTAAACGATCGTGGGAAGGTCGTTGCCTGCGGGAGCAGAGATAACGACTTTCTTTGCACCTGCGTTGATGTGTGCCTGGCTCTTTGCTTTGGACGTGTAGAAGCCCGTACATTCAAGCACAACGTCTACGTTGAGTTCGCCCCAAGGGCAGTTGTTTGCGTCTTTTTCCGCATAGATTCTGATCGTTTTGCCGCATACGGTGATGGTGCCCGCTTCGTCGTTCGCGGAAACCGTTTCAGCGTGCTCGTATCTGCCCTGAGCAGAGTCGTACTTCAAAAGGTGTGCGAGCATGGAAGGGCTGGTAAGATCGTTGATCGCAACGATTTCATAGCCTTCTGCGCCGAACATCTGTCTGAAAGCAAGACGGCCGATACGACCGAAGCCATTGATTGCAACTTTTACGTTTGCCATAATAGAAATTCCTCCAAAAATTTATATGAATTTATTTTGTAGCATACTGATGAGGTGGACAAGCTTTTTTCCACCAAGTATCATTTTACCATACTTTTATTTTTTCGTCAATTATTTTAGGCGTAATTGCAAAATTATTTTTTAGCGACTTCCCGAGGGGAAATAAAAAAGCAAGCCGCGAAAGGCTTGCTTTTGAGTTTTTCCTTAAAATGCTTTCCCTGCCGAGCCGAGAACGTTCACGATCTTATGACGAACGATTTCTTTCATCATCTTTCTCGCGTCGCCGAGGTATTGACGAGGGTCGAAATGAGAAGGCTCTTCGCTGAAATGCTGACGGATCGCCGCCGTGAACGCTACGCGCAAGTCGGAGTCGATATTGATCTTACATACCGCCATTTGCGCCGCCTTTCTCAGCTCGCTTTCAGGGATCCCGATCGCGTTAGGCATACTGCCGCCGAATTTATTGACGATCGCTACTTTGTCCTGCGGAACGCTGGACGCGCCGTGTAAAACGATCGGGAAACCGGGCAAACGTCTGCCGATTTCTTCAAGAATATCCAAACGAAGCTTGGGGTCCTGACCGGGCTTGAATTTATACGCACCGTGGGAGGTGCCGATTGCAATTGCAAGAGAGTCAATTCCCGTTCTTGACGTAAATTCTTCTACTTCGTCGGGGGAGGTGAACTGCGCGTCTGCTGCCGAAACGTTGACGTCGTCCTCGATCCCTGCAAGCTTACCAAGCTCAGCCTCTACAACGACGCCGCGTTCGTGCGCGTACTCGACAACCTTTCTCGTGATTTCAATATTTTCTTCCCAAGGGTGAGAGGACGCGTCGATCATAACGGAGGTAAAGCCGCCGTCAATGGACGATTTGCAAATTTCAAAATCAGCGCCGTGGTCAAGGTGCATGGCGATAGGAATATCTGTCGTTTCCACCGCGGCTTGTACGAGGTGTTTTAAATAGGTGGGGTTCGCGTACTTTCTCGCGCCCGCGGATACCTGCAAAATTACGGGCGACTTTTCTTCGTTCGCAGCCTCGACGATTGCTTGGATCATTTCCATATTGTTGACGTTGAATGCGCCCACCGCGTATTTCTCGGCGTACGCTCTCTTAAACATTTCGGTAGTGGTTACCAAAGGCATAGCTATAATTCCTCCAAGTGTTTTTTATATCACGCAAATTATTATACCGCATTTCACAAAAAAAAGCAAATAAATAACAGCGCAACTGTGAAAATTTTTCACGCAAATAGCGAAAAGAAAACCCGCCGAAAACGGCGGGTTTTTAGCGATTATTTTGCAAAGATTAGTCGTTGTAAGGGTCTTTTTCGTCCTTTACGTCGTCGGCCTTTTTAGGGGCTTTTTGCGCCTTTTCTTTGCGTTCCTTTTTAGGAGCCGCGGCTCTCTTTGCTTTGGCTCTGTTTGCTTTCTTGAATACGGGGCGAAGCGCCATACCTACGATAGCCACGAGCATTGCAACACAGATCGCGATAGAGCCTGCAAGCAACAAAGCGTTGGTGCCGTCGGTAGGAGCAGCCTCCTCGTGGTCGTGGTCGTGGTCGTGATCGTGATCGTCGTCATCTTCTACGGGATCGGGATCGACCGTCACGTCGTTTGCTGCCCAGTCGGCAAAGAGGAAGGTTTCTTCGCTCGTTTCATGGAAGAGATAGGAAAGGGTAGCCGTGTAATAGGTTGCGTTGTAGTTGTCGTAGGAGTTGCCGACCTCATTTTCGTCGATCGTCGCGTTATAGCGCAGGAAAGTGGGTTGATCGAAGAAAGAGAACGCGTTATAAAGAACGCCCGTATAGCCCGCCTCAAACGCTTCTTTCGTTGCGTAACCGTTTTCGTCCATGATCGTTTCAACGACTTCGTCACGGAGAGCTTCAAATTTCGTTTGGTCGATCGTGCCGACGGTGTTGGCGTCGAAGAGCACGTAGCTGCCCTCTACATTCTTTATTGCGCCGTCACGGCTGCCGCTCCATACCTCTAAGCGGTAAGTTTTATCGGTCGCGCCCGCGTGCACGTAGAAGGTTACCGTCTTCCATACGGGAACTTCCGCGTCGCCCGTTACGGTGGCGAACAGCTCTTTGTTTTCGCTGACGCTCGTATAGCGGGGAGCAAGTGCGGAAACGGTGGAAAGGTCGAGAACTTCAACCGTCTTCTTTCTGTCTGCGAAGAACTTGCCGTTTTCGCCTGCGTAGTAGGCAATGCCGTCAAGACCCTCGTTGTCCCAAGCGCTGTCGTAGTCGTAGCTTACGCCGCCTTCCGCAACCACGAGGTTGCCGTTGCTATCCTTTTCGTAGTTGGCAAGGTTTGCGAAATATTTGCCGTCAAGATTAGCGGAGTACCCGCTCCATTTCTTGTTGACCGTGTACAGACCGTTGTCGCCGAGATAGAACGCGACGTCCGTCTTTTTGTTGAAATCCTTTGCCGTCGGGTCGGAAGCGCAAACGTTGCCGTCTGCGTCGTACCAGTAGGAGATCTGTCTGCCGACGGAGAGTTTGCTCTCGTGCGAAAGATCGCTCGTGTCGGTGAGATATACCGTCGCCGTTGCGCCTTGGCTCACTTTCATACGCACGGAAATCGCCGTGTAAACGCTTGCCGAAAGGTTGGTTTCGGAACCGATAAAGCCGTACGCTTGCTCCTGATTATTATAAATAAGGAGGGGCTGCGTTGCGTCGTCAAGCAAAGCCGTCAGGCTCGCTTTATTGAGCGACATTTTATTCAGCCAGTAATTTTCGCCGACCTTGCGGGCTTGCTCGACATAGTTCTCAATATATTCCTTAGAGATAAGACCTGCGTAGTCCTTTTCGCCGTTCGCCGTTTCGTCAAGCCCCTCTGCGCCGTTTACGTACGCGCTGCCGCCGTATACACCCGTGTAGTTTTTAAGCTGCGCAATGCCCGTTTCGATCGCGTTCGTGGGCACGTAAGCGGGTGCGTCAAAGACGTTCTCAGAGTAGGTCGTTTCGTTTTCGTCTGTCAAGGAAACGGTCTTTGCATAAGTGCCGCTCGAAACGTAGCCGTATTCCTGTTTGGTGAGCAGGGTATTGATTTGGAAACCCGTGAACGCCGCGTAACCGGGATAGTAGGAAGCTTTCGTCGTACCTACGATTTCGGTGGGACCAAGGGTGAATTCAAGGGTAAAGGTAAGTCCGTCCTTCTCCGTGTCGTTTTCTACAAAGAAGAAGCATTGCTGCCAACCGTCGTAAATGTTTTCCTGTTCGTCAACGTCTACGGTGGTGATGCCCGTCGTGTCGATCTTCTCGATCGCGTGGGCGTTTGCGCCCTCACGTAAGGTTACGGTCGCACCCGTTACGCCTTGCATATTCGAGGTCTTGACGAAGAAGGAGATTGCTACGTATTCGCCCTTGTCGAGGGTGAAACGGCTGTCGGTGAGCTTTGCGGTGTAGCTCGCGCCGCCCGCGCTCATCATCATCAAAATTTTCTGATCGCCAAACGGGTAGTTTTCCCCGAAATCTTCGGCAAGTCTTGCTTTCAAGAAAGCGTTGTCGCTCGCTTTGAGCGAGTCGAGCTTATTGACTTTCAAAACGTCGCGGGAAACGTCGAAGCCCGCGCCGAGCTGTCCGTATACTACGGTGCTTGCGTCGCCATCCTCTGCCGAAACGTAGGTGTCGTTCCCTTTCTTCTGCGAGGTAAGCGCAATGTCGCCGTCGCTGATGGGAAGAGTGTAGTCCTCAAAATCGGTGTACAGGTCGATCACAAACTGCTTGTCGTCCTTGTTGGCAGCGTCGGCGTAGAAGATTTTTTCTTCGGCGGTGCTGTCAAGAGTAACGACGGGGGCGTTCTGCGCGACGCTCGTTTCAAATTCTTCGTTGGTGATCACCGAGCAGGTAATATCGTCGAAGAAAGCATATCCCTCCACGTATTCGTGGATATTATCCGAGTTGCCGCGGCCAAGACCGAGTACAACGGTGAAGGTGCTGTCCGCAAACGAGCAGCCGCGGAAAAGGAATTCGTATTTTACCCAACCGTTTTGCGCCGATTCGTCTGCTTTAGTGTTGATATTTTTTACTTGCAATTCGTCAAGCGTCGTACCGCCGACGGTGTGCGTTACGCCGATATATGCGCCGCGGTTGCCGATCACGTTGCCGCCCAAATGTTTTAAATCGGAGGTCTTTACCCATACGGAAAAGACGGCGGAAGTGCCCGCAGAAACGGTAATTGTCGTAGAGCTGGTCGCTTTTTGCGCCGTACCCTTGTTTGAACCGTAGCTGTTATGCAGCATCAAAATTTGCGTATCGCCCGCTTTTGCCTCGGGATTTACGCCGGGATTTTGACAGGAGGGGACGTCCTCGAAGTCGATATTGAAATCGTCCGTTGCTTTGTCGAAGAAATCAAGCTCGTCATAGTCCTCGTCGTTGTCGCCGTCCTCCCACGTTTTGTAGAATTTAAGCTTGTCGTACGTGGACATAGTATCCCAAAGCGCCTTTGCGCCGTCTGCCGTCGTGGGAGCGTCAACGGTGAGAGCCGTTTTCGTGAGGTTGTCCCAAGCGTCTTCGGAAACGTCGAGCACGCCGCTTGCGGTTGCGGAAGTATCCGCACCCGAATTTTTTGCAATCGACCAGCCCGTAGGCGAAGTGACGACGGGTTTCTTCGTTTCGATATCCGTGTACTCAAAGGAGCCGTTCGTGATGTGGGAGCTGTCCGTTTCGGTCGTAGAGGTAGAAGACGAAGAGGAGCTGCTCGACCCGTCCGTTTCCTCGGTGCACGAAGTAAGACCCACCGCCGTGGAACTCACCATCATAAACGACAAGAAGAGTGCAAGAAGATTTTTCTTGCGTTTGTTAAAATTAGTTGCCATGTAACCACCTTCCGGAGTTGAAATTTTTCTGTTTGCCTCTCCTCTGCTTTGGAGGAGTGCCAAGCCGCAAAGCACGGCTCGGTAATATTGCACTCTACTATTTTAATATAAATTTCGATTTCACGCAAGCGTTTATGAGTGATAATCAGAAGAAAAAGTTTTAAAAATTAAAATTTTTACGCAAATTATGGGTAAAAGAGAAAACTTTTTCCATGGAAAGGGGGAAAATAAGCGTGCGCGAAAAAAGGAAACTAAATTTAAAAAGCATTTTTGCAGGCTCTTTCGTGGGGGTTGTCAACGGTTTGTTTGGAGGGGGAGGGGGTATGATTGCCGTGCCTGCTCTGCAAAGCACGGGACTTGACGAAAAAAGCGCCCACGCTACGGCGATTCTCGTGATTTTGCCTGTGTCCGCACTTTCGTTTTTGCTGTATGCGTTCGAGGGCTGGGTGGAAAGCTCGGTGCTAATTCCCACCTCGCTCGGGGTGTTTTTCGGCGGGATTCTCGGGGCAAAATTGCTTTCGGGTATGAAAACGAAATGGGTAAATTACCTATTCGCGTTTTTACAGGCTGCGGCGGGGGTATGGATGCTTATAGGCAAGTGAATTCTCGCTACGCTCCGTGAATTGCCCTTACGGGCGTGAATTGCACACTTTGTGTGCATGAATTGCGCAGCGTTGCCGCGCGTTGCGGAATAATTCCATAACGAATTGCCACAGGCAATTCAATTCACGCTTGCGAAGCAAGCAATTCACGCGCCGTTAGGCGCAATTCACGAAAGCAACGCTTTCAATTCACTTAAAAAAGGAGTTTACAATGTCATTTTACGTCTATCTTCTTCTCGGTTTTCTCGGCGGGATCCCCGCGGGTATGGGTATGGGCGGGGGCACCGTAACCATTCCTCTGCTCGTTCTGTTCGGGGGGGTACCGCAAAAGCTTGCGCAAGCGGCGAATTTGTTCGCTTTTTTGCCTATGAGCCTTTCCGCGCTTAAATTACACGCCGATAACGGTCTATTAAAAACGCAGGGGATTTGGCAAGTCGTTGTGCCCGCCGCGCTGCTTTCCGCGCCCGCCGCGTTTCTTGCGGCGCTACTTCCGGGAGAGGCGCTTGGAAAACTGTTCGGCGGGTTTCTGATCGCCCTTGCGCTCATCACTTTTACCGCTCAAAAAAACGCGTGACGAAGGATCGTTGCGTGTTATTTTTTTAACAAAGCGCACAAAAAAATAGGTCCAAAAACATAAAATATGCAAAAAAATGGCAAAAAAATCAAAAAATTTTTCAAAAGGGTATTTACAAAAACGGTTTTATGTGGTAAACTATGGGAAATATAAATTACAGAGGGCGAAGCCTACTAACGGGATTTCGCCTGATTTATGTTAAATAGAGAAGAATAAAATACGCGGGCGCGTCACGTTCGCGCCGAAAGAGGAGAACTAATGGAAAAAATAGGGATTATTGATTTAGGGTCCAACACCGCCCGTCTTGTGATCGTCAATTTGTTTGCAGACGGGCATTTTATGGTGGTAGACGAGTTGAAAGAAAGCGTTCGGCTCGGACAAGATATGGAACGGGACGGCTTTTTGAAGCCGCAACGGGTGGCGGAAACCATTCGTACGCTGAAACTTTTTAAACGGCTTTGCGACGCGAGCGGCGTGGAAAGAATTATTGCAGTGGGAACGGCGGCCGTTCGTCGCGCGAAAAATCAACGCTCTTTCCTCGACGAAATTCAGGCGACCTGTAATATCAAGATCCGCGTTCTTTCCGAAGAGGAAGAGGCGATCCTCGTCTATCGCGGCGTCATCAATACCATGGATATTCCCAAAGGGATCATTCTCGAAATCGGCGGCGGGAGCACGAAAATTATTTACTACAACAGAAGAAATATGCTCAATTACGCCAGCTTGCCCTTTGGCGCGGTGACGCTCACCGACCTTTTCTCGGGCGATCTTCCTCCGCAGGAGGCGGCAAAGCAAGCGGAAGAATTTTTCACCGAGCATTTGAAGAAATTGCCTTGGCTGAAAGAGATCGACCCCGAGGTGCAAATGATCGGCGTGGGCGGCTCGTTCAGAAATCTGTTCAAGATCGCGAAAATGATCAAAAAATACCCGCTCGACACCGTGCATAATTATAAGTTCGAGGTGGAGGATTTCGTCGGTACGTATAACACCGTCAAGGCGCTTGACGTGGAAAAACGCAAAAAGATTAAGGGGCTTTCGCCGTCTAGGGCAGACATCATGCCTGCGGCAATGGCTATCATTAAATCTTTCGTTGATTATATGGGTTTCAATACGTTTACGATCGGCGCAAACGGGCTGCGTGAGGGACTTATGTACAATCAAGCGGTGCCCATCACCGTGGAAAAACCTATTTCCGACGTTCTTGGGCATAGCCTCGTGACCCTTGTGAAGTATTACGACGGTAACGTGGAACACGTGGAACAGGTCGTTTCGCTTTCCGTACAGCTTTTCAAACAGCTTCGCGTTTTGCATAAATTCCCCCGTCAGTACTTAAAGGTACTTAAAATCGCGGCGAGCTTACACGGCTGCGGGCTTAGAATGAGATACTATAACCACGAGAAAAATAGCTGGTATATTATTTTGAACTCAAATATTCACGGCGCGACGCACAGAGAGATCGTGCTTGCGGCGTTCGTGGCGGCCTGTCAAAGACACGAGGACGTCAATCTTGCCGAATGGCAGAAATATAAGGGGATCGTGCTTGAAGAGGATCTCGAAGCGGTGAAAAAACTGGGTGTTCTTTTGCGTATTGCGGAAAGCCTCGATCGGAGTAGAGCAAAGCTCGTGACCTCGATTGACTGCGACGTGCTCGGCGATTCGGTGATTATGAAAACGTCGGTGACTGGCGACGCGGCCTTGGAAATCCGCGACGCGTCTATGATTGGCGGCGAATTCAAAAAGGCGTTCAGAAAGAACCTCGAAATTTTGTAACACGGAAGTCGCCTTTTATACGGAAAGGCGACTTTTTCCTATTATTTTTGGCGTATGGAAATTATTTTGGCAAGCGCCTCGCCTCGGCGTAAGGAGCTTTTAAAAGAGATCGTAGAAGAATTCACCGTCCTCCCCTCGGAGTTTGACGAAAGCTCGGTAAATCCGTCCCTGCCCCCTGCAAAGCTCGTGAAAGAGCTTGCGAAAGGCAAGGCGCTTTCGGTGTACGAGGCGGCAAAAAAGGAGGGACGGGACGCCCTCGTGCTCGGCTCGGACACGGTGGTGGCGTTTGGAAAAAAGGTGCTTGGAAAGCCCAAGACGAAAGAGGAGGCGCGGGAGATGCTCTTTCTTCTTTCGGGGAAAAAGCACGCGGTGTATACGGGCGTTTGTCTAATTAAGGGCGGAAAGGTGAAAGTTGCGGCGTGTAAAACGGCGGTGTATTTCGAGAAGTTGACGGAAAAATTCGTCGAGGAATACGTCGAGGGCGGCTCGCCCATGGACAAAGCGGGCGCCTACGGCATACAGGACGGCGGGCTCGTGAAAAAAATCAAGGGCAGTTATTCCAACGTAGTGGGACTTCCCGTTGAGCTTGTGCGGAAAATGCTGTCGAGGCAAAGGAGTGGGAAATGATCAGACTGGCAATTGATTTAGGGTCTTCGGTGACGAAGATCTACCGTGCGGACGCGAGCAACGGAATCGTGCTTACGGAGCCGTCTTGCGTGGCTGTTTCGGGGGAAGAACACGAAATCCGCGCAATCGGCAAGGACGCGAAAAAGCTGATCGGGAAAACGACGGAGCTGACGAATATCGTCTACCCCGTATACGAGGGAGAGATTGTGGACGCCCGTCTTGCGGTGGTCATGCTCAGAGAATTTCTCGCCCGTGCGGGGATTAATCCCGTTTTAAAACGGTCGGAAACGGTGTTCTCGGTGCCCTGCGGAGCAAGCGGGGATTCGCTCAATGCGTACGCCGAGCTTGCGAGAGAGTGCGGGCTGAAAAAGGTACGCTTCGTGGAGGCGCCTTATTTGGCGGCGATCGGTGCGGACGTGGCGCTGGGAGAAGAAACTCCCGTGTTTTGCTTAGACGTGGGCGGCGGCGTTACCAACGTGGCGGTGGTGTCCTCGGCGGGTATGATTGCAGGGGTGTCTATGAATATCGGCGGCAATAATATGGACGCAACCATTATTCACGAGCTTGCCAAGGAAAAGGGCTTGAATATCGGGTTTTTAAGCGCGGAACGCATCAAGAATGAAATCGGTTCCCTTTCCCCCGGGGCAAGAGGAACGACGGTGGCGGAGGGTAGCTCGGTACAGACCTACCGTCCCTCGGCGGCGAGCGTGCAAGCGTCGGAGATTGCCGACTGTATTCGTATTTACGTGGATAAAATTTTGGAATATTCGTCGCTTGTTTTAAACAGATTGCCCGCAGAGGTGGCCGCAGAGGTCAATCAAAACGGGATATTCCTGTCGGGCGGGGTAATGAAGATCCCGTTTATCGCGGAATATATCGCGCGAAAGATGGAAATGCGCGCGCACGTGTGCGAAGAACCGCAATTTGCGGTGGTGCGTGGCGGCGGCGCGGTGGTGCGCGATAAAAAGCTTTTGGACAAGGTTGCAGTCAAATGCATGGAATAAAGAAAAAGCCTCGCTTTTGCGAGGCTTTTCGTTTAAAATCCACAATCTTCTTGAAAACCACGGAGGGCGCGTAAGTAACCCTCTTTTTCTTTGGGGGGCTTCAAGTAATTTTTAGGAAAATATTCGTGAAATTATTTAAAAAAGTCGCCGTTTTTCCTTGCTACTTTTTGTTGATAGGTGTATAATAATACTTGTTTTTTTGTGAGGAGTACTTATGAGAACCTTTGAACCGAAACTACTTACTTCTTTGAAAGGGTATACGGGGAAACAAGTTTTGTCTGACCTCGTGGCAGGCGTGATCGTCGCGATCATAGCCCTCCCTCTTTCGATTGCGCTCGCTATTGCGTCGGGGGCAACGCCCGAACGGGGACTGTACACCGCTATTTTCGCAGGCTTTACCATTTCCCTGCTCGGTGGCAGTCGCGTCAATATTTCAGGACCGACCGCCGCGTTCGCTACGATCGTCGCGGGGATTATTGCCCAACACGGCATGGACGGACTTATTCTTGCTACCTTAATGGCAGGGCTGATCCTCGTGATTATGGGGGTGTGCCGCTTAGGCTCGCTCATTCGCTTTATCCCCCATTGCATCACCGTTGGATTTACGGGTGGGATTGCCGTCACGCTCGTAATCGGTCAGCTCAAAGACTTCTTCGGGCTTACTTATCCCGACGGTGTGAGCGCAATTGAAACGGTGGATAAGATCAAGCTTGTTTTTGAGCATATCGGTACGATCAATCCATGGGCGGTGCTTGTCGGCGCGCTGGGGCTGGCGGTGTTGATCGTTTGGCCGAAAGTATCCAAAAAAATCCCCGGGTCGTTGATTGCCGTGCTCGTCGGTGCGGCGGCGGTAGCGATTTTTTCTATGTCCGTCAATACGATCGGCTCTCTGTACACCGTAAGCTCGGCTTTTCCTAGCGTTTCTGTGCCTGAGATCACGGGGGAAAAGGTGCTTGCGCTGCTTCCGAATGCGGCGACGATTGCGCTGCTGGCGGGGATCGAGTCGTTGCTTTCTTGTGTGGTTTCCGACGGTATGATCGGGGACAAGCATAATTCCAACACCGAGCTAATTGCGCAAGGGGTGGGGAATATGGTATCGGGGCTGTTCGGCGGGATCCCCGCAACGGGGGCGATTGCGCGGACGGCTGCCAACGTGCGTAACGGCGGGCGGTCGCCTATCGCGGGTATGACGCACGCTGTGGTGTTGCTTTTGGTGTTACTTGTTTTAATGCCTGCGGCGGCGCTTATTCCCATGCCTATTATCGCGGCGATCCTCTTTATCGTCGCCTATAATATGTCCGAGTGGCGGCAGTTTGTAAAAATCGTCAAAGGTAAGCAATGGAGGGAGATCCTCGTGCTTGTCCTCACCTTTCTTTTGACGGTGATCTTCGACCTCGTGAAAGCGATCGCCGTCGGTATGGTAGTTCATTATTTGATCGTGCTGATTGATTTTTTGATAGCGAAAAAGAAAGCGAAAAAAAGTGAGTAAATGAAAAACCTCTGCGGGAATTTTCCGTAGAGGTTTTTTTGTTTGGATTTATTCGGTCTTAGCCTCGCCGTTTTCCGTGGCGGGGGCTTCCGTTACCGTTTCTTCCTGTTCCTTTTTATGGTGGAAATGGAAGGGCAGGTGCAGGTTAAACCAATGGTGATGGTGATGATCTTCTTCCTTGGGAGTCGATTTACTGTGCTTGGTGCGAATGAGCAGGAAATCGACGAGGATCGCCACCGCATACAGGGCGAGCGTGAAGATGAGAACGTTCTGATAGCTGCCCGTTTTCGATACGATCAAATCTGCGATTTGATTGCCCGTCAAACCTGCGACTGCCCAAGCGGACAGCGCGATCCCGTGAATGGAAGAAATTTTGCTCATACCGTATACGTCGGAAAGGAGGGTGGGCAGGTTGGAAAAGCCGCCGCCGTAGCCGAGATTGACGAGAACGAGCAGAATGATACAAATCACGACGATATGATTTTCGATTGCACCCGTGAAAAGAGCAAGCGCGGTGATGATGATTTCGCTGATGAGAATGATTTTATAAATGGTATTTCTGTCTTTGAGATGATCGCCGATTGCCGAGTAGCCCAAGCGTCCCGCGGCGTTGAAAAATCCCGTCATAGTGCCGAGGAGCGCCGCCGCGCCGCTTAAACCGATCGCCATATAAATATTCTTTTCTTGGCTGATCAGCGCAAGGCCGCAAGTGATATTTATGTAGAAAACAAGCCAAATGCCGATAAATTTGGGATCGAGGAAAATTTTGAAACGGGCGAAGAACGCTTTTACCTCGAATTTCTCGTGCGGTTCTACCCAGCCCTCGGGTTTACTGAGGAGCAGGTGCCCGACGAACATCATTACGAACCAAACGCCCGCGAGAATGTACAGCGCGAATTCTACGCCTACGGCGTCGATCAAGGCGGTGATGATGGGAGCAAAGACCATTTTTGCTGCACCGAACCCCGCAACGGCTAAACCTGTCGCAAGACCTTTATTGTTCTTGAACCAAAGCATCAGCGTTTTGACGGGGGAGAGATAGCCCAAGCCAAGCCCGATCCCCATGATCACGCCGTAGCAAACGAGGATCAGCGGAATGGAATGAAGACGAATCGCAAGACCCGTACCCGCCACGCCGACGGCAAAGCAAAGGGTGGCGATCAAGCTTGCCTTATGAATATCCTTTTCCACGAAGTTGCCGAGAAACGCGGCGCTCATGCCGAGGAAGAAGATTGCGAGAGAGAACGCCCAACCGAGCGCGTCCGCACTTCCTACGCCGTTCGCCAGCTCGATCGCGTTCTTGATCGCGCCCGAGAAATACGACCAGCAATACACCGTGCCGATACTGCAATGCAACAGGAGCGCAGGGATTGCCGCGCGCGTCCATTTATTAGAGAGTTTTGCCATAAAATACCTTCTTTTTATGATTTTTGCTTTCGTTGGTCTTCTTACAACCTTGCCTATTATAGACCTTTAAAATAAATTTGTCAATCAAAAATCTGTAAAAAAATTTGTTTTCTTTTTATAAAAAAGAAAGTGTGGTACGCGGCGCTTTTTTTGCTTGCGTACTTTCCCGTTTTATAGTATAATAAGAAAGCTATGGAACAAAAGAGAAATATGGGAATTTTTAGCGGGAATATACTCAAATTGATTGCGGCGGCGTCTATGCTGCTCGATCATTTTGGCGTGCTCTTTTTTCCCAAAATCTCGATTTTCCGTATTCTCGGTAGGATCGCCTTTCCTATTTTCGCTTTTTTTATTGCAGAGGGTTGCCGCTATACGCGAGATAAACGTCGGTATTTTCTCACCGTTTTTTCCCTCGGCGTCCTCTTTCAATGCGTTTACGCCATCGTGGAAGAAACGCCCT
The DNA here is from genome assembly GCA_017463325.1 of Clostridia bacterium. GTDB lineage: Bacteria > Bacillota > Clostridia > Christensenellales > Borkfalkiaceae > Scatosoma. The sequence continues at coordinate 38,711 of JAFTPK010000010.1, forward strand.
ATTACGGTGTTCTGATCACCTTTTCCCTCTCTATTTTGCTTGCCTACGCGTTGCAATGGTTTAAGGACTGTTTGTTTGCGGGGGTAAAAGCTTGGAAAAGCGTGCTTGTTGGGGCGTTGTTTATTGCCTTGGTGGCAGGCGTGTACGCGTTGAACAGGGCTTTTGTAATTGACTACGGTTTTTGGGGCTGCCTTGCGCCCGCCCTTGTTTCGTTGACAAATCCGCCGAAAAATGCGCCTGCGTGGTGGGGAAAATTCGTCGATCGTTCCCTTGTAAAGCTTGCGCTCCTTGGTGGGGCGTTGGTGGGAATTTGGCTAAAAACGGGATATAGCTTGCAGGTGTATTCGCTGTTTGCTTTGCCCCTCCTGTTCTTGTATTCGGGCAAGCGCGGTAAATGGAAAATGAAGTATTTTTTCTATATCTTTTATCCCGCGCACCTCGCACTTTTGTACGGCGTTTGGTTTTTGATAAACTTATAAAAAAGAAAAGCTTGACGGTATATATTTACGGTCGCGCGCGAAATAGCCCCCGTTGGAAACCTCCGACGAGGGCGTTTTTTATTTGTCGAAAATGAAAAATTTTTTGGATTTTTTTCTTAACTTAGGTTTATTTTTCTTGACAAGCGCATAAATTAGTGATATAATACCGTTGAAACTTAACCGTGGTTAAGATTTAAATGCAATCGGGAGAAAAAAGAATATGCCTATCAGAATGGCGCCGATCGGCGAGGAAATGGAGATCCGTCGTTTATCGGCAGACGAGAAAGTAAAGCGTCACCTGGAAAATTTAGGGCTTGTCGTCGGGCAAAAGATCACGCTGATGTCGTCGGAGGGCGGCGCGGTGATTTTAAAGGTGAAAGACGGGAGAGTTGCGCTCGACAAGCAGATGGCGAGCGGGATCTTCGTCGCGTAATCAGTCATGGATTGAAAAGAAAATATAAAGGAGAAAACTATGCAAAAATTGTTGTCTGAGCTTTCGATCGGCGAGGGCGGAAAAATTGTTTCCGTAGCGGGCGAGGGAAGAATCAGAAGAAGACTGTTCGACATGGGTGTTACGCCTGGGGCAGAGGTGCTACTTCGTAAGAAGGCGCCGCTTGGCGACCCGATCGAAGTTACCCTGCGCGGTTACGAGCTTACTCTGCGTAAGACGGAGGCTGCTTGCGTTGTTGTGGAAACGGAAGGAGGGAACGCGTAATGTTGAAATTTGCGCTTGCGGGCAACCCCAACTCGGGGAAAACCACCCTTTTTAATGCGTTGACGGGCAGTACTGCGCACGTAGGCAACTGGCCGGGCGTTACCGTGGATAAAAAAGAGGGCGTTTATAAAAAGGGGAGCGAGCCTGTTCAAATCGTAGACCTGCCCGGGATTTATTCCCTTTCTCCGTATACTCCCGAAGAGGTGATCGCGCGGAATTTCGTGCTTGACGAACGCCCTGACTGTATCGTCAATATCGTAGACGCAACGAATTTGGAGCGTAACCTGTACTTAACGACGCAGCTTCTCGAAGTGGATATTCCCGTAATCGTGGCTTTGAACATGACGGACGTTTTGGAAAAGAGCGGCGACGATATCGACGAAAAGACCTTGGAAAAGCGTATCGGCGTACCCGTCGTGGAAATTTCCGCACTTAGAGAAAAGAATATTGACGTGCTCATGAACCGTGCGATTGAAGCGGCAAAAAAAGGCAGAGCGGCGGCGAGCGTGCTCAAAGGCAATTCCCTTTGGCAGGCGGTGACGAATGCGGAGATCGCGCTTCAGCTCAAAGGGGTCACTTCTCCCTTATTCCATGCGGTAAAGCTTGTGGAAAGAGATGAGATCGAAGTGGAAAATCACCCCGAAGAAGCGGCTGCCGTGGAAGCGTTTATCAAAGCGAATGCGGCGGAGGGCTTGGACGCGGAGGCGGAGATTGCCGACGCGAGATATAAGTACATAGCGGAGAATTTCTCCACGACGCTTACCCGCGCAAAGACCTATAAAAAAGGGGAATTGACGAGATCGGATAAGGTGGATAAGGTGCTCACCAACAAATGGGCGGGTATTCCCATCTTCCTTGTGATCCTGTTCGCCGTTTTCCACGTCACTTTCTCGGAAAATTTCCTTTACCTCGGTTCGATTATCCCTGCGTTCGGCGAATGGTGCGGCGTAGAGAGCGAGAGCGTTTGGAAGGGCGTTTTCTTTGCGGGTGGGCTGAATTCCCCCGGCGTGATCTTGTTTAACCTGCTCGACCTTGCCACCTCGTCCTTGGGCGAATGGATTGTCGGCGGCTTGGAAAGTGCGGGCGCAAGTGAATGGGCGATCGGGTTGATCGGCGACGGTATTCTCGGCGGCTTGTTTGGCGTTATGAGCTTTTTGCCTCAAATTCTCGTACTTTTCTTGCTCTTCTCCATTTTGGAAGACAGCGGATACATGGCGCGTGTAGCGTTCATTTTGGATAGAATTTTCCGCCGTTTCGGCGTTTCGGGTAGAGCGTTTATGCCCATGATCATGGGGTTTGGTTGCTCGATTCCTGCAATGATCAATACCCGTACCCTTGCAGATGAGAAAGAACGCACGGCGACGATCCGTGTTATTCCGTTCTTCTCTTGCGGTGCGAAATTGCCTATTTTGACGGCAATTGCAGGCGGGCTTGTCACCGTGTTTGGGTTCGGCAATGCGGACGTAATTACATATAGTATGTACGTAATCGGTATGGCGGTCGCGGTGATTGCGCTGCTCGTAATGCGTTCTACCACCATGAAAGGGGAAACGCCTCCGTTCATTATGGAACTGCCCACCTATCATATGCCGAGATTTAAAAATTTAATGCTGCACCTTTGGGATAAGACCAAACATTTCGTGAAAAAAGCGTTTACCATTATTCTTGCGTCTACGATCGTGATTTGGTTCCTGTCGAGTTTTGGCTGGGCGTTTTGGAAGGGTATGGTGGAGATGGATCAGTCCATTCTCGCCTCGATCGGCCGTATTTTACAGCCTATCTTTACGCCGCTCGGTTTCGGTTCGCAGACGGGCGCTTACGGTTGGGTGTTTGCGGTGGCGGCGGTCACGGGCTTGATCGCGAAAGAAAACGTCGTTTCCACTTTCTATACGTTGGCTTGCTGCCTCGTTGGCGCGCTGACCTCGGGAGCGCTTGTCGAGGTTGACGCTTCCGTAATGGCCGAAGTTATGGCTATGATTGCGGGAGGTGAGGGAAGTGAAGAGGGTGTGTTGGAAGTAGTTGCCATGATCGCGGCGACCAACATCACTCCCGCAGCGTTGATTTCCTTTATCGTCTTTAATATGACCACGATTCCTTGCTTTGCGGCGGTGGCGACGGCAAAAGCCGAGCTTCCCAAAGGAAAACTGATTTGGACCATTTTGTTCTGGCTCCTTGTTTCCTACTTGGCGTCCGCGCTCGTTTACACGATCGGTCAATGGTGGTGGACGGCGTTTATCTGGGCGGCTGTTGCGGCGGCGGTAACGACAATTATTATACTTAAAAACAAAGCGGACAAAAAGGCGTAAGCGTTCTTTGTCCAAAGGAGGATCCTATGCCAAATCCCATTGATATTCTGATCGGCGTTATGGCTGTGGCTGTCGTTGCGTTCGTGATCGTTCTTGCGATCGTGAAAAAGAAACAGGGGAAGAGCCTTTCGTGTGATTGTGCGTCCTGCGACGGTTGTTGCGGGTGCAAATCGAAAGCAAAAAAGGAAGAAAAGAAATGATTTAATACTGCTTACACCTCCTATTGCATTTTATATAAGAAGAGATCCTTTGCTTTGCGGCTAAGGGTCTTTTCTTCTTTTGGCGATAAAAGTGCAGGGGATTGCAAATACTGTGTTCAATAGGGGCAGGTATGGATCGAGAGAAAAAAGATGGACTAATGAAAGGAGCGGCGCAAATTGCGCTTGGCGGGTTTTTGGCAAAGGTGATCGGGGCGGTTTATCGGATCCCGCTCACAAACATTTTAGGGGGCGAGGGGATCGGGCTGTATCAGCTGGTCTATCCTTTTTACTGTCTACTTCTCACCGTGTCCGCTACGGGAATCCCGTCGGCGATTGCAAAGCTTGTCGCTGAAAAACGGGCAAAGGGGCTATCTCCGTACCCGCTTTTTAAAACGGCTATGCGGATATTTTTATTGATCGGCGGCACTTCTACCCTTTTAATGATCGCATTTTCCCCGTTTTTAAGTGCGGCGCAAGGGGAAAGAGAGCTTTGGAGGGGATACGTTGCGCTCTCCCCCTCCGTCTTTCTCGTATCGGCAATTTCCGTCCTTCGCGGTTATTTTCAAGGACATGGAGAAATGTTTCCGACTGCCTCTTCGGAGGTGATAGAACAGCTTGTTAAGGTGGGGGTTGGGCTGTCGGCTGCCTGGTTGTTCCGTGGACAGCTCTTGACGGCGGTCACCGCTTTACTTGGTGCGGTTTCCGTTTCGGAGCTGGTTACGCTTGGTTATCTATTTTTGAGGTATAGGCGACGCCGCGCGTCACTAAAAGAGGAAAAATGGGGCGGGCAGGTACGCGCCAAACAGGTGCTTTCCCTTTCGCTGCCCGTAACGCTTGCCTCGCTGCTACTGCCCCTTTCGGGACTTTTGGATAGCGTTATTTTAGTGCGGCTTTTAAAGGGGTACGCCGAGAATGCGGTAGCGCTTTTCGGGCTTTTTTCAGGGGGCGCGGTGACCATCGTCAATCTGCCAGTTTCCGTGTGCTATGGCGTAGCAACGGCAAGCGTTCCCGCTGTTGCGCGGGCGGCTGCCTTGGGGCGGGGAGTGAAAAAAAAGATTGCCCGTTCGCTTGGATTGACTTTTCTTTTATCGGCCTTGGCGGCGGTGGGGCTTTACTTTTTGGCAGACGTTGCCGTGCGGCTTGTTTACCGTTCTTTATCCGAAAGCGAAACGCAGACGCTTGTAAGGCTCGTTAAACTGTTCTCGGTGAGTGCAGTCACCCTCTCTTGCACGCAGACCCTTTCGGCATCTCTTACCGCGCTTGGAAAGCCGATGCGTTCAGCTTTCTCTATGACGATAGCGGTGGCGGTCAAAACGGCGTTGGGAATCGTACTTGTAAGAGAGGCGAGCGTTTCCGTTTACGGCGCAGCGATCGCCGCGGACGTAGGGTATTTCGTGGCGGCATTGCTTAATTTGTTTTTCGTGTTTTTTACGGCGAGAAAAAGGAAATAGTTTTTTGCGGGAAATCGCTTGCGTTTTCCCGTATTTTTATTGTATAATAAAAAGAAAACGGTAGGAAAAAAATGATCACAGTAGTTGGACTGGGAGTGGAAAAGGGCGATTTGTCTTTGCGTGGCAAAGAGGCGATTTTGGAGGCAGCGGACGCGGGACTTCCCGTTTTTGTGCGTACAGCTTTGACCCGTTCGTACGAGAGCTTGCTTGGGCTTGGCGTGCAGCCGATCGCGCTTGACGATATTTATGAAAAGAGCCGTTCGTTTGCGACGCTCAATAAAAACCTTGCGGCGAGGGTGGCTACGGAAAAGGACGGTTGCGTGTATTGCGTGGACGGTGCGGCAAGCGAGGACAATTCCGTGAAGATTCTTCTCAAAAAACGGCGGCGCGTGCGTATGATTGACGGGCCGTCTAAAAGCGGATATTTTGCCCTCCGTGCGGGATTTGCGCAATGCTCCTATTTGGCGGTTTCTGCCTACGAGGCGGTGGAAAGGGCGGGGGCAGGTACGCTTTCATTGCCGCTCGTCGTATATGATTTGGACGGGCGGGGGCTTGCTTCGGACGTTAAGCTTGCGCTTGGAGAGCGGTTTGGTGACGAAACGACCGTTCGTTTCGTGCAAGGAGAGCGGGTTAAAAAAATTCCGCTCTTCGAGTTGGACAGGCAAAAGAGCTATGATTATTTGACGGCGGTGACGATCGAGGCGACGGACGTCGTGCAAAAAACCCGTTTTACCATGGAGGATTTAAAAGAGATCGTCGTGCGTTTGCGTGCCCCCGGCGGCTGTCCTTGGGACCGTGCGCAGACCCCCGAAAGTATTAAAATGAACGTGATCGAAGAGGCGTACGAGCTTGTGGACGCGGTGGATTCGGGCGACGATAGTAAGGTGCTTGAAGAAACGGGGGATATTTTATTGCAAGCCGCTTTTTACGCCGTGATGAAAGAAGAGGTGGGGGCGTTCACCTTAACGGACGCAATCAGCGGGATTTGCGAAAAGCTTATTTCCCGTCACACGCATATCTTCGGCGCGGACAAAGCGGAGGGCGCGGAAGGCGCGCTGTCCGTTTGGGAGAAGAATAAGCGCAAGGAAAAGCACCAAGAAACTTTTGGGGATTCGGTAAGCGACGTGCCTAAATGCTTCCCTGCTGCTATGCGGGCGCAAAAAGTGGGCAAGCGCGCGGCGAAATCGGGTATGGATTTTGTATCCGCGGACGAGGCAATGGTTCGTTTAAAAGAGGAGATCGCCGAATTTGAAAACGCCTATTCCTCGGGGTGCGCGGAAGAAACGGAAAAAGAGCTTGGCGACGTCTTATTCTCGGCGGTAAACGTCGGGCGTAAGGCGGGCGTGGACTGTGAAAAGGCGCTCAAAGAGAGCACGGAACGGTTTGCTGCGCGGTTTGTTTTAGCGGAAAAGCTGGCGTTAAAAAGTACGGGCGACGTTTGTGCTCTTTCGGCGGAGGAGTGGGAAGAGTACTATCAAGCGGCGAAAAAAGCGTTGAAAGAGGGGAAAAATGTGGAATAAAGAAATCGACGTCGGCGGTTTAAAAACGCGCGGGAACGTGTTTTTGGCGCCGCTTGCGGGATATACGAATTATCCTTTTCGCTTGCTTGCCAAAGAGAGCGGCGCAGGGCTTTGCTTTACCGAAATGGTGAGCGGAAAGGGGCTGAAATACGGCAATGAAAACACGCGGGAGCTTTTGTATACGACGCCCCGAGAGGGGACGGTCGCGGCGCAGCTTTTTGGGAACGATCCTGAGATTTTACGTTCGGCGTGTGAAAGTGAGGAGCTTGCTCCTTTTCCGATCGTGGATTTGAATATGGGCTGTCCCGTACCCAAAATTTATAAAAACGGCGAGGGGAGTGCGCTTTTGGAAAATCCCGCGCTTGCGGAAAGGCTTGTGAAAGAGTGCGTAAAGAGCGGGAAGATCATCACTGTGAAGTTTCGTATCGGAATTGACGAAAAGCATCTGATCACGGCGGAGTTTGCAAAGAGAATGGAGGGGGCAGGTGCGAGTTTACTTACAATTCACGGCCGTACAAAAGATAAGGTGTATTCGGGTGAGGTAAATTTTAAAGAGATTACCTCGGCAAAAAATGCGGTAAAAATTCCCGTGATCGCAAACGGTGGCGTATTTGGCGTACAGGACGGAGAAAGGCTGCAAAACGAAACGGGCGCGGACGGGATCATGATTGCGCGGGCGGCGTTATTCGACCCGCAGATCTTCTGTGAATTTTCAGGGCAGCCCCGTCTTGGGAAATATCAAGCGTTCGCTTGGCAAATGGAGGAAACGGAAAAAATTTTCGACGAACATTTCACGACGGTATTCATGCGAAAAATGGCGGCGTTTTACGTGAAGGGCGCGCGCGGGGCAGCAGGCTTTAAGGAACGGTTCTTTGCGGCGAAGACCCCAAAAGAAATTCTGACGATTGCGAAAGAGGCGTTTGTAGGCGATTAAAAAACAGGCTTCCAAGTGGGAGCCTGTTTTTTGCTTATTCGTGGACGTAGATAGGCTTGCCGTCCGCTTTTCTCGATTCTTCGGCGCAGATGCTGATATAATGGCTTACAGCGTTTACCGTTTCCCTTCGCTCGGCGCAATTTCTTCGGTGAGGTCGGACAAGTTCTTCACCTGCTTTGCGCGAACTTTTGCATCCTTTTTGGCTTGGATTTTTTGCATCTTTTCAAATTTTTTGTTGGTGATTTTTTGAAGTTTTTTCTGTTTTTCTTCCGCTTTGGTTTTATCGGCGATTGCTTGCAGGATGCGAAGATTTTTTTCTTCGCTCTTGGATTTAGGCGCCTCCTCTTCGATTTCTTGTCCCGTCATTTTTTTGAAAAAATTGCCTACGTTTTTGACGGGCTGTTTAATGACGGCGATATCCTCTTCAAAGCCGTCGATAAAAAGCTGCGCTCGCTTTTTGACGATATAGCCGATTACCTCGAATACGACGCCGAGGAGGAAACCGACGATCATCATAGCGTTCATGATCAGGGCGAACGGAGTAACCGATTTAGCCGTCAGGGTAAGGCCGTAGAGCATGACGCCGATATTGTAAAGGGCGATCAGGCGTTTGCTCCACCTGTAAATAAAGGCGACGGGGCGTTTCAAATTTTCCCGCCCGTCAATGGCTTTGCCGAATTTTGTGGCGATCAGAAAAAACAGAAAATAAACAAGTGAAATCCCCGCAAGGATCCCGCTGACGATCGGGTTGCCATTTCCAAAGAAAAAAGCGTAGACGAGATAGACGAGGTAAACAAGCTGTGTAAGAACGTTGGTTAGGTAAGTAACTTTTTTAAAATCGTCAATGGTTTTTTTGATAGCCGCTTTGGTAAAATCAAACATGATAAGCTCCGTTTTTTCTTTCATTATACTATAAACTTTGAAAAAATCAAAACGAACGGAGGGGGAGAAAAGGGGGAATTTTTTTCCATAAGGTGAAATTTTTGAAAAAGGTATTGATTTTTTTCTAAAAGTATGCTACAATAACGGAAACTCTTACGAAAGGAAAAGGATATGAAAAAAGAAAAAAATGCCGTGATCCCTATTAAGGAAGAGCGGGTAGACGAAGCGGGCTTTGAAAATTCTATTTCCGAGGCCTTTCAACAAAAAAATGAAAAACTTTGGTTTTTCCTTTTGCTAGGCGTGGTGGCGGTGATCGTGCTTTTGATCGTTTCCGCGCTTGCCGATCTTTTGGTGCTTTGCTTTGAGGTAAACCGTTGGTTTGGCTATGCCATGTCCGCGATCATGCTTGTTTTGGTATGTATTTTTATCATTCGCCCGTGCGTAAAAGTATTTGCCTCGCGCTTTTTTACCGTCAATGTTACAGCCGACGGTTTTGACGCGGCTAAGCGTAGAAATGCAAAGGTGCTTAAAGGGGTGGCGGGCGCCCTCGTTGCGTATAATGAGAACCCGAAAAATATTCGCTACCGCTATATCACGCCCGAGAATACGGAAAAATTAAAGTCGGCGGCGACAAAAGGGGGCGAGGAATTGAAGGCGGCGCTTAAAGAGGTGTACGCGGACGACGTGGGCAGGTGCGCGAACGCCTTGATTTGGAAGAATGCGGGAAAAACCTTTTTGACTACCTCTATTTCACAAAACGACAAGATAGACGCGCTAAGCGTATTGCTCGTCAATCTGTCGCTTGTCAAACAAATCGTCGGGATTTACGGCTATCGACCGAGCTACGCGAAGCTTTTCCGCATTTATTTTACCGTTCTTCGCAGCGCGTTGCTTGCGTACGGTATGCAGAATGTGAACTGGTTCAACGTCTTTGGGAAATTTTTCTCGGGGGTAGCGAAGAAAATTCCGTTTATGGATACGCTGATCGACAGCGCGGTACAGGGCACGGTGAGCGCGTTTTTGACGGTGCTCGTTGGGTATAAAACCAAGAAATATCTTTGCGCCGATTATAAAAAGCAGGAAAAGATCGCCGTTGTGGGTGAGGAGAATACGGAGTGTGCGGACGACGAGGTGCGTATCGCGGCAGCGCTCGCCAAAGAAATTTGCAGTAAAAATAAAGAGAAAGCCAAGGCTTGCAACGAATAATAAAAATCGCCCGCCGAGTAGCTCGGCGGGCGATTTTTATGGCTCGGAATAAGGATGGGGCGCGTCCTCGATTTTTAGCTTTGTTTGTAAGGGAAGTATCCGTGAGGAGGGACCTACGAGAATTTCAAAATCCCCGTTTTCAACCGTCCATTTTTTTAAAGCAACGCTGTAAAATGCGAAAGAACGGGCGTTTAAAGGAATGTGGATTCGCTTACTTTCTCCCGCTTTTATCAAATCTTTCGAGTACCCTTTCAACTCCTTGGGCGGGCGGGAAACGCTTGCAAAAACGTCGCGGACGTACACTTCGGAAATTTCCTCCCCATCCACCGAGGAAAGGTTGGTGACGGTATAGGAAACCTCGTAAGCAAGCTTGCCTGTTTTTTCCACCGTTAAATCGGAATAGACAAACTGCGAATAAGACAGCCCGTGGCCAAACGGGAAGAGCACTTCTTTCGCCTGTTCGTCGTAGTGGCGGTAGCCGACGAACACACCCTCTAAGTACCGCTCTACGAACCCGTTATTGCCTTTCATTGCGCCCACGGGTGTGTCGTTTAGATCGAGCGGGAAGGTTTCGGAGAGCTTGCCTGAGAAATTCGCTTCGCCTGTCAGCAGGGCGGCGAGCGCTTCGTTTGCGCCTTCGCCCGCAAAGCCCACGAAAACGACGCCCTTAACCTTGTCGATCCATGCGCTCATGTCGATCGCGCTGCCTGCATAAACGAGAACGACGAGGTTTTTTGTATATTTTGCCGTCGTATCAATTAAATCTTCGTATACCTTGGGGAGGCGCAGATATTCCCTGTCGCCGCCCTCAAATTCAAGTTTTCCGTCGTTGCCGACGCAAAGCAAGGTGACGTCGGCACCGTATGCCGCTTTGTATACGGCGGGGGCGTTGAGGATCGCGCTACCGATTGCACCGCGGTCATGGCAGGGCAGGTACGAAACGAACGCGTCGGAACCGAGCTTTTCTTGTAATAACTGGTGTAAAGGGGTGGGTTTGAACGTCGTCCAAACGGCAGAGGAACCGCCGCCCGTGGGTGCGCCGAGCAGGGCATTTTTGCCGCAAACGAAAATTTTATTTTTTTGCAAAGGCAAAATTCCGTCCTCGTTTTTCAAAAGCACGATCCCCGCTTTCGCCGCTTTTACGGCAATTTCATGGCGTTCTTTTGGTGTCGTTGTAGGGCTATGCTTGGGAGCGGCGGCTTTTTCGCTTAGCAAAAGTACCTTTTGCGCCCGTTCGTTGATTTCCTCTTCCGTGAGAATACCTGCGCTGTAAGCAGCGCGTAAATTGTCAAGGTGCTCTTTTTGATAGGGCATGGTTAGATCGAGCGTTGCTTTTGCGGCGAGTGTGGCGTTGTGGGTTGCGCCCCAGTCGGAGATGATTATTCCGTCGAAACCGAACTCGTCGCGTAAAATTTCTTTCAGCGTCCACGGATTTTCGGAGGCGTAGATGCCGCCTACGCGGTTGTAGGAGCACATCACCGTCCACGGCTTGGCTTCGAGCGCGATTTCAAACGGAGTGAGATAGATTTCCCGTAAAGTTCGCTCGTCCACCTCGGAGGAGATCGCCTGCCGATCGTATTCGGCGTTGTTGGCGCAGAAATGCTTGAGCGAGGTGCCCACGCCCTTACTTTGTACCCCTTGAATATACGCCCGCGCCAGCGTGCCGGTAAGGAACGGGTCTTCGGAAAAATACTCGAAATTTCGCCCGCAAACGGGGGTACGCTTGATGTTTACGCCCGGTGCAAGTAAAAGATCCCTTTGATGATCGAGGCAATCGTCCGCGATCGCGGCTGCAAGCGAAAAGGTAAGGGTGGGATCCCAAGTATTTGCCAGTACGTTGGTGGCGGGCATGGCGACGGGGGAAACGGGAATAGTTTCGCCCGTTGTAGGGTCAACCGTTTTCGGCGTGGCGGGGTGTTTAGGGCCTGTACGTAAGCCTAAGGGGCCGTCGCACATTTGAACGGGACGCACCTTTCCGTTTGCGTCCGAGGTTGTCATGGAGTTCGCTCCGACGAGCAGGGAGATTTTTTCGTCGATCGTAAGCTTGGTTAAGTCGTATTTCATCAAAATCACCTTCCTTTTTTAAGGATAGTATAACAGAAAAAATTCTCAAAATCAATATCAAAACCCTTTCTTTTATTCTCAAAATTTGATATAATCAAGATATGAAAGAATTTTTTGAGGTTCGGAAGAACGAAAATGAAATACTTGTCCGTCGACGGGCGAATTACGACTTCCCTTTGCATTTTCATTTGGATTTGGAGGTGGTGCTCGTACGGTGCGGGAGGCTATACGTAAACGTAAACGGGCGAGAGTACGTGGCGGAGGCAGGTTCGGTGCTTGCTATGGATAGCTATGACATACACGGCTACGAGAAAAATGAGCAAGGCGACGATTGCGTGGTGGTCATTCCCTTTCGCTACCTATCGGGCTGGGAGGCTAAGCGCAAGGGGGGTGTCCTTGCCTCGCCGCTGATCGAAAACGGGGCGCTTTGTGACGAGCTTCTCTCGATTGTGGACGAGTATTTGCAAAAGGAGAATTCCGCGGAGGTGAGAGAGGCAGCGGTGCGGTTGTTTTTGGCTCGACTTTCCGAGGGGGTGCAATTTTTGGAAAAGAGCGGCCGCGACGAAAGAGTGCTCGTGCGAAAAATTCTCGGGTACGTGCAGGCGCATTATCGCGAGGACGCGTCTTTAAAACGGCTCGCGCGGGAGCTTGGGTACGCACAGGAGCATATTTCCCGTGTTTTTCACCGTTACGTCAAAAAGAGTATCAGCGAATACGTTAACGGACTTCGGCTGACCTATATTGCCGAGCGAAAACGGGCGGGCGATGGACGAAAAATGGCAGAGCTTATTTACGATTCAGGGTTTAAAAGTTTGCAAACCTATTACAGGTGTCTTGCGAAAACGAAAATGTAACAAAAAAACCGCCCGCCGAGGTACTCGGCGGGCGAAAGTTTTTATTTGACGCTGTATAACAGCTCGTAATAGTTGGGGAAAGGCCAGTACTCTTTGGAGCAAAGCCGCTCTGCCTCGTCGGCGTATTTTCGCAGCTCGGCCATGGCAGGAACGACGACGTGCGCCGTAAACAGCGACGCCTCCGTTTCCTCCTTAACGATTTCCGCTGCTTTGGCTTTTAAGCTGTTCGCGCAAGAGAGAAGATGTTCGTTTGCCGTGGACAGGTCTTTGATGAGCGCTTCTTCCGCAGCGTAGGGCAGGGATGCGAACGCCGCTTTTTTTGCGGTGAGATTGCGACAAAGCTCGGCGACGTAGTTATTGACGGCGGGATAGATCTGCTTGATTGCCATGTCCGCGGCGGTCAACGCCTCAATGCGCACCGTTTTGACGTAATTTTCAAGCTGTATCTTCGCCCGCGCCACGGCTTCGTTCTTGGTGTAAACGCCTTGACGGACAAAGACGTCGATATTTTCTTTTTTGAAACATTCCGCTACGGCTTCGGCGGTGTTTTTGTGGTTAAGCAGACCACGTCTTGCCGCCTCCTCCTCCCATTCGGGGCCGTAACCGTTGTAGTTGAAGATGATGCGGTAATGCTTTTTCAAAAGCTTTTCGGTATACCCTTTCACGGCCTCGTCAAAATCCTGTGTTTTGATCGCCTTTTCCAGCTTTTCCGTCGCGTCCGCAAAGGCCTCGGCGACGATTGTGTTGAGGACGATATTCGGGTCGGCAACGGAGGCTGAGGAGCCGAGCATACGGAACTCGAATTTATTGCCCGTGAACGCAAAGGGCGACGTGCGGTTTCTGTCCGTGGAATCAATGGGGAAGATGGGGCTTTCAGGCACGCCGATCGAGCCTTTTACCGATTTATGCGGCACGTAGTTTTTGCCGAGCACAATCGAATCGACAAGGGCGCCTACTTCGTCCCCGAGATAGATGGAAATGATCGCGGGAGGGGCTTCGCCGCCGCCCAGACGGTGATCGTTGGACGCGCTGGCGACGCACGCGCGCAGCAGTCCTTGATATTTATCCGCAGCCTTGATCACGCAAGCGAGAATAAGCATAAACAGCTTGTTTTCTTCGGGCTTGTCGCCGGGGTCGAGCAGGTTTAAACCCGTCGTGGATAAGGACCAGTTATTGTGTTTGCCGCTACCGTTGATGTACGCGAACGGCTTTTCGTGCAATAGACAGGCAAGACGGTGCTTTGCCGCCACCTTTTTCATCAGCTCCATCGTCAGCTGGTTGGTATCGACAGCGACGTTGGTCGTCGTGAAAATAGGCGCAAGCTCGTGCTGTGCGGGCGCTGCCTCGTTATGCTTGGATTTGGAAAGGATTCCGTATCGCCACAAAGTTTCGTCTAAATCCTTCATGAAAGCGGCGACGCGAGGCTTTAAGCTGCCGAAATAGTGATCCTCTAATTCCTGTCCTCTGGGGGCGGGGGCGCCAAAGAGTGTTCTGCCTGTAAGCACGAGGTCTTGACGCTTGTTGAACACCTCCTCGTCCACGAGGAAATATTCCTGTTCGGGGCCGACGGTGGTGCTCACCTTGTTTGCCTCGATTCCAAACAGCTTTAAAAGCTTTTTCGCCTCTCTGTCGATCGCCGTCATGGATTTGAGCAAAGGAGCTTTTTTATCGAGCGTTTCCCCCGTATAGGATACGAAAATGGTGGGAATGTAAAGGGTACCCTCTTTCACGAAGGCGGGGGAGGTGGGATCCCACGCCGTATATCCTCTTGCCCGTTCGGTCGCTCTCGACCCGCCGGAGGGGAAGGAGGAGGCGTCTGGCTCGCCGACGATCAACGATTTGCCTGTAAGTTGCATAATGACCGCGTCGCCGCCAACCGGCTCGATAAAGTTGTCGTGCTTTTCCGCCGTCAGGTTGGTGAGAGGTTGGAACCAGTGGGTATAATGGGTCGCGCCCTTGGAGAGCGCCCAGTCCTTCATGGCGTTCGCCACCGAGTCGGCGATAGTCATGTCAATCGTTTTGCCGTCGTCGATCGTTTTGCGTAAGGATTTGTACACCTCGCTTGGCAAGGTGCTCCGCATAACGCCGTCGTTAAATACGTTTTCGCCAAAAATTTCAGGGATCTTCATAAGTATTTCCTGCCTTACAGTCGTTTTTACGCTTTCATTATAGGGGATTCCTGAAAAAAAGTCAATGAAAAAATACACGCAAAACACAAAAAACGGCGTTTTTTCGCCCTTTTCTTTAAAAAAAGCAAAAAAACGCCAAGTTGCTTTATTTTATCAAGTCAAATATAACAAAAATTAAAATATAAAGAAGATTTTACTTGATTTTATTTTGTGTTGTTGCATTTTGGAGGACGGCCAAAATAAGAATATAAGCCGCAAGGAAGGTTGGCGTTGGAAAATTTTTTCTTTTTATCGGCAGTTTTTCCGAAATATCGCTCGAAATTTTCAAGGGCGGTGAAAAGATAGGCGTTCCACTCGGGCAGAGCGCGAAAGGTCTTTCCAAGGGCGCGCATCAGCTCCTGCGCCTCCGTTTTTTCCATAAGCCGTTCGCCGTAGGGCGGGTTGGAAAGGAGGACGCCGTAGGGGGTGGAGGAAGCGAATTTGCGCGCGTCTGCCACTCGAAAAGTGATATATTTGTCAACGCCCGCCGCTTTGGCATGGTATTTGGCGATAGAAATTGCCTTTTCGGAAATATCGCCGCCGTAAATTTGCGGCTTGCGAGAGAGCAGCTCTCCGTCTTTTGCCTCTTCTCTTGCCCGCTTGATAAACGTCGGGTCGATAAAATGCCAACGCTCGAAATCAAAGCTGCGCCGTCCACCGGGGGCGATATGCAGGGCTTTGAGCGCCGCCTCGATCGGGAGGGTGCCGCTGCCGCAAAAAAGATCGGCGAACGGTTTTTCCTCGTCGGCGTCGGGGTTGTAAAAGGTGTTGTCGATCAGCCCCGCGGCTAGCGTTTCTTTTAAAGGCGCGCTGTACGCAAGGGTACGGTAGCCGCGTTTGTGCAGGCTCTCCCCCGTCGTGTCCAAGGTGACGGTGACCTCGTCTTTCAAGATGGAAAAGCCGACGACGCTCCTTGCGCCGCTTTCGGAGAAGGTTTTTCTGCCCATGTTCAGCTTGTCCGACAGGCGACGAATGATCGCCTTTTTTGCTACGCCGCCCGAGGCTTTGACGGCACCAAGTACGCTTTGAACGCACTTTCCGTCCATTAAGATCTTGGAGTCTGCGGCGAGGTATTCCTCCCACGGCAGAGCGTAAAAGCCCTCGTATAATTCGTCGAAAGTCGTGGCGGGAAAGACGCCAAGCTTGATACACACCCGTTCGCCGCTACGCAAAAATACGTTGAGGCGGGCAACGTCGAAAAAATCGCCGTCAAGCTCGATCCGCCCGTTTTCCGCGGGGGCTTTTTCGTAGCCGAGCTTGAAAAGCTGGCGTTTGACCGTTTGTTCAAGACCCGCCGCGACGGGAATAAGAAGTTTCATAAAAGGCTCCTTTTGGAAAAATCGCAGCCGCAGTAATCCTGACGGTACAAGTGGTATTCTTTGGAAAGCTCGATTGAACGGAGATAGCCGTTTTTCTTTTTAAAATCGGTGGGGAGATAGGTTACGCCGAACGTTTTTTCTGCCTCCTTGCCAAGTTCGTTGAGCCAATCGGCGTTTTTGTAGGGGGAAAGGGTAAGGGTAGTGGCGAAATAAGTAAAGCCGCCCTCCTTGGCGACGCGTGCCGTTTGGTCTAACCGTAGCTTATAACAGCGATAGCAGCGTTTTCCTCGTTCAGGCTCTTGCTCGTAGCCTTGCGCGATTTTTTCAAATGCCGCTTTATCGTGGTCGCAATCGAGAATATCCGCGTAGCCCGTTTCTTGGAGAAAACGAATTTGCTCCGCTTTCCGCTTTTCATATTCCGCAGGGTCGCCGATATTCGGATTGTAGTAAAAGACGGTGAGCTTGATTTTGCCGAAAAGCCGTTCTAAACACGCCGAAGAACAGGGCGCGCAACAGCTGTGCAAAAGCAGCGTTGCGTCCTTGGGTGCGGCGGCTAAAACCTCGGTCATTTGTTCGTCGTAATTGATTTTCATAGTCGTAAGAAAAAACAAACCCGAAAAACGGGCTTGTTGATTAGGTCAAAGCTTTTGGGTAAAAAAGACGGCGCCCGTTTCAAGGTCTATCCAAGAAAGGAGATCGTCTTCCAAGAGGATACAGGAGTGCGGTTTACCTGATTTCGGCAACGCCACGGAACCGTCGTTAAATACCTGCCCCCCTTGTTCGCCTGTCGTGACCCCTGCAAGATGGGTGTGACCTTGAACGACGGCAACGTTTTTTTCAAGCGTCGGCAAGGTCAAATGTCCGTGGGTCAAAAACAGCGTCCGCTCTCCCCAAGGGAGCAGGGCATAGTCGGCAAGGCAGGGGAATTCCAACACCATTTGATCTACCTCGCTGTCGCAGTTCCCTCTAACGGCAACGATTTTTTCCTTGTATGCGTTGAGCTGTTTGGTGACGGAAAGGGTGTCGTAGCCGAGGGGGAGGGGGTTTCTGGGGCCGTGGTAAAGGAGGTCGCCAAGTAGGACGAGCTTTTCCGCGCCCGCGTTTTCAAAAAAGCTTAAAAGCTTTTCACACCAGTACGCCGAGCCGTGAATATCGGAGGCGATCACAATTTTTTTCATAGACGGTACTCCTTAAAAGATAAATTTGAAAATATCCACCTGTTCGGGGAAATTCGTGCCGCTTGCAATCAGCTCGGCGTATTCCTGCATTTTTTCAGGCAAAGCCTCTTCGGGATAGGTGAAGAAAGAGAATTGCGAGATACTCACCGCTTTGTTGGCGAGGATATTGATGGCGCTTGAAACGTACTCTCTGCACTCGGTGATTCCTTTGATGGTGACGTTGTTTTTCATGGCGTTTTCTACGTTCACGTTGATAGGCTTTCCCGTCAGCGCACAAAAGGCAACGTAGGTATCCCGCGCCAAGAAATTAAATACCGAGGATGCCTCGATACGGTTGTTGAACGCGAGGTAAACAGCGCCGTCGGCAAGCCTGCCGCCCGTCACCTTTAAGACGTTTTCTTTCAGCGTTTCGTCAAAACGGAAGGTGTAGTAAATCCCGCTCTTTTTCGCCCGCTCCAAGCGTTCTTGATTGTTGTCTACAAGAATGGGCACGGCGCGGTGATAAATGAGGATCTGACAAAGGATATTCCCGTACAGCCCGCCGCCGAGGACGAGGATATGCTGTCCAACGGAAACGTGCATTTCGTCAACCACCTTTTCCGCAAGCGCAACCGCCTCAATCAAAAAAGCCGATTCGTCGGAAACGGAGGCGGGGAGTACGTACGCCTCGTCTGCGTTGGCGAGGACGAAATCGCGGTAAAAGCCGTCCGCCGTCGCCCCTGCAACCTTTAAGCCGTCGGGGGAAAGCTCGTCTTCCGTCGTACCCGCCAAATACACTCTGTCACCTTTTTTCATGAAGGATTCCGCGCCCGCTTCGGTAACTTGGCCGATTGCATATCTGCCGAGGGTGAGCGGGGTTTTGACTTTGAGCGCACCCATATAGGTGGCGACGTCCGCTTCAGAGAGGAGGGCTTTCGTCACCTTGACCTTTGCTGTATTTTCGCTGATGCGAAGGTCAGGGGTTTCTGCGCGTTGTAAGTTTTTAGGGGAGGCTAATTGCCAAATTTTCATAAAAACTCCTATGCTTTTCTTTGCGAAGAGCGGGGAAAAGGTCCACGCGTCTTTCGCGGATAAATTAAGTATAACGCATTTTTGGAAAATTTGCAACTATTTTTTATAAATTCCCGTCAAAAACAGTTGACGAAGAAAAAAAAAAGCATTATAATTAGAAAGCATTTAAATAGAATAACGAACAGCGAGGTGAAAAATAATGAAAGCTGACATTCATCCCAAATATCACGAAGTAACTGTTACCTGTGCTTGCGGCGCTACCTTTAAAACGGGTACGACGAAAGAAGGCGACGTAATGAAAGTGGATATCTGCAGTAGCTGCCATCCTTTCTTTACGGGTAAACAGAAGTTAGTTGATACCGGTGGACGTATTGATAAGTTCAAAAAGAGATACGGTATGTAATGGTAGAAACTATCGGGGTTTAGGGAAGCCTAAACCCTTTTTACTTTTCGCGGGCGCGCGTGCCCGCGAAGTATTTTAACAGCATAGCATAAGCATAATATAATAACGGAAGCTATTATGAAAGAGAAAAAAACTTGTAAAAAAACGCCTACGTATATCGGCGGTCAGGCGGTTATGGAAGGGGTCATGCTACGCGGCAAAACGGCGTATGCCACCGCCGTGCGCGACCCGCATGGAAAAATTCAACTGGAAACGGAGCGTCTTACGCCCGCGGAAAAAAAGCCGCGCTTTTTGCGTTTTCCGATCGTTCGCGGGGTGGTGAATTTTATTTCCTCGCTCGTACTGGGGAATAAAGTGCTCATGCGGAGCGCCGACGTGAGCGTAGAGGTGGACGAAACGCCCTCCAAAGCGGAAAAATGGTTGGCGGAAAAATACAATATCGACGTCAACGGCATTTTTAATTTTATTGCGACGTTGTTTGGCGTTGTGCTTGCGGTGGTCATTTTTATTTGGTTGCCGCAATTCCTTACCGACTTCACCCCTTTTTCCCCGACGGGGCAGGGGCTTTCCATGCTTTGGTACAACCTAATTGAAGGCGGGATTCGATTGTTAATCTTTTTTGCGTATATGCTGCTCGTGGCGCTGATCCCCGACATGAAACGGGTGTATATGTATCACGGTGCGGAGCATAAAACGATCACCTGCTTTGAGGAGGGAAAGCCGCTTACGGTGGAAAACGTACGCGGTTGCGCGCGCGTACACGATAGGTGCGGCACCACTTTTTTGTTTATTGTTATGATTGTTTCCATTCTTTTATTCTCGCTAGCGAATTTTGCGCTCGGGAAATGGATTTACGTGGAGAGCGCGGCACTCAACAAGCTGATAAGGATCGGGTTTAAATTGCTGATGCTACCCGTTGTTGCGGGCGTTTCCTACGAGGTGCTTCGCGGCCTTGCCAAGACGAAGAATAAATTTTTCACTCTCTTTAAAATGCCGGGCCTTTTATTGCAACGGGTAACGACGCGCGAGCCGTCGGACGATATGATCGAGTGCGCGATCGCCGCCTTTGAAGAGGTGCAAAAAATGGACGCCGATCCGACCCGTCCCGTTCGCTCGTTTGCGGTGCAGGGCAAGATGAGCGACGTGCTCTCTTCCGTCAAGAAAACGTTTGCTGCGGCGGGGATCGAGGAGGACGAGGCGGAATGGATTTTTGCTTTAACGCTTGAAATGCCCAAGAGCGCGGTGGCGAGCGAGGAACGTATTTTAAAAACGCCGCAGGTAAAGGCGATTTTTAAGATCGTCGAAGAGAGAATGACGGGGCGGCCGCTGTGGTATATTATCGGCGATACCGATTTTTGCGGTTATAAGATCAAGGTGGACGAACGGGTGCTTATTCCCCGTCCGGAAACGGAGGAGCTTGTTATGATCGCGGTGAACAGCGCGGAGGAGGAGTTTAATATTCTCGACCTTTGCACGGGCAGCGGCGCTATTGCAATTGCCGTTAAAAAGGAGCTGGAAAAGCGCAAAATTCCCGTTACGGTGACGGCGAGTGACGTCAGCGAGGACGCTCTCGCACTTGCCAAAGAGAATGCGGAGCAAAACGAGGCGGAGGTAAAATTTATCCATTCCGACCTGTTTACGCGTATTCGCGACCGTTTCCATATTATTGTAACGAATCCCCCCTATATTCCCAAAGCGGAGTGCGAGGGGTTGCAAAAAGAGGTGCGTGACTTCGAGCCGCGGCTTGCGCTTGACGGCGGCGAGGACGGGTTAGAGTATTACCGCCAAATCGCCAAAGAGGCGCCCAAGTATTTAACGCAGGGCGGCATGGTAATCATGGAAGTTGGCGCAGGGCAGGCGCAAGACGTCGTAAAATTGTTCCGCTACGCCGATTACGCGATCGTTATGAAGGATTTTGCAGGCGTGGATAGATTTGTTAAAATAGTCATTTAAAGGAGAACGGTCAGGGTGCTGAAAAAAACGGAAGAAATTTTACGTCGGTATCGTTTTTTGTCCGACGCGCTTGCTGATAGCGCCGTGATCGCGGACGTGCCCCTTTGGCGTAGCTATTCCAAGGAACACGCCGAGCTTCGGGATACGGCGGAAAAGTACGAGGAATACCTCGCCGTGGAAAAGGAGATGAAGGACGCGTTCGAGGTAGCGGAGGCGGAAACGGACGTCGAGATGAAAAAGCTGCTCACGGAAGAGGGCTATTCGTGTAAAGAACGGCTTTCGACCATTTTGGGCGAGCTGAGGGTGTTACTTCTACCCAAGGACAAAAATGACGAAAAGAACTGTATTTTGGAGGTTCGTGCGGGGACGGGCGGCGAGGAGGCGGCACTGTTCGCTGCGGAGCTTTGCCGTATGTATTTGAATTTTTGCGCGGCGCACCGTTTAAAGGTGGAGGAGATCGACGTTGCCGGCACCGAGCTTGGCGGCGTCAAGGAGGCCGTGTACTCGGTTTCGGGCGCGGGGGCGTATAAATTGCTGAAATATGAGAGCGGCGTTCACCGCGTTCAACGCGTACCTGCCACCGAAACACAGGGTCGGATTCACACCTCGGCTGCCACCGTGGCGGTTCTTCCCGAGGCGGAGGAAGTGGAGGTGGAAATTAAAGAAAAGGATATCCGTATCGACATTTTCCATTCGGGCGGAGCGGGCGGCCAGAACGTCAATAAAGTGGCGTCGGCTGTGCGTATCACCCATTTCCCGACGGGGATCGTCGTCACCTGTCAAGACGAACGCTCGCAGCTCAAAAATAAGGAACGGGCGTTTAAGGTATTGCGTTCGCGCGTGTACGATCACTACAACGGGCAGAGCGAGAAGGCGCGGGAGGAAAACCGTAGAAATATGGTTGGGAGCGGAGATAGGAGCGAACGGATCCGTACCTATAATTTCCCGCAGAGCCGCGTAACCGATCACCGTATCGGGCTGAGCCTTTACAGCCTCGACGCATTTATGACGGGCGAGATCGACGAAATGGTGGAGGCGCTCACGATTGCGAACAGGGAGGCGCTTTTGGCGTCCGAAGAAAATAACGGGTGAAAAGATGGTTAGTTTCGTTGCTACCCCGATCGGGAATTTAAAAGATATTACCCTTCGCGCGTTGGAAACGCTGAAAGAGGCGGACGTTATTTTTTGCGAGGATACTCGCCATACCCTCAAATTGCTCAACGCATACGAGATCAAAAAGCCTTTGCAGGCTTGCCACAAATTCAATGAAACAGAGGCGGCGGGGCGAATTTTAGAGGCGTCGCGTTCGGGAAAGAAAGTGGCGGTGGTGTCCGACGCGGGAACGCCCGTCGTATCCGATCCCGGGAATATCGTTTGTAAAACGCTTAGAGAGGCGGGAGAGCCGTATACGCTGATCCCCGGAGCGTGCGCGTTCGTGGCGGCGCTCGTACTTTCTGCGCTTGACGCGGGAAAATTTGCGTTTATCGGGTTTCTTCCCGAGAAAAAAGGGGAAAAATTAAAAGTGTTGGAACGGTACAAGGACGTCGATCTTACCCTCGCGTTTCATAGCGCGCCGCAAGACGTCGATAAAGACGTGGCAGCCATGTACGAGATCTTTGGGGAAAGACGGGCGGTGGCTGTGCGTGAAATCACCAAATTGCACGAGGAGAGCAGGGAGTTTCTTCTCTCCGAGGGGTTAAGCGGGGAAAAGCGCGGAGAATACGTGCTCGTCGTTGAGGGCGCGGGGGAAAAAGAGAACCCGTTGAGCGCGTTAAGCGAAAAGGAGCATATCGCGTATTATTTGGCGCAAGGTATGGATAAAAAAGAAGCGCTTAAAAAAGCGGCGAAGGACCGCGGCGTTTCCAAGTCCGATCTGTACCCGTTCGCAATAGATTTGTAAGGAGCGGAAAGTTATGTATTTAAAAGACTATCTTTTCTTTATTGCAGCAATTCTCGTTTGCCTTGTTTTTTCGGGGTGGGCGAGCGCGAAAGTACATTCGGCGTACGCGGCGTTTTCGGAGGAAAAGACGCGGTCGAATATGACGGGCTACGATACGGCGGTGCGTTTGCTGCGCGCAAACGGGGTGACGGATATTTCCGTGGGGCGCATTTCGGGCAGACTTTCCGACCATTATCACCCGACGAAAAAAACCGTCAATCTTTCGACGAGCACCTACGGGGATAATTCGGTGGCGGCGGTGGCTGTGGCGGCGCACGAAATCGGGCACGTGATGCAAAATAAGCGGGGCTATCTTCCGTATAAAATACGGACGGCGCTCGTGCCCGTGGCGAATTTCGGGTCGTTTCTTGCAATGCCGCTTGTGCTTATCGGGGTGCTGCTCGACGCTTTTTTGTTGGCTGGGAGCGACAGTCGGTTAGGCTTTACGTTTGCGTTGATCGGCGTAGCGTTCTATGGAGCGGCAACCCTTTTTCAGCTCGTGACGTTGCCCGTAGAATTTAACGCGAGTAAAAGAGCGAGAAAGATGCTCGTGGAAGAGGGTGTTTTGACGGAGGAAGAGAGCGTGGGGGCAAAGCGGGTGCTGGACGCGGCGGCTTTAACGTACGTAGCGGGGCTTGCGACTTCGCTTGTGTATTTTTTACGGTTTTTCGTCTGGGTGCTCACGATTTTTGGTCGGAGAAGAAGATAGACTTTTTTATAATATCAATAAGTGGCTCCGTATCGGGTCTTTGTCAAGGCTCGGTGCGGGGTTTCTTTTTGTTTGGAGACGCCTGCCTATTCTTATAAACGGCGCATCTCGGCGTTGAACTCCGCTTTGTTTCGGTCACGTACGTCTATGTACGCTCCCATCAACAAATGCTCGTTCGCCTTGACCTGCTTGTTTCTAAAAATAGGCAAATCCTGCTTCCCGTAAAATTCGGAGATAAGAAATCTAATTTTAAACCCTTGACAAAACGGGCGAAAACTGCTACAATAGAATTGCGACCAAACTGAATAAAAGCCATTTGAGCGAAATATACTTCTATGGGTAGAAGTGTATCTTTTTCGCGTTACAATTTTCGTGAAGATGGTAATTGTATTTTCAGTTTGTGTCGCAGCAAAGCGAGAAAGGCATTTTTACGGGTGCCGTTCCGTTTTGCAGGGCGGCACTTTTTTGTTAAATAAATAGAAGGAGATACATATAATGAAAAAAACAAAAAAACTCTTAACTGTTTTCCTTACCCTTGCGCTTGTCGGTGCGGCGGGCGCTTTGGCGGCTTGCGGGCATACCCATGAATACACGGCGGCGGTGACCGAACCTACCTGTACGGAGGAAGGCTATACCACGTACACTTGCGAGTGCGGCGACAGTTACGTGGACGGCAATACGGCTGCGCTTGGGCACGAATTTACGGAGTACGTATCGGACGGAAACGCAACGTACGATAGCGACGGCACGAAAACGGCGCATTGCAACAGAACGGGCTGCGAGGCGACGGATACCGTAATCGAAGAAAATACAAAGCTTGACAGCCGCATTGTCTTTAAAACGCTGACCTGCGAGGGGCAGACGGCAGGGGCGGTCTTTTCCAACGCAACGACGGAATTTTCGTTTAAAGACGAAATCGAGGTTTGTGGAAACGTAACCTTTGAGGTTTCTAAGGACGAGTACGGCTCGCAGATTTATTTAACGAAAAAGGTTCCGCTTGCAGAGGGGGATAACGTATTTTACGTATTCGAGATCGAGGGCGAGGATATGACGAGGTACACGGTGACGTTGCGGCGTAGACCTATGTACACGGTGGCGTTTAATACAAACGGCGGCGAGGCAGTCGAAAGTCAGACGGTTGAAGAGGGCTGTTTGGCAAGCGAGCCAACTACGACGAGAGTAGGCTACACCTTTGCGGCATGGGAATACGATTTTACTGAGCCGATCACGGGAAATACCACGATCGAGGCGAAATGGACAGCGAATGAGAACACGGCGTATAAGGTGGAATATTATTTGCAAAATGTTGACGGGAACGGTTTTACGCTTGCAGAGGAGGAAACGGAAAGTTTGACGGGCACGACGGACACGACGGCGAGCGCGGAAATCAAGGAGTTTGCACATTTTACGGCAAGGACAGAGAGCGTAACGGGCAATATCAACGGCGACGGCTCAGCCGTTTTAAAGGTATATTACACGAGAAATCGGTATGAAGTGAAAACGAGCGGCAATAACGATTTGGCGGGAGAGTATACGAGAGTCGACAGAAATTGTTATTACGAAACGGAAATAACGGTAACGGCGACAACGAATTTGGGGTACACTTTCGTCGGTTGGTATGTAGGGGAAATGCTTGTGTCTAATGAGGCAGAGTTTTCCTTTACGACGCAAGCGGATATGGAGTACATAGCGAAATGGACGGCGAATGAGGAAATGCAACCGTTTACTTTCATTTCTACGGCGACTACTTGTTCTATTACGGGCTTGAATGACAAAACGGCGACGGAAATTGTAATCCCCGACTATGTAACGAGTATCGGTTGGAGGGCGTTCAGTGGTTGCAGTAGCTTGACGAGTGTGGTAATTCCCGACAGCGTAACGAGTATCGGTTATGAGGCGTTCTCTGATTGCAGTAGCTTGACGAGCGTGGTAATCCCCGACGGTGTAACGAGTATTGGTTATGAGGCGTTCTATAATTGCGAGGGTTTGACTGGGGTATATATTACGGATATAGCAGCTTGGTGTAATATTTCCTTTGGTTATTCGGCAAATCCTTTATATTACGCAAAGAATTTATATTTAAATAATAATCTTGTGACGGAGTTAGTAATTCCCGACAGTGTAAAGAGTATCGGTTATGGGGTGTTCTATAATTGCAGTAGCTTGACGAGCGTGGTAATCGGCGACGGAGTGACGAGTATCGGTGATTCTGCGTTCGATAATTGCTGGAACCTAACGAGTGTGGTAATTCCCGACAGCGTAACGAGTATCGGTGAGTATGCGTTCAGGGATTGCGATGGCTTGACGAGTGTGGTAATTGGCGACAGCGTAACGAGTATCGGCAATTATGCGTTCC
>JAFTPK010000011.1 GCA_017463325.1 Clostridia bacterium
GCCCACAGGAACGCTTTACGGCGGCACCTCGGTAGTGGCATCGGGCAGCTCCACCAATGCGGCGTATATCAAATTCGTACCGAGCGACAACATCGCACTCTCGACGACCTATGTAAAGCGCCCCGGAAGCTCCTCCTATTGTTTTTAGCACTTGTCTTTTTGACAGTTGGGTTAATTCGTCATTGCCGAAGATGCAAATAAAAAGTACTTTTTGTCCCACACACATACCCTAAAAACGAGATTTTGTCCCACACATACATTTTGCACTCATAAAAAAGCTGTCAGTGCATAAAAAGACGAGATTTATTCAATCTCGTCTTTTTTATTTTTAGCTCTTTTCCACCATGAATAAAAATAATAAAATCGTACTTTTTTGTAAGAAAAGGACTGCAACGTATAGCACGAAAAAAGTTGATTTTCTTGCCTGCATTTTTCTTTTAAAGAATAAGGTTTTTTACAAAAATATCCACGCAAACAAGAAAAAAGTGTAAAAAAGCACACATAAACTATCAAAAAAGTACGAGCCTATTAAAAGAATGAATAAAAAATTTGACTTTTCTTCGGTATATTTTTTATAATGAAGAAAATAATATTTTTCCTTTTTCAAAAAGATAAAGAAAAACGGACGGTGGGGAAAAGCTATGAAAAGAAAGGAAAGAAACAAGTTGGGGGCAGACGGTCACGGCTATATTTTGCGCTACTATTTACCCGTAAAACCGAATTTTGAGGAGGCTTTTACGGAAAAGCGTTTTCAAGAATTGTTACGGTTTTGCAAAACGGCAAAGGTAAACGCCGTGATGTTTTACGTCGCGCTCGACCCTGATTTTTATTATATGCCCGAGAGCGTTTTGTACGCGCAAAGTCAAAAGGAGCAAATGCTGCCTTATATTAAACGATTGCGCGAGGCGGGAATCGGCTATCAAATCAATTTTCAAAACTTGCTAGGTGCACAAACGGCGGGGGCGGATTTTTCCGATAGGTTACCTTGGGAGTCGCTTGTTGATCAGTACGGACGCAAGGTTTCCTGCGGTTGTCCGCTTGGAAAACAGTTTAGAGAACAGACGGCGCAACGGCTGGCGATTTGGGCGGAAACCCGCCCCGACGTTTTATGGATCGCCGACGATTTCCGTTTGCACGGTCACGGCGCACATGTGTTGGCAGCACAAGAGGGAAAAAGCGCCTACGTCGATTATTATTGTTTTTGTGATGAACATATTGCTCGTTTCAATGAACGTCACGCCACTTCGTATACCCGCGAGGGCTTAGTTGCGGAGATTTTGCGTGAGGGGACGCCGTCTTGGGCGCGCGTTGCCTATTTGGATTTTCTGTTGGAAACCATGACGGAAACAGCGGCTTGGATCAGGGAATGCGTGCAAACGGTCAGCCCTGAAACAAAGCTTGCGCAGATGACGAGCGGCCCCAATTCACACGCCGCTGAGGGGAGAATTTGGGGGGATTTTTTGACGGCCTTAACGGGAAAACAGTCGCCTATTTTACGACCTACGTTCGGCCCCTATCATGAATATAATCCCTTGGATTTTGCGTCGAGCTACGCGTTACTTTCTCAGCTTCGGGCGCAGCTGCGAGAAAGCTATGTGGGGGAGGTGGAGTACTGCCCCGAAATCGAGAACACCCGTTTTACTGTTTGGTCGAAATCGGCCGCGGCAACGGCGTATCAACTTGCCTTATCGGCGTTTATGGGCTGTAAGGAAACGACGCTTTCCTTACACGATTTAGAGGGTGGGGCTTTCTTTGACGAGCCTGCCTATACGAAAATGTTGAAAAAGCAAAAAGTGTTTTTAGATCGTTTGACTCGTTTGGACTTAAAAAACTGTCGAGAAATCGGCGTGCAGATTCCTACGAGCGAACGGGGCGGTCGATACTATAACGCTCGTAAAAATGCAAATTTCGGCGTTCTGCGTGGTGGGGAGAGTTATATTCAATCTTACCTTTTAAAAATGGGGATTCCGTGCGCGTACGTAAATTTTTCCGAAATTGATGCGTCCAAGGCAGTAGCCTTGGACGCCTACTCGGCAAATATCCTGCCTGACGAGCAATTGAAAAGTATTTTGAGCGGCCGCGTCTTTTTAGAGGGCGGTGCTGTGGAAAAGTTGTTGGAACGGGGTTACGGCGAGGCAATCGGCGTAAAAAGGGTGATGGCGCAAAAGGTTTGCGTGCAATCGGAAATCTTTTTGGGGCGGGCGCGCGTGGACGGTACGTATATTCGGGTACCGTCGCGAATTCCTGCGTATGCGTGGTTGACGGCCGAGTTTGAAGAGGGAGTGGAAGCGTTGGCGAATTTTGTTGCGCCCAAGGGCGAACGCACGCCGTCACTATTGCGCTATGAGAATAAATGGGGCGGACAGGTGGCTGTTTACCTCGCAAAAAGCGATTTTGGCGACGGCTTTTTCACCCATCACCGCGTTGCCCTTTGGAAAGACCTTTTCGGGTGGTTAGATTCAACCCTGCCCCGTCTGGACGCTACGGCGTACACGTTGTTTGCCGTGCGGGAAACGAAGGACAAGAAACAGTATTGTTTGGTTGCAAATTTATCGGCTGATCGGGCACACAGGTACGTGATTAATGGGAAAGCCGTTAAGGAAACGTTGGATTTGTATCAAACGGCGGTGTACGAAATCAAGGGTGAAAAGAGAAAAAGGATCGGAAAAACGAAAGCTTTATAAATGTCAGGTAAGAGGGAAAAAGTATGATCAATGAATACGTTTTTGATAAATATGGGCTAAATCATCACGAAATCGACATTTCCATCAATTTGGTTTCGGTATATGACAGCTTGGCAAAGCCCTTTTTTCGGGGGATTTATCACGATTATAAAAAGGAACTGACGAGGCAAAACGATTTTATCGGGCTTGTGCATTGCGTCAAGGGAAAGGGCAAAATTGCCACACGGGGTGAGGAATTTGTCTTGGAGGAAAATCAGGCTCTGTTTGTGCATTATCACAATTGCGTTTGTTTTAGCTCGGAGGGTGGCGATTGGGCTTTTTACACCGTTTGGTTTCGTGTAAACAATTTAAAGATTGAGTTGGATCGAGTGTATGACGTTGCGGTGACTGACGGCGAGAAAACGACGATAGAGAGAATGATTTACCTTTTAAACACCAACGAGTATTTGAACTGTTGTAAGGCAAATACATTGGCACAGGGCTTAATTTTGGATATTCTTTCGGCGGTGGGAAAAACGGAAAAGGAATCTGTGTACGCCGACAGCATGAAAAAAGTCGCGTTGTACGTCAGTCAGCACGTCAACGAAAATATTAGCGTTGCCGATTTGGCGGCTGTTTGTGCCTTTTCGAGAAACTACTTTTTCGTCATCTTTAAACAGTTCTTTAAAATGTCGCCCAAGGCGTATATTCAACAGGAAAAAATCAAAAAAGCCGCGTTTTTACTGTTGCATACCTCTACGCCGATCGCGAATATCGCCGACGAGCTATCGTTCTATTCTCCGGCGCATTTTACAAGCTGTTTTAAAAAGTGTTACGGGGTGACGCCGTCGGAATTTCGTCGGCAAAAATAAGGAGGCGTATATGAAAAAAATTGGCATACTCATTCGTTACGAAAATGAATTACAGGAAAAACAAAATTTCCGCGAACGCTTTGAAGAGGCACAGGCAATGGGCATAGATTGTTGCCAGCTCTGTTTTCCCGAAGGGGTGGGATATACGGAGGAGGTCGCGGAAAAAATTAACGCGGCGGTGCTCTCCACGGGTTTTGAAATCTCTCTGCTTTGGGCGGGGTGGACGGGTGCAAACGACCCCGTTTGGAATTTCACCAAAGGACCTACTCATTTGGGAATCGTGCCCATGGCTTACCGCGCACAACGTGTAAAGCAGCTCCAAGAGGCATCCGAATTTGCCTTGAAAATCGGCGTTAAGGATATTGCGACGCACGTTGGGTTTATTCCGGAGAATATGACTGATCCCGCATATGTGCCGCTCGTGGAAGAACTGAAAGAGCTTTGCGCGCTGTACGCCTCGCGTGACCAGAATTTCCTGTTTGAAACGGGACAGGAAACCCCTGTGACGCTGCTTCGTACCATTGAAAAAATCGGCTTGAACAACGCGTTTATCAATTTTGACACGGCAAATTTGATTTTGTACGGAAAGGGGAATTCGGTGGACGCCGTGCGCGTGTTTGGAAAATATGTCCGTAATACGCATATTAAAGACGGAGTGTATCCCACCGACGGAATGAGCCTCGGACGCGAGGTAAAAGTGGGTGAGGGGCTTGCGAATTTTCCCGCTTTGATCGCTATTCTGGACGAGGCAGGGTATGAAGGACCGTATACGATCGAGCGGGAAATTGCAGGCGAGGCACAGAAGAAAGATATTCGAGAAACGGTTGTGTATTTGCGCGAGCTGTTTAAAAAGATAGAGGAGAAAAAATGAAATTTTCCGTATTCTTTTTATATCTTCTCCGTGTGGCAGAGCAAGAAAAAATAACGCTCGACGAGGCGTTGCACTATGCCGCGGAACTTGGCTATACGGCGGTGGATATTGATAAGGACGAGTTAAAAAACTATCCCGACGCCTTACGCCTCATCCGTAAAAACGGGCTTACCGTTTGCAACATATACGGCGAATACGATCTTGTAAACGGCAAGTGCTCCGACGCTTGCGAGTTGATCGACTATGCAAAGCAAAGCGGCGCGAAAGTGGCGATGCTGCTTGCGGGGAGTTTTGACGCTGGGGAATTGACGGCAGAGCACATAGCGTCCGACGGGGCGATGAAACGGTTTTTGCGCGAAAATGAAAAGGCCGTCCGCGCGCTGCACGCGATCAAGAAAACGGCCGCTTACGCAAAAACGCAGGGGGTGGCATTGACGGTGGAATCGTTTGGGGGTAATCGCAGTCTTACCTCGTATATTAGCCAAATCGAGTGGTTGCTCGACGAGGTGGAGGAGCTTCACTTTACCTTTGATATCGGGAATTTCTATTTAAACGGACAGGACATTTTTAAGGCGTATGAAAAATTTTCGTCCAAAAGTGTGCACGTGCATTGTAAGGATTATTTGACCGAGCCTTCCGTAGGGAGTAAAGAATTTTCGTACGCGAAAATTTCCGTACCCGTCGGGCAAGGGAAAGCCCCGACGAAAGAGCTTGTAAAAAGGTTTTTAAAAGAGGGCTACGACGGGTATTTCACCGTCGAGTATTTGGGAATAGACGGCACGGCTAAGGTATTGAAAGAGTCTATGGAATATTTAAAAACGATCGGTAAGAAAAAGGGGGAAGAAGAATGAAAAAAATAAAAATCGGGATTTTGGGTTGTAACTACATGGGCAAAATGCACGCCGATTGCTATGGAGCGATCGAGGGCGTGGAAATCGTTGCTGTGGCGGACTTAAACGAAGAAACGGCGAAAAATGTGGCGGGCAGGTATGGATCGAAAGTGTATACGGACGCAAAAAAGCTGATAGAAGAAACCGAGCTTGACGCGGTGGATATTTGCTTGCCTACCTTTTTACATGCACAATACGCGACCTTGGCTATGGATCGGGGAATTCCATACCTCTTTATCGAAAAGCCTGTGGCACTCAATCAAGAGGAATGTGCGTTATTATTGCAAAAACAAAAGGAAACGGGCTGCCGCGTGCAGGTAGGGCAGGTGATCCGCTTTTGGGATGAGTACGTCTATTTAAAAAAGCTGTTCGACGAAAAAATGTACGGAGATGTGGTGAATGCAAGTTTTAAAAGACTCAGCCCTTCGCCGACGTGGAGCAGCAATAACTGGATGAAGAACACCAAGCTTTCGGGCGGAGCGATCGTCGATTTGCATATCCATGATATCGACTATATGCTCTATTTATTCGGTGAACCAAAAAAGAGCAGCTATGTCAAGAATATCCGCGGCGAGCATAACTCGTATATTACCACCGTTTGCGAGTACGAGAATTTTGTCGTGAGCGTGGAGGGGACTTGGTTTTTGCCGCCTAGTTATCCGTTTAATATGTATTATCGCGTAGTGTTTGAAAAGGCGGTTGTGGAATACGACAAAGGAAAGGTGACCGTCTACGACGAGAATGGGAGCTTTACGCCGAGCATTGAAAAATCTGCCGCGGTTTTTGGGGATTTCGAGGGTGGAAACATTTCCGAACAGAGCGGATATATTAACGAGCTTACCTATTTTATCGACTGTATCAAAATGGATAAAGAAATCGAAAGGGCGCGGCTTTGTGACGGCGCGCGTTCCTTGGCGTTTATTTTGGACGAACTGAAATAAAAGTCCCCCGTTTTGGGCTTAAACGAGGGAGCGTAAACGGATTTTTTTGATAGTTTTTAATACTTTCGTGTATTGTCATACAGGTTGATGTATGATAAAATAATGATAAGGAGCGTATCGAGGAAAAAATGAGGCAGACGGGACTTTCAGTTTATATTTATGAAAATGCTGATGAAACCGTTCGAGCGGCGGCCGCGTCCTTTCGAGAGGTTGTTAATTTGGTGACGGGCGCTTTCGTGCAGGTGGAAACGAAAAGCGAATTCAAAGCGGTTGTAGACGGGTTTGTTTTCGCTACCTTTGAAATGCTTGGCGCGCTCAAAGCGGAGTTTGATAAAGAAGAGGGGGAAATTTCGGGCGATAGCTTTTTCGTTAAGAAACGTACGGGCGTCGTATTTGTACTTTCTCATAGCTCTCGCGGGGTATATTACGGCGTGCACGAGCTGCTTGAAAGAAATTTACCCGTTGTGTTTTCCCGCGGTGCGAAAGAAGAGGCGTTGCAGTATGTAAAAACGGCCGATAGTATTTTTGAAAAAGTGGATTTCAAGGGGGCGTGTCCGTTTTTAGTGCGATCTTGGAATATCTGCGGGATCGGCTCTGAGGGGAAAGGACACTTAGATGACGGCACGGCGGAGTATTTGGCAAAAAATAAATCGAACGCCGCCTTTCACGCGATCGACGAAGGCTGGCGAAATTTTGGGTTTTTCCATAACGGGAAACGGGTTTCGGGGGTACAGGTATTTGACGAACAGGCGAAACACCACCCCGAATATTTCATGACAGACTCAGACGGGCTGCCGAAAAAGGCGTTCGGAGGGTATGAGAGCTTTCCAAATTATTATAACGCCGAGGTTGCGAAATTTTTGGCTCGACGTTTGGTGGAGGCTATGCCGTCTGAAAACGGAGAGGATATATATCATTGGACTATGCCCGATAATTCCTATTTTTATATGCAGGAAAACGGGCGGCGGTTACATGAGCTTCCTTTTACCTGCGACGACGGCACCGTGGTCTATCCTCACGAACACAATTATAAGTCTACGGTGTATTTTAATTTCTTAAATCGAGTGGTGCGAGAGGCGAATAAATTACGACCGAATACTTATTTACAGGCGTT
The DNA here is from genome assembly GCA_017463325.1 of Clostridia bacterium. Classification (GTDB taxonomy): domain Bacteria; phylum Bacillota; class Clostridia; order Christensenellales; family Borkfalkiaceae; genus Scatosoma. The sequence continues at coordinate 7,352 of JAFTPK010000011.1, forward strand.
TGCGTACATTTACGCTGAGGCGGCGCCCAAGATCGAGGTGGACGAGCGGCTGATCGTAATGATCGCGCCCATTCATACCAACGATAGGTATTCGTATAACGATCCCCGTTCGCAGAGCAACAAGGGGATTCGTGACAATATCCTTGCTTGGTCGAAAAAGACGAAAAATTTATATTTGTACACCTACTGGCAGTCTTTTCAGGGCACCAAGTATTCCCGTCCGATCTTGCGGGTGGTCAAGGAAAATCTTTTGTGGTTTCAAGAGCTTGGCGTAAAAGGGGTGACGGTGGAATCCACGCTCGATTGTTCTTATCGTGAGGATTTGAGTGCGGCGCAAAAATATTCCCGACTTTTTTATGATATGAACGAGGCCTATCTTTGGGCGGTTTCCAAGCTTTTATGGGAGCCTACTGCGGATATAAACTCGCTTTTGGATAGATACGCGGCAATCGTTTATAAAGAGTGCGCCGCGGAAATGCGAGAATATTTCAAGCTGCTTGAAAAAGGCTGGGAAAGCAAGGACGCCAGCGTTTGGTATACGACGGGCGGGGATATTTATTACCTGCAGCTGATCGTAGACGCGGGGGTGGACGAAGATATTCTTCAAACGCTTGCACAGGCTTTGGAAAAGGCAAAAACACCGTCGGTCAAACGGAAAGTGGCGGCGATTTACGAGGTGGTTTCGGGAGAAATTGAGCGGTATCGTTCCTTCGTTAAGGAGGAGGCAGTTGCCATCTGCTACGAGGGGGAAAGGGACGAACTTTTGTCCGAACGCTCGCTTGATTACGTAACAAATGTGGAAAGCGTATGGAATCAGGCGAAGCCGCTTACCGTATTGCGCCATAGCCGCTCTATGGAATATTATCCTGAGGAGGCGAGTTTTTCTTGTCGAATGTTGTACGACGATCAAAATTTATACGTCGGGTACACGGTGTTTGACGAGGGGCTTGCGCGGATAGAGGAATGGGAGGGCAGAAAACGATGCTTCCGCGAGGACGGAAGCGAGGTGGTTGCCGTTTCAGAAACGTACGTTGGCGGGGATATTCTAAATCAAGCGGTCTATTACGCTTATATCAGCGGATTTATGGACGCGACGAGAGAGGCGCAGGGGGAATTTTATCAAAACGACGGTGCGATTAAAAGTATGCCGCGACCCGACGGGGTGAGAACGGTGACGTTCGTGCACTTAGATGACGAGAAAAAGAAACGCTATCATTTCCACGTGCAGGTGATCCCGTTCGCTGCACTAGGGGAAACGGCGGGAACGGTAAAGCCGTACGGTTCGTTTACTTACGTTTCCGATAAATACGGATGCGCGGGTTGGCTGGGCTACGGGCTTTGGAGTAAACAAAATTTTCAGCCTTTTTATTTAGAAACTACTGTAAGGAGTACAGAAAATGGAAAATAGAACGAATAAAAAACCGAGAAATCAACTTCGGCAAAGACAGCTCCTTTTTATTTGGGGCTGGCTTGCGGTGCCGTTGCTTTCGTGGATTCTTTGGTACTGGATCGTAAACGCGCAGTCGTTTATTCAGGCCTTTCAGGACCCTGACACGGGCGTTTGGTCAACGATCAATTTCGAGAACGTTTGGAAAAGCATCACGACCCCTATGACGGCTACGGGGGCGTACGGCTCGCTGCGGGTTGCGTTGACGAACACCTTGAAATATTTCTTTGTGAACGTGTTCTTGCAATATCCTATCCAAATCGTCGTTTGTTATTTCCTGTATAAGCAGGTAAAAGGTTATAAAATTTTTCGTTACATATTTTATTTGCCGGGGATTTTACCCGGGCTTGCGATCGTGTACGTGTTCAAGATTTTCGTGGCGAACGGCGGACCGATTGATTCGTTTTTACAGCTTTTTGGGAATTCGCTGCCCGCGGACGGTTTGCTGTCCTCGCCGAACACGGCAACGAACACCATTATAGTCTACGTTGTTTGGACGTGCGTTTGGGGGCACATGCTGCTTCTTTCGGGGGCCATGTACCGTATTCCCGTGGAAATGTTGGAGGCGGCGCGCTTGGAGGGGATCGGGCCTTGGCGGGAGCTTGTGTCGCTGATCTTGCCTTTGATTTGGCCGACTCTTTCCACGCTCATCATTTTGACGTGTACCTCCATTTTAGGGCAAGGCGGCCCCATTCTGCTGTTTACGGGGAATAATCAGTACGCGGGTACCACGACGATATCCTTTTGGATCTTTGGGAAAACGCTGTATAACGGCGAATACAATTTGGTTTCGGCAACGGGTTTGGTAATGACGGTGGTGTTCTGTCCGATCATTCTTTTGCTTAGAAAGCTGATGGATAAAATACCTGCGGTGGAATATAGATAGGAGGGCGATTATGAAAAAAGCAAAAGATAATAATTTCGTCTTTATGAAGAAGACGCGCGCAGAAAAGATTATTCATTCGATTGTATTCGTGATCTTTTTCCTGTATGCGACGTCGTTACTGATTCCACTTTTTTGGCTACTCGTTCAATCCTTACACCCCGTGGAGGGATACCTCGACGTCATTAACGATAAAGGCTATTTTGCCCTTCCGAGTACGCTCGAATGGCAAAACTATGGAAAGGCGTTTACCATCATGGAATGGGAAGATACCAACATGATCGGTATGCTGTTCAACAGCCTTTGGTTTATTGTGATCGCTAACACGTGGTGCCTGTTTTGGCCTGTTATGGTTGGATACATCTTCGCTAAATACACCTTCCGCGGCAGAACCTTTATTCATTCGCTTGTAATTTTCACCTTGACCGTGCCTGTCGTCGGTGTGACGGGCGCTATGATCAAGATCGTTACGGCAATGGGCTTGTATGACACGGGACCTCTGTTCGTTATTACGACAGGCGTCGGCGGCTTTGGGAGTGGATTTTTGATTTATTACGCGATTTTTAAAGGTTTGTCTTGGAGCTATGCGGAGTCCGTATTCATTGACGGTGGCGGCGATTTTACGGCGTTTAGCTACGTCATGTTGCCTATGGCAATGCCTGCGATTTCGGCCATGATGGTTACGGGGGTGATCAGCGCGTGGAACGGGTACGAGCAATTCATGTACTATTTGCCGTCCACGCCGCCCGTTGCGTTGGGGCTGTATTACCTCTCCGAACGTGCGCAAAGAGTGGGCGCGCCCACTTATTACGCGGGGCTAATTATGTCCTGTATTCCCGTCCTGATCATTTACGCGTTTATGGCGGACAAGATGATGAAAAACTTAACGATCGGCGGTTTGAAAGGTTAAACCGAATAGAAAAAAACAGAGAAAAAGGAGAGAAAATTATGAAAAGAAAGATTGCAACAGGAATGGCGCTTTTGACGGCGGCTGCTTCTTTGGGAGCGTTTGCGGCGTGCGGCGGAAAATCGGGCGGGGAAACGCTCGACGTTTATTGTTTGGAAAAGGGATACGGTACCGCTTGGTTGGAAGCGACGCTCGATTTGTTTGAAGAGCAGCAATGGGTCAAAGAAAAATATCCGAATTTAAAGACTAAGTTGAGCGGGAATTCGGAGGACGGTTTTGCCCGTGAAAAGATTGAGGGCGGGAAATCGTATAATGAATTCGACCTGCTGTTCGGGATAAATTTGCGTGATCAGGAGGCTAAGGGCTTTTTGGCTGATCTGACAGAGGGGGTCTATTATACGGAAGTACCGGGTGAAGAGGGGGTAAAGGTCATTGATAAAATGCCCGAGCGTGTGCAGGCAACAATGGTCAACTACCACTTGCCTGCCCGCACGGACGGAAAAAATAACTACTCAGTGTTCAATTATATCGACGGTATTATGGGGCTTTTGTACAATCACGATCTTCTCGTAGAGGAGCTTGGTTTGCAGGTGCCCGTGACAACGAAAGAATTCATGGCGGTAGCGGACAGTATCCAAACGACGGGCTACGATTCGTATGCGGGGAACGGCTTAAAAACGGTCATTATGAACTACGCTAGCCATAATTACTGGAATAGTGCGTACAAAATTTGGTGGGCGCAGTACGAGGGTATGGAGCAGTACGAAAATTTCTTCGAGGGCTACGACCCGATTGAGGAGAAGACCGATCAAATGAGTGTACTCGATCAGGTGGGGAGAAAGAAATCGTTGGAAATGTTTGCGAGCATTTTAAGCGCGTATTCCTATGAAAATGCCGCCCAAACGATTGCAGAGCCGATTCTCATTCAAAACCGTTACTTGCGCGGCGAGGGGATCTTTCACTATAACGGCGACTATTTCTTTGACGAAACGATCATGGCGGGCGGTACCGACCGCGGCTACGATATTCGTTTTATGAAAATGCCCGTGATCAGCTCGATTGTAGAAACGTTGGAAAATAAGGCTATGACGGATAAAATGCTTGCCTCCGTTATTCACGAGATCGACGCCGATAAGACATATGACGAGTCGCAGGCAAAGACGAACGGCGTCAGCAAGGCCGATTACGAAAAGATTGCTTCCGCACGCTGTATTTCGCTCTCTGCCAGCGTATTAGGACAGGTGGCTGTTGTTCCTGAGTATGCGGCGCATAAGGAAATTGCGATGGATTTCTTGCGTTTTATGTACACGGATACGGCTATTCGCGAATTCACCATAGCGTCGGGCGGCGCGTGCTTGCCCTCCAAGTACGATTATATGGGCGACGCAAAGGTGGTGGCGTCCTTGAATAACGTCTGTAAGTCTAAATTCGAGCTGCTGAAAGGCACTTCGCATTATCCCGTATCCTATTTTGTGAGCGAGGAAAATACCCGTTTGGGGGCGGCAGGTTTGCAAGCAATTAAATTTAGCGGCTTGGAATTCAACTTCTGCCGTGAGGAGAGTTATAGAATTTCCGTAGAGGATATTTTAAAGGACGAAAAGAGCCATTATCAAGGGAGCTGGGCACAGTTGATCGCTGCGGCGCGTCAATAATTAGTGACAATTTTGGAGCGACTATGAAGAAAAAAATTCAAAAAACGATAGGCGGTATCCTTCTTTCGGCGCTGCTTTGTTCGGCTTGTGACAACGTGGCGTCTTCTGCCGCGGGAACGACTTACGCAAAGCTGAAAGACGTGGAGTTTTGGTCTACCTATTCCACGGAAAAGGTGTTGCGGGAAAAGACCCTTTCCTATGAGGAGGTAAAAGGAGAGGCGGTCGTTTCCGTCACGGCCGTTCGCGGGGAGGAAGAGGCGACGCAAATCATCATGACCTCGGGCGAGCTTCCCGTTAAGGAGTACGGCTTGACGGTAAGCGATTTGACAGACGGGGCGGGAAACCTCTTTTCCAAACAAAATGTCAAGGTCTATCATCAAAAATACATCAGCGTCATTAAGGCGACGGAATATTATACGACAGCGGGATACTACCCCGACTGTCTTGTTCCTTATGAAAAGGTGAAAGCGGTGGGCGAAACGGGCTTTGCGGCGAATAACAATCAAGGGCTGTATATCAGCTTTGATATCCCGCTTGGTCAGCCTGCGGGCGTTTACGGTGGTTCTATTGCGGTCACGATTGGTGGAGAGGCGAAAAATATTCCCGTGACCTTGCGTGTTGCCGACGCTACTATCAGCGAGGAAACGCATACGCAAAGCGTGTTCTTGAACGAATGGTATTTTTACCGTGGCGAGCTAGACGAAACGGAAGAGATGTACGAGGCGTACAATCAAATGCTGTTTGAGTACAGGCTAGGCTGCAATAACGTGATTTTTGGCGAACGGGACGTGGAATATTACGCGGAAAAAGCTTGTGAGTATGCGCAAAATCCTAAGTGCTCCACTTATAATATCCCGTATTTCTTTAAGGTTTGCAGCGAGAGTAATCCGTATATGCTTGGCGGTAAAGCGATCACCATTTCCAACGCGTACGACCCCGATTTGTTGCAGTTGTATTTGAAAACGATCGCGTACACGGGGTTGGAAAAAGGAGTAGATCCCTTTAAAAAAGCAGTCATTTACGGGTATGACGAGCCAGAACTTAACCTCGGCGTAGAAGGGGCGAAAAAGGCGATCCCGCAATGGGCGTATATCGTTAGACAATGTAAAAATATCGTCACGGAGGAACTACTTGCCGACGAAACTATTAAGGATCGGGAGCTGCTTGCAACCATTTTGGATAGCTTGGATAAAGTGCCGCATTTGTTGACGCAATGTACTTTCCTTAGCGATATTGAATACGATTTGGAGAGCATGGATATTGTCTACACCCCCGAGTTCCAGTTTATTCAAACGCAGGAGGTGCAGGACATTTACCGTCTTGCGGCGGATAATCAGCTTTGGTGGTACGGTTGTAGCGCGCCCGATTATCCCTATCCCTCCTATCATATCGACGATACCCTGCTTTCGGCAAGAGTGCTCTCTTGGATGCAGGCTGATTATAACGTGCAGGGCAATTTGTACTGGGCGACGAATTCCTATTCCGCATCTGCGGAGGGGAAAACGGTGGAACAGCTCGACTATTACGATATGGGTATGCGTGGCTCGAATACCAACGGCGAGGGCTTTTTGCTCTATCCAGGGGCGAAGTACGGCGTGTACGGACCGTTGCCGTCCGTGCGGTTGGAGCAGATTCGCGATGGCTTGGAGGAGTATGAAATGATTTACGCTCTTCGTGAAAAATACGCCGCCGTTTCCAAGGAAACGGGAATGCAGTTCAGCGAAGAGGGTGTTATGAAATATTTGTACGACCTTTTATATACGGGTACCAAAGTGGGCACGACGAGCGAAAATTTCCACACGCAACGCGCTATACTCATTTCCTTGTTAGAGCTTGCAAGCTCTGATGCGCGGGTGTGCGTTATGGATGTCAAAGAGGGACTTGGAAATTACTCGTTTAGCATGTACGCGGAAAAGGGGTACGTGTTGAAAGAGGGAGGCGTGGCTCTTACGGGCGGCGTGGCGAAAGGTAGCGGCTACGTATATACCTTTGAGTATTCCTTGAGCGAGGGGCGGTTGCTCGGCATTTCCGTGGACGTAAACGGAAAAGAATACGGTCTTACCATGTCGTTTGGGAAAGGTGCCGTTGGATACGACGCGCAGTATATGTTTGAAAACGGAGTTGTGAAGAAACGGTATATTTCGGTGGAAACCGAGCTTGTAGACGCCAAAACGGTGAACGCACAAGCGGCGGAAGGCGCGAAATACGTACGACTGCACTTAGGCGCGGCGGACGCGGTGGCGCAGGACTTCCTGCTGATTGACGATAATACAATCGGGAAACTTGGTAAAGAAAATAAGAAATATACGGTTCGTATCTACAATGCGTCTATGGAAAGTATTTCTGCAGAGCTGCTCATTAAATATGCGAGCGACAAGAAATACACCACATATACGACGCTTACCTTAAAACCCGGGGAGAATGTCTTGGAGGTGAATAACCTTGACGGCTTTAACTGGGCGAAACTTAAATCAATTCTGGAAATCCGCGTTATTGTCGGAGCAAAGGGCGACGCGGCGCGCGACTGTCTGTATTTGATGGATATGTCGGTGTATTCGTAAGGAGGGAAATATGAGAAAGGAAATTAGAAGAAGTATTTCTCTACTTTGTACAGCGGCGGCGTTTACCGTGCTTGCTGTTTCTTGTGGCGGGCAGCCGACGGAAACGTCGGAGAAGCCGAGTATTACGATAATGAACGGGTTTGAACATTTCGATCGCGACGTGCAACAAATTCGCGTTTTCAACCGTTTCGGACGGTTGGAGGTGAATATGGACGAAAAGTACGTGCGTTCTGGAAATTCCTCCTTGCACGTTCAGCCGTTCGGCGGACGTATCGCCGCAAGTACTTCAAATCCCTATTTTGTCATTCCTACGACGTCGGTACGGTTTCAGGAATACGCCTATAACAATTTTAAAGACGTCGAAACGCTCTGCTTTTGGGCGTATAACGCCGAGGCGGAGCCGCTGAACGTTGGGGTAAGTTTTCAAGCGGGGGATATCGGCGTGGTGGGCGGTCGTCCGTCTGCGGATAATGTGCAACGCACCGCCGTCGAATATTACTCTTTAAAAAGCGGTTGGAATTATGTGGAATACGAAATACGGTCCGCGTATTTGGCAATGCACGGAGTGACGGTGGAAAACGTCAAGGGAATCGCGCTTGAATTTGATTACGTTTGGTCTAACGATTTTGCGGACGCGCCCGACGTGTATATCGACGATGTAAGCTTGCGTTATGCGGAGAAAAAGAAGATGGACGCGGTGGCGTTTGACGGCGAGAAAAAAACGTCGGATACGGGCGTGGAAAGCTGGTCGGTCTGCGATTTTGAAAAACCGTCGCAAAACTGGTATTTTTGGACGAGAATGGCGGTGACGCCACCCGCAGCGCAGCCTGTGGTAAAGCAGGTGTTTGCGGGCGATTACGGTACGCTGGCGCAAGAGGGCGGGCAAGCGCTCTTGATCGGAGCAAAGCACGGCGGTAAGCAAAAAGGCGCGTATATCGGGGTGTTTTTGTATGCGGACGCATTGAAAGCGGCAATGGCTGCCGTAGGGGAGGATTTAAAAAACAATCCTCAAAATTATGCGTTCAAGTTTGACGCCTACAACGCGAGCGAGGTGACGACAGGCTTCTCGGTGGCGTTTGTGGGAACGGCTACGGGGGCAAATTTTACGATAGAGCCGCATACGTGGAAAACGTATACATCCTTGAACTTTGCCGAACTGAACGCCCGTTCGGACGACGTCAATAACCCGTATACGCAAAATGTGGGCGACGTCCGATTTGCGTTCAGCGATTACAGCGCGTCGGGAAATTATGCCGACAGACCCGTGCTGATTGATAACGTACGGATAGAAAAAATAGCGTAAGGAGAACGAGAGAGAATGAAAAGAGGAATAAAAACTCGGATATTCGCGTTGCTGCTTGCGCTGTGCGCAACCCTTTCGTTTGTTTGCGGTTGTGCAGACGGGGGTGGTTCTTTGATAGAGGTAACTCTTGTCGGCTGGCAGGACGAACAGACAACGGCGAGCTATGGCTCGGAGTATACGTTGGAAAGCTACGCACTTAGCGACAACGGCAAGGCATACACGGCGAAAGCAACCGTCAAGGACTCCAGAGGTAACGCGGTGGCGGTATCGTTCAATAAGTTCACCGTCCTCGATTATGGTGGGTATACGGTGGAATACGTCGCCGCCCTCAACGGAAAGACGTATATGCGTACGGTGAGTATTGAGGTGACGGCGGCCGCGCCTATGTTAAGGGTGGAAGGGCAAATGGAGGCGTTTATTGACGAAACGGTTATTTTGCCTGTGCCCGAGGTGACCGATTATATCGACGGGACGATCGAGAGCTATCAAACGGAGGTATATAATCGCGCAGACGGCGGCGACGAGAAACAGGCTTATGACACGGAGGCGGGTACGTTCACGCCGAGTACGGCGGGGGATTATTATGTGGTGTATACGACGGTCAACAGCCAAGGCGTGTTAGGTAGGGCGACAACGTCGATCAACGTAAAAGACCCGACGGACTATTTACCGTATGTCGTAAAGATCACGCAGGAAAATAAAAATCAGGTGTACTACGAGGGGAACGCGGGCCGTACGTCGTTTGTGAAAGCGACTACGGACGAGTTGAAAATAATGGAAGGCGAGTATACGGGCAACGCGATACGCTTTAACGCGCAGTACGGCTACGACGGACAATTCCGCGTAAAAAATATCTATTCCCGCGCGACGCTTGAAAAACTCAAACAGACCTATCGCTACGTGTCGCTTTGGACGGCGTACAATATTGTACAAGACCCCAAAGAAGCGAGAACCATAGGGGAATTGTATTTCCTCGACGTCAACACGTCCACGAATACGAAATACACTACCTTTTGGACGAAAGCAAACCGTTTGGGTACCTACTATGCGGAGGGCAATCAAGTGTGGCAGAAATTGACGATTACCATCGACGAATACGCGTCCTTGGTGGAGGCGAACGGGTATAAATATTTCGTACTTTTCTGTCTTGCAAATCGCCACGATAAGCTTGACGAGCTGAATTCGGGCATTTACGTGGGGGATATCGTCTTTGAGGAGAGCTTGCAAATTCCCGAGCCGCTCCGATGTAACGGGCTTACTTACGCGAATTATACCTATAACGGAAATTCCAAGGATTATACGACCTATTATACCGCGGCCGAGCTTTCTGAAATGGGCTTTACGGGCGGGTATACGGGGAATGCCGTTGCCTACAAGATCTTGGGTGGGCATAGCGGGCAATACCGCGTTAACAACACCCTTACGGCAGAGATGCTTGCGGCGAAGAAGGCGGAGGGCTTTGACGCCGTATCCCTTTGGGTTGCGTACGATCTACCCTTGACCGACCCTACCTCTAATGCCTACTGTATTAATTTCTTCGGGCAAAATTCCATTTTTGCCAAGGCGGGGATAATCGGCACGAAAAAGGCTGAGGCGCTTTCGGGAAAAGTTTGGAGAAAGGTGAGCATTTCCATTGACGATTATGCCGCGCTGATTGCGGAAAATCCCTCGTACGTCGTGCTCTTCTATTGCGGCGACAGACAGGCGATTCTTGATCCTGCGGCGAGAATTTACGTGGGCGATATTGTTTTCGATAACCTTAATTGAAACGTGGCGGGCCTGCGTATCAAAATAAAAAAATAATGAAAAAACAGGAGGTTTTTTTATGAAAAAAGAGTATCTGGAACCGTTGTTGCGCATTTGCGTAATGACAAACGAAGTGGTTCGTACGTCGGGGGAATCGATTTACGACACGGAGAACGGCGACCATCTGCAAGGATGGGGCGAGAACTGGTAAGGAGGGAAAACGTTATGAAGAAAAGAAATCTGATCGCAGTACTTGCAACTTGTATGGTTTCCTGCGCTTGCCTTTCCGTAATTGCGCTTCCTACGCAGGCAGAGCTTGCTGAAAACTCGTTGAACGTTTCCACTATTGCTATGGCGCCCGGCGCAAGCGTGCGTGTAAACGCTGCAGGCGAGCATGCGGACAAGAAAGGGATCCGTTTCACGATGTATGTCAATCAGGACTATTACGAAAGCTTTACCGCTCCCGTAGTAGGTGTGTACGTACTTCCCGCGTCGCTTGTCGAGGCGGAGGATATGCTCTCGGAAACGACCGTTCCCGCAGCTGCAAATCATTACTACACGGCGACGGTGGAAGAGCTTGCGGGCGACGACAAAGCGACGGTGGAGGACACCTATTCCTTTAACGCTGTCGTTTACGGGATTCCTGAAACGGCGTACAATGTACAGATCATTGCCAACGGGTATATTGCCGAGGGGGAAGAAGGCGAAAAGACGTTCGCGGCGAACCCCGTTTCCCGTTCGGTGGCACAGGTGGCAAGCCTTGCGCTTGCAGACGGCGATACGAGAACGGGCTTGAACGATTACGTGAACGGCGTTGTAACGGAGAGCAATTTCTTGTTGGAGGAAGTTTCTACTCATAAGTATTCGGCGGAAAAGCCTGCTTTGAATAAAACGTTGCCTGAGAATTTGACGGCGATTTGGTCGAGCAGTAACGAGGCTGTTGCGACGGTAGATAAGGACGGCAACATCACTTGGGGTGAAACGCTTGGTACGACTACGATTACGGCGAAGCTTGGCACCGTTACCAAAACAGCAACGGCAACCTTGGCAGAACCGACGGTGGTGACGATTGATGACACGACCTCTTCGAGATTTACCCTCAACGGTGATAAGAGCGCGTCCAAAATGGGCGTAGTGAACGCGACTGACGTAGACGCAACGAGCGAATACAAGGGTATGGCGCAAAAATTCAAGAGCTGGAATTGCGCTACCTCGGGCGCGGGCTGGTCGATCAGCAATCAGTTCACGGCAGAGGAACTGACGGCGATCAAAAAGGATTATAATTTAGTTTCCATGTGGTTTGCAATCGACCTCACGGAAAAAACGACGGGTACGGCGGCAACCTCGTATTTGACGGGAAAGGCAAGTAGTGGCGGTTATGCAAGCTTTGAAGATAACTTTTTGAGCTATGCAGGCGCAAGCAAACGCGTTTATTCGACGGACGAGGCAAACGGCAAGTGGCAAAAGCTTACCATTTCCATTGAAGAATATATCGCGCTTGTTTCCGCGGATACGGGCGAAGTAGCGGTAGATAATAAAGTTTTGTTGCTTGGTATGACGTTAGAGGGGACGACGTTACAGGATAGCTCGTTTATCTACGTTGGCGATATCATCTTTGAATATGAGACGCCGACGGTGGTGGCGATTAGTTCTGCGACCTCTTCGAGATTTACGCTCAACGGTGACGCAAGCGCGTCTAAAATGGGCGTAGTGAACGCGACTGATGTAGACGCGACGAGCGAATACAAGGGCATGGCGCAAAAATTCAAGAGTTGGAATTGCGCTACCTCGGGCGCGGGCTGGTCGATCAGCAATCAGTTCACCGCAGAAGAATTGAACGCAATCAAAGAAAAGTACAACAGCGTTTCCATGTGGTTTGCATTCGATTTAACGGAGAAAACGGCGGGTACGGCGGCAACCTCGTATTTGACGGGGAAAGGTAGTGGCGGCTACGCAAACTTCAAGGATAACTTTTTGAGCTATGCGGGCGCAAGTAAACGCGTTTATTCGACGGACGAGGCAAACGGTAAGTGGCAAAAGCTTACCATTTCCATTGACGAATATATTGCACTTGCCTCCGCAAGTACGGGCGAAGTTGCCGTTGGAAACAAGGTATTATTGCTCGGTATGACGTTAGAGGGAACGACGTTGCAGGATAGTTCGTTTATCTATATCGGCGATATTTTCTTCGAGAACGTATAAAAACCGATTAAAATAAAGGATCCGACCGACGAATTCCCCTCGTCGGTCGGGGTTCCTATACTCAAAAATGGGGAAAAGTAAGTAATTTTCAAGTAAGTTAGAGGAGAAAGCTGTCATGAAACGATACGGCGTAATGCTTGACTGTTCGCGAAACGCGGTAATGAAAGTGAGCGAAGTCAAACGCTTTATGGACTGTATGAAAAAAATGGGGTATAACGCCCTTGAATTATACACGGAGGACACCTACGAGTTAGACGGTGAGCCTTATTTTGGGTATATGCGCGGGAGATATACGGGTGCGGAAATTCGCGAGATGGACGCTTACGCTAAGGCGCACGGCATTGAACTCATTCCCTGTATTCAAACCTTGGCGCATTTTACGGCGATCGTTCGCCATAGCGTGTATCGCGATATCGTAGATGTCAATGATATTTTGGTCGTTGACGAGCCGAAAACGTACGCGTTGATTGAGAAAATGTTCGCTTCGCTTGCCGAGAATTTTTCTTCTAGACAGGTTAATATCGGCATGGATGAGGCGCACCTCATGGGGAGAGGAAAATTTTTAGATAAATTTGGTTATCAGGATCGCTTTGACGTATTACTTCGTCATTTAAGAAAGGTTGTTTCGATCGCCGAAAAATACGGATTTCAAGTACATATGTGGAGCGATATGTTTTTCCGTTTGGCAAACCACGGCGACGCCTATGGGAAAAACGTCGTGATCCCCGCCGAGATCGTTTCCAAGATCCCGCAAGGAGTGAGCATGGCTTACTGGGATTATTATCACTACAAACAATCAGATTACGACGAGATGTTCCGCGCTTACGCGAGAATGGGCTGTCCCATTTGGTTTTTCGGGTCGGTGTGGACATGCTGCGGTTTCGTACCCCTTTGGGATAAGGTGTTACAGACCATGAAGCCCGCCATGAAAAGCGCGCGAGAGCACGGAATAGAGGATATCTTTTTGTGTGCGTGGGGGGACGGTGGAAAAGAGTGCTCGTATTTTGCCGCGTTGCCGTTGCTGTACGCCGCAAAGCAGTACGCAGACGGGAATTTCGACGAGGAGAAGATTGCGGCGTCGTTCAAAGAAACGTTTGGGCTTTGTATGACGGATTTCGAGCTGCTTTCCAAAATCAACGGCGTGAAAAGTCGACGGGAATATTTTTCCTCCACCCATTTATACAACGATCCCTTACTGGGTATTAACGACTGTTTTGTAAAGGAAAACGGCGCTGTGCCTTACGCTGAGTATACCGCAAAACTGCACGAGGCAAAAGCCCGCGCGGGGGAATTTGCGTATGTGTTCGATTGCGCTGAAAAATTGAGCGCCGTTTTAGAGCTAAAATACGATTTTGGCGTACGTTTACGCGAGGGGTATCATGCGAAAAGCGAGGAGGTACTTCGCACATGTGCAAAAGAATGTCAAGAAATTGTCTTACGTACGGAGGATTTTTACGAGAGTTTGAAAACGCTTTGGCATATCGAAAACAAGCCGTTTGGATTTGAGGTGCAAACGCTCCGTATCGGCGCGGTATTGCAGAGAATGAAAGACTGTAAAATACGTATTGAGGAGTATTTGGAGGGCAGGGCGGCGTCCATTCCCGAATTAGAGGAGGAGCCTTTGCCGCACCCCGAATACGACGCGCAGTATTTGACGCTGTTCAGCGCGGGAAAGGTGTAAAAAATGAAAACGAAAGTGATTACGCCGCACGACGGCTATGAATATTTTTTCGGCTATTACGATTTACAGCCATACGACGGGGAAGAAAAATTCCATTTGGCTCACCGCGTCGCCTTTCTCGATAGGCACCCGAACGCCGCAGATGTCGCGGAGATAGGGGTGATCGAGCTGGCAACTCAACGCTTTATCAAGCTTGCTGAAACCCATTCTTGGAATTTTCAACAAGGGGCGTTACTCGTTTGGTTTGAAAGCGGGAAGAGTGTGCTGTTTAATGATTTTGACGGCGAAAAGCATATTTCCCGTGTGGTGGATATGGAGGGGAACGAGCTAAGACGCTACGACTATCCGCTTGGGAGCGTTTCCGCGGATAGGACGAAAGGGCTTTCCATTAATTTCAGCCGTATTCACGATTTTAGAAAGGGGTATGGATACTCTAATATAAAAGACCCGTTTTATGAAGAAAACGCGCCCATAAGCGACGGTATTTTCCTTGTTGACCTCGTTACGGGAGAGGGGCGTTTGATCGCTTCGTATGCGGACATGGCTGCCGCATTTTCCGAAGAACCGTTTACGAACGGAAAGCTTGTGGTCAATCATATTACCTTTAATCCGTCGGGTACGGCGTTCGTTATTTTGCTGCGTAATTTTCCTGTAAATACCCCTAAATGGGGCACGGTGCTTGCCGTGGGAGATTTGGACGGAAACTTTAAAAAGCTGACGAATTTTCAAGTAAATTCGCATTATTCTTTCCGTGGCGACGGGCTTGTCTATATTTGGTCTGGTCTGCCTGAGTATGGCGTGTACGTGTTCGATACCAAGACGGGAGAGCGAAAATTATTACATACGCCCGTGACGGATAAAGGGGATATTCACGTGAATTGCTCGAAAAGCGGCGATTGTTTTATCGGCGACGGGTATGTGGAGGCGGGCGGTGTGCGTTCCATTTACCGTTACGATTTTGCGCGTGAACGGATAGAAAAGCTGCTCTCTGTGTATTCCGTGCCTGTGACGGATACGGACATTCGTTGCGATTTGCACGCGAGATTTTCCCCGAGTGAGAAATATATTTCTTATGATACGACGGAAAACGGCAAACGGGAGATTGTTCAAATAGAATTGTAAAAAACGGCCGCAAGGAGTTTTCTCCTTGCGGCGCATAATTTTACGGCATGGTTTAAGAAACAATTGATTTTTTCCTTGGTAAGTGTTATAATTAAGAAAAATCGTAGAGGCAACGACCATGAAGATCAAAGATTTGCTTGCAAAAGAAACCCTCTCGCTCTCATTTGAGGTGTTTCCACCTAAAACCGAAAGCGCGTTTGACAGTATAAAGCACGCTACGGAAGAGATTGCGAAACTCAATCCTTCGTTTATGAGCGTGACGTATGGCGCGGGCGGGGGAACGAGTAAATATACCCTTGATATTGCCAAAAATATCAAAGAATTGTACGGCGTGCCGACTTTGGCGCACCTCACTTGCGTTTCCTCCACCAAGCAAACGGTTAGAGAAAGGATAGCTGACGTTAAGGCGGCGGGGATTGAAAACGTTATGGCTCTTCGCGGCGATATTCCTAAGGAGATGGAAAATCAAGATAGGAGCGGTTGGGCGTATCGGCACGCAATAGATTTGATCAGAGAGTTGAAAGAGGACGACCCTGATTTGTGTATCGGGGGTGCGTGTTACCCCGAGGTTCACCCCGAAAGCGTCAATCAAAAAGAGGATTTACGATTTTTGAAAGAAAAGGTGGACGCAGGTTGCGACTTTTTGACGACGCAGATGTTTTTTGATAACAATCTTTTATATAATTTTTTATATAAAATTCGCGAGGCGGGTATTACCGTTCCCGTAATCCCCGGCATTATGCCCATCACAAACGCAAAGCAGGTAGAGCGTGCAATCAAGCTCTCCGGCTCATTTATGCCGCAGCGTTTTAAGAGCTTGGTGGATAAATTCGGAACAACTCCCGACGCTATGAAACAGGCGGGGATCGCCTACGCCACCGACCAAATTATCGACCTGTTTGCTAATGGGATCAAGAACGTACACGTGTATTCCATGAACAAGCCCGACGTGGCGAGAAAGATCGTAGAAAATCTTTCGGATATTTTAGGGAAATGAGCGTTACGATTGTCAAGACCTATTTACCGCCTCCCTTTTGCGAAAGGGAGATTTTCCGTTATGCGGGCGGCGGTGCGGAGGACGAGGGGACGCGTTCGGCGGTGCTTTCCTGTATCGAGGAGGCGAAAGGGGCACTTATCTATAAGGTCTGTTACCGTGAGCTTCCCGTTTTCGTCGAGGGTAACGAGTGTGATTTCGGGGTGTTTTCTCTTTCCTCAAACTCGCTTGCTAAAAATTTGTCGGGCTGCCAAACGGTGATTTTGTTCGCGGCGACGGTGGGCGTGGGAATAGATAGGATGATCGGGAAATACGGGCGACTTTCTCCCTCGCGTGCCCTCTTGATGCAGGCGATCGGCGCCGAGCGTATCGAGTCGCTTTGCGGGCTTTTTTGCAGGGAAATACAAAAAGAAAAGGGGCTTTTGGCGCGGCCGCGGTTTAGTCCCGGGTACGGCGATCTGCCCCTTGAAACGCAAAGGACGGTTTTTGAATTGCTTGATTGTCCGAAAAAAATCGGGGCGTATTTAAACGAAAGTCTGCTGATTTCTCCGACGAAAACGGTGACGGCATTTCTTGGATTTGGGGCAACCGTGTCTGCGTCGAACGAGGAAAAATGCCGCGATTGCGGTCAACAAAGCTGTATATATAGGGATACGAAATGAATTTTTTAGACTTTTTACAACAAAATATCGTTCTGCTTGACGGCGGTATGGGAACGCTTTTACAAGAGCGCGGTCTTGCGGCGGGGGAAAAGCCCGAGCGTTGGAATATCACCCACGCGGAGGAGATTGTAAACGTGCATAAGGCGTATTTTGACGCGGGCAGCAACGTCGTTTGCACGAATACGTTCGGGGCGAATACCTTGAAGTTTTCGGAGGAGGAGCTTGAAGAAATCGTTAAGGCGGCGCTTCAAAACGCTTGCGTTGCGAAGGAAAAAAGCCTATCTAAACAAGAAAAGTTTATCGCATTAGACGTCGGCCCGTCGGGAAGATTGCTTCGCCCGTACGGCGATTTGGATTTTGAGGACGCCGTAACGCTTTTTAAAAAGACGATCGACCTCGGCGTGAAATACGGAGCAGAGCTTATTTTGATTGAAACCATGAGCGATTGCTACGAGGCGAAAGCGGCGCTTTTAGCGGCGAAAGAGAGCTATAATTTGCCTGTGCTCGTTTCGGGAGCGTACGGTGCGGACGGGAAATTGACGACGGGCGCAACGCCCGCGGCGACGGTGGCGCTCTTGGAGGGTATGGGCGCGACTGCGGTGGGTGCAAATTGCTCGTTGGGGCCTAAACAGCTTGGCGGCGTTTTGGACGAATTGCTTGTGAACGCGTCCCTGCCCGTCTTGTTTAAGCCAAATGCGGGGCTTCCTAAGCTTGTGAACGGTAGAACGGAGTTTGACGTGACCGTGGAGGAATTTGCGCGAGAGATTGCGCTATCCGTAGAAAAGGGGGCGCGCCTGATCGGCGGTTGTTGCGGCACGACGCCCGCGTATATCCAAGCGGTGGCGCGGGCGATCAAAGGACTTGCGCCTAAGCCCTTGACGGATAAGGGACGCACCGTCGTTTCCTCGTATACTCATGCGGTGGAGCTTGGGAACGCCCCCGTTTTGATCGGCGAACGGATCAATCCAACGGGTAAAAAGCGTTTAAAACAGGCGCTTAGAGAGGGGGATATTGACTATTTGCTCGGCGAGGGCGTCGGGCAACAGGAAAAGGGAGTACAGCTTCTCGACGTCAACGTGGGGTTGCCTGAAATTGACGAAAAAGAAACCCTTCAAAGAGCGGTGGAGGAATTGCAGACGGTCGTCGATCTACCCCTTTCCGTCGATACTTCGTCCGTTTCCGCCATGGAGGCCGCGTTGCGCCGTTATAACGGCAAGGCGTTGATCAATTCCGTCAACGGGAAAAGGGAGTGCATGGAGGCGGTGTTTCCGCTTGTCAAAAAATACGGCGGCGTGGTGATTGCGCTCACCCTCGACGAGGACGGAATTCCCGAAAACGCAGGGGGCAGGGTTGCGATCGCCGAGAAAATTTTAAAGGTTGCAGAGCAATACGGCGTAGCGAAAAAGGATATTGTTTTCGATACGCTTGCTATGCCTGTAAGTGCGGATAAAAATGCGGCTAATAGTACGCTGACAGCCTTAAAGCGCATTTCTTTGGAGCTTGGCTGTCATACCTCGCTCGGGGTTTCTAACGTTTCGTTCGGACTGCCCGAGCGGGATACGGTGAACGCGACGTTTTTTGCGCTTGCGCTAGAAAACGGACTGTCGGCGGCGATCGTAAATCCCTATTCCGCGGAGATGATGAAAACGTATTACGCATATAACGCTTTAAAGGGCTGGGACAAAAACTGCGCGGCGTACGTGGAAAAGGCGGCGGAGCTTTCCTCGCAGACGCCTCCCTCCTCCCAGTCCGTGCCTACGAAAGAAACGGAGGAGGAATACCGTTCCAAGCTGCAACGCGCCATTATCAAAGGGTTTAAGGATAGTGCAGGTGCGTTGACGAAAGAGCTTTTAAAAACGGCTGATCCGCTTGAAATCGTGCATCAAGAGATTATTCCCGCGCTTAACACCGTCGGGGAGGGATTTGAGCAAAAGAAGATTTATTTGCCCCAGCTTTTGACGAGCGCGGAGGCGGCGGGGTGCGCGTTCGAGCAAATTAAAAGTTGCCTTGCCAAAAGCGGGGTGCGTAGGGACAGGCGTTCAACGTTCGTGCTTGCTACCGTGCACGGCGATATACACGATATCGGCAAGAATATCGTGAAGTTGCTTTTGGAAAATTACGGGTTCGACGTCGTGGATCTTGGGAAAGACGTGCCGCCTGAGAAAATCGTGGGGGAAACGGTAAAGCGGCGGGCGCCGATGGTAGGGTTAAGCGCGCTTATGACGACCACTTTGCCTGCCATGGAAGAAACCGTCCGTCAATTGCGCGAAAAGGCGCCTTGGTGTAAAATCGTGGTGGGCGGGGCTGTATTGACGGAAGAATACGCTGAAAAACTGGGCGCGGATCAGTACGCAAAGGACGCCATGGAAACGGTGCGCTTTGCGGAAAGCGTTGAGGCGAGCGAGGGGTAACGCCGCGCGTATATGCGTAGTGAAAGAGAAATTACGAAAAATTTTAAAAAAATACGCGGTTCGTCAAAAAAATTTCAAAAAAACTATTGAAAAACGGAAAAAAATATGTTATACTATAAGTACTAAAACCCTTAGGAGGTAGTATTATGACTTGGTTTAATAAGCAAAGCCGTCTTGTGCAGATCATTCTTTTGCTCATTCCCGGCATCAACTGGATCACCGAGATCGTTGTAAGATGGTCGACTTTCGCAAAGAAAGGCGGGCTTCTCCGTTTGATCATCTGTATTCTCGTAACGATCCCCAGCGGTATCGTATTCGGGTGGATCGACTTGGTCTGGGTATTGCTTTTCAAAAAGCTTTGCCTGCAATAACGGACTACGAACGAAAAGAACGTATTGCCTCGGCAATACGTTTCTTTTTATAAAAATATCGAAATGTAACAGGAAATGTTGCAAAATTTTTAATAATTCTTACGTCGTGCGGTTGATTTTTTTTCTTTGCGAGAGTAAAATGAAAGCATAAAAAACGGAGGTGACGTTATGAGCTTTGGAGAAAACGTTGGATATTACAGAAAACGGCTTGGGATCACACAGGAGGAGCTTGCGGAACGCTTGTATGTGTCTAGACAGACGGTTTCGCGGTGGGAAACGGATTCCACCTTTCCCGACGTGGAAATGCTAATACGCCTTTGCGAGCTTTTTGGGTGCGATATGGATACCCTCGTCCGTAAAGACGCAAAAGTGGCAAACGGGCAAGCGGAAAGAAGTCCCGAGTCTCCTTCGGTTGATCTTTCCACATACGATAAACATATGAACGGGTTTGCCTTTTGGGTCGCTTTGGGCGTGGGACTGATTGTTTTCGGCGTAGCGTTATTATTCTTTTTTATTGCGTGGAACAAAGAACTGATCGGCTTGGTCGGGCTGTTTATTTGTATTGCGACGGCGGTGGCGGACTTTATCGTTTCGGGGATCGGGCACGGCAATTTCATGCGGGAAAATCCCGTTATGGCTGAGTATCCTGAGGAGAAAAGAAAAGCCGCTTTGAAAAAAATGCCGTGGTTGATCGCCGCGTCTACCGTGTTGATTTTCGTGGGGGTTATTCTTTTGCTCGTCATGTTATATAGCGAGCAATATTTGACGGTTGAGGACTGGGAATATTTTTCCGTCGCCGTCTTTATGAGCGTGATTTCCGTCAGCGTTTTTGGCTATGTTTATGCAGGGAGCTTATATTCAAAGTATAACGTGAAAGCGTACAACGAAGAATGCGTAAAGGAGGGCTTTGCAAAAGCGGAAGAAAACGGAGAAACGGGCAAAGGAAAAAAGATAAGCGAAACGATTTCTTCCGTTATTATGATGGCGGCGACCGTGATCTTTCTGCTTTGCGGATTTATCGGAAATTTGTGGCACCCCGCGTGGGTAGTCTTTCCCGTCGGCGGGATTCTTTGTGGGATTGTTTCGGTGATCGTCGAGGCGGTATTCAAAAAATAAAAGCAAACGCAACGTAGCGTTTGCCCTTTCTCATTCTTTGTTTTGATATTCTTTTAATTCTTTGGAAATATTTTGCGGATAGTGCGCCTCGATCGGGGCGTACTTTCCTTTTTTACCGATCTTTAACAGGCTGCCGACGTGGCTGTATCCTAAAAATGCGGGTGGCAGGTGCGTAACGAAATCATCAAGATTGCGAATGACGGTAAATTTTTCCCAACGCTTTCGGACGGCGGGGGAAAGAATTCCCCAAAGCACTCTCGGACAACCAAAGCCGTACCCCTCTAAGGCGTTTTTGAGGTCGGGGCGGTGGTACCAAACGTATTCGTGGCATAAAAGGGCGAGAGCCGCGCCGTGGGAATAGCCTGCGATCACGACCCGCGAAACGCTCTTATCCAAAACGGCGGGCGCAATAAAAGGTTCCAACTCTTTCCATACCTTTAAAAACCCGCGGTGGGCAAACCAAACCGTTTTTCCCATACGCTTATAAGCCTTGGCGGGGAAGTCGAGATTGTTTTTCCAGTCGGTTTTGCCGTCGGAATCCTCGAAAAAAAGATACAGGACGCCCTCTTTTTTAACCGTTTTATAATTTGCCGAAACGCCAACTTTTTCATAAGGTATGTACAAACACGTCGAAAATAAACGGTAAAGATCCATAAAAACCCTCCCCCATGCAGAATATGCGTGAGGGAGGGAAAAAGTGACGGAATAAAATTAGTCTTCGCCAAAAAGGGCGATCGTGAACGTTTTGTCGTCGCGACGGTCGTATTCCGCGAAAATGACGTCCTCGTATTTGCCGAGCACCAAAACGCCGTCCTTGATGATGACGGTTGCGCTTTTGCCGATCGTCATTGCTTTTAAGTGAGCGTCGGCGTTAAGGTCTTTGGTGTCCCAAATATTGTGCTTATATTTTTCGGGCTGATAGGGGAACTCTTCGCAAAGGTAACGGGTAAGATCTTCCATGATCCCCGTTTCAAAGTGGTTGACGTAAACGCTAGCCGTCGTGTGGTCGGAACAGCAAATAATGTAGCCGTTTTTAACGCCGTTTGCCTGAATAAAGCTATTTAAGAAACGGTTGAGGTTGACGAAGAAAAGGCGTTGTTTTTTCTTTTCGGTGTCGGCGTATTCTGCGGGGGGATAGTACACGAGGCTCTTCATAAGCTCTTGATAGGTCTGTTCGTTGTCGCTGTTGCTTCTCGCGAGTTTTTTGTACTTATCGGCGACCGCGGCGATCTTGATGGTTTTGATGATGGGTTTCATGAGTTCCTCCTTAACGGTTTTTATCTGTTTTTCATATCGAATTCGTAGAACAAGTGCATGATCCTCATACGGTAAACGGTGAGGATTTTTTCGCCCTCGCGGGGCGGGAGCTTTTCGTCTGCGACGAGCACCGAATACATTACGTCGTCAATCGCGACCATGATTTTTTGTTTCAGCCCGTTACAGTCGTTTACGTTGAAAAAGGCTATGTAATTGATAGAGTTGTAGAAAAAATCGAGCATAGCCTCGTTCAGGCGTTCGCATTTTTCTTGCTTGCTGGAATTGCCGTCTTGTAAAATGGCTTTCAAATCGTTGAAATGGTCGTTCGTTTTGGTGGGGGAGAGCACCTCCGATTGATACCAGCTTGTCTGTTTATTTTCCAGTTTTTCTCGCCGTGAACGCTGGGCTTCGACAAAGCTCATAATGAACACGGACGCGGCACTTATGCCGGAAATGACGAGAGTGATTACGTTAACGGCATCCATCGTAGTCTTCCCCTCCTTTTTCCATCGAGTCCATGATATTTTCGATCATTGTTTCCACGTATTCTCGCATAGAGCGCAAAAGCTGTGGATTGTTACGAAAATCAAAGGTGTATTTTTTAAAAAACGCGTCGGCGATTTTCTTTTTGACGGCTACGTGCAATTCGTCCTGCGCTGCGTTTTTTCTGCACATTTCTTCAATCGTCTGACGGAAAAATCCGTAGAAGAAAGAGTAGCTGATAAAATGCGGGTCGGGATCGAGCGAGATTACGTAAGGAATGGGATCGGTTTCGTGTTGATGGAAGTGGGTTTCCTTTTCCCGTGCCGTTTGCCCGTTTCCGTAACCGATCAAGAACACCTTTTCCTCGCCGTCAGCCTCGCAAATAAAGGGCAGCTTTTCATAAAGGGAAATTCGCCACGGGTGATACGAGTTGGCGATATTTATTTCGTCTAAAATGTCAAGCAGCTCGTCCGCTTGATCTTCAAAGGACGCCGTCGCGATTTCACCCTTGATGTCGAACGAGAACCCGTCTAAATCAAAATCGTCCTTTTCGGCGGTCGCCTCTTTTAAGGTGGGCAAAGGCGCGCTTAAATCGAGCGCGTCCAGCGGGTCCTCCTCCGCCTCCTCTTGTTCCTCTTTCGGATCGCCAAAGTCGAGGTCGTCGAGAAGCTCGTCGTCCGTTTCTTTGGTTGAAGCGTTTTGCTCTTCTTCTGCAAGAAGATCGTTGAATAAGCCGTCTTCGTCAAGGAGAGGAGCTTTTTTCGTGCTTTCTTCCATGATATACTCCTAAGTACTGATAATTATTCTCTTATAGTATACCATGACTTTACGAATATTTCAAGGTTTTTTCACAAAATAATCAAATAATTTTTCGTTTAGCGTTTTTTACTTGACATTTTTTAGGAAAAGGGATAGACTAAAACAAACAAATTGACTTTAAAATAGGCTATGAAAATACAAATTTCCGAAAATTTCACTTACAAAAAATTATTGCGCTTCACCTTTCCGTCGATTTTCATGATGATCTTCACTTCTATCTACGGGGTGGTGGACGGCGTTTTCGTTTCAAATTTCGTCGGTAAAACTCCCTTTGCGGCGATCAACCTCATTATGCCTGTGTACATGGTGCTCGGCTCGTTGGGGTTTATGGTTGGCACAGGCGGGAGCGCGCTCGTATCCAAGCTGCTCGGCGAAGGGAAAACGGAGCGGGCAGGGGCGGTTTTTTCGTTGCTCATCTATTCGTCGTTCGTTTTCGGGGCGGTGTTTGCGACAGCCGCGTTTTTCCTGATCGGTCCTATTTCCGTGGCTCTCGGCGCGAAGGGGGAAATGTTGCAAGATTGCATTTTGTACGGCCGCATTTTGCTGCCGTTTATTCCTATCTATATTCTACAAAACGAATTTCAAAGTTTTTTGGTTGCGGCGGAACGACCTAAGCTGGGGCTGTGGATCACGGTGGCGGCGGGTTGTACGAATATTTTTCTGGACGCGCTTTTCGTCGGCGTGTTCCCGTTTGGGCTTGCGGGTGCGGCGGTGGCAACGGCGATCAGTCAGTTTGTCGGCGGCGTCATTCCGCTCGTTTATTTTGTTCGTTCTAAAAAAAGCGTTTTGCGGTTGGGGAGGACGCGTTTTGACGGCGGCGCACTTATAAAAGCGTGCGCGAACGGTTCTTCGGAAATGATGGCGAATTTGTCCTCTTGCGTCGTCAACATTTTATATAACTTCCGTTTGATGCAGCTTGCGGGAGAGGACGGGCTTGCCGCGTACGGCGTGATTATGTACGTCAATTTTATTTTTATGGCGGTGTTCTTTGGCTATGCCGTCGGCTCCTCGCCCGTGATTAGCTATCATTACGGCGCGGGCAACACGCAGGAGATCAAGAGCTTGAAAAAGAAAAGCCTCGTGATCGTCGCTTTGTCGGCGGTTGCTATGACGGCACTTGCCGAAGGACTTGCCTATCCGCTTGCAAAGCTGTTCGTTGGGTACGACAGTCAGCTTTTTTCTATGACTGTGCGAGGGTTTATGCTCTATTCCCTCTCTTTCCTCGTCATGGGCTTTAACATCTTCGGGTCTTCCTTCTTTACGGCACTAAACAACGGGGGCGTGTCCGCGATCATTTCCTTTTTGCGCACCTTTGCTTTTCAAATTCTTGCCATTTATTTACTGCCCGAATTGCTTGCGCTTGACGGTATTTGGCTCGCGATTGTGTTTGCCGAGCTGCTCTCGATCGCCGTTACTGTGTTTTTCTTCGTGACACAACGCTCGCGGTACGGATATTGAGGAGGTTTTATGATTATCACCGTTACTTTAAATCCCGCGCTTGATTATACGGTATGGACGGAAAATTTTACGCTTGGGGTCACCAACCGTGCGTCGGAGGCGTCGCTTAGAGTGGGTGGTAAGGGGATCAACGTATCCGCCGTGCTTTCCGCGTTTGGCGTTCCAACGCTTGCGCTTACGTTCGTGGCGGGCGAGATCGGTCGCGTGATCGAGCAAAAGCTTTCCGCTCTCGATTTTCCCTCGAAAACGATTTGGACGGCGGGGGAAAACCGCATTAACGTTAAAATCAAATCGGGCGTGGAAACGGAGCTAAACGGAAAGGGCGTGGAGGTGACAAAGGAGGCGTACGACGCTTTAAAATCCGCGCTTAATGAAGCAAAACGTGGGGATATCGTTGTCCTCTCGGGGAGTGTGCCGAGCGGGTTAAAAAAGACGGTGTACGCCGATTTGATGCGGGAATTTTCCCTGCGCGGAGTGCGCTTTGTCGTGGACGGGACGGGGGAAGCCCTGAAAACGGCGTTGCCGTTGGAGCCGCTGCTTGTAAAGCCGAACGAAACGGAGTTGGGGGAGCTGTTCGGGGTACAAATAGAGAATAAAACGCAGGCAATCGAATACGCGAAAAAACTGTGCGAGATGGGGGCGCAAAATGCGCTCGTGTCGCTCGGAGCAGACGGGGCGGTTTTCGTTTCGCGAAACGGGGAGTGTTTCGTAAGCAACGCGCCGCAAGGAAAGGTGGTGGACACCGTCGGTGCGGGCGATAGCGTTGTGGCGGGCTTTTTGTACGCATTTGAGAGGGGCAGGGATTTAAATACTGCCTTTTTAACGGGGGTAGCGTCGGGGAGTGCGACGGCGTTTTCCCAAGGTCTTGCCACCAAAGAAAAAACGGAGGAATTGCTTGGGCAATTGCAAAACAGAACGAGGGGGAGCTTGTGAATATATAAACGTTGAATATATGCAAAAAACGGATAGGCAACAGCCTATCCGTTTTTTGGCGCAGAAGACGAGATTTGAACTCGTGCCACCGTATCCGATGCTACTCCCTTAGCAGGGGAGCCCCTTGAGCCTCTTGGGTACTTCTGCATAGCTTTTATTCAAAACGCTATAATACTATACCATATTTTTTTGTCCTTGTCAAAGCTTTTTGAAAGGAAAAATAAAAAAATCTTTATCTTTTTTTCTTGCGAAAATGCAAAGTGTGTGTTATAATAGAAAAAAGAGGAGTATAAGTTTATGAATATTTGGCACGACATTTCTAAAGAGCGCATCACCGCAAAATCCTTTGAGTCCTTGATTGAAATCCCTAAGGGCTGTAAAGCGAAATACGAGCTTGACAAAGAAACGGGGCTGTTGCGGCTCGATCGGGTACTGTACACCTCGACGGTGTACCCCGCGAATTACGGGTTTATCCCCCGTACGCTCGCCGACGACGGCGATCCTTTGGACGTTCTCGTTCTTTGCGGCGAAACGATTTATCCCATGACCCTTGTCACTTGCTATCCGATCGGCGTTATTAAGATGGACGACGGCGGGGCGCTTGACGAAAAGATTATTGCGATTCCGTTTGACGACCCGACGTATAAAAATTATTACGACATTCACGAGCTGCCCACCCATGTGTTTGACGAAATGATGCACTTTTTCGAGGTGTATAAATCGCTTGAACATAAGCTGACGACGGTGAAAGAAATTTGTCACCGCGACGAGGCGGTGGACATCATCAATAAATGTATCGCTGCGTACGATCGGGTCTTCGGGAAGAAAAAACGTAAGTAAAAGAGCCGCGAAAGGACGGTTTTTCAAGATTTTTTATTTTTTTATAAAAAAATACGGAAAAAATCACGGTTGATTATTGACAAATATCAAGAAAGATTGTATAATAATACAAAGCGTGAAAAAATCGCTTGCCTCGCCGTAGGATTTTACGGACGGGGAAACGCGTTTAGGAGGTCGCTTTATGACTGTCGGAAGCGAAAATAGCAAAAAATACGTACAGAAGCGCACGACGCTTGCCCGTAAGCGGGCGCAGTTTGCTGGGACTCTTTATTTCCTCGGCACGTTGGCACTTGCCGTGCTTGCCTTTATGCCCTTGACGACGGAGATCGGCTGGGCTTACGGAACGCTTGGCTTGACCACGTTCTGGAAACCGTTTTTAGAGCTTGAAAAATTCAGCTCTAATTTAGTCGGTGCTACCGTCAACGTGCTTGCGGCGGTGTTGTACGGATTGCCGCTGTTGATTTGTGTGTTTGGCGCGTTTTTCTCGCTTGCCAAGCTTGACAATCTGTTCATGAAAGGCAATCGCCGTATCGGTTATAATCAAAACTATCTCGCATTGAAGAAAATGGCGAAGATTTTCTCGGCGGCGTACGCGTCTATTTCGGTGTGCTCGCTTTGCTTGATGTTAATTTCGGGCGCGACGTGGACATACTTATTCTATTTCGCGTCGTTGGGTTTCTTGCTTATTCACTTCATTTCGGGTATGGTCGGTGGTACGGTTAGCCGTTTCTCCCTTGAAAACGGGTTTGTAGAAACGCCCAGAAAGTATGGGCTGTTTTCCGTTTTCTTCCGCAACCTTGTTCAATTCGCGGCGTATACGGCGTTGGTGTATTTCTTTATTAGCATCAACTGGATCCCGATGGTGTTCGATTTCTTGAAGGACGGTTTTTTCGCTTCCATATCCTCCATGACTTTTGCGCAGATCGTTGACGAGTTTGCATTCCCGATCGCCGAAGTGGTGATTTTGCTTTTGATGTTCATGCTTTTCCGTCATGCTTGCAATCCTACCGAATTCGACATTGACGGCCCGAAAGCAAAGGGTAGAAAGACGGTACGCTTTGCGGCCTTTAACATTTTACTGATTTCCCTTGCCATGAACGGTATTGTCCTGTATTTGGCGACGAATAAGAATTTTGAGGCGCTCAACCGTTCGCTCTTGTACATTTCGGGGATTACGTTCGTGTTGTTCGTGCTCGAATGTATTATGGGTAAGTGCCCGCGCATGAAAAAGAAATATAGAAATGCGCTCGATCCCGATCCCATTCCTTTGGCCGATCTTGACGAAGCGCCCGCTTTGGAAAAATCTGCTCCTACGCCCGCTCCTACATATTGTTGTCCTTTCAGCGGCACGGACGCAAACGGCAACGTCGTTACCCCCGTATTCGAGGGCTTGTCGCAGGGTGGTATTTATATTCAGCCCGACGGCTCGCAGGTCATGGTATTGCCTATTCTTGGCAATGCGGCTATGACGAAGCCTGCGGCAAAAACCGAGGCGAAACGCGCGCTTACCGAACATGAAAAGCACGTACGCGCGGTGACGGAAAAGTGGATTAGGGCGGCAAGAGAGCCTGTTCAAGAGGATACGACGAAATTTAATGCGGCGGCGTACGTTGAGGCGAACAAGCATTTGTTGCCTAAGGAAGAACCTGTTCCCGTGCAACCCAAAGAGGAAAAGGAATGGCAGGTGAAATGCCCTGAATGTGGCGCATTGCATAACGTAACGAAAACGGAAGGCACGGTAACGTGCAAAAAGTGCGGTGCAAAATTTGACCTCTACAAATGGAAAAAAGCGTAAGCTGAAATAAGAAAAAATCCTTTCTGCAAGCAAGCAGAAAGGATTTTTTTGTGCGTAGATCAAGCGGGTTAAGCCACCGACTTAAAGATACGGACGGCAAGGGCGGTCATATCGTCCTTAGGGATCCCGCCGTAACGTTCGGTGGCGGCGGCAAGAAGCTCGTCGGCTAACCGCTGCGGGTTGGAGGCGGGTACCGTTTTTAAAAAGTCATACAGCTCCCCGCTGGAAGAAAATGCGCTCGTAATCCCGTCGCTCAAAAAGAGGAGCGTGTCGTTCTCTTTGAGCGGGTAAGTGCCTACGCTCGGGTGGATACTTTCGAGAATTCCAAGGGGTAGACTTTCGCTTTCCAAAATTTTTAGCGAGGTGTCGGAGAGGATAAAGCCCATGGGCGAGCCGATTTTTACGACGTCGGCGTTGCCGCGCTCTAAATCGACGATCGCAATATCTACGCACGCAAAGCTCTCTTCTTTGGAAAAGGTGAGCAATTTATTGACGGTGGAAAGAATAAGCGCGGGTGGCATTTTTGCTCGGTAAAAGCTTTCGAGCAGAGAAATGGTACATTCGGAAATGCGTTTGGCGTATTCGCCGCTGCCCATACCGTCGGAGAGCGCGACGAGGAAACGTTTTTCGTCAATTCGCATGGTGGAATGGGTATCGCCGCTGAACGTTTCCCCTGCTTTCGTTTGACACGCTATGCCAAAGGCGGCGTCGTAGCGGGGTTTTTTGCGCAAAATACAACAAAATTTTTCTTTGCCTAAGGCAAGCTTTTCCGAAATGCTGAGGCTGATCCCGAAAAGCCCCGACGCGATTTTTGCGATCTTGCCAGCGTCCGCGTTTCCAAAGGTGACGAGGGAAACGGTGGGATTTTCTTCGCCGCCGTAAACAAGCACCTCGCTCGCTAAAATTCCTGCCTTGGAAAGGGCAACGACCAGCGCCTTTTCTTTTGTCGTACCGACGGTAAGCGGCTCACTTTGTTCTAAGGCGATATTTTTAATAATTTCGCTCACCCCTTGCGCTTGATCGGCGAGGAGCTGTCTGCCGCACGCCGCGTTCTCCGCTTCCATCATATATTTGCGGTATTCGGCGAATTTTCGGTTGAGGGCGTAGAGCAGATCGCTTTGGCGTCCGCAAACGCGCGATAGCCCGACGGGCACGTCGATCATACTTACCTTTCCTTTAATACTGCCGATTTCAACGATTTTTTCAAGGTCGTTTTTTAGACCCGCCTCTCGACAGGTACCGTACCCGCTACACCGCTTGCAAATTTCGTTTTCAACGCTTTGGAGTATGTAGTTTTTCGCGCCGCTTTCCGCATCGCTGCTGCCAAGCGCGGTAAAGGTGGTTTGTATTTCTCGAAAGAGGGCGGAGATTTCAAAGAGCTGTTCCCCGATCGCCGCGCGATTTCGGTTGATGGCAATTCTAGAAAGCTGTTTTTCTTTATAAAAAGCAAGGGCGTTTTCAGGTTTTGTGAACGCGGCTTGCGGCAGTATGACGAATAGGAGAGCGGGGAGTAGTGCAGACAGTAACGCGGAAACGAGCGCGCCCGTCGGGTAGGCGTAGACCCCGCCTACGTATGCGTAAAAGATAAAGACGACGAGCATGGCACAAACGGCGCTGAGCCGTCCCGCGCGGGAGAATACGGCAATCGCTGCGCCGTAGACGAAAAAGCGTTCTACGCTCACCTCTGCAACCAAGAGGGGAGGCAGGGAAAACAAAAAGGAGAATAGGAGCGGCGAGGAATCCTTGGTGAGGTGACCGATTGTAAGAAGAGCGAAAAAACAGACCCCCATGTACGCGTCCACGCCGCAAAACCGACAAAATCCAACGCCGATAAAAAAGTAAGAGATTGCAAGAAAAACCGTTTCGTCTGCCTTTAAACGGCATTTCAAAAACTTGTTTTTCAGGGCGCGCATTGCCACCGTGAAAACGGCGACGAGCATAACGATTAAAAGGGCGATAAAGGACTTTTGTACAAGCGGCTCGTTTAAAAAGGAAATGGAAAAAGGCAAAGAATAAGCTTGAAAAGGAGCGAAAAGGACGAAACCGATTAGACCTAAAAAGCAGGCGCTGAAAGTGAGAGCAACTCCGTTTCCTTCGCGGCGACCCCAAAAGCGGTTTTTGATCAGGAATGTGAAGAGGAGAAGTAGGGCTTGTCCGCCGTAAAGGGCGACGCGAACAAAATCGAACTCAAAAAAAGAGGATAAAAAGTAGGCTAGGGTGGGCAATGCGGGCGGTAGCCCTGCGGCAAGCAGGGCGTATAAAAGGGCAAGCCCAAACGGCTCGGCTTGTACACCGACGAACGGAAGGGAAAGTAGAGCCAAGACAGCTAGCAGATAAATGGGGAGAGAAGAAATTTCAAAGCGTTTTAAACGGTGCATAAAAAAACCTCGTATATTTATATATTTATTTTCTTATAGTGTAACGGATTTTTTTATGAAAAATGTGGCAAAGAGAGGGGAAATAGGTCGAAAAAGAAAAAAAATTACGCGCTTTTTCAGGCGCGTAATCGTTTAATTATCCACGGGAAAACCGAGGCTGATCAAAATCGCCCGATTGACCCGAAGCATTGTGGCAGGCGGTAATTCCCCGATCCGTTCTTTCAGCCTGCGTTTGTCTAAGGTACGGATCTGTTCGAGCAAGATCACGCTGTCTTTTGCTAGTCCGTAAGCGGAGGGCAATTCGATATGCGTGGGGAGCTTTGCTTTTCCCGTTCTACTCGTCACGGCGGCGGCAATGATAGTCGGGGAGTATTTGTTTCCGACGTCGTTTTGTACGACGAGGACGGGACGGATCCCGCCCTGTTCGCTGCCGACGACGGGGGATAGATCTGCGTAATACAGTTCGCCTCTTTTTACGGTCATATTTTCACCTCTTCGGCAAACCCTCCCATACTGATAGTATATGTAGCGGCTTGCCCGTTCTGTTCTAAGTATTCCCGTAAAAATATTCTTTTATACAAGTGGGGATAAAAAAACTGCCGCGGGCAAATTACCCACGGCAGGTATGCGTTCAAATCAGTTTATACGATATATTTTTCGTTCTTTTCGCCTTTTTGGTCAAGCTCCTTTTTCTTCTCCTCATAGCCCGCTTTTCCGAGGAGCGCAAACGTTGCCTTTTTGCCTTCTTCGACGCCGGGTTGATTAAAGGTGTCGATATTTAACATTGCGCCCGCATACGCCGTTTGCAGCTCGAACAAGAATAAAAGCTGTCCAAGGGTGAACGCGTTAAGCTCCGGAATCCACAGGGTGTAGTTGAGGCGACCCGCTTTCGTTAAGGCGTAAGCGGTGGCGGCGTTTTCCGCTTGGATCAGTTCCTCCATGGTATGCCCGCCGAGGAAGGCTACGTCAGGGATATTTTCACAGCCGTGGGGAATAGGCATTTCACAGCCGTATTTTTTCAGCGACAGGAAAGTGACCACCTTGTCGTAAGGACCTTCGGTGTAGAGCTGAACTTGCGAATGTTGATCGGTAACGCCGAGCGATTTGACGGGGGTCTGCCCGACGTTGCAGGGAGTGCCGTCGAGGCGCACGTTTTTACCGAGGGATTCCGCCCAAAGCTGGCAATACCAGTCGGCGAGGAATTTCAGGTTGTCGGAATAAGGCATCATGACGCCCACGTTTTTCCCTTCTTCCATGGCGGCGATCTGTAAAACGGCGCAAGCAAGCGCGGGGTTTTTGCCGATCGTCGGCGTTTTGCAAAGTCCGTCCATATACGCCGCGCCTGCAAGCAGACCTTTGATATCAATGCCGAGCACCGCCGCGGGAAGAAGCCCCACGGGGCAAAGCTGCGAAAATCTTCCGCCAACGCCGTCGGGGAGGACGTAGCTCTTAATTCCGCCAAGCTCGTCGGAAATCTTTTTCAAATTCCCTTTTTTGGCGTCGGTGGTGAAAATAACGTTGTCCTTTACGCTGACGCCCGCTTTTTGGAGCAGGTCGAGAATAATCAAATACTGCGTCATGGTTTCGCTGGTTGCGCCCGATTTGGAAATGACGTTAAAGCAGGTTTTTGTCGGGTCAATGACGTCGAGAAGATCTCTCATTCTTACGGGATCCACGTTGTCCTCTACGTAGAATTTCGGACCCTTTCTCTTGTATTTAGGCAAATCGTTGTAATGTAAATGGCAAAGCGCGTTAAACGCCATAATGGGACCGAGCGCACTCCCGCCGATCCCGAGTACGACGAAGCACTCAAATTTCTTTCTCACCGTTTTTGCGGTGGCAAGAATGTCGGCAACGATCTCGTCCTGATTGTAGGGGAGTTCCGTCCAACCCATATACAGCTCGTCTTTGCCGCGATTTTCTTTTACGTAGTCAAACGCCTCTTTTGCTTTTGCCGCGTAAGAGCGCAGTTTTTTGTCGGAAAACCCTTTGTCGCCAAGTGCGGCTTCCGTCATATTGTTGTAATCGAGCGTCACTCGCATAGAGCCACGCCATTCTCTCGTTTTGTAACCCATAATAGTACCTCCGTTTTTCTTCTATTGTACCGCAAAAATGCGTTTCTGTCAAGGGCGCGGCGGGTTTTTATGGGAAAAATTTTCAAGCGCGATCACTTTTTTGAAAAAGCCCGAAGAGGAAAAACAGGAGGAGGGTAACGGCGAGGACGGAAAGAGCGGCGAAAAAAAGTGCGTACGGCTCGCCAAAAAAGCGTAAGAAAACCCCAAGGCTTGCTTTTCCAAACAACGAGGGCGGGAGGACTAAAAGAACGGCTGCGATGGATTTTTTATAAAAGGCTTTGCTTACGGAAGAGCGTTTGAGTAAAAAAGCAAGAGCGCAAATTGCCCCAAGGAGAAATTCGAGGGCTAAACCGACGATATACGCGTAAATGCCGCAGACGTTCGGCAGGAAAAAAACGGCGAGCAAAAAAAGCGCGGAGCCAAAACAGGAAAAGACAAAGCTCTGCTTTTCAAAGCCCATGGAATTGAGCATACTTTGCGTGATCGCGCAAAGGCTCATGGGGAGAAGTAGAGCACCCGAGCGAGAGAGCATTTCGCCAGCGAGTTCGTTGCCATAGGCAAGCCGTCCTAGCTCTTCTCCCACGGCGTTGAAAAGAGGAATTAGTCCGCACGCCAAAAGAACGGTGAACAAAAGTCCTTTTTCCACCCCTCTTGAAAGCTTGGCTGCGTCTTTTCTATGATAGGCTTCGGACAAATCGGGTACGAGTACGGTGGCAAGGGAACCGACGATGGTCATAGGCATTGTGAGCAGGGGTAAAACCATACCTGTTGCCACCCCGTACGCAGCGAGAGCCTCCCCCTCCGTCATGCCCGTTTTTACGAGAAAGAGGGGGAGCAGGGTCGAAACGACGGCACCAACGAGGGTAGAACCGCTACGCACCGCCGTGATGGGTGCGGCGGAGAAAAGGAGAGGCTTTAAATCGCGGGGAGGGCAAAAACGGAATTTTTGTTTTAGGAGGGTGAAGAGGGAAAAAAGAAAAGAAAGAAAGCAAGAAATGCTCATGGCGAGGGCGGCGCGGGTTGCACCGCCAACGGGGGTGAACGGTCCTGTTAAAAGCAGTAGTCCCGCGCCGAGGACGGTCATAACAATTTCCTCGAAAAACTCTAAAAGAGCAGGGGCGGCAAATTGCTTGTTGCCGAAAAAAAAGCCTTTGATGACGGCGTAGGCACAGGCGGGTGAAAGAGAAAGGACGAGCAGCTTTAAAGGAGCGCCGCCTCTTGCAAGAGCGGGGATTTTGTCGGAAAAGAGGAGAAAGAAAAGGGTGAGGGGGAGGGTAACGAATAGGGAAAGAAGAAGTGCGGAGGAGAGAACGCCTCCGTTTTTTCTGTCGCCGTTTTCGGCATTGTTTTTTGCGACCGTCCTTGACAGCGTAACGGGTAGCCCGCCTCCGCCGAGGGTGCGCAGCATAAAAAAATAAGAAACGGCTACTTGATATACGCCCAACCCCTCCGCGCCGAGCAGCCTTGCAAGCGCGATACGGTAAACGAAGCCAAGCCCCCGTTCCAACACGGAGAGGGCGGAAAGAAGAAGAGTGTTTTGATAAAGTCCAGCGGGTTTTTTCATCATTTTTATCCTACGAACGATCGTTTGTGAATATGAGGGAATAAAAGAAAATTTTTCGCATAGGATAAAGAGGAATGTTAAAACGGTTACAAACAAAACGGTATAAGGTAAAGCGCGGACAGACGGCGGCGTCGCTTGCGGCGGCGTGCGGAGTGAACGTGTATTTTTTCGTCAAGGCAAACGGATTAAAGGAGGAGCTTTACGAGGGGCAGCTCGTCCACTTGCCCGACGCGGGGAATTTATATACGGTAAGGGCGGGGGATACGCCCGCGCTGCTTTGCGGAAGTAAGGAAGGGTATGAAAAAAGAAACGGAACGGAAATTTTTTATCCCGGTATGCGAGTGCTGTTATAGTCCGTCACCATTTATAAAAAAAGGGGCATATAATGTAGTAATCAATCGAACGACAAGGAGGTAAACAATGTCCTTTTTTTCTAATTTTCAATCGGATAAATGTCCCTGCCAGATTACGGGCAATCCGTTGAACGGCCTCACCGAAAAGGTATGTATTCAAGCGGAGAAAATTTTTGACGCAGGGATCAAACAGACCCAGCTTACGAATTACGTTCTCACGTTGGAAGATTTTACGCCCGAAAATCCCGTGTTCCCGTTGACTTTCGTCAGCGCGCGTTCCGTGGAGGCGGAAGCTACCGTCACCGATCTTACGATCGACCGTTTAAACGATAAGCATTGCGCGCGCGTGCAAGCCACCGTGTCCGTGCCCGTCGAGGTGCTCTACACCGACGCGAACGGCGTAGACGGCAGGGCAACGGCAACCGTGACCATGGACGAAGACGTGCTTCTTTACGTACCTGCCCCCTCCATTATGCCTTTTACGCTTCGCGCGATCGTTAGTGCGGTGGTACCTGATGCGACCTTCAATGCGGAAACGGGTACGTTTACGGCGCAGGTGTGCGTGACGGTCATTTTGAAGATCGCCATGCCCGTGGAGATTCTCGTTCCCTCGTACGGCTATTGTGCGATTCCGCCCTTACAGGAATACTCGCAAGAGGTTTGTGCAGGCTTTTTCGAGCTGCCCTTGTATCCGCAGGGGAAACCGCGTTGCGGCAAGTGCTAAAACCGCTTTACATAGGCACTTAAAAATTTCCTATCGGCCGCCCGAAATTCGGGCGGCTTTTTCTTGCTTTTTGAAAGAAAATCTGTTATAATAACGGCATGAAGATTTATGCGATCGGTGATCTGCACCTGTCTACGAACTCCGAAAAGCCGATGGATATTTTCGGGGCGGGTTGGGAAAATCACTTTAAAAAAATCAAAAACGACTGGGAAAGAAAGGTGACGGACGAAGATATCGTGCTGATTCCCGGCGACATCAGCTGGGCAATGAAGTTGGAGGACGCCCTTGCCGATTTGGAGCTGCTTGCGCCGTTGAAAGGGAAAAAGGTGTTCATTCGCGGCAATCACGATTACTGGTGGAACGGCATTTCTAAAATCCGCGCCGCCGCTCCTACCGAGCAGTTCTTTTTCCTGCAAACGGACGCGATCAGAATAGAAAATTTCGTGTTCGTCGGTTCGCGCGGGTGGACTTGCCCCGGAAGCCCTGATTTTACCGAGCGCGACGAAAAGCTGTATAAGCGGGAGGCGGAGCGTTTTCGGCTTGCCTTAATCGAGGGGGAAAAGCTGAAAAAAGAGGGGGATACGCTGATCGCGCTCGTCCATTACCCTCCCTTTAATTTAAAGCGGGAGGAGTCGGCGTTTACAATGCTTTTTAAAGAGTACGGAGTGGATAAGGCGGTGTTCGGGCATTTGCACGGCTCTGCATTCTTTCCTATGTGTACGCAAAAGGACGGGATCGAGTATCTTCTCACTTCGTGTGATAAGACGGGATTTCAGTTGGTGGAAGTCCACCCGCGCGGAAATTTGGAAAATTTCCGTGGCAATCCCCGCTCGAACCCTTTACAAGCGGGGAAAAATATGGTATAATTAGCCTTGGAAAAAATACGCCAAGGCTTTTTTACGGCAAAAAATACAGAGCGGGAGAAAGAGTATGCTCAAAAGAAAAGATATGTTGGGGCTGATCGACACGAGCGCGGAAGAGATCGACGAGATCTTGACGCTTGCGGCGGCCATGAAAGCAAAGCTTCGCGCGGGAGAGAAGAAATTCGACGATCTTGCGGGAAAGACCTGCACCGTCCTCTTTTACGAAAATTCCACGAGAACGCGGACGAGCTTCGAGCAAGCGGCGAAATATCTCGGCGCGACAACGGTCAATATCGCCGCGGCAACCTCGTCGGTGGCGAAAGGGGAAACCCTCGTGGATACGGGAAAGACGTTGGACGCACAGCGCAACGATTTTATCGTCATGCGCCATCCTATGGGAGGCGCGCCCTATCTTCTCGCAAAGACGGTAAAGGCGAGCGTTCTCAATGCAGGTGACGGCATGAACGAGCATCCGTCGCAAGCCCTTCTCGATATGCTCACCATGCGGGAGGAGTTCGGTACGCTGCGCGGGTTAAAGGTGGCGATTTTGGGCGACATCAAACATTCGCGCGTCGCCAAATCGAATTTGTTCGGTCTGAAAAAAATGGGCGCGGAGGTGACTATGTTCGCTCCCGAAACCCTGATTCCTAAGGACGTGGACAAGTTGGGGGCAAAGCTGTGTGTTTCAAGGGAAGAGGCGCTTGACGGCGCGGACGTTGTGATGGGGCTTCGGATCCAACTCGAACGCCAGCAGGCGGGCAATTTCCCCTCGCTTGGGGAATACGCGGCATTTTACGGCGTGGACGAAAAGACGCTCGGTTACGCTAAGCCCAACGCAATCGTGCTGCACCCCGGGCCTGTGAATCGCGGCGTAGAGCTTACGAGCGGCGTGATCGACCACGAGCGGAGCCGTATCGAGGAACAGGTGCTGTCGGGCGTTGCCGTCCGTATGGCGCTGATGAAGCTTTTGAACGAATACAGAGAACGCAATTGTTAAAAGGAGAAGAGAGATGATCGTTAGAAACGGTAACGTGGTTTTTAGAACGGGGGTCGAAAAAAAAGACGTTCTCTTGAAAGACGGCAAGATTATCAAGATTGCGGACTATATCGAAAGTGACGGCGAAAGGGAGATCGACGCGAGCGGCTTGCACGTTTTTCCCGGGCTTATTGATATGCACGTGCATTTACGGGAGCCTGGCTTTGAACGCAAGGAAAATATTGAGAGCGGCGCGCGGGCGGCGGTCAAGGGCGGATTTACGCAAATTTGCTGTATGCCCAACACCAACCCCGTTGCGGATAATAAGGTAGTGATTAGCTATATCGTCAATCGCGCGAAAGAGGTAGGGCTTTGTAAAGTACGCCCGATCGGCGCGATCACAAAAGGAGAAAAGGGCGAGGAGCTTGCAGGGATCGGCGGTATGAAAAAAGCGGGTGCCGTAGCGATTTCCGACGACGGAGTGACGGTAAAGGATACCCGTTTGATGTACAACGCTATGCAATACGCAAAGGGCTTTGGGTTGAAATGCCTGTGCCATTGCGAGGATAAATCGCTTGTGGACGGCGGTGTTGTCAACGAGGGACTGAGCGCGACGATCGCAGGGTTGAAAGGCATATCGCGGGCGAGCGAGGATATTGTGATCGCTCGGGAAATTGCCCTTGCCGAGAGCCTCGACTGCCCCGTGCATATCTGTCACGTTTCGACGCATAGCGGGGTACGGCTCATTCGCGACGCCAAGCGTGCGGGGATCAAGGTGACGGCGGAAACCTGCCCGCATTACTATTCGGTGACGGACGAGATCGTTCGCACCTACGATACGAACACCAAGGTAAATCCTCCCATTCGCGAAGAGATTGACAAGCAGGCGATTTTGGCGGGCTTAAAGGACGGTACGTTAGATTGTATCGTGACCGACCACGCCCCCCACCACGAGGACGACAAGAACGTCGAATACAATCTTGCGGCGTTCGGGATTAGCGGCATTGAAACCTCGCTCGGCTTCGCCCTCAAATACCTGTACGAGGCGGGCGTATTGACCCTTTCCGAAATTGCGGAAAAGATGTCCTACAATCCCGCGCAAATCTTGGGGCTTGACGGCGGCGAGATCGCGGAAGGCAAGGCGGCAGATCTGACGATCGTAAACGTGGACGAAAGCTTTGTGGTGGATAGCTCGAAATTCGAGAGCAAGGGTAAAAATACGCCGTTTAACGGCTACGAACTGCGCGGGGTGGTGAAATATACCCTCGTGGACGGCGACGTCAAATATCAAGCGTAAGGAGAATAGTATGATTACCGATCAACTTATTGAAAAAATCGTTGCAATGCAAAACCCGACCTGTGTAGGTCTTGACACCCTCTTCGACTATTTGCCCGACGGTATGAAAGCGGGGGCGGTCAGCTTTGAGGACGCCGCGGAGCGTATCTTTGAATTTAATAAAAAACTGATCGACACCCTGTATCCCGTAGTGCCCTCCGTAAAGGTGCAGATCGCTTACTACGAAATGTACGGCGTTGCGGGCATGAAGGCGTATGAGGAAACGCTCAAATACGCGGCGGAAAAGGGGCTGGTCGTCATTGCAGATGCAAAGCGTAACGACATAGGCTCTACGGCGTCCTGTTATGCAAAGACCTTCCTTGGCGAAACGGAGGTGAATGGAAACGCCTACAAGCCTTTCCCTGCCGATTACGTCACCGTCAACGGGTATTTGGGTACGGACGGGATCGCGCCGTTTGTGGAACAATGTGAAAAGAACGACAAAGGCATTTTCGTCCTTGTAAAGACCTCCAACCCGTCAAGCGGGGAATTGCAAAACCTCGTCCTCGAAAACGGCAAAGCCGTGTACGAATACATGGGTGGCCTCGTAGAGAAATGGGGAGAGAGCACGATCGGCAAGTACGGCTATTCGGCTGTCGGTGCGGTGGTAGGGGCGACGCACCCGCAGGAGGCGGCGCGCCTTCGCGAGCTGTTGCCGCACACCTTCTTCCTGATCCCCGGCTACGGCGCGCAGGGCGGGAACGCGGAAATGCTGAAAAGCTGCTTTGGCAAAAACGGGCTTGGGGGCGTTGTCAACAATTCCCGCGGGATCCTTTGCGCATACAAGAAAAACGGCGGCACCTATTACGAAGCGGCGCTTGCGGCGTGTAAGGCAATGCAGGCAGACCTTTCGTCCGTGATCGGGAAAATGAGTTATTGAGATTATGAAAGAGTATCAGGCAGTTATCGTAGAAAATAAAGAAATTGCAAACGGCATTTGTTCGGTGACCTTTGCGCTTCCTGTGGCGACTAAGGTGCGCGCGGGGCAGTTTGGGGATATTGCCGTCGGCGGCACACATCTTCTTCGCCGTCCGATCGCGATTTGTAAAGTGGAAGAAAACCTCGTCACCTTTTGCTATCAGGTAAAAGGGGAGGGTACGCAAAGGCTCAAAGAAATGAAAGTGGGCGAGGAAACCTCCGTACTTATGCCGCTTGGAAACGGGTTTTTCGTCGAGGAAACGGAAAAGGAAGTTGCCCTCGTGGGCGGCGGTGTGGGGATTTTTCCCTTGATTTCCGTGCTTCGGGAATATGCGGGCAAAAAGACGATCAACGCGTACATGGGTTTTAGAAACAAGGGCGCCGTGTGCGGGTTAGAGGAATTTGAAAAGGCGGATAAGTTCGTCGGTGTGACGGACGATGGCAGCTACGGCGAAAAAATGAACTCGGTACAGGCGTTCGCGGCTGACTTAGAAAAAGGCTACCGCCCCGACGTCGTGCTTTCCTGTGGGCCGCTGCCTATGCTCAAAGCACTCAAAAAGCTTGTGGAAGAAAAAAATATCCCCTGCTACGTTTCCTTAGAGGAGAGAATGGGTTGCGGGATCGGTGCCTGTCTTGTTTGCGTGTGCGATTTGAGTAGCGGCGCAAAAGCAAGAGTGTGTAAGGACGGCCCTGTCTTTAACGTGACAGAGGTAGAGCTTTAATGGAGGTGCTCGCGAGAAAAAAACGGGGCATGACCGTATTGTACGCGATTGTCGGCGTTATCACCGCGGCGTTGTTTACGGTTTCGGTTACAATTTTGCCGAAATCGGCAGACCCGTTCGTTATCCTTTTGATCGGACTGTTTGGCGTGGTATGCGTAGGGCTTTGCGTAAAAGAGTGCGTGCTCTCGGCGAGGACGCCCGACGTCATTTTACAAACGGACGGAAAGACGCTCTACCTGCCAAAAGGCAAACAGATTTCCGTGCTTGCCGTGCAAAAGGTGGAATATAAGCGTGCTTCGGCTCGCGGGTTTCAATATGATTACGGGAAATTGATGCTGATCACGGCGAACGGACGGTATACGTTTCATTACGTGGACGAGGTGGTAGAGGCGCATAACGCGCTGATTGCGCTGATGATGAAGCTGCGCGAGGAAAAGACGGAGAAAGAGGAATAAACTATGGCGAATTTATCAGTAAATCTTTGCGGGGTGGCTTTGAAAAACCCCGTGATCGCGGCGTCGGGCACCTTTGGGTTCGGTCGTGAATTTCATGAACTGTACGATATAGGAACGCTTGGCGGCGTTTCCACGAAAGGCTTGACGAACGAGCTTCGGCTGGGTAACCCCACCCCCCGTATTGCGGAGAGCAGAGGGGTAATTCTCAACGCCGTGGGCTTGCAAAACCCCGGGGTAAAGCACTTTATTGACTACGACCTTGACTGGCTGAAAGGTACGGGTACGGCGGTGATCGCCAACGTTGCGGGCAAGACCTTGGAGGACTATCAAGCGATTTGCGAAACGCTGGACGGAAAGGTGGACATGATCGAGCTGAACATTTCCTGTCCCAACGTCAAAAGTGGCGGCATGGCGTTCGGTATTAAGCCTGAAACGGTGGAGGAAGTGACGCGGGTCGCAAAAAGCGGCTTAAAAAAGACCCCTTTGATGGTCAAGCTTTCGCCCAACGTGGAAAGCATTGCCACCAACGCGCTTGCGGCGCAGAGCGGCGGTGCCGATTGCGTGTCGCTCATCAATACTCTGACGGGCATGGCGATCGACATTGAGCGAAGAAAGCCTATTATCGCCAACAACACGGGCGGCGTATCAGGCGCGGGGGTAAAGCCGATTGCGGTGCGTATGGTTTACGAGGTGGCGCAGGCGGTGAAAATTCCCGTTGTCGGTATGGGCGGGATCACGCGCGCGGAGGACGCGATCGAATTTTTAATGGCGGGCGCGACGGCGGTGCAGGTGGGTACGGCGAATTTTACCGACCCGTATGCTATGCCTAAAATCATTCAAGGCTTGGACGCGTGGTGCGATAAGCACGGCGTGAAAAACGTTTCCGAATTGACGGGAACGCTTACCCTCAATCAAAGATAAAGGAGAGAAAGAAAATGGCACTTACGTATAAGCAAGAATTTATTCGTTTCATGGTAGATAACGGGGTTCTGCGTTTTGGCGAGTTTACTTTAAAAAGCGGTAGAAAGGCTCCCTATTTCATCAATACGGGCAATTATAAGACGGGCAAACAGCTTGCAAAGCTCGGCGAATACTACGCGGCGTGTATCGAAAACAACGGCTTGGAAGCGGAAACGCTTGTAGGCCCCGCGTATAAAGGGATTCCCCTTTCCGTCGCAACGGCAATCGCTTTGGCGAGCGGCTATAATAAGGAACTCAATTACTGTTTCGACCGTAAGGAGATCAAGGATCACGGCGAGGGTGGTCTGTTCGTTGGGAAACAGCTTCAAGACGGAGAAAAGGTAATTATTATCGAGGACGTAATGACGTCGGGGAAAGCGCTTCGCGAGATTTTGCCTAAGCTTGCCGCGGCGGCAACCGTTGATATCGTCGGTATGATTATTTCCGTGGACAGAAATGAAAAGGCGCTTGACAGCGAGAAGTCGGCGGTGCGTCAGGCGAAAGAGGAATACGGCGTGGACGTGTACTCGGTCGTCACTATGAACGACATTATCGAGGCGATCGAACAGGGCGTGATCGAGGGGAAAGAGCACCTTCCCGCTATGTACGAATATCGCGCGCAATACGGAGCAAAAGAGTAAATGAAGACGAAAGTTACGGCAAAGCCGTTTGGGATTTTACAAGACGGGCGGGAAGTGACCGCTTATACGCTGCATAGCGGCGAGAGCTACGTGACGGTGCTCGATTTGGGCGGGATCGTCCATAGCGTCGTCGTGCCCGATCAAGCGGGTGCGCTCGTTGACGTGGCGCTCGGCTACGACACACCGCAAGAATATTTTGATAAGGGCGGCAGTCTTGGCGTGATTTGCGGTCGGTTTGCCAACCGTATCGAAAAGGGCAATTTGACGGTGGACGGCACGACCTATCATTTGTATACGAGCGATCGCGGCAACCATATCCACGGCGGCAAGGTTGGCTTTGCCAAAAAAATTTGGCAAGCGGAGATCATAACGGATAAAGCGGGGAACGAGGAGCTTTCCCTTTCCCTGTATTCGCCTGACGGAGAAGAAAATTATCCGGGGAATTTAAAGGTGCAAGTCATTTATTCGTTCGTGGACGGGGCGTTGACGCTAGACTATATCGCCCTCTCGGATAAGGCGACGGCGATCAACCTCACTAACCACGCATATTTCAATTTGAACGGGGCAGGGTCGGGTTCAGCGCTGTTGCACACCCTTTGGCTGGATGCGGAGAGCTACCTTTCGACGGACGCTACTATGATTCCGCGCGCCGTAAAAAAGGTGGCGGGAACCCCCTTTGATTTCCGTGTTCCCAAAACGGTGAAAGAAGGCGACGAGCTTTTGTCTTCGGACGAGGATCTGCAAAAAGGGCAGGGGTTCGATCATTGTTTCCTTTTGAAAAAGGGGAGAGATCGTTCTCGTCCGTTTGCAATTCTTCGCGGGGAGAAGACGGGGATAGAGCTGCAATGCTTTACCACGCAGCCCTCCGTGCAGCTGTACGCGGGTAACTTTTTAAAAATGGAAGGCAAGGGCGGCAAATATTACGGGCGTTGCGACGGGCTTTGCTTGGAAACGCAAGAACCGCCCGATAACGTAAACCAGCCGCCTCTTCAAGAATACGGCTATTCGGTGTATGCGGCAGGGGAAGTGTATCATTATATCACTCGTTTCGCGTTTGGAACAGTATAAGGAGAAAGCATGAAAAATATTATTTTGACGGGGGATCGCCCCTCGGGGAAATTGCATATCGGGCATTACGTAGGTTCGCTCAAACGCCGTGTGGAGCTGCAAAACAGCGGCAAATTTGATAAGATTTATATTATGATTGCGGACGCGCAAGCGCTTACCGATAATTTTAATAACCCCGAAAAGGTACGCGCGAATATCACGGAAGTGGCGCTTGATTATATGGCTTGCGGGATTGATCCTGCAAAATCGACTATCTTCGTGCAATCGCATATCGCGGAGCTGACAGAGCTGACCTTTTATTATATGAACCTCGTCACTCTTTCCCGTTTGCAGAGAAACCCGACGGTAAAGGCGGAGATCAAGCAGAAAAATTTTGAGATGTCCCTGCCTATGGGCTTTTTAACCTATCCCGTGTCGCAGGCGGCGGATATTACGGCGTTCGGGGCGAACACGGTGCCTGTGGGGGAAGATCAGCTTCCTATGATCGAGCAGGCGCGTGAGATCGTCAGAAGCTTTAACGGGCTGTACGGCGAAACGCTGATCGAGCCGAAAGCGGTACTCCCCGAGAGTAAGTCCTGTTTACGGCTTCCGGGTACGGACGGTATGGCGAAAATGAGTAAATCGCTTGGGAACTGTATTTATCTTTCGGACAGCGCGGACGAGATCAAGCGTAAGGTGATGGGAATGTATACCGACCCCAACCATATCAAGGTCACCGATCCCGGCGACACCGAGCATAACCCCACCTTTATTTATTTGGACGCCTTTTCGACGGACGAGCATTTCAAAAAATATCTTCCCGAATACGCAAATCTTGCCGAATTGAAAGCGCATTACGAGCGCGGCGGCTTAGGGGATATGAAAGTAAAGCGCTTGCTCAACGAGGTTATGCAAGAAACGCTTGCACCCATCAGAGCGAGAAGAGAGGAGCTTGCCAAGGATATTCCCGCCGTTTGGGAGATGCTGAAAAAGGGCAGCTTCGAGGCGCGCGAGGTTGCGGCAGAAATGCTTTCCAAAGTGAAAAAGGCAATGAAGATTGATTACTTTAACGAGTAAATGAACGGGGCAGGTACGCCTTGAATAAAATAAAAGAACGAACATAGAGGTAATAATATGGCAAAGGAAAATCAATTTGTAGAACAGATCGCAGACATTGAAACGGATTTCCCGCAATGGTATACCGACGTGGTTTTAAAGACCAAGCTCGTCGATTACGGTCCCGTCAAGGGCACCATGGTCATTCGTCCGTACGGGTATGCGATTTGGGAAAATATCCAAAGAGAGCTTGACGGCAGATTTAAAAAGCAGGGGGTACAAAAC
This sequence comes from Clostridia bacterium, assembly GCA_017463325.1. Classification (GTDB taxonomy): domain Bacteria; phylum Bacillota; class Clostridia; order Christensenellales; family Borkfalkiaceae; genus Scatosoma. The sequence goes on from JAFTPK010000011.1 coordinate 52,348, forward strand.
GCCTACTTCCCCTTGCTGATCCCCATGAGCTTTTTTACGAAAGAGGCGGAGCACGTCGAGGGGTTTGCCCCCGAAGTGGCGGTGGTCACGCACGCGGGCGGCGAAAAGCTTGCCGAGCCGCTTGCGATCCGTCCGACCTCGGAAACGATTATCGGTACTATGATGGCGAAATGGATACAGTCGTATCGAGATCTGCCCATGAAAGTCAATCAATGGTGTAACGTCATGCGCTGGGAAAAAACCACCCGTCCTTTCCTTAGAACGAGCGAATTTTTATGGCAGGAGGGACATACGGCGCACGCAACGGCGGAGGAGGCCGAGGCGGAAACGCTTACCATGCTCGGCGTATATAAGGAATTTGTAGAAAACTGTCTTGCTATCCCCGTCATCACGGGTAAAAAGACGGAAAAGGAACGCTTTGCGGGTGCCGTCGCTACCTATACCATGGAGGCAATGATGCACGACGGGAAGAGCTTACAATCGGGCACCTCCCACTACATGGGACAAAATTTTGCAAAGGCGTTCGACATTCAATATCTTGGGAACGAGGGCAGCTTGCAGCACGCGTACACGACCTCTTGGGGGGTTTCGACGAGATTGATCGGCGCAGTGATTATGACGCACGGCGACGAACGTGGGCTGGTGCTCCCTCCCGTCGTGGCACCTACGCAATGCGTGATCGTCCCCATTGCCGCAAGAAAGGGCGGCGTGATCGAGGCTTGCGAAGCGCTTAAAGCGCAGTTGGAGGAGGCGGGGATCCGCGTGACGCTCGACGCGTCCGATAACAGCCCCGGCTGGAAATTCAACGAATGGGAAATGAAAGGGGTGCCTCTTCGTATCGAGCTTGGTCCCCGCGATATCGAGGCTGGCAAAATGCTGCTTGCCCGTCGCGATACGCTTGAAAAGAGCGAGGCTGCTTTGGAAAACGCGGCGGCAAGCGTCAAGGAAATGCTTGTGGAAATTCAGAAGAATATGCTTGAAAAAGCGCGGGCGCATAGAGATAACCGTATCGTTTATGCCGACGATATGGCAGGCATTTTAGCGGCCGTAGAAAAAGGGAATTTCGTGAAAGCGGGCTGGTGCGGCTGTCGCGCTTGCGAGGATAAGGTAAAGGAAGAAACGGCGGCGACTTCGCGCGTGATCGTAGAAGGCGAGAGCAAAGAAACCTGCGCTGTTTGCGGCAAACCTGCTAAAAACGTCATTATTTACGCAAGAGCTTATTAAAAGCTACGAAAGAAAACGCTCTGCCTCTACGAAAGGTAGAGTGTTTTTCATGCAAATTCCACGGGGCGTGGGTGGTCTTTTTCTTTCTCGTATAGTATAATCGTCATAAAGGAGGTCTGCTTATGGATCAAGTAAAAATCGGAAGGTTCATCAAAGAGCTTCGCAAGGAGGAGGGGCTGACGCAAGCCGAGCTTGCGGAGCGGCTGCATATTTCGGATAAAACGGTTTCTAAATGGGAAACGGGGAACGGGCTGCCCGAAGTAGGCTTAATGCTGCCGCTTTGCGAGGTTTTGAAAATCAGCGTCAACGAATTGCTTTCCGCAGAAAAGCTTGACGAAAAACAATATCATCAAAAAGCAGAAGAAAACATTATGAGCTTAATGAACGAAAAGGCGGAAGCAAAAAGAAAATTGATTTTAGAAGTGGTCGTAATCTTTATTACGCTACTTTCCTCGATCACCCTTATTATGCTTGCAGGGTATTTGGAAATGGAAACTTGGGTAAGAATCCTCTTGATTGTGATTGCGGTTGTCGTGATGGTCGGTGGAATCTTGGTGGCGGCTGTTCTTGAAATGACGGTGGGCGGCTTTGAGTGCCGACATTGCGGGGAGTATTTTGAACCTGACGCGTTTTCCTATTTAATGGGTGCGCACACGATTATGCACCGCCGTTTAAAATGTCCGCATTGCGGCAAAAAAAGCTGGTGCAAACGTCGCTTGACAAAAGAATAACCCCGTTTTCCCTTTTCTAAAAACGTCATAAGCGGTGAAAATATATTCGCCGCTTATATTTTTTCAAAAAATATCGAACAAATGTTTGACTTTTTTAAGAAATCGTGGTACACTATGGGTACTATGATAGATGAAAAAAGACTGAAAATTTTAGTGGACGGGGCGAAATACGACGTTTCCTGTTCTTCCTCCGGTTCGCGCCGTAAAAACGTTGCGGGCGGGATAGGAAACGCGGCGTTCGGGGGGATTTGCCATTCATTTACCCGTGACGGTCGGTGCATTTCGCTGTTGAAATTGCTGCTTAGCAACGATTGTGTATTTGACTGTAAGTACTGTCCGAACCGTCGAAGTGCGGACGTGCCTCGGGCGAGCGTCACCCCCGAAGAGGTGTGCGAGCTTGTCATTGAATTTTATAAGCGCAACTACATAGAGGGGCTGTTTTTGTCCTCGGCGGTGATGAAAAATTCCGACTATACTATGGAGCTGCTCATTCGTACCGTCAAACTTTTACGGGAAGAACACCGCTTTAACGGCTATATCCATTTAAAGGGGATCCCGTATGCAGACCCTGCGTTGGAGCGGGAGGCGGCGCGCTACGTGGACAGAATGAGCTATAACGTCGAATTGCCCAGCGAAAGTAGCTTAAAGCTTCTTGCCCCACAAAAGAGCAAAGAGAGCGTCTTTTTGCCTATGGGAAGATTGAGCGAGGAAAAGCGGGAGCTTGCGCTTGAAAAGAAAAAACAGACGGGCAGGTGCGAGTTGAAAGGTACGGGGAGGTTTCTTCCCGCAGGGCAAACGACGCAAATGATCGTCGGCGCGTCGCCCGAAAAGGACGGGCAAATTTTAAGGCTTTCGGAGGCAATGTATCGAAAATTCGACTTGAAGCGGGTGTATTTTTCCTCCTATATCCCTGTCGTAAACGACCCCTTATTACCGACCAAACAGGCAGGACTTTTGCGGGAACATAGACTGTATCAAGCCGACTGGCTTATGCGCTTTTACGGTTTTGAGAGTGAGGAGATCGTCGGGACGGGGGAAAATCTTTCCACCGAATACGACCCAAAGTGCGCGTGGGCGCTTAAAAATATGCACCTTTTTCCCGTGGAGATCAATACGGCGAGCGTGGAAACGCTGCTACGGGTGCCGGGGATCGGAGCAAAGGGGGCGTACAAAATCGTGGCGGCAAGGCGGCATGCTGCACTTACCTTTGCGGACCTTAAAAAAATGAGGATCGTTGTCAAGCGGGCGCGGCATTTTATTACTTGCGGCGGTAAATTTTATGGTTTGGAGGGAACGGAGCGGGTAGGCTTGGCGCTCAGCGCGGCTGAGCGGACGGACAATGCCGTGCAACTCTCTCTTTTTGAGAGCGAGGAGAGATTTCTTCCCGAAGCGAACAGCTTTTTAAGTTTAAAAACAGAGGAAACGGAGAAGAAATTTTTGCTCTCCTCTACGGCTGAAATTGCCCGTTCGGCGTTGCTTGGGGAATTGTAAAAGGAGGGGGCAGGTACGAGTTTATGAGAAAAATTTACCTTTTAGACGGTACGACAGACGGTTTCTTTACCGCCGTTTTCGACGCCTATAAGGAGGAAAAAGCATATTTAACTAAGCAAAAAAACGTTCAGGTCGGGTTGTTTGACGAGTGCATCAGCGTCAACGCGGACGAAGAAAAAGCGGGTAGAGTGCAAAAAAAGCTGCGATCAATTTCCTCCCAAGGCTATAACGAGGTGTTGCAAATTTTGAGGACGAACTTAGAGGACGGGGCGCAAATCGCTTTTCAATATTTGAAGTTGTTGGTGGCTTACGGTGGCGCGGCGAGGAGCCGTTTAACCGAGCCTACTGTGCGACGCGCGCTTGAACTTTGCGGGCAGGTATGGACGGAGGTGCATAGGTTAAAGGGATTTTTGCGCTTTCAGGAAACGGCAACAGGGCTGCTTTACGCCCATTGCAAGCCCGATAACGACGTGGTGGAGCTGCTTATGCCTCACTTTATCGCGAGATTGCACGGAATTCCGTTCGTTATTCACGACGTCGCTCGTTCGATTGCGGGGTTGTACGACGGCTCAGCATGGACGGTGGCAGCGGTGGGCGAGGCGGAGATTGCGCTTTCGGAAAAGGAAATTTCCTTTTCGTCGCTTTGGAAAAACTACTATCGAACGGTCGCCATTCCATCGCGAAAGAACGTGCGGCAACAGAAAAATTATATGCCTACGCGGTACTGGTCGACGCTCGTAGAGGATCCGCGGGAGGAATAATCGACGAAAAATGACGAAAAAATACAATTCTCTCTCTTAATAAGAGAGAGTTTTTCTTATTTTCTAAGCTGACCGCTTGACGAGCCGTAAAAAAAATGGTATGATAGTAGTATGGAAGAGAATACCGTAATAACAAAACAAATTGCAAAGAACCTGACCGTGCTCCGCAAGCGTGCCAAGCTGACGCAAGCGGAGGTTGCGGAGAAAATCAACTACTCGGACAAATCCGTTTCCAAATGGGAATCGGCGGGCGGGGTACCGGATATTTTTATCCTGATACAGCTCGCTAAGCTCTACGGCGTCACCGTAAACGAGATCGTAGGGGAGAAATCGCCCGTGCCGCCCAAGGAGGGGAAGACGGGTTTGCACGTACTCATTATGCTACTTTCCGCGGGAATCGTATGGCTTGTGGCGGTGTGCGTATTTGCTTTACTGCAAGTACTGCCCGTCAAGGGGGCGTGGTGGTTGGCGTTTATTTACGCGTTGCCGATCAACGCCATTGTATTCGTGGTCTTTGCCTGTATTTGGAAATATAAGATGTTGCATTTTGTGTCCGTTTCCACGCTGATTTGGACGGGGCTTTTAAGCCTGTATCTAAGCATTGCGCTCATTCCGAAAACGCTTGTAGCGTTGGAGAGTCTTTGGCCTATCTTTTTGATCGGGGTGCCGTTGCAGGTACTGGCGATCTTGTGGGCGTTTTTCCGCTACTCCGTGTTCAAGCGAAGAAAGGCGGCGAACGCGCAAAAGGAAAGGGAGAAAATCGTAGAGGAATAATCATGCTTTGTTGTAAATGCAAAAAAAATCAAGCGACGAAAACGTTCGTCAGCGGCAGCGGCGCGAAACGGAAGGAGGAATACTACTGTTTCGAGTGCTATCGCGAGCGGTTTTTGTCTGTGGAATACGACGGCGAGGAAAACGGCCGCTCTTTTGAGGTTTGCCCCTATTGTGGGGTAAAGGCGGAGGAGTTTCGCCGTAGCGGCCTCGTCGGCTGCGCGAAATGCTATAAGACGATCGGGAAAGCGGTTTTGCCCGCGCTGATCGGTATGCAGGGCGCGGTGGTGCACGTTGGGAAAGAGGGAGCGGCGACGGAGGAGGAGCACGTAAACCTCCGTTTGATCGAGTTGAAATTATTATACGAGGCCTATCGCGGCGAGGGGAATACGGAACGCGCCCGCGCCGTTGCCGAGGAATATGCAAGGACGCAGGACGGCCTGTTCGTAGGAGGGAAAAGTGGAGCACTCACCTGAATTTATTGCGACCACCGTCGTTTCCACGCGTATCCGTTTGGCGCGTAATCTTCGCGCCTATCCGTTCCCTGTCAAGTTAAAGCGTGCGCAAGCGGAGGAGATCGTTCGGATTGTGCGCGGTGCGCTTTCGGAGATCGACGACGGGTTTGTGGAATACGATATGTGGAATACGGACGCCCAGCAAATACGCCTATTGCAAGAGCAGCACCTTATCAGCCCCGCGCTCGCGGCAAGGCAGGGCGGCGCGGCTTTCGTATCGGCAGACAGACACGTTTCGGTAATGGTCAACGAAGAGGATCATTTGCGGGAGCAGTATATTTTAAAGGGCTTTAATCCCTATCGCGCGTACGAGCGCATGAACGGTTTGGACGACGCGTTACAATGTCGGCTTGATTTTGCGTACGATAAGCGGCTTGGGTATTTGACCGCTTGCCCGAGCAACGTCGGTACGGGAATGCGGGCGTCGGTGCTTTTGTTTTTACCGGGGTTGGAGCGGAGCAACGTTTTGAAAAATTTATTGCCGTCGTTAAAGGCGAGCGGCATGACCGTGCGCGGTATGTTCGGCGAGGGAACGGCAGCCGAGGGCTTTTCTTATCAGGTTTCCAACGAACGCACCATCGGTATGAGCGAAAAGGAAATTCTCGATCAGACCATGCAAATCACCATGAAACTTTGTGATTTGGAGCTTCGGGAGCGGGAAAAGATGCGCGCGTCGGATAAGATTGCTTTAAAGGACGGCTGTTTGCGGGCGTACGGTTTGCTTACCAACTGTGCCGTATTGCCGCTGAAAGAGCTGACGGAGGGCATGGTAAAAATCAAGCTGGGGCTTGCGCTTGGGTTTTTCAACGCGCCCAACGCCGAGGCGTTCAACGACTTTTTGGAGGATATGCGCCCTGCCTCCTTTCGCCTCGAAAACGGGTTGCAGGGGGCGAGCGAGCGGGAGTGTGACCTGCAACGGGCGGAAATCGTACACAGGGTTTTGCCCGAGCTAATCGTGAGAGTGGAGTAAGATATGGCAAACAAGGATAATTTGACGAGTAATTTAAACGAGGCGCTTGAAATCGCGCAAAAGATCACGCTGGAAAAGGGCGCGGTGTACGTAGGAAGCGAACACCTCGTCTACGCCTTTTTGCGGCTCCCCGAAAGTGTAGCGGGCGGGCTGTTAAACGACGCGGGCGTGGCTTTTTCTGCGTACGAGGCGGTATTTTTCCGTACGATCGACGTCCGTATGACGGAGGAGGGCATGACCAAGCGTACCAAAATGATGTTCAGTCGCGCCATGGGGCTTGCCTCTGAATTGCACATGACGACGGGTACGGCGCATCTTTTGTATGCGGTGCTTGACGACAGTACCTGTATGGCGGTGCGGATCCTCAATAAGTTGGGGGTGGACGTTGATACGCTGAAAGTTAAAACGGAAATGGCAATACGCACGTTCAAAAGGCGGGGGGAGAGCGTAGAAGAGGAAGAAAAGCCCCGTTTCTCCGTTCCTGTTTTTCCAAGCTCGCCGCAAGAAAGCGGCGGTGCGGGCAATTCGGCGCCCGCGAAAGAGAGCCTATTTTCCAAGGATAGCTCGAAAAAAAGCCCCGCGTACGAACGGCTGATTCAATACGGTACGGATATGACCGAGCGGGCAAAGCAGGGCAAAATTGACCCCGTGATCGGACGAAAAAAGGAAATGGAAAAGGTAGTGCAGGTGCTTTCCCGTCGCTCGAAAAACAATCCCGTTTTGATCGGGGAACCGGGGGTGGGGAAGAGCGCGATCGTCGAGGGGTTGGCTATGCTGATCGCCGAGGGAAAGGTGCCTCCGCAGTTATACAATAAAACGGTGCTTTCGGTGGATATTCCGGGAATGCTTGCGGGCGCGAAGTACCGCGGCGAGTTTGAGGAAAGGCTGAAAGACTTCGTAGACAGCGTGATAGCAGACGGGGATATCGTCATGTTTATCGACGAGATCCATACAATCGTCGGCGCGGGCGCGTCGGCGGATAACAGCATGGATGCGGCAAATATTTTAAAGCCTTTGCTTGCAAGAGGGGAGGTGCAGCTGATTGGCGCGACGACGATTGAGGAGTATCGGAAGTATATCGAAAAGGACGCCGCGCTCGAACGCCGCTTTACCCCCGTTATGGTGGAGGAGCCGACGGAGGACGAGGCGATCGGCATTTTAAAAGGACTTCGTTCGCGCTACGAAAAGCACCACGGGATTGTGATCGGCGACGATGCGATCGAGGCGGCGGTAAAGCTTTCCGTTCGCTATATCAGCGACCGATTTTTGCCCGACAAAGCCATTGATCTAATGGACGAGGCGGCGGCGCGGGCGCGTATTTACAGCGGCGGCGAGGACGAGAGCGTCAAGGAGCTTGAATTAGAAATTCTCTCGCTTGAAGAGGGGAAGAGCCGTGCGGCGGCTGTCGGGGACTTTGCGGCGGCAAATCAGCTATTGAAAGAAAAGGAAACGCTTGAAGAGAAAAAGCGGGCGATCAAGCAAGCGCAGTCGCTCGTCCGTTTTGCGGACGGACGTATGGGGATCGGCCGAGAACAGGTGGCGGCGATCGTCGCTACCCGCACCAACGTTCCTCTTTTGCAGATTACGCAAGAGGAGGGTGAAAAGCTTATGAAATTAGAGGAGCGCTTGCACGAGCGGATTGTCGGACAAAACGAGGGGGTAAGCGCGGTGGCGAAAGCGATACGCCGTGCCCGCGCAGGTCTGAAAGACCCTTCCCGTCCGATCGGCTCTTTCATCTTCGTTGGACCGACGGGGGTGGGGAAAACCGATCTTTGCAAGGCGCTTGCTGAGGCGCTTTTTGGGAGCGAGGAGCAGATGATTCGCCTTGATATGAGCGAATATATGGAAAAACAGGCGGTATCTAAGCTGATCGGCGCGCCTCCCGGATATGCGGGGTTTGACGATTTGCAATCGGGGCAGCTCACCGAAAAGGTGCGTACCAAGCCCTATTGCGTGGTACTGTTCGACGAGATTGAAAAGGCGCACCCCGACGTGTTTAATCTGCTTTTGCAAATTCTCGACGACGGGCGTTTGACGGATAGCAAGGGTAGAACGGTGAGCTTTAAAAATGCGGTCATTATTCTCACCTCCAACGTCGGCGCGGCGCTTTCGCAAAGCGAGCGTACGGGCGTGTACGGCTTTGGGAGCGATATGGACGACAAAGCGGTGGACGGTAAGCAGTACGAGGAGATGAAAGAAAATATCACCAAGGCGCTCAAAGAGAAATTCCGTCCCGAATTTTTAAACCGTATGGACGACGTGATCGTTTTCCACCGTTTGACGGAGGCGGAGGCGGCACAGATCGGCGGAAAAATGATTTCGTCGCTGATGAAACGCTTACACGAACAGCGCGGGATTTTGCTCACCGTCACCGAACGAGCCAAACGCGCACTTGTGAAAGAGGGCTATGACAGTCAGTACGGCGCGCGGCCGTTGAAACGGGTGATTCGCCGTCGAATTGAAGATAAGCTTTCAGAGGAAATTTTACTTGGGCGAATTCGCGGCGGGCAAAAGGTTGTTGTCGATCACGACGGCACGGAGTACTTTTTTGAAACGGAATAAGGAGTAGGGATATGGCAAATTTACGTTTGACGACGGCGGGCGAATCGCACGGTAAGGCCTTGGTGGCGATCGTTGAAGGCTTACCTGCCCACCTCAAAATAGACAAAACGGCGATCGACGCCGAGCTTGCTCTTCGCCAAAGCGGGTATGGTCGCGGCGGCAGACAGAAGATCGAATGCGACCGCGTGGAGATTTTGACGGGGGTAAGAAACGGCGAAACGTTGGGCAGTCCCGTCACCCTTTGCATTTATAATAAAGACTATCAAAACTGGGAAAACTGTATGTCGGACGGTGGGTGTGACGAGGGGAAAATGGCGCAGCGCGCGCTTACTAAGGTTCGCCCTGGGCACGCCGATCTTACGGGCTGTGAAAAATTCGCGTGGGAAGACGCGCGGAATATTTTAGAGCGCGCCTCTGCCCGTGAAACGGCGATCCGCGTGGCGGCGGGCGGGCTGTTCAAGGCTTATCTTACCGCGCTTGGCGTGGAGATCGGCGGCTACGTCAAGGAAATTTGCGGCGTCAAGGACGAAAAAACGTATGCTTTTGACGAGCTGAAAAAAGCCAAGCAAACGGAAACGGGTATGTTGGACGAAGTGGCTGCAGAAAGAGCGAAAGAAAGGATAAACGCGCTGAAAAATGCGGGGGATACGGCGGGCGGCGTCGTCGAGGTGCGCGTTCGCGGCTTGAAGAGCGGGTTTGGAAGTATGATGACGTACGGCGAAAAGCTGGACGCAAGGCTTGCCTGCGCGTTGATGGGAATTCAAGCGGTCAAGGGCGTGGAGTTTGGCGAGGGATTTGCGGTTGGCTCGAAGAGCGGCGCAGCCGTGCACGACGAAATTTTCTTTGAGGAAAAAAGGGGCTTTTATCGTGAAACCAACCGCGCGGGCGGGATCGAGGGCGGCATGAGCAACGGGGAGGAGATCGTTGTAAGGCTTGCCATGAAACCTATTCCAACGCTGATGAAAGGGCTTCGGACGGTGGATCTTCGGAGGAAAGAGGCTTGCGTAGCGGCAAGCGAACGGAGCGACGTCTGTGCGATTTTCGCTATGGAAATTATTGCGGAGGCGGCTGTGGCGGAGGTGATCGCAACCGCCGTAGCAGAGCGGCTTGGCGGAGATACGGCGGCGCAGGTGAAAGAACGGTACGATAGGTTGTGATATGGAAAAGCTTACGCTAAATGCACCCTCGGCAAAGGGGGAAATTTATATCGGCAAGGGCGCCGTGCAAAAATATTTGCGCGACTTGACCGTCGGGCAAAAAAATTTCGTTCTCACCGACGATAACGTGTACGCCTTATATAAAGACTTTTTTGCCGAGTATTTCTCTGACGCCGAGGTGTTCGTAATGCCTGCGGGCGAGGAGAATAAAAATTTTATCACTTTGCAACGCGGGGCGGAAAAAATGATCGCGGCGGGGCTTCGTAGGACCTCGCGGCTGTTCGCGGTCGGCGGCGGGGTGGTCGGCGACGTGGGCGGTTTGCTTGCGGCGCTATATATGCGCGGGATTAACTACGTACAAGTACCTACGACTTTGTTGGCGCAGGTGGACAGTAGCGTAGGCGGGAAAACGGCAATCGACTTTGTTGGTGTTAAAAACGTACTAGGCGCCTTTTATCAGCCGCAGACGGTGCTTGTCGATCCTATGTTTTTGGGAACGCTGCCCAAGCGGGAATGGAAATGCGGCGTGGGCGAGATCGTGAAATACGCCGCGCTAAGCGAAGATATTTTTGCAAAGCTTTACGCAGGGAAAGACAAGCTCTTTCATACGGAATTTCTTGCTTCGCTTACGGCTGATTGTATTCGTCATAAGGCGGGCGTGGTAGAGCGCGACGAAAGGGAGCTTGGCGAAAGAAAGTCACTTAACGTTGGGCATACGACAGGCCACGCAATCGAGCTTTTTTACGGTCTTTCGCACGGCGAAAGCGTCTTGTACGGCATGAAAGCGGAAACCGTGGTCGCGATCAATCGAGGCGTTTGCGAAAAAGAATACGGCGAAAAATTGCTTTCGATCGTGGAAAGCGCGCTCTTGCTTGCCCCGCAGTCGTCGCCCGATTTTACTCGTTTTTGCGCGGCTGCGCTCTTGGCAAAATCGGATAAAAAGAACGGCGAGGACGGCAAAATCGTTATGTCGGTGGCGAAAACGGCGGGCGAATGGAACTTGCTCGCTTTGCCTGAAAAGGAGTACGTTACCGAGATTACGGAGGCGCTTTTATGACGGTCGAGGTAAAAAACAGAGATTGTTTCGAGGGGGAATTTTCCCTCCCGGGGGATAAATCGGTGACCCACCGTGCAGTTATGCTCAACGGCGCGGCGAGCGGTGAAGCGGTCGTAAGCGGCGCGTTGATCGCCGAGGATTGCCTGTCCACCTGTAACTGTTTAAGAAAGCTCGGCGCGAGAATAGAGCGGGAGGGCGATACGGTATTCGTGCGCGGTTGTGAAGACTTTCGCTCGGGCGTGGAGCTTGATTGCGGTAATTCGGGCACGACCATGCGCCTGCTTACGGGGCTTTTGTCAGGAAAGGGAATTGAGGCGAAATTGTACGGTGATCCATCGCTTTCCTCGCGACCCATGCGGCGGGTAGCGGAGCCGCTTTTAGAGCTTGGTGCAAGGGTGGAAACGACGGACGGCTGTGCGCCCTTACGCCTTTTTCCTGCAAGTTTGACGGGAAAACGCTTAAAAACTTCTGTCGCTTCGGCACAGATCAAGAGCGCGATTTTGCTTGCGGGTTTATCGGCGGAGGGGGTGACGACGGTGGAGGAGCCTTCGCTCTCCCGCGACCATACCGAAAGAATGCTTGTGGCTATGGGAGCAAAAATCAAAACGGACGGGCTTTGTTCAAGCGTGGAAAAAAGCGCGCTGAAAGCAATCGACGTTTCGGTGCCCGCGGATATTTCCTCGGCGGCGTATTTTATGGCACTTGGCGCGCTGAAAGGAAAAACGCTTTGTAAAAACGTCGGCGTCAATCCGACGCGCATAGGAATTTTGACGGCGTTTGAGCGTTTGGGGGTAAAGTTTACCCTCAAAAACCGCTGTGTTTCAGGCGGAGAGGAGCGTGCGGATATTTTGGTGGAACGCTCGCACTTAAAGGCGATCGAGTTGGGTGGCGACGTCATTCCTACGCTGATTGACGAGCTTCCCTTGATTGCGCTTTTATGCGCGTTCGCCGAGGGAGAAAGCCGCATTTACGGCGCCAAAGAATTAAGAGTAAAGGAAAGTGACCGCATTACGGCGACGACGGAAATGATCAACGCCCTTGGCGGCGACTGCCGCGAAACGGAGGACGGGTTTGTGATCCGCGGCAAGAAAAAACTTGCGGGCGGTACGGTGGAAAGCTTTTTGGATCACCGTATCGCTATGACGGGCGCGGTAGGGCTTGCGGCGTCGGAGAAGGGTGGAGAAATTTTGCGCGCCGAATGTTGCGGGATTTCTTTCCCCGATTTCTTTGAAAAGCTTTCTTGAAGGGGGGCAGGTATCGAATGAATGAAAAAAAATTGCGGCTTGCGCTCGTGGGTAAGGACGTTTCTAAATCTGATAGCGAGCGAATTCACCGCTTTATTTTAGGGAAAATGGGGTATGCCCTCGAATACGAACAGGTATCGGTGGCGGCGCCTAATTTTGATTTTGCGGCGCGGCGGTTACTTGGCGATTTCGACGGATTTAACGTAACGATCCCCTATAAGCGGGATATTATGGAATATCTGGAAAAGATCGAGGGTGACGCGCGTATCTTCGGGGCGGTGAATACCGTCGTTTGCGACGGGGCGGTCGGGTATAATACGGACGGCGACGGGTTTTTGGAAATGCTTCGCGTGGCGGGCGTAGAGCCGTGCGGCAGAAAGTGCTTGATTGTCGGCGCGGGGGGCGCGGGTAGGAGCGTTGCCGTTTCTTTAAAAAAATCGGGTGCTAAGGTGAGCTTGTACCGTCGCAATCAAAAAGAGTTGCAAGAAACCTGTTTAGAACTTGGCGTTTTTCCTGCGAAAACCTTGGTTGGGTACGACCTCGTCATCAACGCAAGCGGCGTGGGTATGCACGATACGGAGGGAGTTTCTCCTGTGGGAGCGGAAACCTTCGAGGGGGCGCAGGCGGCGATCGATTTGATCTACGTGCCGCGTGAAACGGAGTTTTTGCGGCTGGCAAAAACGAAAGGGATAAAGGCTGTCGGCGGCGCGGCTATGCTTTTTTTTCAAGCCTATTATTCCGATTGCTATTTTACTCAAAAATCGCCCTCTAAAAGGGAAATGGACGGGCTGTACGAAGAATATTTAAAGGAGCAAGAAGTATGAAATTTCTGATTATCAACGGCGTAAATTTAAATCTTACGGGCAAGCGTGAAACGGGCGTGTACGGCGTCAAAACGCTGGAAGAGATCAACGCCGAAATCGGGGCGTTTGCAAAAAAGAACGGCGACGAGGTGGAATTTTATCAAAGTAACTTTGAGGGTGCGCTCGTAGAAAAGCTGCACGAAGCCTTTTTACAAAAAACCTGCGATGGGATCTTGTTGAACGCGGGCGCGTTTACCCATTACAGCTACGCTCTTCGCGACGCGATTGCGGCGATTGATATTCCTGTTGTCGAGGTGCATATGTCCAACGTGCACGCGCGGGAAGAATTCCGTAAAAACAGCGTGCTTACCGAGGTTTGTAAGGGCGCTGTGTTAGGACTTGGAGTGGGAAGCTATCTTGCGGCGCTCGTAGGGTTAAAGGCGGGATTAAAAGAATGAATATAGTACTTTGCGGCATGATGGGCTGTGGAAAAACGACGGTAGGGCTTGCGCTTGCCAAGAAAACGGAGTGGCGTTGGTACGACACCGACGGGCTGATCGTCGATCGGTACGGAAAAATTTCCGATATTTTTGAATACTACGGCGAGCCTTATTTTAGGAGCCTTGAAACGCAGATCGCAAAGGAGCTTTCTGCGCAGGACGGGCTGATCCTTTCTACGGGCGGCGGTATGGTTTTAAAAGCGGAGAATGCGGCGCTTTTGAAAGATCACGGTAAAATTGTTTTTCTCCGTGCTAGTAAAGAAACGCTTGCGCAGCGGCTCACCCTCGACGGCACCCGTCCGTTATTACAGTCCAAAGAGGAAAAGGTGCTCGACCGTTTGCAACGACTTCTTATGGAGCGTACTCCCGTGTACGAATCCGTTTCCGATTTAACGGTGGACGTAGACGGTAAGACGCCTGAGGCGATTGCGGAGGAAATTTTACGGGCGTTAGAGGTAAAATGTGAGGGGCAGGTGTGAGATGAAAAAGGTTTTAGTGACGGGCGGCGTCCGTGGAATCGGGCTTTCAATCGCCCTCGCGTTTTTAAAAAAAGGGTATCTTGTGTACGTGGGATATTCTAAGGACGAAGAGAGCGCGAACCGCGCAAAAGAGGCGGGGCTTATCCCGCTTTGCTTTGACGTTGCAAGCGAACGGGAGGTGCTTGCGGCGTTTTCTCAAACAGGCGGCGTGGATATTCTCGTCAATAATGCGGGGATAGCTCTTGTCAAGCAAATACAGGACACGACGATCGAGGAATTTGAGAGGGTGACGGCGGTCAATCTTCGCGGCGCGTTTTTATGTGCGCGCGAGGCGGTGAAATCTATGCTGAAAAAAGGCGGCGGGCTGATCGTCAATATCGCCTCCGTTTGGGGGGAAGTGGGCGGTAGCTGCGAGAGCGTGTATTCGGCGAGTAAAGGGGGACTAATTGCGTTCACGAAAGCCCTTGCCGCAGAGCTTGGCTATTCTAAAATCCGCGTAAACGCCGTTTCGCCGGGGGCGATTGATACGAGAATGAACGCTTGTTTTTCAAAAGAGGAGAAAGAGGCGATCGTATCGGAAATCCCGCTCGGGCGTATGGGTGAGGGGGAGGACGTTGCAAAAGCCGTCTTATTTTTAGAGGAGAACGAGTACGTGACGGGGGTAGATTTGCCTGTCAACGGCGGCTTTTCAATCGTATAAAAAAGGCGAGGGGATCCTCGCCGAGATTTAAGAATTCCGAAAATATTTTTCAAGACATTCGCGAATAAAATCGTTGGCAAACCCGTCCGTGGGCGCCGACGGTTTTTCTTTCTTTTCGTCTTCTTTTTTGTCTTGGGTTGGCTCGGGCTTTTTTGTTTCCGTATTTGGCGGCGCAGAAAAGAGGTCGGAAAATTTTGAAAGCTCTTTTAAAAATCCAAGCATTTGCTCGGAGTCTTTTAAGCTTGCCATCAACGGCTTCACCGTTTTTTCAAAATCGGCGTTTTGCGTAAGATAATACAGCATGATCAAAACGATAATTTCCATACTTTATCGTATGCTGCTGTCACGAAAAAGGTGCATTGATCATAAAATAATAAAAAACGGAGGAGGTAAGCGTGTGCGTAGTTTTAAAAATTATCAAGGTGAAAAAACAAAAAAGTCGGAGGGCGCAGAGGAGCTGACGAAAAAGATCGCGTCGGCGTACGACGGGAAAAGTAGCGGGGAAATTTGGCTGAATATCTTATCGGAAGCAGAGAAGTCCAAACGGGCGGGCACCCTCTCCAACGAGGAGATAGACGCCTTTTATACGCAATTTTCCCCTATGCTGAGCGAGGGGCAACGAAAGCAGCTTAAATCCGTCGTAGAAAAATTGAAAAAAATTTAAAAAAGCGGCTTCGGCCGCTTTTTTACTTGCTATTCTCCCGCGATTTCTTCCAACGCCGCCAAAAGCGTTTGCGCCTGTTTTTCGGTGGTATCGTAGCCGCAGGACACGCGGACCAACCCGCTTTCAAACGTACCCAACGCGCGGTGCATTAGCGGCGCGCAATGAAGACCTCCCCGCGTCGCCGCGTCGTATTTTTGCGAAAGGAGTAAGGAAAGGTATTCGGAGGGGTGATTTTTGTGGGAAAGAGCTACGATCCCGCATGGGTTGGGTTCGGAGTAAACGCGGTAGGCAGGTATGCGTTTAACGCCGCGAATAAGAGCGGCGGAGAGGCGGTAAAGCCGGGTGGAAATCTCGTGGCCGTGCAGAGTAAGATAGCGTACTCCCTCGGCAAGGCTTTTGACGGCGGGAAAGGCAAGCGTACCCGCTTCTAAGGCGTCGGGATAAAATTCGGGAGGGTCGAGCGAGTAGCTTTCCGAGCCTGTACCGCCAAAAAGTATGGGGCTTGGGCGAAAACGTTCGGAAAAAATCAAAACGCCGCTGCCTTGAATTCCAAGCAAGCCCTTATGTCCAGCAAGACAAAGGGCGTCTATCCCGTCCTCTTTCATTTTTAAAGGAAGGTGCCCGCCGCCCTGCGCGCCGTCTACGACGAGAAATACCCGTTTGGGGAGCAGAGCGCGGATTTTTGTAAGCTCGTTGGCGGCGCCCGTTACGTTGGAGGCGGCGGTGACAATCGCAAGCTTGGTATTCGGTTTGACGAGCGAGGCAAACGCTTGCGGGTCTATCCGCCCGCCTTTCAAGCCGCATACGTCGTAGGTAATTATACCCGCTTTTTTTAAAG
The DNA here is from genome assembly GCA_017463325.1 of Clostridia bacterium. Lineage (GTDB taxonomy): Bacteria > Bacillota > Clostridia > Christensenellales > Borkfalkiaceae > Scatosoma. Next base: position 68,815 of record JAFTPK010000011.1, read on the forward strand.
CTTCAAGCGGGCGTAATACCGAGTTGTGTTCCATACAGGTCGTCACGGCATGATCGCCTGCTTTGAGGCCGCCGATAATGGCGATATTTAGAGCCTCCGTGCAATTTTTTGTGAAAATCACGTTCTCGTAATTTTCGCCGTCGAAAAAATCACAGAGCAATTTTCTTGCGTGAAGCACCTCTTCGGCGTGGCGAAGCGCAAGCTTGTGCGAGCCTCGTCCTGCGTTAGCGCAATTTTTCAGGGCGGCATGTACGGAAAGAAGTACGGATTCGGGGTGAGAGCCGCTTGTTGCAGCGTGGTCGAAATAGAGCATAGACGCGTAACCTCCAAGGCGCGATCGTTCATATCATATAGTATTCCAAAGAAAAGGAAGGTATGATAAAATGTCGATTTTAGCGGTATTTCGTTCGCGCTCACAGAGCCTCGATTTTGCCGAGCGACTGAACGGCTATGGAATTGCAGCGGAAACGGTTGCGGCGCCCAAGGAGGCGAAGATTGGTTGCGGTTTGTGCGTGCGATTTGAGGAGAAGAATTTTCCTCGTGTTCGGGCGATTTTAAAAATAGGGAAATACACTACCTTTAAAGGGTTTTATAAAATGGATTTTTCGTTGGGAAAACAAATTGTTTTTCCGTACGGGAAATAAACAATTGCTTTTTTGGGCGGAGTATGCTATACTAATCGTATGAAAACGATGGATAAAAAGGCGGCGCTTTTGGCGCTCGCCGAGGTGTACAAGGACGCTAAACCCGCGCTAAAATATTCCTCTCCCTACGAGCTGCTTATTGCCGTGATTCTTTCCGCACAATGCACGGACGAACGGGTGAATAAGGTGACGGCGGAGCTGTTTAAAAAATATTCCACGCCCGAAAAAATGATAACGCTTTCCGCTCAAGAACTGGAACGTTATATTTTTTCTTGCGGTTTTTATCGGGATAAAGCCCGCCATATTTTAGACGCGTCGAGGGATATCCTCGAAAAATTTTCAGGGGAGGTACCGAGAACTGTCGAGGAGCTGATGCAGCTTGCGGGGGTGGGAAAAAAGACTGCCAACGTTGTATATTCGGTGGCGTTTGGCGGGGCGGCGATCGCCGTTGATACCCACGTTTTTCGCGTCAGTAACCGTTTGGGGCTTGCTAAGGGCGACACCCCTTTAAAGGTGGAGGCGGGGCTGCAAAAGGCAATTCCGAAAGAGGACTGGTCGAAAGCGCACCACTGGTTGATTTGGCACGGACGAAAGATCTGTCATTCGCAAAAGCCCGCTTGCGGCGAATGCCCGCTTGCAGCTCTTTGCGATTTTTGTAAAAAGAAAAAATAAAAACGGATAAACCTCCTTAAAGCGGCGCAAGCTGTTGACGGGAGGTTTTTTATATGGAAAAACAAGAAAAGAATGCGCTGGAAGAGGTGTTCGAGCGGGAATCGCTCGCAGAAAAAAAGATAGCGATCTACGCCCGCCTGCTCACGGATAGCGGTGTGGTGCAAGCGCTTGAAGAAATTAAAAAGGGGCATGAAAAAAGGCGGGCAACCTTGGCGACGTTTTTAGAAATTGAGGCACCCGTGTCCGAGATGAAAGGGGGAAATGGCAATGCTTGATAAAAGAGAGATTATGCTTAACGAACGGGATAGCTTAAAGGAGCTTATTCTAACGGAAGGGGAGCTTTTTCGAGCGTATGCCTACGCGGCGCTCAAAGCTAATAGGAAAGAGATACGGGAATTTTTGCTTGGCGAGCTGAAAAGCATCACGCGCGACTTGGAAAAGCTCAATTCTCTTTCGGCAAATAGCAACGCTTGTTGAGAAAAAAACAAAAAAAGATGAAAAAATCCGAAATTTTTTCGGATTTTTTCTTTTCACCCGTTGACGAAATGAAAAATATATAGTAAAATAGAGATAACAAAATATATTTATTCGGGGGTACGAAAGAAAAATGGAAAAACAGGTAAAAGGTATCAAGAAATTTTTTGAAGAATTCAAAAAGTTTATCACGCGCGGCAACGTGCTCGATATGTCCGTCGGTGTTATTGTCGGCGGCGCGTTCACGGGGATTGTCAACGGTTTAAGTAATTACATTTTAAAACCGATCATCAACTGGTTGCTTGCGCTTTTGATCGGCACGGACGGCTTAGAGGGGGCGATTACTATGCTTTCTCCTGCGTACGGTGCAGACGGCGCGCTCGATCTGGCAGCCTCGATCTATATCGACTGGGGCGCGTTCATTAGTGCAATTATTAATTTCCTCTTAATCGCGTTCGTTTTGTTTGTGATCGTTAAAACGATCAACGGCTTTGCGGAAGCAAGAGAAAAGGCCATGGAGGATTTTAAGGGGGAAAAGAAAGAGATCCGCAAGATCAGAAAGGAACAAAAGCTTTCCTATAAAGAGGCGCGCGCAGTTTACGAAGCGAACGTAAAAGCGGCGTTGGCGGCGAAAGAGGCTGAGGCGGCTTTTGCGGAGGCAAAAGCGGCGGAAGAGGCGCGTATTGCTGAGGAAAAAGCTACCGCCAACACTCGTTTGTTGGAAGAGATTAGAGATCTTTTGAAAAACAAATAAGGCTATGGGAATTCTTGTCAGTAAAAAATCGCTCGTCGTATCCATCTTGCATTTTTTGACGGCGGCGTTTACTTTAATCGTCAGCGTGCTTATGCTCGTGCATTTGTTTTCGGGTAACGCCTTGGCGGGGGAAACGACCGAGGAGAGAGTAGGATTTAGCTTTGCGGCGATCGTCGGGTTTCCCTGTATGCTAATTGCAGCTGCGGGGTATGTGGTGAGCGTGTCTGCATTTGTGTTCAGCGGAGTGAGGCTGATGGCGCAGGCGCAAGGGGAGCTTCCCTCCAAGCGTTCGTTTTTATTCACCCTCGTGGTCAAATGTATCGCGTTTGCGCTTGGGGTTTTGGGGACGGTGATGCTGTTCGTGTTCCCGAACGGCGGGCTTTTGGCGACCCTTTCCGTGATCGCGCTCGCGCTGAGCTTTCTTTGCTCGATTTCGGAGGCGTACGTAAGACGTTGCCCTTGAAAAAGTCTAAGGAAACGGCTAAAAAAGCGTTGACTTTTGGCGGCGTTTCGTTTATAATAATGGATAGTGGAATAAAGGCAATGAAAAAGTAGGGCTTTTTCAAAAACCGTTTGCAGAGATCGCGATCCTTGGGCTGAAAGATCGCGGACGGGGGAAAAGGTTACCGTTTCGCTTTGGAGCCGCGCTTGGGAACGAGGAGTAGCAAGCGCCGCGTTTCGCGCGTGACAGCGAAAACAAGCCCGAGATTTTTTCGGGGAAAACAGGTGGTACCGCGATTTTGACGTCGCCCTGTGCGTAGGGGCGACGTTTTTATTTTTTGGAAAACATTCGGAGGAATTATTATGCAGGCAAAAATCGAAAGTCTTCGCGCGTCTATTTTGGACGCTATGGAGAAAACGGAAACGGGCAGATCGCTTTACGAGCTGAAATTGTCCTTTCAAGCGGAATTAAAGACGATCATGGGTGGCATGAAAGATTTGCCCAAAGAAGAAAAACCCGCGTTTGGGAAGATCGTCAACGAGTTCAAGCAGTCCATGGAGGCGGCGTTTGAGGCGCGCGCGGCGGTTGTAAAGCAGCTTGAAATGGAAAAAAAGTATGCCGCGGAGCGCATTGATATTTCTATGCCGGGGCGGAAATATAAGTCGGGCGCGTTGCACCCTATCACCCTCGTCAAAAAGGAGCTGATCGACGTCTTTTCGGGCATGGGTTTCAAGGTGTTTGAGGGACCTGAAATTGAAACGGATTATTACAATTTCACCGCGCTCAATACCCCTAAGGATCACCCCGCGCGGGATATGCAGGATACTTTCTATTTGGCGGAAAATCTGCTTTTGAGAACGCAGACCTCCGCAGGGCAAATTCGCGTCATGGAAGCGGAAAATCCGCCCATTAAAATTCTTTCCCCGGGTAGAGTTTTCCGTTCGGACGACGACGCTACCCATTCGCCCATGTTCCATCAAATGGAGGGGCTTGTGGTGGATAAAGGGATCACTCTTTGCGATTTGCAGGGTATGCTTGGAGAATTCGCGAAAAGAATGTTCAATGAAAGGACAAAGGTGCGCTTGCGCCCCTCCTTCTTCCCGTTCACCGAACCGAGCGTAGAGGTGGATTTGAGTTGCAGCGAATGTGGCGGCAAGGGTTGCCGTCTTTGCAAGGGCACGGGCTGGATCGAAGTGCTTGGCGCGGGTATGGTGAATAGACACGTGCTGGAAAACTGTGGCGTAGACCCTGACGAGTATACGGGCTTTGCGTTCGGTATGGGGGTAGAGCGTATCGCTATGCTCAAATACGGCGTGAATAATATCAAGACGCTCTTTGAAAACGACGTGCGTTTCTTGGAACAGTTCGAGGACTAAGGAGGAGAGAAAAATGAAAGCACCTTTCAGTTGGTTAAAAGATTACGTTGACATTGATATTTCCGCACAGGAGCTTGCGGAGAAACTCTTTTCCTGCGGCTTTGAAGTGGAAGAGCTGACCTATCTTGGCGAAAAAGTCAATAAAGTAGTGGTTGGGGAGGTCAAGGCGCTTACGCCGCATCCCGACAGCGACCATATGCAAATTTGCGTCGTGGATTGCGGCGATACGTACGGCAGAGAATTGCAAATCGTGACGGGCGCGTCCAACGTGTACGTGGGTATGAAAACTCCCTGCGCCCTCGACGGCTCTACGGTGGTGGAGAGCGACGAACGTGCGCTGGAAAAAAATCCCGACGGGATCAAGAAAATTAAAAAAGGCAAGCTTCGCGGCGTGGAATCGTTCGGTATGCTTTGCTCGGGCGAGGAGCTTGGAATTAACGACGATTTCTATGCGGGCGCGGACGTGGACGGACTGCTTGATCTTGCAAAAGACGCACCCGTGGGCGAGGATATTCGTAAAATCGTGGGGTTGGACGACTGGATCTTCGATATTGCGGTGACGGCAAACCGCCCCGACTGTCAATGTATCGTCGGCATTGCCCGCGAGGTGGCGGCGGTGCTTGGCAAACCCTTTAAAGCGCCTGCCGTGGACTATACGGCAAATAAGACGACGGCAAAAAAGGTAGGGGTGACGGTACTTGCGCCCGAGCTTTGTCCGCGCTACGTGGGGCACTATGTGGAGAACGTAAAGGGGGGTGAAACGCCCGCTTGGATGAGAAAGCGGCTTGCGCTTTCGGGGCTTCGCTCCATTTCGCCGATCGTCGATATTACGAATTTTGTACTGCTCGAACTCGGGCAGCCCATGCACGCGTTTGACGCGGACGAGCTTGCGGGTAGAGAAATTATCGTTCGCCGAGCAAACGACGGGGAAAAGATTATCACCCTTGACGAGAAAGAGTTTACTTTAACGAAAGAAAACCTTGTGATTTGCGATGGAGAAAAGCCTGTTGCGCTTGCGGGGGTGATGGGCGGCTTGAATAGCGGGATCAAGGAAAGCACGAAAAACGTGTATTTCGAGGCGGCAAAATTTGCGCGCGATAACGTGCGTAAAACCTCCCGTGCGCTTGGTCAGTCCTCCGACTCCTCTTCCCGTTTTGAAAAGGGGGTAGACGCGTATACCAACGGCGTAGGTATGGCGCGCGCACTTCATTTGATCGAGGAGCTTGGCGTTGGCACGGTAACGGACGACTGCCAAGACGTTTGCGCGGTCGATCTTACTCCTCGCAAAATGACGGCGAGTTTGAAAAAGATCAACGCGCTGCTGGGGATCGAGGTGCCTAAGGACGAAGTATATTCTATCCTCACGCGGCTTAATTTCAAGCCCGAGCTTGACGGCGACGAGCTGACGGTGGAGATCCCCGGGTATCGTGACGACGTGGACAATTATCCCGACCTTGCAGAGGAGATTATTCGTATGTACGGGTACGAGCATATCGTTCCCACTTTCCTTGAAAAGGCGAGCGTTACAGGCGGCGGCTTAAACGAAGCGCAGAAAAAAGAACTGCATTTAAAAAATCTGTTAAAGACGCAAGGCTTTTACGAGGCGTATAATTATTCTTTCTATTCCCCCAAGGATTTTGATTTAATGAAAATCCCTGAGGGCGGCGCGGAGAGAGATGCCGTACAAATTCTTAACCCGATCAGCGAGGAATTGTCCGTTATGCGTACCTTCCTTGCGCCCTCTATGCTCATGAATGCGGTGCGGAATATCCGTCGCGGCAATGACGAAGGGCGGGAGTTCGAGGTGGCGAACGTTTATCTTGCGAAGAATACGGCGGCTGGCGAACAGCCCGAGGAACGCAAGCATCTTGTGATGAGCGTTTGGGGGGCGAAATGCGATTTCTTTGATATGAAAGGCGCGGTGGAGGCGATCGCGGAAAAATTCCACGTAGATTTTTCCTACGAGCGCGCGGAAAAGCCTTACCTGCACCCCGGGGTTTCGGCAAAGGTTCTCTATGAGAAAACGGAGGTGGGTTCGTTCGGTGAACTCGACCCTGCTATTGCCCTTTCCCTTGGACTTGATAAAAAAGTCTACCTTTGCGAGCTTGATCTTTGCGCTCTGGAAGAGGGCATGGACGACGGCGTTAGATATCAAAATCTGCCGAAATTCCCTGCGGTCAAACGCGACCTTGCGCTGATCGTGGACGAAAAGCTTACCTGCGGTGAAATTGAGGAGGTGCTTATGCACTCCTGTAAATACGTGACGGCTGCAAAGCTGTTCGACGTGTATCGCGGCGGTCAGGTGCCCGAGGGGAAAAAGAGCATGGCGTTTACGCTGACGTTCACTCCCGATCAAAACGCAGAAAAGGCGTTCACGCCCGAAACGCTTGACGGGTTTGTGAAAAAGATCCTCGGCAATTTGAAATTTAAACTGGGGGTAGAGCTTCGGTAATGAAAAAGCAACCGAAAATCAAAACCCTTGGATTTTTCTGTGTTGATAAGCCGTCGGGGCTAACCTCCTCGACGGTAGTGAATAAGCTGAAATGGCTGTGCGGTCTTCCTGCGGGACATATGGGCACGCTCGACCCGTTGGCAAGCGGCGTTTTGCCTGTCGGCATAGGCAACGCTACCCGTCTTTTTAATTATTTTTTGGAAAAGAGAAAGACCTATCTTGCCGAATTTACGTTTGGGGTGGAGTCGGATACGCTCGATAGCACGGGAGAGCTAATTTACGGGGGGCAGGTACCGAGCGAACGGGAAATCGAGGGGGTATTGAACGCCCTTTGCGGCGAGGTGATGCAGTTGCCGCCCAAGTACAGCGCGAAGAGCGTGAACGGCAGGCGCGGCTATGAGTTGGCGCGCGCGGGCGTGGAGTTCACCTTGCAGCCTAAAAAGGTGAATATTTACGCAATGAAACTGCTCGGAAAAGGGGAAACGGAGAATTCCTTCCGCTTTGAGATTGAGTGCGGCGGCGGAACGTATATCCGTTCGATTGCGCGGGACATGGCGGAGCTTTTAGGCACGAAAGCGGTGATGAGCGGATTAAGACGCACTCAAAGCGGCGCGTTTGAGATTGATCGCGCTATTCCGTTTGAGTGGTTTTTGCGAGAGGAGATTACGCCTGAGGAGTTGGAGGAGAAAATCATTCCAACGGAAAGCGTTTTGCCTTTCAAACGGCTTACGGTGACGGAAAAAGAGGAGGCGCGGCTGTTGTTTGGACAAACGGTGCCGCTCGGCGTGAAAGACGGCACCTATCAATTTCACCTTTCAGACGGCAGCTTTTACGGCTTGGCTGAGGTGAAAGGGGGAAAAGGAAAACTGACGACGAAACTTTGTTTATGAAAACGATCGTATTGACGGAAAAAGAGAATAGAGAGGGGAGCGTTCTTTTACTTGGCGGGTTTGACGGCGTGCACGTAGGGCACCGCCGTTTGTTGACGCGCGCTCTTTCTTTATCGCGCCCCGTCGGGTTTATGACCATTCTCGGCGGTAAGGGCGACGTCCTGTTTACGGCAACGGAGCGGGCGCAGATCTTTGCGCGGCTTGGCGCGGATTTCGTATTTGAAACCCGTTTTGAGGAGATCAAAGACGTTGGCGCGGAGGAATTTCTCGCGCTGTTAGAGGAAAAATTTTCGCCTGCTGCGTACGTTTGCGGCGACGATTTTCGCTTTGGAAAAGGGGCAAGCGGCGACGTCCACACCCTCCAAGAAAGGGCGGGGAGGTCTACGTTTGTGGAGGAGCTTTTAAAAATCGACGGTGAAAAGGTGAGCGCGACTAAGATCAAAGCCTTGCTGTCGGCGGGAAAAGTGGAGGCGGCGAACGCTCTTTTGTGTGGCGACTTTTTTTTGACGGGCAAGGTGGAAAGCGGTCGAAAGGTCGGCAGAACGATCGGCTTTCCGACGGCGAATATTCGTTATCCCAAGGAAAAATTCCCCATAAAACAGGGGGTGTATCGAACGGAGGTAACGACCTGCGGTGTGGCTTATCGCGGCATTACCAACTTCGGCGGGCGGCCGACGTTCGGCAACGACGAGGTGTGGACGGAAACCTGTCTTTTAGGGTTTTCGGGCGATTTGTACGGAAAGACGCTCACCGTCGTTTTCAAGGAATATCTGCGCGATATTAAGAAATTTGACGGGGCGGAGCAGTTAAAAAAACAACTTACGGAGGATATGGAATATGTCGCAAACCATTAAATTCGGGCCGAGCGGGGCGTGTGAGGAATTTCACGCAAGCGGATGTACGCATACCGAACAGGCGGCGGCGTTTGTGAAAGGGCGCGGGTTGGATTGCTTTGAGTATTCGTTTGGGCGCGGCGTGCGTATGAGCGAGGAAAAGGCGATTTCCATTGCCGCGGCGTTTGAAAAAGAGGGGGTGGAAATTTCGGCGCACGCGCCCTATTTTATTAATTTTGCCAACCCCGACGACGAAATGGCGGCAAAATCCTACGGCTACGTGTTGGATACGGCGAAAGCGTGTAAGCTCATGGGCGGCAAGCGGGTAGTGTTTCACCCTGCGGCGCAGGGCAAAGCGGAGCGAGCGGCGGCGGTAGAGCTTACAAAGGAACGCTTGAAAATTTTACGTGACTACTTGTATTTGAACGATCTTTCGGATATGCTCGTGTGTCCTGAAACCATGGGCAAGCTTGCTCAAATCGGCACGGTAGAAGAGGTGACGGCGTTTTGCGAGATCGACCCGATCTTCACCCCTTGCGTGGATTTTGGGCATATCAACGCGCGGGAGGGCGGCTCTTTAAAAACGCGTGAGGATTATAAATCGCGCCTCGAATATATGATCGAGCGGTTGGGCTACGAACGAATGGTGAATTTCCATATCCATTTTTCCAAGATTATGTATTCGGCGAAAGGGGAGATCAAACATCTTACCTTTGAGGACGAGGTGTACGGCCCTGACTTCGAGCCGCTTGCAGCGGCGCTCAAAGACCTTGCGTTAAAGCCGTATATCGTGAGCGAATCGGCGGGAACGCAGACGCGGGACGCGGCTGAGATGAAAAAAATCTATTACGGACTTTGATTTTTGGGAGGAAATGCGCGCCGTATAGTTGACGAAAGGGAAAATTTTTGATAAAATAGTAAAGAAGGTGACTTATGGTACTGACGAACGGTGAAAAAGTATTGCGGCTTTCGGGCTGTGACGCGGTGTATGCGTCAAGCGAGGTTTTGCTTCGCTATCTTGCGGGCTTCGAGGCGGAGAACGGTTGCGTGGTGGTTGATAAAACGGGCACGACGTTGTACACGGACAAGCGGTATATTGAAGCGGCGGAAAAACTGTTCGCGGGGACTTGCGTCACCCCCTTGTTGTATACGCAAAAGGAGCTGTTGACGCGGCTTGCGGGATATGAAAAGGTGGGCGTTTCCTTCGACTGGACGGCGCATAGCGAACACGTAACGCTTGAAAAGGCGGGCGTAAAAACGCAAAATATCGACGAAAAATTTGCCGAGGCTATGGGCGTAAAAAACGAGTGGGAGATAGAAAATATCAGTCTTGCCTGTAAGATTGCGGAGCGCGCATTTTTAAAGCTGTTGCCCGAAATTAAGGAGGGCATGACGGAAGCGGAGGTTGCGGCTCTACTCGAATACTATATGCGTACGCTCGGCGCGCAAGGCACCTCGTTTGCCACGATCGTTGCGTTCGGCGCGCACGCTGCCGTGCCTCATCACGAAACGGGGGAAACCAAGCTCAAATTCGGCGACGAAATTTTGATTGACTTCGGGTGTAAGGTCAACGGATACTGCTCGGACATCACACGGACGTTTCTGTTTGGCGACGATCAAAAGCACGGAGAATTCAAAAAGGCGTATGCGGCGGTGCTTGCCGCGCACGAGCTGGTGAAGGAAAGGGCGAAGAGCGGCATGACGGGCGCGGAGGTAGACGCGATCGCGCGGGAATATTTAAAAGAGCGGGGCTATGGCGAGCTGTTCACTCATTCTCTCGGCCATGGAATCGGGCTGAATATCCACGAATACCCGAGCGTAAGCCCCAAGGGAACCACCCCTCTTACAGACGGCATGGTATTTTCGGATGAACCGGGGGTATACGTCAAGGGGGAATACGGGATCCGTATCGAGGATACGGTGACTTTTGAAAAAGGTAAAGTGAAGAGTTTTATGACGGAAACGGACAGAAATCTTCTCATATTATAAAAGAAAAAAATAGTGCACAAGGAGAAAAATTGTTATGGCACAGATGTTAGCAGGCGATATTCGTAAAGGGGCTACTTTTGAGTACAAGAGCGGCGTATACACCGTTACCGAATTCCAGCACGTAAAGCCCGGTAAGGGCGCGGAGTTAGTAAGAACGACCTTGAAGAACGTTGTAACGGGGCAGGTGTTGTCCAACGAAACGTTCAACCCTACCACCAAGCTTGAAACGGCGCAAGTAGAAACGAAGAAGATGACCTATTCCTATTTCGACGGCGAATTCTACGTATTCATGGACGAAGAATGGAATCAGGAAAATTTGACGCACGATCAGGTGGAAGACGCTCTTCAATATATCAAGGAAAACGACACCGTTACGGTGAAATTCCTTTATGGGAAAGCGTTCTCCGTCGAGCCTGAAAACTTCGTCGTTTTGAAAGTCGTCGAAGCGGAACCGGGCGTAAAGGGGAACACGGCCACCAACGTTATGAAGGCGGCGAAAGTGGAAACGGGTGCAACGATTCAGGTGCCTATGTTCGTGGAAGAGGGCGAGCTTATTCGTATCGACACGAGAACGGGCGAATATATGGAGCGTGTAAAAGCGTAAATACCCGAAACTGTTAAATAGTTTTTTTTGCAAAATGCAGGATTTGTTTTTCTTATCCTGCGTTTTGTTGTATAGTTTTTTGGCTCTGTCACGTCACTTAGTTGATTTTTATGAGGTGAAAAAATGAAAGCAGTTGTACAAAGAGTAAAAGCCACCCGCCTTTCGGTGGACGGAAAATTGATTTCGGAGATCCCGTTTGGGCTTGTCGTCTTTTTCGGCGTGAAAACGGGAGATACGGAAAAGGAGGCGGAGTGTCTTGCAAAGAAGATTGCAAATCTTCGTATCTTCGAGGACGAAAACGGAAAAATGAACCTTTCTGTGAAAGACGTAGGCGGGGAGGTTTTGTTTGTATCGCAGTTCACGTTGTACGGCGACGCGTCGCACGGAAATCGACCGAGCTTTACTCTTGCCGAACGCCCCGAGCGCGCAGACGAATTGTATCGCTTTGGCGCAGAAAAGCTGGAAAGCTACGGCGTTGCGGTAAAGCGCGGTATTTTTGGCGCGGATATGCAAATCGAACAGCATAACGACGGCCCTGTGACCATTCTTTTGGAGGCGTAAAGTGCACGGCTTTGCCGTGCGTGAATTGAAATCTACGATTTCGTGAATTGCACACTCCGTGTGCGTGAATTGCCCTACGGGCGTGAATTGAATTGCGTTGCAATTCGTTGCGGAAATCATAAAATACTTCCACAACGCGCGTAAGCGCATGTAATCACGCGTAGCGTGCATGTCTTCGCCAACGGCGCATGTCCTCTCGCGTAGCGAGAATTCATTTTCCCTTTACGCTTGCCCGCCTGTGCATACGCCGAAATTCCTTTTATTTCGCACGGCTCTACCCTCAGTAGAGATTTTGAAAAGTTCTTAACAAAATAGATTTTTTAAGAAAAAAAGGAGTATTTTTCTCTTTTTTCGTCGTTTGCGTCCTTAGACATATGCGGACGGAGAGAAACGGGGCTTATGAAAGAAGTGGGGCAAAAACCCCTTTAAAATAAAGAAATTCTACTGTGGGTAGAGTAGTGTTTCCCGACGAGTAGAGTGAAAAAAAGGCAAGTAGAGAAAAAAACGGGTTCAAAGGCTTGAAAAATTTTTTGATTTTCGTAAAATAAATAGCGTTGGCAAATTTTGCCGACGGAGAAACGCGTGAAAAAAAGCGCGTAAATAGCGAGGATTTTATGAAAAACGAAAAAACCGTACCCGTCTTTTTTGCGGCGGATGAAAATTACATGCCCTTTCTGGGGGTAACGCTTGCCTCTATGAAGAAATATCTAGACGCCGAGCGTAAGTACGCGATCCACGTATTATACACGGGGGAGCTGGGAAAGAATGCCCGTCGCGTAAAGGAAATGGAAACGGAAAATTTTAGCGTTTCGTTCACCGACGTTTCCCAAAAGGCGGAGGAGATCAGAGGCGTTATGCGCTGTCGGGATTATTACACGAGCGCCATTTATTTCCGCTTGTTCATTCCCGACCTTTTCCCTGAATATGAAAAGGCGATCTATTTGGATTGCGACACGGTGCTGCTTGCGGACGTTGCCAAGCTGTACGACGAGGAGATCGGTGACAATTATATCGGTGCGGTGGCAGACGAGGTGGTGGCGGGGATTCCGCAGTTCCGCGTATACGTTAAAAACGCGCTCGGGATCGAGCCTGAAAACTATTTCAATTCAGGCGTGATCGTTATGAATTTAAAGGAGCTTCGCGCTCTTGACTTTTATAAAACCTTTTACGGCGTTTTGAGTAGCTACGACTTTATCGTTGCACCCGATCAGGACTGTTTGAACCTCATCTGTAAGGATAAGGTGTTCTATTATGGGAGCGAATGGAATAAAATGCCGACGGCGGGCGGAGAAAAGACGCTGCCCAAGCTTATTCATTACAACCTTTGTATGAAACCGTGGCATTACGACGGAGTGCTGTATGAGGAATATTTCTGGGAAATTGCGCGTCAAACGCCCTTTTACGAGCTGATTTTAACAAAAAAACTCGAATTCACGCCCGAGCGTGCGAAGTGTGACGAGGAGGGCGGGAAAAAGCTTCTTGCGCTCGCGCAGGCCGAGGCGGACAGCCCGAATAATTACCTCCGCACGGTAGCCGTTACAAAATGAGTGAAACCTATTTTGAGCGCCGAATTTTGCGTTTTGCTTCGTCGAAAGCCTTGTTGAACCGTACATGGTTCACCGCGGCTTTCTCCTCGAATAACTGTAAGTTCGGCTGCTGAAAATTGCCCGACGACCAAAACGAAGTATTGTTGCGTCGGGGTAGGAGCAGAGGAAGCCTCAAAGGGGCAAAAATAGAAAAATAAGGTAGGCAGGTATGGAAACAAACCAAATTTCTGAAAATCGGCGCAAGGTTCTTGCAAGGATCGCAGAGCGGGAAGAGCGCGGGGAATGGAACGAACCCGTGGAGGACGATCCGCCCGCCCCCGAGCTTACGCCCGACAAAGTGGATTATTTAAACAAAAAATTTTCCAGTCGATTAAAAACGCGCTTGGCGAACGCCGTTGCGGACAGATATTTTTTAAACCTGATTAAAAAGGACGTGATGGTGATTGACGGGGTGACGGGAGAGGAACACCTTTCCGCGCTGAAAAACGGGGCGATCGTCACCTGTAATCATTTTTCCGCGTTCGATAATTATATCGTCTTTCATTGCATACGCAAGGCGCTTCCAAGGAAGTACTTGTATAAAATCATACGCGAAGGGAATTATACGAATTTCCCCGGTCTGTACGGGTTCTTTTTTCGCCATTGCAATACCCTGCCTCTTTCGCGAAACCGCCGCACCATGATCAATTTCATGACGGCTGTAAACGAGCTTTTAAAGGGTGGCGAGAGTATACTCATTTACCCCGAGCAGGAGATGTGGTGGAATTATAAAAAGCCCCGTCCGTTCAAGGTGGGGGGCTTTAAAATGGCATACCGTGCGGGGGTGCCTGTGTTGCCGACGTTTATCACTATGCAAGACGACCCGACGAGAAAGGACGGCGACGGCTATCCCGTGCAGCGGCATACGGTGCATATCCTGCCGCCCGTTTATCCCGATTTGACGCTTGGGGAAAAGCTTGGCGCGGAAAAGATGATGGAAGAAACGTACGCGGCGTGCGTGAAGAAATACGAAGAGGCGTATGGCGAGAAACTGATTTACTGAGGAAAAAATAATGCTATATATCATCATAATCGCAATTTGTTGGTTGGTGTTTGCGGGGATGCAAACGGCGTTTTTGCCCTACGGTTTTTTCCAGTCCCTTTTGTGGACGGTGGCGGCTACGGCGGCCGTGGTGGTTTTGGACGCGCTGACGGCAAGCGTTTCTCGTATGCTGCCCGCCAAATGGCTGCCGAGAGAGGCGAAAATTTTTGAGGTGAATGCGAAAGAAAAACGCTTTTACGAAAAGCTCAAAATTCGTAAATGGAAGGACAGGATCCCCGAGATCGGGCATTTTACCGGCTTTCGCAAGAATAAACTGGACGAACCGAAAAGCCTTGCGTACCTCGAACGGTTTTTGCTTGAAAGCCGCTACGGCGAGGTGGGGCACTTTTTTAGCTGCTTGATCGGCTTTTTAATTTTGTTGCCTTTGCCGTTTTTGCCGCGGCCGTGGCTTGCATTTTCTCTGCCCGTCGCGATTGTCAACGTGTTGTTGAATTTACCGTCGCTGCTCATTTTACGGTATAATTCTTATAAACTGAAAATTTTATACGTCAGCACCAAGAAAAAAGAGGAACGCGCGGCTACTGCCGCGTAACGGCGGGTGAAAAGAAGTAAAAATCGCGCGGGTACGTTTGCTTTTTGAGATCGGACGGGCATTAAAAACGCCCGTTCGTTTTTTTTATAAAAAACGGGAAAAATATTTTTGCAAAAAAAGAGGAAAAAAGAGGTAGCGCGTCGTAGATTAAAAATAAGAAGGAGGACAACGGTAATGGCAAGCGAAAAAAAACAGACGGTGCGGGCGCGTATTTTCGAGAGTGAAGAGCGTTTTCTCTCGCCGTACGCCAAAAAATCCAAGGATACGCTCGGGAGAGAGCGGGCGGAAACGCCTTGCGAATTCCGTACCGATTTCCAAAGGGATAGAGATAGGATCGTTTACAGTAATTCCTTCAAACGGTTAAAGAATAAGACGCAGGTATTTTTTGCGCCTATGGGCGACCATTACATTACTCGGCTTACGCATACCTTTGACGTGTCGCAGATTGCCCGTTCGATTGCCCGTTCTCTTGGACTTAACGAGGACTTGACGGAGGCGATCGCTCTTGGACACGATCTTGGGCATACGCCGTTCGGGCACGTGGGAGAAAAGGTGCTGTCGCAGCTTTCCTCGACTGGCTTTAAGCATAACGAGCAATCCTTGCGCGTCGTGGACGTGATTGAAAAGGAGGGCAAGGGGTTAAACCTCACCCAAGAGGTGCGCGACGGCATTTTGCAGCATACGAGCACGGGAAAGCCCATGACCCTTGAAGGGGCGGCGGTTTCGCTGGCGGATCGGATCGCATATATCAATCACGATATTGAGGACGCCATTCGGGCAAAGGTCATCAAGGCGGAGGACCTGCCCAAAGGCCCCGTAGAAACGCTTGGTAACAGAACGTCGGAGCGTATTCGTACGACGCTTGCGGATATTTACGAAAACTCCTACGGAAAAAATCAGGTGAGGATGTCGGAGGAAATTGAAAAAGCCTCTTGGGAGCTTAGGTCGTTTATGTTTGCGCGGGTGTACAAGCTCACCAACGTATCTATGCAAGAGCGCGCGGAGCGTATGCTTACACAGATGTTTGAATATTTCTCGAAATACCCCGAAAAGATGCCGTCGCCTTATTTAAGACTAATGGAGAAATACGGCAAGGAACGGGCGGTTTGCGACTATCTTTCAGGCATGACGGACAGGTACGCGATCAGCGTGTTCGAGGACATCTTTATCCCGCCCACTTTCTCTTTGGGAGGTGTGACGGTATGAGCGGAGCAAAGGGCTTCGACCCTCGGTTCATGCAGGAGTTGAAAGCGAAAAACAACCTCGTGGAGGTGGCGTCCTCGTACGTTTCGCTTGACCGTAAGGGTATGAACCACTGGGCGTGCTGTCCTTTTCATCACGAGCGAACTCCCTCTTTTTCCATTAACGAGGCCGATCAGTTTTATCATTGTTTCGGCTGTGGGGTGAGCGGCGACGTCGTCAAATTCGTACAGGAAATGGAGTCCACCGATTTCATGGGCGCGGTGCGTATCCTTGCGGCGCGGGCGAAAATGTCCGTTCCCGAAACGAATTTCGACACCGAGCAAGCGCAAGCCATGAAAAAGAAACGGGATACACTCGCCAAGATTTTGCTGGATAGCGCAAAATTTTATTTGGCTAACCTATATAGCGGCGATCGGCGGGCGGATCCGCATTTGCAGTACATTTCCCGCCGCGGCTTGGCACCGACGACGGTGAAAAAATTCGGGCTTGGCGCGTCCCTCGATTTCAATTCCCTCCCCGACTATTTGGCGGGAAAGGGGTATAGCCGAGCCGACCTCAAAGACAGCGGGGTGTTGGGAGAAAAGAACGGTAGGCTTTACGACGCACAGGGCGGGCGGCTTATCTTCCCCATCATCAACGCCATGGACGAGGTGGTGGCGTTCGGCGGGCGACTTCTCGAAAAAGCGGATTTCGCCAAGTATAAAAACACCGAGGAAACGCTGCTGTTTAACAAGCGGAATATCCTGTACAACATCAATCAGTTGAAAAAGCTCAAACGGGAGCAGCCGATCACGAGCGTGATTATGGTAGAGGGATATATGGATACCATTTCCCTATATCAAGCGGGCTTTAAAAACGTAGTCGCGTCCATGGGTACGGCGCTCACCAAGGAGCACGCACGGCTCTTAAAGCGGTATAGCGAGAATATTTATTTCAGCTACGACGGCGATTTTGCAGGGCAGAAGAATACCTTGCGCGGGCTGGGGATCCTCGAAGAGGAGCACATGACGGTAAAGGTGGTGCCTCTTCCCGAGGGACAGGACCCCGACGACGTCGTCAAGCAGGGCGCGGACGCTTATCAGGCTTGTCTTGATAAGGCTATGCCGCTCATTGATTATCGTATTCATTTCGCTGAACGCAAATACGATTTGTCGGAGGCGTCGGACAAGCGTCGCTTTATCGAAGAGGCGCTCAAAATCGTCAGGACGGAGCAAAGCGAAAGCGTAAGAGAGGAGCTGCTCAAAAAGCTGCGGGAAAGGACGGGGGTGACCTATCAGTCGCTTGAACGCGACCTCAATAATTTGCCGGCTACGGAGCTGCCGACGGGGTATGAGGAAGAGGTGAAATTTTCCGCCTCGGCGGCGCACGATCATAAGAATATGAAAGCGGCGCGGTTCGTGCTTGCGGCTAAGCTGTTTTCGGAACCGTACACGAAAGGGTTTGATTTGTCTACGCTGGAATTTTCGGACGAGGTGCACGCGGCGGTGGCACGGTACATTCTCTCTTGCGAAAGGTCGGGAGAGCGGATACGGCCGAGTGCGCTGTTTGAATTTCTTGACCCCGAGCTGCCCGAGCTGAACAAATTGCTTGATTTAACGAGCGAGATCGAGGGCAAAATTGCGGAAAAGTTTTTCACCGACAGCGTTAAGGCTTTGGAAAAGGAGCAGGTGGAAAAGAAGGTTGCTCTGCTTACGGAGGCGTATGCAGCGGAAACGGATAACGAACGGCGCAAGCAGATCGCTAAGGAGCTGAGCGAGGCGATCAGGCGCGGAAAAACGCTAAAATGATTGAAAAACGGCGTTTTGGGTATAACATAATATAAGGCGAAAGAATAAACGGGAAACCGTAGAAGGATCAACGGAGGAAAAAACATTGAATATTTCCGAACAGAAACTGAATGAAATTTTAAGCGGGATCATCAACAATTACAAAATGAAAGGGAGCATTTCCACGAACGCGCTCTGTGACATTTTGGAAAAGTATGACACCAACCCTAATCAGATTGACTTCGTGTATAAGTCGCTGGGAGAAGCGGGGATCCAGATTGTAGACGAGGACGCGCGCGATCGCGAGCTGTTTGAACAGGCGCTTTCCGATATCGGGCTTGACGACCCAGTCAAGATGTATTTGAAGGATATCGGGCACGTGCCCCTTTTGTCTGCGGACGAAGAGGTGGAGCTTGCGCAAAAGATGCAGGAGGGGGACGAGGCTGCCAAAAAACGGCTGTCCGAGGCCAACCTCCGTTTGGTCGTTTCCATTGCAAAGCGTTTTGTCGGGCGCGGTATGCTTTTCCTCGATCTTATCCAAGAGGGCAACCTCGGGCTTATGAAAGCCGTGGAGAAGTTCGACTACGAAAGAGGGTTTAAATTCTCTACGTACGCGACTTGGTGGATTCGCCAAGCGATCACCCGCGCGATTGCCG
This sequence comes from Clostridia bacterium, assembly GCA_017463325.1. Taxonomy (GTDB): domain Bacteria; phylum Bacillota; class Clostridia; order Christensenellales; family Borkfalkiaceae; genus Scatosoma. The sequence continues at coordinate 87,312 of JAFTPK010000011.1, forward strand.
ATCAGGCGCGTACCATTCGTATCCCCGTGCACATGGTGGAAACCATCAACAAATTGACGAGAGTGCAGCGCGTGCTTTTGCAGGAGCTGGGCAGAGAACCGACGCCTGAGGAGATCGCTGAAAAAATGGGCGTGGGCGTGGACAGAGTGGTGGAGATCCAAAAGATCGCCCAAGACCCCGTATCCTTGGAAACCCCGATCGGCGAAGAGGAGGATAGCCACCTCGGCGACTTTATTGAGGACGAAAAAACGTTGACGCCCAGCGACTCGGTGGCGTTCACTATGCTCAAAAATCAGCTTTTGAACGTGCTTGATACGCTGACTCCGAGAGAGGAAAAGGTGTTGCGGCTCCGTTACGGCTTGGACGACGGCAAGCCCCGTACCCTCGAAGAGGTGGGCAAGGAGTTCAACGTTACCCGTGAACGTATCCGTCAAATCGAGGCAAAGGCTCTTCGTAAACTTCGTCACCCGTCGAGAAGTAAAAAATTAAAGGATTTCCTCAATTGAGCTACGGAAAGCGGATAGACCTGCTTTGCTCGCTGTTTGCGCCGACGGACGTCTTTGCGGACGTGGGGTGCGACCACGGCTATTGCAGCGAATATATGCTAAAAAACGGCTTATGCGAAAAGGCGATTTTGTCCGACGTCAGTAAGGGCAGCTTACAAAAGGCGGCGACCTTGCTTAGGTGGTACGTCGAAAACGGGCGGGCGGAGTGCGTGCTTGGCGACGGCTTTGCGGGCGTGGAAAAAGACGTGGGCGAAGTGGTGATCGCGGGCATGGGCGGCGCGGAAATTATTAAAATTTTATCCGATAAACGCCACGGCTTTGTGCCTAAGCGGTTTGTGTTGCAGCCTATGCTCAATACCGATAAGCTGCGGCGTTGGCTCGTTGAAAACGGCGGGTATATCGAACGGGATTTTACCTTTTTTGCGGACGGAAAATATTACGACGTGATTGTTGGAAGAAGAGCGCAAGGCGGTGAACGGCAGACGTATGACGAGCTTGCGTTTGAATTCGGAAAAGAAAATTTGACGGTGCGTGGGGAGGACTTTCTTGCCCGCGTGAGAAAGCTTTTGACGGACACCGAGCGGTTTTTAGCCGCGGAAAATTTATCGGCGGCGAGCAGGGAAGAGCTGCTTGCAAGAAAGAAACGGTTGGAAGAGGTACTTAAAAATGACGGTAAAGGAATTTTACGGAGTACTTAACGAATATGCGCCCAAGGCGCTCAGCGACGAATATTGCGCCTCGTTTGGCGCGTACGATAACAGCGGCGTGCTCGTCGATACGGGCAAAGCGGTGAAAAAGGCGTTATTTTCCCTTGATCTTTCCGTGGGGGCTATCGAAAAGGCAAAGGCTGTGGGGGCGAACTTGATCGTGACCCATCACCCCGCTATCTATTCGCCCGTAAAACGGTTGGAGGGGAAATTAGTCGATTGCATTGCGGCGGGGATCAGCGTGATTTCCATGCATTTGAACCTTGACGCCGCGGTGGGCGGGATCGACGAAAGCCTTGCGGTTGCCGTGGCGCTTGCCTCGGGAAAGGACGGGGCGAACAAAGAAACGGTTATGCACCCTCTTTCGCAAGGGGGCTATGGCAGGGCGTACGAGGTAAAAACGGCTACCTTGCAAGAGCTTTGCGAGGGTTTGAAAAGGGTGCTTGGCACGCAAAAGCTTTGGGCGTTTGGCGACGACGGAAAGCAAATTAAAAAAGCGGCGAGCTTTTGCGGCGCGGGCGTGGACGAAGGGGCGATCGCGTTTGCGAAGGCGCAGGGCGCGGACGTCGTGATTTCGGCAGACTGGAAACACCACTTGATTGCGCTTACCATCGAAGAGGGTATGGCGGCGGTGGCGCTCACTCATTACGCTTCAGAGGCGTATGGATTTAAAAAATATTATGAAAAAATCAGTCAAAGGGGCGAGGTATCTTGCGTGTATCACGAAGACGCCGAGATGCTTTGACGAAAGGAGTTATTTATGGCAAACTTACAGGCAATTTTGGCGTATCAGGAGATCGACAGAAAAATGTTCGCGCTCGAAAGAGAAATTTCGGAGAGCGCAGAACGCAAGGCGTACTTACGGCTCCGCAAGTACATGGAGGGAGCGCAGGATAAGCTGGATTCCCTCGAAGCAAAGGCGGCGAGCTTGAAAACGGAAGCTGTCGAACTGACCAAGAAGTATTTGGCGACGGAAGAAACGCTCAAAGACTTTGAGAATCTTGACGAGCTGGTGGAAAACGGCGGCGCGGATATTGAGTTCTATAAAAAGAAAGCGAATTCCGTGCTTGAAAAAATGCGGAAAATCAAAGCCGACCTCGCCTCCCTTGAAAAACGGATCAAGGAAACGGACGAGGAATACAAGGCGTTAAAGCAAGAGGTCAAGGGCAAGCAAAAGGATTATAAGGAGGCCTCCGAGAAATTCAACGCGTACAAGGCGACTAAGGAAGCGACGAAAAAGGAGATCGACGGGGAACTGAAAGCTGCGTCCGTAGGCGTGGAAGAAGAGGTGCTTACCCGCTACAAGACCAAGAGAAAGGAGAAAATTTTCCCCGTCTTTGGGGCGATCAATTTGGGTCGTTGTCCGTTTTGCAGTATGGAGCCGCCCATTGCCGAGATTAGTAAGCTTAAAGGCGGCGGCACGATCGAGTGCGAGCATTGTCATAGGGTGCTGTACGGCGAATAAACGGACGCTCCCGAAGAAAAAAAACCAAAGATAACGGAGAAAAGTATGGACGTAATCAAAGAGATTTGGATTAAATTTTGGAAGCACGTTTGGGAGGGGCTGAAAAGCAGCTTTGTGGCGCTTTTAATGTATTTCGGCGTTAGCTCGATCGTGTTCATGACCACCTTTCAAGGGGAATTTTCCACGGGCATGACGGGCACCCGCGCGGCGTGGGTGTTCGGTGGGGCGGCGGTGGCGCTTGCTTATCACGCTTTCACAATGTTTGCAAGCGGTACCCAAGGCTATGAAATGCTCGTTTCGGGCAACATGAAACGCCGTTCGGCGCAGGCAATGGGGTCAACCATGAAAATTTCCTCGCACAAGGAGGAAAAAGAATTTCGCTACTGGAAAGGGTTTGTGGCGCCTTGGATCATTGTTCTTCTCGTCGTTGCGACGGGAATCGTGTTTGGCAAGTATCAGGCGGATATCGACGCCATCATGCTTTCGCAAAACGAGGAAAAGACCGTTCCTATCGGGCTTGCGGTTACGGTGCTCGTACTGCTCATTTTGTCGGGCTGGTCGGTGCTCCCGTTCTTCTTTTTCAACATGGGCGGCATGGCCGTGAGCTATTATTGGAGCATTGCGCTTGCGGCACTCCCCGTGATTTTGAGCGGCGTGTTTTATATTGTCGGCGCATACGCGGCTAGAAATAAGGCGGTGAAAAAACAGGAGGAGGCGGACAGAGCCTCTCGCGCCGTCGTGGAAAAACCGCAAAAGATCAATTACGGCGGGCTGCCTGGCACCAAGCCCAAGAAAAAGAAATGAGGATTGTCGGCGGAAAATTTAGAAGTCGCGTACTCGCCTCCTTTTCGGGGGAGGCGGTTCGGCCGACTGCGGACAGAACGAAAGAGGCGCTCTTTAATATCCTCGCTCTTAAAGTGCGGGGGGCAAGGGCGCTCGATCTGTTTGCTGGGAGCGGCGCGCTCGGGCTGGAATGTCTTTCGCGTGGGGCGAAAGAGGTGGTGTTCAACGACCTTTCCAAGGATAGCGTGGCGATCTTGAAAAAGAACCTTTCGACTTTAAAGATCGCCGTAGGAGAGGAGGTCAAGATTTTTAATCAGGACGCACTTTCCTGTTTGGAGCGGCTTTTAGGTAACTTCGATTTAATTTTTATCGACCCGCCTTACCGCTTGGAGGTGGGTGTGGAGGCGGTGAAAAAAATCGCGAAGCTTGGATTGCTTGCCGAGGGCGGCGTAATCGTTTTCGAGCGGGATAAGCCCTTGGAAGAGGAGATAAGCGGATTGAAAATCACGAGCGTTAGAAAATACGGAAAGGCGTTTTTGACCTTTTTGGAAAAGGACGGGGAGGCGTAAGCGGTGACGGAGAAAAGAAAATGCGTGTTTGCGGGGACGTTCGATCCCCCCACGCTGGGACATAAAAGCGTAATAGAGGCTTGCCTTGGAATGTTTGACGAGGTCGTGCTTTGCGTTATGGTCAATCCAAAAAAGCAGCCGCTGTTTTCCTTGGAAGAGCGGCGGGAGATGTTTGCCCTCGATTTTCAAGGAGAACCGAGGGTGCGCGTGGAGAGCTTTTCGGGTACGGTGGCTGAATTTTTGAAAAAAGAGGGCACCCGCTACTACGTCCGCGGACTGAGGAACGGCACCGATTTTGATTACGAGAACGCCGATTTTTACGCGAGCAGGAAATTAGACGGAGATATTATCGCCGTATACCTGCCCTGCCCGCAAGAGCTTTTGCACGTCAGCTCGTCGATTGTGCGCTCGTCGCTCGTGTTTAAAACTCCTATCGACGAGTACGTGAGCGAAGAGGTAAAGGAATATATTTATCGAAAATTTCCCCAAGGGAAACCTTTGAACGGCTGAGGAGGCAGGCATATGTTACAGAAGCAAAATTATATCCCCGAACCCGAGGAGTTTATTGCAGAATCCCCGTTGACGCCCGCGCTGAAAAAAATTAAGGCGGCGCGCGACGAGGAAATTCGCGCCGTTATTTCGGGAAAAAGCGAAAAAATGCTTGTCGTGATCGGCCCCTGCTCGGCGCACGAATCGGCGCCGACGCTCGATTATATCGGTCGGCTTGGAAGGCTGAACGAGCAGGTCAAGGAAAAGCTTGTGATCGTGCCGAGGGTATACACCAACAAGCCGAGGACGAAAGGGGTGGGGTACAAGGGAATGTTTTTACAGCCTGACCCTACGGGGGAAGCGGATATCGTACGCGGGATCCGCAGTATTCGCGCCCTGCATCTTGCGGCGATCAACGCGTCGGGATTGACGGCGGCAGACGAAATGCTCTATCCCGAAAATACGGCGTACGTGGAGGATCTTTTATCCTACCATGCGGTGGGGGCAAGGAGCGTGGAGGATCAACTCCACCGTCAGGTGGCAAGCGGCGTAGACGCGCCCGTGGGCTTGAAAAATCCTATGAGCGGCAATATTCCCGCACTCGTCAATTCCATTTTTGCGGCGCAAAGTCCGCAGGTGTTTAAATACCGTAACTTTCAGGTGCGTTCGGACGGAAACCCTTACGCGCACGCCATTCTTCGCGGCGGCGTGGACGGAGCGGGCAATGACGTGCCGAATTTCCATTACGAAACGGTGATGCGGCTGGAAGAATTTTATCGCGGAAGTAAGCTGGAAAATCCCGCAATCGTCATTGATTGCAATCATTCCAACTCGGGCAAAAATTTCCGCCAGCAGATCCGTATCGCCCAAGAGGTGATGCAAAATCGCCGTTTTGACGGGAAATTTAAAAATATCGTCAAGGGGTTTATGATCGAGAGCTTTCTCGAAGAGGGCAATCAGGCGCAAGACGAGGTGTTTGGAAGGTCGATCACCGACCCGTGTCTGGGTTGGGCGGATACCGAACGGCTGCTGTTGGAGCTTGCGGCGCAGGTGTAAGGAGAAGAAAGACTGATGAAAATTGCGTATTTAGGCCCCGAGGGGAGCTATTCTCACCTCGCGGCGCAGGAATTTTTGAAAGGGGAAGTAGCCCCTGCTGGCGGTTGGAACGAATGTGTACCTTTTCGCAATTTCCCCGAGGTGCTCGGCGCGGTGGCGTCGGGAAAGGTGGACGCGGCGGCTGTGCCTATTGAGAACAGCTTGCAGGGCGGCGTTTCCCAAAATCTTGATCTTTTACAAGAGGCGAACGGACTGTATGCCGTCAAGGAGTATATTTTGCGGATAGATCACCGCTTGATCTATAAAGCGGGGGTAAAAATAGAGGAGATCGGCAGGGTATATTCGCACCGTCAAGCACTTGATCAATGCTCGGAATTTTTAAGTACGCGTATGCCGTTTGCCGCGTTGCGGGAAACGGAATCGACGGCGTTCGGCTTGACGCGCGCCATGGAGGACGAGTCGGGGAAGAGCGCGGCGATCGCAGGGGCGCACGCGGAAAATTTACGAAAGGGGTTCGTCGTGGGCGAGGAGTGCCTTTCTGACGAAAAAAATAATTTTACCCATTTTCTGCTTGTCAAAAAGGGAGAAGGGGAGATGCCGAAAAACAGCGACCGCGTGTTCTTTACCGCCGTTTGTCCGCACCGCCCGGGGAGCCTTTTGGAGCTGCTTTCCATTATCGCCAGTTACGGCGTTAATATGACCAAAATCGAGAGCCGCCCCGTCAAAAACAGGCCGGGGGAATATCGTTTTTTTATCGAGGCTGATTGCGACGTCGCCTCTGAAAAGGCAAAAGCTCTTTTGGGTGAAGTGAAAGAAAAGACGCTCGAATGTAAGCTGCTCGGGGCGTATTGACGTATATTTCTTTACATATAAAATAGTAAGAGGTAGGCGATGGAAAGGAAAAATCTTAAAAAAACAAGAAAAACGCTCGGTTTTGCGCTCGGGAGCGGCGGTGCGCGCGGAGTGGCGCACGTCGGTTTTTTGCAGGCTATGAACGAGGCGGGTTTGCGGCCTGATTTCATCAGCGGCTGTTCTATGGGGTCTGTTGTCGGGGCAGCGTACGCGTCGGGTATGAAAGCGTCGGAGATGCGCCGAGCGGTGAATTCCCTGCGATTTTTCGATTTGATTGACGTGACGAATAAGCCGGGAGGATTTCTTGACACCCGTAAAATGCGAAAAATTCTTGCCCGTTATATCGGCGAGTTGGATTTTTCCGAGCTGGAAATTCCTTTTTCTTGCGTGGCGCTCGATATGCTTTCGCAAAAAATCGTTCAATTTAACGAGGGAAGCGTTGTGGACGCTGTCGTGGCGTCGTCGAGTATTCCCGCTATTTTCAAGCCCATGGAAAAGGACGGTATGCGCTTGGTGGACGGCGGGGTGCTTACTCGTGTGCCCGTCAAAGAGGTCAAGGATATGGGCGCGGAGGTGGTGATCGCCGTGGACGTCATGAACGGGAAACCGATCAGGGAAAAATGTCCCAGCCCTATGGTTATGCTTGCGGATATTATCGAAATTATCGACAACGAGCGCATTGCGAAATATAAAAAGAGCAATCGGAAACGGTACGATCTTTGGTTGGAACCGACGCTTGGAGATATGAATCAATACTCCTTTAAGAATTTGGATTTTGCCTACGAAGCAGGGTATGAGCTTGGTACGAAAAATGCGGAGAAAATTCGACAACTGATCGAAGGATAAGCATATGGATTTATTTGATTTTAACAATCACGAAGAAACGGCGAAGCCGCTTGCGGAGCGTATGCGCGCAAACACGCTCGACGAGTTTATCGGTCAAAAGCATATCGTTGCCGAAAACTCTCTTTTGCGCCGCGCGATTATGGCGGATAAGCTTGGAAGCTGTATTTTTTGGGGCCCTCCTGGGGTTGGCAAAACGACGCTTGCAAATATTATTGCCTTGCACACCAACGGGGAATTTGTCAAGCTTAACGCCGTTAATTCGGGGGTTGCGGACGTAAAAAAAGCGGTGGATCAAGCGCGGGACAATTTAAAAATGTTCGGCAAACGCACCTATTTGATGCTGGACGAGTGTCACCGTTTTTCTAAAACGCAGAGCGATTCTCTACTCCCTGCGATTGAACAGGGGACTATTATTTTTATCGGCTCTACGACGGAAAATCCATACGCGGCTATGACCCCTGCAATCGTATCGAGATGTCGGGTGTTCGAGTTTAAACGGCTGACGAAAGAGGACATTGAAGAGGCGCTTTACGCGGCGTTGAAAAATCGGCGGAAAGGGCTTGGAAAATTAAACGTCACGGCAGACGACGCAGCGATCGCGCATATCGCGCTGACGGCGGGCGGCGATCTTCGTACGGCGTATAATGCCCTCGAACTTGCGGCGTTGACGACCAAACCGAACGCCGAGGGACGGATACACGTCACCCTCGCCGACGCCGAGGAGAGTATTCAGCGTAAGGCACTTGCCTACAACGAGGATAGCTATTACGATTTCCTTTCCGCCTTTTGTAAGTCGCTTCGCGGGAGCGACGCTAATGCGGCGCTTTATTACGCTCACCGTTTGATCGAGGGGGGGTGTGATCCGATGCTGGTGGCAAGGCGACTGGTTGTACATTCAGCCGAGGACGTGGGCATGGCTGACCCGAGGGCGTTGCAGATCGCGACTTCCGCGCTGTACGCCTTAGAAAGGATCGGGTATCCCGAGGCAATGATTCCCCTTTCCGAGGCGATTATTTACGTATGCGAGGCGGAGAAGAGCAACTCGGTGGTGGAGGCCATGTATGCGGCGAAAGCGGACGCGGTGAATGCTCGCGACGAGAATATCCCGCCCTATTTAAAGGACAATTCGTTCGGTAGTCAAGAGGACAAGGCGGAAAAGAATAATTATAAGTATCCGCATAACTACGGGGGCTACGTCGAACAACAATATTTGCCCGATTCCTTGAAAGACAAGGTATACTACGTGCCTAACGACAGAGGGTATGAAAAGGAAGTGAAAGCCATTCGCGAAAGAAAGGGGAAGAAGAGATGAAGTGTTTGTATTGCGATTGCACGGAAAGTAAAGTGATTGACTCCCGCTCGGCTGAGGACGGGCGTACCATTCGTCGCCGCAGAGAATGTGTTTCCTGCGGTAGACGGTTTACGACCTATGAAACGATCGAGGTAAGCCCCGTGCTGGTTGTCAAAAATAACGGAACTCGGCAGTCGTATAACGCCGAAAAGGTGAGAAACGGGATTATCAAATCCTGTGAAAAACGCCCCGTGCCTATGTCCGTGATAGACGATATGGTGGCGGATATTTCTAAACAGGTATACAACAGTATGGAAAGCGAGATCACGACGAAGGCGATCGGCGAAATGGTTATGGAACGCCTGAAAAAGGTGGACGAGGTGGCGTACGTGCGCTATGCGTCCGTGTACCGCTCCTTTAAAGATCTTTCGTCGTTTATGTCCGAATTGAAAAAAATCATGAAAAGCGCGAAAGAGGAGAAGAAAGAGGGACATGACTGATAGGAGCAAGACGAGAAAAATTTTCGTTGGCGGCGTGGCTATGGGCGGCGGCGAAAGCGTTAAAATACAGTCCATGACCACGACGAAAACGGCGGACGTGGAAAAGACGCTTGGGCAAATCGGGGCGCTTTTTACGGCAGGCTGTGAGATCGTCCGTGTGGCGGTGGCTGACGAGGCGGACGCGGCGGCAATGAAAACGCTTGCGGCAAAAAGTCCTCTCCCGATTGTGGCTGATATTCATTTCTCCCCCGCGCTTGCCGTGGCGGCAATTGAAAATGGGGCGAGTAAGGTAAGAATTAACCCGGGGAATATCGGCGGGGAAAAGGAAATTAAGCTTGTCGCCGACTGTATCAAAGCACATAAAATTCCCGTCCGTGTGGGTGCGAATACGGGGAGCATTGAAAGCTCCTTTTTGGCTCGGTATGGCAGGAGCGCGGAGGCTCTTGTCGAAAGCGCGCTGTATAACGTTGGTATTTTGGAGAAGTTAGGGGTGGAGGATATTGCGATTTCCGTGAAGGCGTCCTCGGTGCCTTTAACGGTGAACGCGTACCTGCTCCTTGCAAATCGTTGTAATTACCCGTTGCACCTTGGGGTGACGGAGGCGGGAACGACGGAGGCGGGGATTGTAAAAAGCGCCGTCGGGATCGGATCCTTGTTATTAAGAGGGCTTGGGGATACGATCCGCGTATCGCTGACGGACGACCCTGTGCAAGAGGTGTACGCTGCGGAAAATATCTTGCGCGCGTGCGGTTTGAAAGAAGAGTACGTGGAAGTGATCTCCTGTCCTACTTGCGGTAGATGCGAATGGGACGGTATGGCGCTTGCGCGCGAGGTTACGGAGTTTGTCAAACCGTATAAGAAAAAGGCGAAAATTGCCGTAATGGGCTGCGTTGTTAACGGTCCGGGGGAGGCGAAAGACGCCGACCTTGGGATTGCGGGCGGCAAGGGCGGTTGCTTGCTTTTTAAAAAGGGGGAACCGTTTAAAAAGGTGTCGCTTGCCGAGGCGCGGACTGCTTTTTTTGAGGAACTGAAAGGATTGCTGGAATGAACAGAACGGACGAATATTTGGAAAAAATACGGGAGCTGAACGGTTTAAAGCACGCCGTGTTAAGCTCGATCACCGTCGATAAGCGGGCGCTTACGGCGCAGTTTTGTTTGATTACCGATCGGGCGTACACACAAGAAGAGGAGGAGAGGGCTAAGGAAATTTCCTTTTCCTTTTTGCCTAAACCGTTGATCGCCACGGTGCGGATCGTTAAGCGTGTGCCTGACGAAGAGGGGCTTAGAAGCCGTATTTATAAATTTGTTTGCGAGAATTTTCCCGCCGCCTCCGCGTTTTTGCAAAAGGAGGACGTTAAAATTCAGCTTTTGGAAAGCGGGGCGAATTTTTATTTTGAGATCGCCGCAGGCGATAGCCCGTTCTTTTCGTCGGGTCGTATTCTCGACGAGGTGAGTGCCTATTTACAAACGGGTTATTGCGGTGCCTTTTACGGGAACGTGAAAATCGTCGAGCGGGAGCGGGATACCGCCATTCTCGACGAGGTGATTGAGAGCAAGGAGGAGGAATACGCGGCTGAGGTGCGGCGTTTCCCGATCGAGAATTTTAAGCGCTTGGACGGCGCGGACGTTTTGCCGACGCAGGCGGTATATATTGCCGACGTCGCTTTGGCGGACGGGACCTTTGCCGTGTGCGGGCGCGTGACGTATATCGAGGAGCGGACGTATATAAAGCACGACGAAAAGACGAATACGGACGTAGAAAAATCGCGCTTTTCCGTCACGATTGAGGACGGCTCGGGGACGTTGCGGTGTACCTATTTCCCCAAAAAGGCGACGGTGGAAAAGGTGCGGGAGCTTAAACAGGGCGACGGGATCGTGATCGTCGGCTCTAACGAAGAATACAACGGTAGCGTTTCTTTTAAGGCGGCGCGTATCAATTACGGAAACCCGCCCGAGGGGTTTGAGCCGCAAGCGAAAAAGAGTAAGCCCGTGCCTAAATTTTATCACACCGTTTTCCCCGAGGAGTACGTTGATTATACGCAAGCGGGGCTGTTTGATAATCCGTTTAAGCCCGCCGTGCTTACGCAAAATACTTTCGTCGTGTTCGACCTCGAAACGACGGGGCTTGTCCATCAGCCGTCTATGGGAAAAATGGACAAGATTATTGAGATCGGCGCGGTGAAGATCGTAAACGGGGAGCTGAAAGAAAAATTTGCCTCCTTCGTCGCTTGCCCCGATAAGCTTTCGCCCAAAATTATAGAGCTGACGGGGATCCACGACGAGGATCTTCGCGGCGCGCCCACCGTCGATAAGGTGGTGGCAGACTTTTTCAAGTTTGTAGACGGAGCGTATCTCGTCGGGCATAACGTGAATTTCGATTATGATTTTATTAAATATTACGGCGGGGAGAACGGGTATTTCTTTACCAACCGAGCGTTTGATACCGTCGCTTTTGCGCAAGAAGTTTTGCGTGGTGTGGGGCTTGCGAATTATAAGCTGAATACGATTGCGGCACATTACGGGTTTACGTTCAATCATCATAGAGCGTACTCGGACGCGGCGGTGACGGCGAAAATCTTTATGGAGCTTGTCAAAGCCAAGGGCGGTTTGCCCGTTTAGAAAAAGCGCGTTTGGAGAAAGAAAACGGAAACGGAAACTTTTTTCCAAAAATTGCTGTAAAATACTTGCAAATTGCAAAGGATAATGGTATAATATGAATGCTTAATAATTCAGATGATGAGTATTGAGAGTGGCTTGCCACTCTCAATCGTCGTATTAAGGAGAGATTAATGAAAATTAAGCCGATCGAAGAGATTAAGGCGTTTTTACAAACGATCGCCGACGAAATGGAAATAGAGCTTGTGGACGTGGAATTTAAACAGGGTCGAGAACCCGCGCTTACCGCGTTTATCGACGTGGAGGGCGGCGTGGATTTGGATACCTGCGAGGCCTTTCACCGTGCAATTGACCCCGCTCTTGACGAGTTGGACCCTACTTTCGGCGCACCGTACACCCTCAACGTGTCCAGCCCCGGGCTGGATAGGCCGCTTAAAACGCAGCGGGATTTCGATAAGTGTATGGGCGAGGACGTGGAAGTCAAGCTCTTTGCACCTATGAAAGGGAGAAAGCTCTTTGAGGCAAAGCTTGTCGCTTACGACGGGAATTGCGTCACCTTAGAAGAGGGTGGCGAAAGCTTTAAGCTGGAATTGAATAAGATCGCGAAAATTTGCAGGGCGATCAAATTTGAATAACGGAAAAAATCAACAGGAGAAACTAATATGGAAAACAAGGAATTCTTTGCGGCTCTTTCCGATTTGGTAAGAGAAAAAGGAATTAGCGAAGAGGCGTTTTTGGAAACGCTTAAAAACGCGCTCGCGTCCGCTTACAAAAAGCAGTTTGACGGCGGCGCCGAAGTGATCGTAGACCTCGATCCCGAAGCGGGTACCATCAATTTCAAGGCGATAAAATACGTCGTGGAAGAGGTGGAGGACAAAGATAAGGAAATTTCCCTTGAAGAGGCGCAGGAGCTTGATCCTAACCACGTCGTGGGAGATACCATCGTCAAGTCGTTCGTACCCAAGGATTTCGGCCGTATCGCCGCGCAGACCGCAAAACAGGTCATCTTGCAAAAGCTGCACGAGGCAGAACGCGACAGCACCTTCTCCGCTTTCTCCGATAAAGAGGGCGAGCTGATGGAAGGCGTTATCCGCAAGATCGACGAAAGAAACGTGTACGTGGAGCTGAGCGAAAAGAAGATCGAGGGGGTAATGCCGCCTCAGGACAGAGTGCTGACCGAACGTTACGTCGTGGGCGATCGTATCAAAGTGTTCGTCAAAAAGGTGAGAAACAGCGGCAAGAATTCGCAGATCGTCGTTTCCCGTACCGCTCCCGGGCTTGTGAGAAAGCTCTTTGAAGAACAGGTGCCTGAAATTAAGCAGGGGATCGTCGAAATTAAAGAGGTAGCCAGAGAGGCGGGACATAGAACGAAGATCGCGATCGCTTCCACCGATCCGAAGGTGGACGCGGTGGGCGCGTGCGTAGGTAACAGAGGCTCGCGCGTGAATGCGGTCGTGGAGGAACTTGGCGGCGAAAAGATCGACATCATTCTTTGGGACGAGAACCCGCTTGCCTTTATCTTTAAGGCGTTGTCACCCGCAACCGTTAATTCCGTTACCGTACGCGGAGAAAAGAGCGCGATGGCGATCGTGCCCGACGACAAGCTTTCCTTGGCGATCGGTCGCGACGGGCAAAACGCAAGACTTGCCGCAAGACTGACGGGCTGGAAGATTGACGTGAAGAGCGCGTCGTCGCCCGAGGCGTTGGCACTTGCCGCAGAGCAGGAAGCCGAGGCAGCCGCCGAAGAGGAAGTTGAAGAGGCGGCAGAGGGGCAGAGCGAAGAATAATGGCAAAAGGGAAAACGCCGCTCAGGCTTTGTATTGCCTGTCGGGAAATGAAGCCGAAAAAAGAGATGCTCCGTATCGTCAAGAACGCGGACGGGGAGATTTTTTCCGATCCGACGGGAAAGGCGGCGGGCAGGGGCGCGTATATTTGCGCCGACGAGAAATGTCGAAAGCTACTCGGCGCGAAAAAGTTGCTGAATAAGGCTTTTTCCTCGCCTGTGGCGACGGACGTATACGAGCGTATTGAAGGAGAAAATATTTGATTCGTAAAATCGGCGCTTACCTCGGATTTTGTATCCGCTCGGGGAAGATCGTCTACGGCGTAGACGAGATCGAAAAACAAAAAAAAGCGGCGCTTATTCTGATCGACGAGGAGCTTGGGGAAAGCTCTAAAAAGTCGGTGGTAAAAGCGAAAGAGAAATTCGCCGCGCCCTTGCTTGTCGTGACGGGCGGGGTGCTTGGGGAATTATTGCACAAGCCTGCCGTGAAAGCGGTGGCGATCAAAGAAAAAAATCTTGCCTCGGCCATTCTTTCCGCAGCCGAGGGGAGCGACAAGTTTAAATCAATGAGTAGTGGAGGGAACGACTAATCCTATGGCAGAACCTATCAAAGAAAAGAAAGAGTCTAAATATAAAAACGTAGAGGCCATCTGCGAGCTTTTGGACGAAAAACATCTGGGGCGGGTACGTAAAAGACTGACGTCTACGGAAAAAACCTTGTCCGAGATCTTGAAAAAGCTGACCGTGCTCGAAGAACAAAAGGCAGAGCGCGAGGCGGCTGAGGCAGCGGCACAGGCGGCGAGAGAAGAAGCGCAGCGTGCGGCCGAGGAGGCGGCTCGTCAAGCGGAAGAGGCCGCGGCGGAAGAGAAAAAGAAAAAGGCTGCCAAAGCCAAGAAGAGTAAAGCCGAGGAGCCTAAGGCGGAAGAAATTCCCGCCGTGGAAGAACCTGCCGCCAAAACGGAGGAAAAAGCGGCGCCCGTGGTCGAAGCACCCGTGGACGAGGCGCCCGTAGAGGAAACACCTGCGAAAAAGCCTGTAAAAGAGGAAGAAAAAACGGCGCCTGCGGAGGAAAAGTCCGCAAGCAAAACGTACGTGCCCGAGCCTGCAAAACCCGCAGGACCGAGAGCGCCGAGATATTTCCGTAACGGTCAGGCCGTAGGTGAATATATCGCGCCTCCCGGAGTGGATACGACGAGTCAAACGACCTACCGTCCCGCTCGTCCACAAGGGGAAAGAACTGCCCGCCCTCAGGGCGAAAAGGCGTCCTCGCCGCGCGGCGATAGACCCGCAGGGGCAAGACCTGCCCGTTCGCAGGGTGGTATAAGCGCACCTGCTATGCCCATTTCTGCGCCCAAGCAAGCACCTGCCAAGAAAAAGACGTATAGCGAAAAGACGTATTCGGAAAAGAAACCTTTGTCCAAGCGTACGCTCGTACGGCAGCAGGGTATGACGGTGGAGGATTTCGACGAGGATAAGTCGGGATACAGAAAGGTTCGTCAGCCGAAAAAACAAAAACAGAAAGAGATCCCCGTGATTAAGATCGAGCACGCAGTCGTAACGACGCAGGACATTCCTTTGAAAGTCCTTTCCGAAAAGCTCGGCGTGTCGGCGGTGGAGATCACCAAACGCCTTTTCAAAGAAGGCATTATGAAAGGGATCAACGATTCCATTGACTACGACAACGCGGCGCTTATGGCGGCGGATATGGGGATCGACCTCGAATATAAGCCCGAAAAGACGGCGGAAGAGGTACTGCAAGAGAACGTGACGGAAGAGGACGTTTCCAAGCTTGTTACCCGTGCGCCCGTCGTGACGGTCATGGGGCACGTAGACCACGGAAAAACCTCCTTGCTTGATAAGATCCGTTCCACCAGCGTTACGTCAGGGGAAGCGGGCGGTATCACGCAGAGTATCGGTGCGTACACGGTGACGGCGAAAGGCAAGCAAATTACCTTTATCGACACCCCCGGGCACGCGGCGTTTACGGCTATGCGTGCGCGCGGTGCACAGGTAACGGACGTCGTTATTCTCGTGGTGGCAGCCGACGACGGTATTATGCCGCAGACGATCGAGGCGATCAATCACGCCAAGGCGGCGAACGTACCCATTATCGTCGCCATGAATAAAATGGATAAACATGAGATCAACCCCGACAGAGTAAAGCAGGGCTTGATTGAAAACGACCTCGTGCCTGAGGAATGGGGCGGCGATACCATGATCGTACCCGTATCGGCAAAGACGGGTATGGGGATCGACGAGCTTCTTGACGCCGTCAACCTTGTTGCGGAAATGCAGGAGCTGAAAGCGAACCCCGCCCGCGAGGCAAAAGGTACTATTATCGAGGCGAAGCTTGACAAAGGCAAAGGCCCCGTGGCAAGTATTATCGTGCAGACGGGTACTTTGAAAACGGGCGACAATATCCTTTCGGGTACGACTATGGGGCGTGTGCGCGCCATGTTTGACGACAAGGGTCGTACGGTGAAATCGGCGGGGCCGTCTATGGCGGTTTCCGTGCTCGGGTTTGAAGAGGTGCCGAATGCGGGCGACAGTATTATCGTCGTTGATCAGGCGCTGATGAAACAGGTACAGGAAGAAAGAAAGAATAAAGAGCGCGAAAGCATGATTAAGCAGCAGAGCCGCGTTACCCTTGACGACGTGTTTGCACAGGTGGAAGAGGGCAAGATGAAGACCTTGAACCTGATCGTCAAAGGCGACGTACAGGGAAGCGTGGAGGCGGTGAAACAGTCGCTTGAAAAGATCAAAAACGAGGAAGTGCGTATTAAGGTCATTCACGCGGCGGCAGGTGCAGTCAACGAGAGCGATATTATGCTTGCGGACAGCGCGAACGCGATCGTGATCGGGTTCAACGTCCGTCCCGACACCAAGGCGAAAAAGCTTGCGGAAACCTCCAAGGTGGACGTACGCTCCTATCGGATTATTTACGAGCTGCTCGACGACATGGAGGCGGCGCTCAAAGGTATGCTCGCGCCCAAGCTTCGCGAAACGCTTACAGGGAAATGCGAGGTGCGCCAGACGTTCAATATCACGGGCGTGGGGACGATCGCGGGGTGTTACGTCACCGACGGCAAGATTGTTCGCGGCGGGAAGCTCCGAATTTACCGCGAGGATATTATGATTTGCGAAGGCGGTGTCAAGCAGCTCAAACGCTTTAAAGACGACGTCAAAGAGGTGGGCTACGGCTTTGAGTGCGGTTGCGCCATCGACGGGTTCAACGAGATCCGCATCGGGGATATCATTGAATGTTATATTACCGAGGAGATTAAAGCATAATGAAAACTTCAAGAATTTCAAGGCTCAACGGCGAATACCAAAAAGAAATCAGCGAGATTATTCGCCGCTTGAAGGACAAAGCGCCTGATTTAAAGGGGCTTGTTTCCGTCACCGAGGCGGACGTTGCCCCCGATTTGAAATCGGCGAAAATTTACGTGAGCATCTATGCAAAGAGCGAAGAGGAAAAACTCCGCTCTTTTGCGGTTTTAAACGAAAACGCAGGGTTTATCCGTCACGAGCTTTCCAAGGTGATGACTATGCGTACCGTGCCCGCGCTTACTTTCCTTTGGGACGGAAGTATGACGTACGGCGCAAAAATGGACGAGCTGTTTAAAAAGATCCATAAAGACGAAGAGGATCAATGAATACCTTACGAGAAATCGCAGAAAAACTGAAAAGTGCGAACAGCGTGGGGATTTTTAGTCATATTCGCCCGGACGGCGACGCTTATGGGAGCGCCCTTGCGCTTGCCCTTGCGCTTGAAAAGCTTGGGATCAAATATTACGTTTGTAACGAGAGTGACCCGCCGAGCAACCTTGCCTTTTTAGAAGGGCTTTCGAGCGTGGTGAAAAAGCCGCCCTTTGACGCGGAAGTGCTGATCGCCGTGGATAGTTCGGAGGTGGCGCGGTTAGGAACGCTTTCCGAGGTATTTTTGACGGCAAAACGGAAAGGAAAGACGACGGTAAACGTCGATCATCATATTTCTAACGATCGGTTTGCGGCGTTGAATTTCGTGCGGGAATGTGCGGCGAATTGTATGAACGTAGCCACGCTCATCAAGGACATGGGTGTTCCGTTTGATCGAAAAATTGCGACGTATTTGATGGTTGGGCTACTGTCCGATTCGGGGAATTTTACCCACGACGACGTGACGGAGGAAACGTTTTCGTTGGCGGCTGAGCTGACGGGGGCGGGGGCACAGACCTGCGGGCTTGCTTACGAGCTGTTCAAAAAGCAGCCCAAGGAAAGAGCTGCACTTCACGCGGCGGTAACGGGAAAAACGCGTTATTATTTTGACGACAAATTTGCCGTGATCGTTGTAACGAGGGAGGCAATGGCGGCGACAGGTGCGGACGTTGGCATGACGGAGGGGTTGGTTGATTTTCCGTTGAGCGTGGATAGCGTCGAAGTCGCGGCGTCCTTACTGGAAATGAGAAAGGGACAATACAAGGTTTCTTTACGTTCTAAACGTTACGCGGACGTCAACGGGATCGCACGGGCGTACGGCGGCGGCGGACACGTGCGCGCGGCGGGCTGTATGCTGTTTGGAGAGTTGGAAGAGGTGCTTGACAAGCTGTCTTACACCGTATCGCAATACTTATAGGAAAAGAGCGAAAGAAAAATCGCTCTTTTTTTAGTGGAAAAACGATTATTTCCCTTTGAAACGTTGATTTTTTTTGCATTTTGGAGTATAATTAAAGAAAGCTGAAATTATACCCGTTAAAAGGAAAGGAATATGGCAACGAAAACGAAAAAACTCGAAGAATGTATTTCGCTCGCGGTCGAAGCGCCGAGGGTGGTTTCTTACGTGGATTATTTCGCGCGGAAACCGCTCTTCCATTCTTTGCAAATTAGAAACGACGCCGATTTTGCCGTCGAGGGTTTGACGCTTAGCGTCACCAACGAAAACGGCTTGCTCGCCGCGTGCGTGAAAGCGATTGAAGAGCTTCCTTTTGAGAGTACGGTGGAGGTGGAACTCGGAGGGGTACTGTCGCCCGCGTACTTTACCGCGTTGGAAGAGGTAAAGGAAGAGGTTCTGCATATCGAGCTAAAAAAAGAGAAAAAGACGGTGAAGTCGCAAGACGTCACCGTGCTTGCGCTGCCTTTTGATTTTTGGGAGGGGGCACACGGGAATATCGAACTGCTTGCCTCTTTTGTTCGCCCCAAGCTTGCCGATACGGCAAGGCTTGCTACGGAAACGGGGGCACAGCTCAAAAAATGGGAGGTTCGCTTTGACGGGCTTGGCTACGAGGGTATGGACAAAAACGCCGTCCGTCGTGTGATCGCCGCGCTGTATGCGAGTGTGCGCCGCTACGCGTTTACCAAAGTGGCTGCCGACTGGACTGCGCCTGTTTCTGCAGGGGCAGGTACGAAATTACTTGCGGAAAAACGGGCGACGAGCTTGGAGCTTGCGATTTTGTTCGCGGCGACGCTCGAACGAATGGGAATGCATCCCGTGCTTGCCGTGGGCGAACGGGAGGTCGCTTGCGGGGTGTGGCTGTATGACAGCTGTTTCCTTGACACCGCCTCCGACGACGTGACCCGCTTGAAAGAATACGCGTCCGAGGGGATCAATAATTTAAGCTTTTTCGACGTTGAAGATTTATTCATTGACAAAAACGCCGCCTATTCCACTTCGGAGGCGCACTTTAAAAAGAAACTTGACGCGGGCGGATACGAGCGGTACGTGGATATTCGCCGTTCGCGTATTGCGCGAATTTTGCCTTTGCCGCTTAAAGAGCGTGGGGCGAAAGGGTATGAGATTTTACAGGAAACGGACTTTTCTTTTGACGCCGCGCCCGAAGATCTCACCCCCAAAAAGAAGCTTCGCTTAGATGCCAAGCAAACCAAAAACAAGCAATGGGAACGTCGGCTGCTGGATTTGTCGCTGAAAAACGCTTTGCTCAATTTCCGCCCCGAAAAGGTGGGGGTGCATCTTGTTAGCGCTTCGCCCGACGAAACGTTGAACGCGCTTACGGGAAAGGGAGAGCTTACCGTTTTGCCCGCGACGGACGATCTGTTAAAGGTCGCTGAAAAAAAGACGCTGTTTGGCAGCAGTAAGGAAATTTCCGCGCTGAAAGAGCTGATCGTTCTTGAAAATTCGGGCGGGAACGTCCGCGCCTTTTTGTCCGCTTCTGCCCTTTCAGAGGCGGCGAATAAGTTGATTCGGCGAGGCAAAGAAGCGGACGAGGAATCGGGCACGAAAATCTTGTATTTGGCGCTCGGGTTTTTGAAATGGTATTCGCGGGAGAGCGGCGAGGCAAATTACGCCCCGCTTGTTTTGCAACCCGTTACTTTAAAAAAGGCTCGCTACGGCAACGAATTTACCTTGCAGTATTCCGACGACGAGCTTTCCGTCAATTCCACCTTGCTTGAATTTTTAAAGCAGGAATTCGACGTGGACGTGCGCGGGCTGGAAAGCGCGTTGCAGGGCTTGAAAATTTCTGAAATTTTGGCCATGGTACGCATGGAAATTTCGGGCATGAAAGGGTGGCAGGTATTTGACGACGTATATATCGCCGCGCTTTCGTTCGCCCGCTACCAGATGTGGCAGGACGTTAGAAAGAACATGGACGAGTTCTCGAAAAACAAGCTTGTCGCGTCCCTGCTTGGCAACCGCTCGGAGGTGGAGCCTCTTGGCGAAGAGAGTGTCAAAGAGGACGACGTTAGCCCGACTGCCACCTTACTTCCCCTGCCTGCCGACGCGTCGCAATTTGAGGCGATCGCGCTTTCGCAGACGGGAAAGACGTTCGTTTTGCACGGACCTCCCGGAACGGGTAAATCGCAAACGATTACAAATATGATTGCCAACGCAATGAACGACGGGAAACGGGTATTGTTCGTCGCCGAAAAACAGGCGGCGCTTTCCGTCGTTAAAAAGCGGCTCGACCTGTTGGGGCTTGGGGATTTTTGTTTGGAATTGCACTCAGGCAAAACGGCGAAAGCGGAGGTACTGCAAAAGCTGACGAACACGCTTGCGCTTGCGGGTGGTAGCGGCAAAGCCTACCTTGGCGAACACAGCGAAAAAATAGAACGGCTGCGCGGCGAGCTGGCAGCGCCCGTGCTTGCGCTGCATAAAAAACGTCGCTTGGGCGTATCCGTGTACGAGGCGTTGCTCATTTGCTTAAAGAATAAGAACGCGCCCGAGATCATGAATATCGAGAGCACCTTTTACGACGGCTTGACGAAAGAAAAGATCGTCAAATACGAGGAATTGATGGTGCAAGCGGCCGCGGCGGCAAAAGAGTGCGGAGGCGTGCACAATTCCCCCTTTGCCAACGTCAACCTCACCGAATATTCGCCCGAGCTTCGCGACGCCGTGTATTGCGCGGCTGAGGTGGTCGTAGCGGAAATTAAGCATTTAAAGAATTATATCGCGCTCTTCCTCGGGCTTTATCGTCAAAGAATGAGCACCCTCACCCGCAAAAAGCTTGACGGGTTATATTCGCTTGCCGCTTTGCTCGAAAGCGGTTCCTTGGGAAAATATTTCTTTGAAAAGGAAGAGGAATTTATTGCCTTTTATAACGCGAATAGGCGTTTGGATAACGCGCTTGACGGGTATTTTAAGCACTTCCGCGAGCTGATTAAAGCCGAAAAGGAATACAAAGAGCTTGCCGCTTGGCTGGAAGCGGGCAATACGGAATACGAAAGCGATAAGACGGCAAAAACGCTTGTCAAACGCTTGATGAAGGTGGCGAAAGGAACTCCAGACGAGGGGCAGATCGTCAAGGCTCTCGAAACTGTTTGCGAGATTTATAAAGCCATGGAGATCGTCACGGAAAATACCGATCTTTCCAAAGCCTTTACGGGCGCGTTCGGAAAAGTGGATTATTTCAAGGCTCGTAAAAATTTCCTCGCCGATCTGTATGCGCTGCACGACCTTTGCGCGTCGCTGTTTATGGATTATAACGCGGACAGCTTTAACAGTATGTGTATTCGCGCGGCGAACGGATACACCTCGCCCGTATTAAAGGGGCTGAGCGGTGCGGTGGAAAGCTTCCGTACCGCCGAAAACGGGTTCCTCGGGATCACCGTTGCCGAGCGCGCGCTTGTGCCCGAAGAGGACGTGCTCGAATATTACACTTTAAAGGCGGGCGCGTTGATTGACAATATTGATATGCTTGCCAACTGGTGTACTTACCGCCGTACGGCAGAAACGCTTGAAAAAGAGGGCTTGCGGTTCATCACCGACGCGCTTGAAAACGGCGCGGTGACGGGAGAAAATATCGTCGGTAGTTTTGAAAAGAACATTTACAAAAATTTCTTGCAGACGAATTTGCCGCTCGATCCCGTACTGTCGCGGTTTTCCGCGGCAGTCGTGGAGGAGGAAACGGAGGCGCTCCGTTTAACAATCGACGAATTTGCCAAGCTGACGAGAAACAATATCCGTTACAACCTTATTTCCCGTTTGCCCACCCCTTCGACAGACGGACCGCTTTCGATCGAGCTGGTCAATTTCGGGCGGCTTTCCAAGAGCAATCTTCGCGGCATGGGGCTGAGAAAACTGTTTGAAGAGATCCCTGAGCTGATTAAGGTGGTGGCGCCGTGTATGCTGATGAGTCCTATGACGGTGTCGCAATACCTTGCGCCCGAAAACGGCGCGTTTGACCTCGTGATTTTCGACGAGGCGTCGCAAATGCCGACGGCCGAGGCGGTGGCGTCGCTGGCGAGGGCGAAAGCGGCGGTGATCGTGGGTGACCCCAAACAGCTCCCGCCGACGGGATTTTTCACGGCTAATTACGTGGACGAGGAAAACCTTGAAAACGAGGACATGGAAAGCGTGCTTGACGACTGTCTTGCGCTCGGCTTGCCGCAACGGAAACTGTCGTGGCATTATCGGAGCAAGCACGAAAGTCTTATTGCGTTCTCTAATCTAATGTACTATGGGAATAAGCTTTGTACCTTCCCTTCGCCCGATTCTCTTTGCAGTAAAGTGCGGTTTGAATACGTGCAGGACGGCGTGTACGATCGCGGTTTTACCAAACGCAATAAAGGGGAGGCGGACGCGTTGATCGCGGAGGTGATCGAGCGGCTTTCCGATCCTAAGAAAAACAAATCGAGTATCGGGATCGTTACCTTTTCCAGCGTGCAAAAGGACTATATCGAGCGTCGGCTCTCTCAGGCGATCCTCGAAAAACGCTTGGAGGAGGCGGCGTACGATCGGGAAGAACCGCTGTTTATTAAGAATCTTGAAAACGTACAGGGGGACGAGCGCGACGTTATTTTGTTCTCCGTCTGCTACGGTCCTGACAAACAGGGCAGGGTTTCCCTCAATTTCGGCCCCTTGAATCAGGCGGGCGGTTGGCGAAGACTGAACGTTGCCGTTTCGCGTGCGAGAGAGGAAATGGTGGTCTTTTCGTCCATGACGGGCGGTATGATCGACTTAACGAAAACCAGCTCCAAAGGGGTGTACGGATTAAAGGCGTTCCTCGAATTTGCCGAAAAGGGCAGAACGACGCTTGCCATTCCGTCGGGCAGTTTAAGCGCGAAAAAGACGGGGCTTGGGAAATATATCGCCGCCGAGCTTTCGGCGTACGGCTACGATTGCAGGGCGGACGTGGGTGTGTCCGATTTCAAGATCGACGTCGCCGTTGTCGATCCCAAGAACAAGCAACGCTTTATCCTTGCCGTGCTTTGCGATACCGACGCTACTTCCTCGGTGAAGGATCGGAATATTTTGCAAATTCAAACTCTCAAACGCAACAACTGGAACGTTTTAAGGGTATTTGCCGTCAATTATTACAACAATCCTAAGCGGGAAATTAAGAAAATTAAAGATCTTCTCGATAAGCTTACGGGCGCCGATAAAAAAGGCGGCTCGGGGCTGAACAGAGCAAAAAAGGCGTACAAATACGCCGCCCTTTCTCCTCGTATCGAGCTTTCGCAGTTTGTTATTTCAGGAGAAAACGACGCGGAAATTTGCGCTCGGTTGAAAGCGATCGTCGCCGCCGAGGAGCCGATCTCCTACGACCTGCTCGTGCGGCGGTGCCTCGGCTCGCTCGGGATCTTAAAATACGGAAACAAGGTGGCGGCTCGTATGCAGGCGCTTGTTGCGCTTTGCGGATTTAAGGCTGAACGTATGCTCGGCGAGGACTTTTACCGAAAGACGGATAAGGTGGTTACCTTTGATAAATACCGCGTAGAGCAAGGAGATGCCGTGCGAAAAGCGGAAACTGATTTCACCCCCTACGAGGTGGTGGCTCTTATTCGCGGCGCGTTAGAAGATAAAGTGGCTTTATACGTGGAGGAGCTTGTTACGCTTGCGGCGAGCGTATTCCGTATCGCCCGCCCGACGGAGAGGTTTGCTCTCTATATCAACGATTGCGTAACGCTTGGTGAAGAGCGCGGCTATTTCGTGCGCTCGGTGTCGGATAGAATTTCCTTGGCTTGATATGAAACTGTTACCAAAGACGAATGGACCGAAAGAGGAAAGGACGGGAAAATTGTTTAATTTCCGTCCGCTCTTCTTTACGGCCCTTTTTCTTTGTTTTGGAATTCTTTTCGGATATTTCGTATACGCGGCGGGAATGAACGTCGGCTTTGCGGCGTTGCCGCTGACGGTAGTGTTACTTTTCGTGCTTTTTGCAGAAAATAAAAAACGGGCGGGGCTGTTTGCGCTTGCGCTCGTTTTTGCGTTCTCGTTAGGCAACGCGACTTTTTCCCTCTCCGTCGGTGAATTTGAACGCGCGGAGGCGGTGGACGGGTATTATACCGTTGAGGGGCGCATTGTCGAACGTTCGGTGGGCGGGGAAAACGCTATCATTGTCGTAAGTGCGCTTTCTTTGGACGGTGAGGCTGTGAAAGGGAGAATGATCGCGTACCTGCCTGCCTCGTATAACGGTGCGCTCAGGCTTTCCGACACCGTTCGTTTCACTTCGCACGTACACGTGAACATACAAACAAGCAACGTTTACGGTTTTCGTGCAGAGGCGATTGCGAAGGACAACCGCTTTTCGGCGGGCAGAGTGGAGAAAATAGAAGTGACGGGGCATAAAACGGACCTGTTTTTCGCCGTGCGGGAGCGGATCGTGCAAACGGTGCAAGCAGGCATGGACGAAACGCCCGCCGCCGTTACGCTTGCCGTGCTGCTCGGCGACACCTCCGCCATTGACGAGGGGCTTTTGGAGAATATTCGTTACGGCGGGATCGCCCACGTGTTCGCCGTGTCGGGGTTGCACGTCGGTTCGCTGTTTGCTTGTTTTGTCGCGCTGATAAAAAAGACGCGTTTGAAAGGGCTGCCTCCTCTCGCTCGGTTTCTTGTCGTGGCAGCTCTCTTACTCTTTTACGGCGGCGTGTGCGGATATTCGGCGTCGGTGATACGGGCGAGCGTTACTTGTCTTGCCTTATACGCCTATAAGCTGCTCGGGCTGAAATCGGACGGGCTGGAAAATCTTTCGCTCGCGGTTATTTGTGTTCTTATCGTGAATCCAACGCAGCTATTCGGCGTTGGGTTTCAGCTCTCCTTTGCGGCAAGCTACGGTATTGCCCTCCTTTCCCGTCCGATCAGGGAAAGCGTGGGCGGGCTGTTTGAAAAATCTGCTCGTCAAAAAGAGAGGCTTGATTATTTTCGTGAAGAACAGCCTCCTACCCTTTGGGAAAAGAATTGGCGCGGCGCGATCGACTTTTTTGCCGTATCCCTTTCGGCACAGGCGTTCACTTGGCCTATTTTGCTACTCAACTTCGGGTATTTGTCGGCGGCAGGGTTATTGTTAAACTGTTTGTTCGTGCCCCTGCTTTCAGCGGTCTTTTTCCCGCTGCTTTGTTTTGTGGCAGTCGCCTCCTTGGTTGCGGCGTTTGAAAGCGTTTTATTGCTTGCGCCGAATTTGCTCCTTTCGGCAATGCTCCTACTTTTTCAAGCGGTGGAGTTTTCCACGGTTTTTGCGGGCGCGACGCTGAGCGTCGGCGGGGTTTTAAGCTATTACGGAGCGTTGCTTTTTTGCATAGATAAATGGAACGTAAGCAAGCTGCAAAAGCTAATGAGCGTCGTGGTGTTTTTGATCGCCTTTTTCATTTGTCTATAAAATCCTTGCATTTTTCGCGTGGATATGATATAATAAGAAACACTATGAAAACGGGAGGACGCCGAGAAAATGAAATACGTGGATTTTCGTAAATTTACGGACGAGCACGGCGCAATGCCCGTGTATCTGTTCGAGGGCGAGGAGGTTTATTTCCACGAAAAAGGGGAGGCGCTTTTGCGCTCCCGTTTCGTAACGGATACGACGCTTGATTACGCTACGTTCGAGGGCGGCGCTTTAAAGGGGGAGAAGATCAAAGATCTTCTTGACGCGGTAAGCGCGTTTCCCTTTTTAAGCGAAAAGAGGCTTGTCAAGGTCACCGAATTTTATCCGTCTGAAAAGGACTTTGAACGGTACTTGAAGGACTTTTTGGAAAACGCGCCGAAGGACGGTATTTTGCTGATCATGAACGTAGGGAAAGGCAAGGCGGGCACAGCCGCGCTGTCCAAGGCGAAAGGGGTCACCTTTGTCGATTGTGGAAAATCGGACGAGGAAACGATTAAAAAATGGATTTATCTAACGGCAAAAAAGGCGGGGGTGTACGTAGACGGTATGACGAGCGGTTTGCTTGCGGCCTACTGCGGGTACGATATGGCGCGTGTTTCCAAGGAAACGGAAAAGCTGCTTTTTTGCTGTGAAGCGGAGGAGCTGACGCGCATTACCGACGAGATGGTGGAAACGCACGTCGCCCCCGCAAGCGAATATAAAAATTACGAGCTGACAAATGCGGTTTCGAGAAAAAATTACGGGGAGTTCGTCAAAATTATGCAGGAATTTACCGTGAAAAGCGCCGACTTTCTCGCTGTTTTATCTATGCTGGCAAGCCATTTTAGAACTCTTTACGAGGTGGGAATGTCCAAGGGCAGCGATAAGGAGGTGGCGGCGCAGCTCGGCATGAAAGAATTTGCCGTTAAAAAAAGCAGGGAGCAGGCGGCGAAATTTACGGGTGAGCAGTTATTTGCGCTGTATAGTCGTTTGTACGACGCCGTTTCCAAGGTGAAGTGCGGGGAGCTTACGCCGCCCTCTGCGCTAAAAACGGTGACGGCGGGAATATTTTTTGAAAATTTATAAAAAACGCTTTATTTTTTACAGGATATTTTATATAATAATATTATATAAAGGATTTTTGCGGGCGAGAGAACAAGGAGGTCACGAATGAATTTGCTTGCTTTTGCGGACAATTTTCAAGCGGCTGTGGAAAAATTTCTCGGATTTTTCCGTCAGTTCACCGTGCTTTACGGGATAGAGATTTTTCTTCTGTTCCTTTTGATTTACTGTGTTTCTAAAATCTTGCGTGAGAACGAGGCGACCAAGCTCATGCTGTTATACTGGGGTATCTTGATTTTTGGCGGGGTGCTCAAATGTATGGACGAGGAGATGTTCTCCGCGACCTTTTATTTCCTGTTCGTGCTTGTCGTTTCGGGATTTATGCTTGTGCTGTTTAACGTCGAGGTGAAAAAATCCCTCTGGGACGTGCATAAGAGCCACGATCGGCTGATCGGAAAATCGGAACATTCCTCTGAAATTCGCACGGCGAGCGAAGTGGAACAAAATATCAGCGATATCGTCAAAGCGGTACAGAATATGTCCAAATCCAAAACGGGTGCGTTGATTGTTCTTTCTAAGGGCAGCTTGCCCAAGCAGGTGCTGCAAAGCGGGGTGCAACTTGAAGCAAATATTTCCACGCCGCTGATCGAGGGGGTATTTTTCCCCAACTCGCCCTTGCACGACGGGGCTATGATCGTTCGCGGTCACAAGATCCAAGCGGCAGGGTGCTTTTGCCCTTAACGCAAAAGACCTCGTACCCTAAGGAATTTGGCACTAGACACCGCGCGGGAATCGGCATTACCGAGGTGGCGAACGTCGTCGCTATCGTTGTTTCCGAGGAAACGGGGATTATTTCCATTATCAAGCAGGGCAACGTTAGCCGTTTCCCCGATACCGAACAGCTTACGCAAGCGCTTAAAGATTATTACTGGCAGGAACTGCCCATTTCCGATAAAAAAAGTAAGGTGGTGATCAGCAAATGAGATTTCTGAAATTTTTAAAAGAAGTATTCCTTTCTAAGTTTTGGATCAAAGCAATTTCTCTTTTGCTTGCGGTGTTCGTCGTGATCCTACTCAACGTGACGTTTTAATGAGGGCGATTTATGGAGCTTAAAGTTTGTAAATTCGGCGGCACGTCCATGGCGGACGGCAACGTGATTTTAAACGCCGCAAAAATAGTTAGTGCGGACGTTTCTCGCCGCTACGTCGTTGTTTCCGCACCGGGAAAACGGTTTGGCGGCGACGTCAAAGTAACCGATCTTTTGATTGCTTTATACGACGCTTACGAGCGGGCGGATAGGGCAACGTTCGAGAAGGTTTTTGAAAAAATTGAAGGGCGTTTTCTCGGGATTGAAAAAGAGCTTGGCAGCGATTTAAAAATGCGTAAGACGCTTGACACCGTTAAAAACGAGGTGCTCAGCGGGGCGGGGCGCGATTATTGCGTTTCTCGCGGCGAATTTCTTGCGGCGCAAATCATGTCCGAAATTCTCCACGTTCCGTTTGTGGACGCCACCGAGTTTGTGCGCTTTGACGAGCGAGGTATTTTAAAGGAAGAAACCTATTCTCTTGCCGCCCGTGTGCTTGCGAACTATCCGCGCGCGGTGATCCCCGGCTTTTACGGGCTGGGCGCGGACGGAAAGGTGAAAACCTTTTCCCGTGGAGGCGGGGATATTTCGGGGGCGGTGGTTGCGAGAGGGGTGAACGCCGACCTGTACGAGAACTGGACGGACGTCAGCGGCTTTTACGCGTGCGATCCACGGATTGTTGACGCGCCCAAGTGCATTGAAGAGCTTTCCTATCGCGAGCTTCGCGAGCTTTCGTACATGGGTGCCAACGTTTTGCACAGCGATTGCATTTTCCCCGTGAAGAGCGCAGGGATTCCCATTCGTATTTGTAATACCTTCCGTCCCGAAGACAAGGGGACGTATATCGTACCTGCGATCAAACGTCGCGTTGGCGATACGGTGGTTACAGGGATCGCGGGAAAGACGGGCTTTACTACGATCGGGATTGAAAAATCTATGATGAACGCGGAGATAGGGTTTGCAAGAAAGGTGCTTTCCGTCATTGAAAAGCACGGCGTTTCCTTGGAACACCTCCCCTCGGGGATCGACTCCATGTCTATCGTCATTGACAATACGTTTTTACAGGAAAAGGAGATCGAACGGATTGTCGAGGAGATTGAGGCGGCGGTTTCTCTCGATCGGATATATGTCCACGAAAACGTTGCATTGATTGCGACGGTGGGGCACGGTATGGCGAAAAGTATCGGTACTTCGGCGCGGCTTTTCAAGGCTCTTTCCGAAGCGGGTATTAACGTCAATATGATCGACCAGGGTTCGAGTGAATTGAATATTATCGTTGGCGTGGACGCAAAAGATTGCAACGCTTGTATTCGAGCGATTTATCATGAATTTTTCAATTAGCCATTACGAGAGCGGAGCAATTTTCAGTACTTAAAATCGGATTTAAATCATTTGTAATGATTAAGGAGATAGACAAATGAAAGCAGTAACGGTTTCTTTAAAAGAAGAATACGGCATTTTTGGCGGGAAGCTTGATTGCTTGTCTTTGGACGATACTTTTCCCCGCGAGGGAGTAGAGTGGAAACGACCTATGGTGATCGTCGTTCCCGGCGGCGCTTACGCGCACGTCAGCCCGAGAGAGGGGGAGGGGATTGCGGCACGCTTTTTGGCGCAAGGCTTTCACGTCGCCGTGCTCACCTATTCGGTTGTGGGCGAGGGAGCGAAATACCCCGATCAATTGATCGAACTGGGGTGCGCCGTCGATTACGTGAAAAAGCACGCGAAAGAGCTGTACGTTGACCCCGAAGAGGTTTTCGTGATCGGTTTTTCGGCTGGCGGGCATTTGACTGCAAACCTTGCCGTTGAATACGCCTCCGTGTCACAAAAGGCGGGTTTCCCCGTCGATAGTAAGCCGACAGCTGTGGCACTCGGCTATCCCGTGATTACGAATAAGACCAGTTATGGCGGCACGCATACCAACCTTTTGACGGGGTATAGCGACGAAAAAAAAGCGGAGCTTTTGAAAACGCTCAACCTTGACGAGTCGGCGACGGACGCCACCGCGCCCACCTTTATTTGGACGACTGCCACCGATAATCTCGTACCTGCCGTCAACTCTTTGCGCTTTGCGACGGCACTTGCGGAAAAGGGCGTGACGTATGAATTACATATTTACCCCGAGGGGCAGCACGGGCTTTCAACGGGCGATTACGAGGTAAGCCCCGCTTGTCCCGATCGGCGTATCGGTAACTGGGTTGCGGAGTGCGTAGCTTTCTTCCGTCGTTTCACGAAAGAAAAATTTTAAAAAAAGCGAAAGGCGGGCATTTAGCCCGTCTTTTTTCGTGCCCGCGTATAGACGCCGCCCACGCGTAGCGGACAATCGTGGATCTTTGCCATTTGCGACACGGAAAGCACCTGAAAGCCCGCCGCTTTTAAATCGGGCAGTAATCGCTTTAACGCGTTCACCGTACTTTCATTGCCGTCGTGCATTAAGACGATTGCGCCGTCCGATTTTTGTGAAAAAACCTGTTCATAAACGGCGTCCTCTCCCGGCTCCGTCCAGTCGAGCGTATCTATAAACCAGTCGATAATAGGCGTTTTTGCAAACGCTTTTACTCGCTCGTCAAGCTTTCCGTAAGGCGCGCGCAAAAGATGATAGTCCTTGCCGTCGATCCTTTTTAAAAACCGATCGTTCTCCTCGATTTCCCATAAAAGTTCTTCGTCTGAAATTTTCGTCAAATCTTTATGAGAGTAAGTGTGACTTGCCATTTCAAACCCTGCGGTAAAGGCCGCGCGAAGAGCGGTGATGGAATTCTCTCCTGCATAACTGCCGTTGCAAAATACGCTGGCAAAGGCGGGACAATTGGGGTTTTCTTGATTGTAATTTAAAAACACGGAAACGATCCGTTCCAGCGTTTTTCCCGGGGCGTCGTCGAAAGTAAAAGCGATATGGTTTTTCTTTTTATTTACTTGACTTACGTCCACGTCGTCTAACGGCCAAAGCTCGCCTTTAACGGGGGCAGGTACGAGTTCATTGAAATCGTCTTGCTTAGGGAGAGGATAGGGAGCGGGGGCAGGTACGGATTCAAGGGGCAGGGTAGGGGATTTTGGCTGCGGTGTAGCGGAACAGGAAGCAAAAAGGAAAGGGGCAAGTACGAAAATAAAGGCTTTTTTAATGGAAATACGCATATTCATAGTGTCCGATTTTTGGTCGGTTTTTATGTGTTCGTTTTTTTCTTGACAAAATATGGCGAGGGTGATATAATAATAGGGAGCAAATAAGAGGAGTAAGGGAAGAAATGATGACTGTGGAAGAAAAACGGCTTCGTGCCGTCGTGGCAAGCTTTGAGTTCGAGGGGGAGTTTCGCCATTACGAGCTGATTGAAAGCGGCCATATCAACACCACGTATAAGGTGTTTGTGGAGCGGCACGGCGAGTTGAAGGATTATATCGTTCAGCGGCTGAACACCTACGTATTTAAAAATCCCGAGGCGGTAATGAAAAATATTGCGGGCGTTACGGAGTTTATCCGCGCGAAAATCAAGGCGACGGGGGTCAGCGCGAAACGCTACGTATTACACTATGCAAAGACGGCTGAGGGGCAGTATTACACGATTTTGCCCGACGGTGGTTTTTGGCGGTGCTGTCGTTTTATCGACGGATCAAAATCCTTTCTTTTCCCCGAAACGGAAAGGATCGTCGAGGAATCGGGAAAGGCGTTCGGCGAATTTCAGCGTCATCTTTCCGATTATCCCGTAAAGGATTTAGAAATCGTCATTCCCCATTTCCATAACACGGTAATGCGCTACGAAACCTTTAAGCAATCGGTGCAAGCGAATACGGCGAAGCGCCGAGTGTGGGTGGAAGAGGAGATCGAGGGTTACCTTGCGTTGGAAGAAATTGCGACGAGACTATATAAAATGCAACGAAAAGGGGAGCTGCCTCTTCGCGTGACGCACAACGATACCAAGACAAGCAACGTTCTTTTTGACGAGGAAACAGGGGAGTATTTGTCGGTGATCGACCTTGATACGGTTATGCCCGGGCTAGTGGCGTTTGATTTTGGCGACGCGATCCGTATTGCGGCAAACACGGGTGCGGAGGACGAAAAGGACTTGACGAAAGTCAACGTCGATATGGGAAAATTCGAGGCGTTCACGCGCGGTTTTGTTGGAAAGGCGGGTCCGCTTTTAACGGAAAACGAAAAATCGACGCTTGCGCTCGGCGCGATCGCCATGACGGTGGAATGCGGTATGCGTTTCCTCACCGATTATTTGGACGGGGATAAGTATTTCAAGGTGCATTATGCCGAGCAAAATCTTGTACGGGCGCGGTGCCATTTAGTACTTGCGCAAAAAATGATCGAGCGGCTTGATGAAATGCAGGCGATCGTTGAAAAATACTGTTAAAAATAAAACGCGCGGCTTTCCCAAGCCGCGCGTTTTTTCATTCTCTACGCACTTTAAAAAGTGCCATAAACAGTACGCCCACGTTAGAGCCAAGTAAAAATCCTATCAAAATACCCAACCAAAACATAATTTCACCTCGCTCTTTTTCTATTGCCCAAAGGGACGTTTTTTATACATTATATGAAAAAATCCCAAAAAACTTGCACGCCTGCCCGTTTGGGGAAAATATACTGAAAGGGGGAGGGCACGGTATGCGGGTTTGTTTCGTGAGTAGAGGAAGTATTGAGGAGCAATTTTCTTCGCTTTGCGCGTTGGAGGCGGCGGACTTGTACGTTTGCGGTTTTCAGTCGCTTGGCGAGGTGAGCTACGAGCGGGAGTTGAGAGGGGATACGCGCCATTTCGAGCGCGTCGCGTCGCTTTCGGGCACGCTGCGTTCGGTGGTCGTGTGCGGCTGTATCACCGACGCGAAGGGCTTTAAGCGCAAGTCGGCGGTGGTGGCGGAAAACGGCAAAATTCTTGGTGTGTCCGATATGACGAACGTTCTTGATGGCGAGGTGGGGAGCGGTGCCGCGCTCAAAGTATATGAAACGGGCAAGGGGAGGCTTGGGGTAATCGTTGCGGAGGATTTATTCTTTCCCGAGGTGGCGAAAACGTTGACGGCCTGCGGGAGCGATTTGCTCGTTTGTCCGTACGCGGGCGTGAGCGGGAATTTAGAGGGGACACTTGCCCGCGCGCACGCCTTTTGTTACGGCGCGCCCGTTTGTCTTTGCGGCGTGGGGTATTCGACGATCGCTTTAACGGACGGGAGCGTTGCGTTTGCAAGCCCTGAAAGTCCCGCGCGGTTTGCCTTTCAAGGGGCGAAAGAATACCACCTTGTGGAAACGAGGCGGCGGGGATTTTATAAGCCACCCAAAAAAGAATACTGACGGCGCAAGCAAAAAACGGGCGGTTAAAAACCTGCCCGTTTAATTTCTCTGTCCGTTTGACGCTTGACGTCGCGTTCGGCAATCGTCTGTTTTTTATCGTAGGTGTGTTTCCCTTTACACAGAGCGACTTCCATTTTGACAAGTGCGCCTTTGAAATAGAGTTTGAGGGGAACGAGGGTGTAGCCTTGACGGTTGATTTTTCCTGCGATCTTGGCGATCTCGCTTTTATGCAGAAGCAATTTTCTGTCCTTGCGGGTATCGGCGGTGGAAAACGCGTCCGAATGCTCGTAGCGGGCAATGTGCATATTTTTCACGGACACTTCGCCTCCACGAATGAAACAAAAGCAATCGTTCATATTTACCGCGCCATCGCGTAGCGATTTGATTTCGTTGCCTTCGAGGATAATCCCCGCTTCGTATTTTTCTTCGATAAAATATTCAAAGCTTGCGCTTTTGTTTACGGCAATAATCTTCATATAGTTTTCGTTTTCTCCTCGCTGCATTTTTCAAGGAGGGTAAATTGCGTCCTCCGTCTGTAAAAATCCACGTCGGCGACTTGCACTCTCACTCGTTCGCCGATGGAATAGCTCTCTTTTGTCCCCTTTAATAAAAACCGTTCGGGGATATGCTCGAAATTGCCAAGCAAGCTTTCAATGGGAATAAATCCCTCGACGGCAAAGGGCAGCTCGGCGAATAAGCCGTAGGCAGTCACGCCTGAAATTACGGCGTCGTATTCCTCGCCGATTCGTTCGCTCATATACATAGCGGCGTACAGGGCGTCCACCTCCCGTTCGGCCTCTTGCGCAACTCTTTCTCGATCAGAGGATTTTGCGGCAGCCTCCTCCACGAAATTTCCGTATTTTCCCACGGCATCGGCGTACCCGCCCGCAAGCACCTCTTTGATGATGCGGTGAATACAAAGATCGGGATAACGGCGAATGGGGGAGGTGAAATGGCAGTAGCACTTACTTGCCAGCCCGAAATGTCCGACGTTCTCGGGGGAATAGCGCGCCTTTTGCATAGAACGGAGCATGACGCGGTTGAGCACGCCGTACACGGGTAATTCTTCCGCGGACTTTAATAAATTTTGATAGTGGTAGGGCATTACCTCGTCGGCGGGGAAACGGGCGTTTAAGCCAAGATTTTGTGCAAACGCGCGGAAAGCACTCGCCTTTTCCTCGTTCGGCTTTTCGTGGATACGGTAAATAAAGGGCGCCTCAATGGATGCCATATATTCCGCCACCGTTTCGTTGGCAAGCACCATAAATGCCTCAATGATCTCGTGGGAAAATTCTCGCTTGGCGTCGGGAATAACAATCTCGTCCTCTTGTAGCATAATTTTGGCCTCTTTCACGTCGAGGGAAACGCTTCCCTTGGCAGCACGCACCGACTTTAAAAGGCGGGTAAGATCGGAAAACGAGGCTACCATGTCTTGAACGTCGGCATATTTTTGGACGGTTTCCGCGTCGCCGTCAAGCAGTTTCGTTACCTCGGTGTAGGTCATACGGTGGGTGGAACGAATCACCCCTTGGACAATCTCGCTATCCACCACGGCGCCTTTTGGATTGATGCGCATCAGACAGGAAAGGGTAAGGCGATCCTCCCCCTCGTTGAGCGAACAAATGCCGTTGGATAAAGCGCGGGGCAGCATGGGTAGAACGCGGTCGGGAAAATAGACGCTCGTACCGCGCGCAAGCGCTTCCTTGTCAAGTGCGCTGCGATATTTGACGTAATGGGTAACGTCGGCAATATGCACGCCGAGCAGATAGTCCTTGCCGATCCTCTCTACGGAAACGGCGTCGTCAATATCGCGAGTGTCCTCGCCGTCGATGGTGACGATCAGCTTATCGCGAAAATCCCTGCGCCCCGAAAGCTCGGCAGGGCTAATGCCTTTTGCCGCCTGTTTTTCCGCCTCCTTTTCCACGGCAGCGGGAAATTCCTCGCGTAGAGAAAAAGAACGGATAATGGACAGCTCTTCGGCAAAAAAGTCGTCCTCCTCGCCAAGCACCTCGACGATCACGCCGCCGGGGGATTTACGCTCGGGATAGTCGGTGATACGCGCCACCGCTTTGACGCCCGAGGGAATGGAAAAACAATCGTGCAGAGGGATATAGATATCGGAGGAAAAGCGTTTTTCGTCGGGGGTCAAATAGCCCGCGCGGCGATCCTTAGTAAAGGTGCCAACGATCTCCTTATATCCTCTTTCGAGAATTTTGACTACCTGCGCCTCGTCGCCTTTTTCGCCGTATACGCGCTCGGCAAGTACCTTATCGCCGTGGTAGGCGCCGTGAAGAGCCTTGGGCGGGAGGAAAAAATCACCGTCGTAAAGCTCCTTGTCGTCGGGCACGAGAAAGCCAAAGCCCCGCTCGTTGCCGTTGACGGTGCCGCAAATCAGGCCGAGCTGTTTCGCCGTGCCGTATTTTCCCTCGGGAGAAAGGTAGATGGCCTCCTCCTTACAAAGTTCGTCCAAAACGGCTTGCAAGCGTTTTTTCTCTTTGTAGGGGATTCCTAGAATTTTACAGATTTCGGTGACGGTTTTCCCGCCGATCGAGCCTTGAAGAAAGGCGTCGAGAAGAGTTTGTTTTGCGCTCATAGTTCCTCCGAAGAAAAAGAAAGGGCGGCAAATAGAATATGCCGCCCGACGTATTTTTGCTTTGGTATTAGCCCCAGATCGCCGCGTTATAGGGTACGACGAAGAAGATCACGGAGAAGATGAGAAGAATGACAAGACAAACGATCGTCCATTTCTTCATTCTTGCTTCGATAGATTTTCCTTTATTCTTACCGAAGAAAGTTTCGGAAGAACCGCCGAGGGCGTTAATGCCCGTCGAGTTACCGGGTTGCATCAATACTAACAGGATCGCGGCAAGTGCGGCAAGCGCCATGACGACGATACAGGTGACGGAAATTACGGTACGGAGGGCGTTCATTCCCTCGCTGATCAACAAATTATACAACATATTCGTTTTTATCCTTTATAACATTTTTTCTAAGATACTCAAAAAGTATACCATACTCTGAAAAATATCGCAAGTGTTTTTAGGGGCTTTTCTAATTTTTTCATAGAAAAAAATGATCTGAGGGAAAAACCGTCGGATCATTTTTTGCGTTTTTATTTAACGATCAACGTTTTTCCCGTCATTTCCTTGGGCTGCGGCACCTGCATCAAGTCGAGCAGGGTGGGCGCAAGATCTGCCAGTACGCCGCCGTCGCGAAGCTTTACGTTTTTGTATTCTTCGGAAACAAGAATTACGGGCACGGGGAAGGTGGTGTGCTGCGTGAACGCCGTTTCGCCGTCGTCCGCGATCATTTGATCGGCGTTTCCGTGATCGGCGGTGACGAGCGCGCTTCCGCCCATGGCAAGAATTTTATCCGTTACCTTTTTCACACATTCGTCTACGGTGTGTACGGCTTTGATCGCCGCGTCCATGACGCCCGTGTGACCTACCATGTCGCAGTTGGCAAAGTTGAGGATCACGACGTCGTATTCCCCTTTGTCAAGCTCTTCCAGTACCTTTTCCGTAACGGGATATGCGCTCATTTCCGGTTGCAAATCGTAGGTCGCCACTTTCGGGGAGGGGATCACGATACGCGTTTCTCCCTCGACGGGCGGTTCTAATTTCGCGTTAAAGAAGAAGGTAACGTGCGCGTATTTTTCCGTTTCCGCAATATGGAGCTGCTTTTTACCGAGCGAGGCGATATATTGCGGCAGGGTGTTGGTAATTTCGTCGGGCGGGAACGCTACGCCCACGTTTTCAAACGAGGAATCGTAAACGGCAAAACCGACGAAAGTAGGGGCAAGAAAGCCCGTTTTTCTCGTAAAGCCAAGCTCTTTGCCTGTCTTTGCGTCTACAAACGGGAAGACTTCCTGCGAGAACATTCTCGAAATTTGGCGCGCCCTGTCGGGGCGGAAATTAAAGCAGATAATGCTGTCGCCCTTTTCAATGAGCGCAACGGGCTTGCCGCCCTCGGTGAGGAGGGTGGGCAGAATAAATTCGTCGGTCACGCCCGCGTCGTAGGAGGCTTTTGCCGCCGCCTCCGCGCTACCCTCAAAACGAACGCCCTCGCCGAGCGTCAGCATATCGTACGCCTTTTCCTCTCTGTCCCAGTTGTTGTCGCGGTCCATGGCGTAATACCGTCCGCAAACGGAGGCGATTTTTCCGAAGTTCAGCTCGTCAAGCTTTGCTTGCAGATCGGCAAGGAAGCCTGCGCCCGAGGTGGGGGCAACGTCGCGCCCGTCGGTAAAGGCGTGAACGTATACGTTGTCAAGCCCCTCTTTTTGCGCCATTTCCACAAGCGCGTATAAATGCTCGATATGGCTGTGAACGCCGCCCGTGGAAACAAGCCCGAATAAGTGTAGCTTTTTGCCTGCCGCTTTTGCTGCGTGCATAGCGCGGAGCAATTCCGCGTTCTTGAAAAATTCGCCGTCCAAGATGTCCTTGGTGATTTTGGTTAAGTCTTGATAAACGATACGACCCGCGCCGATATTGAGGTGACCTACTTCGCTGTTGCCCATTTGTCCGTCGGGGAGGCCGACCGACATACCGCTTGCACCAAGCTGAGCGGAGGGGTATTTTTTGCAAAGCTCGCTCACGTATTTACTGCCGTCGGCTACGATTGCGTTTCCGTTTTTGGACGGGTTCAGTCCATAGCCGTCCATAATGATAAGTGCGTAAGGTTTTTTCATGATAAATCTCCTTAAACAGAAAAAAGGAAGGGGACAGGTACGAATTCACGCCGCTATCCCCTCCGAAATTTTTCAAATTATTTGTCGAAGTTGACGATCGCCGCAAAATCGGGCGCTTTAAGGGAAGCGCCGCCGATCAAACCGCCGTCGATCTCTTCTTGCGCCATAAGCTCTTTGCAGTTCCCCGCGTTCATGCTGCCGCCGTACTGAATACGAACTTCTTGCGCGCATTTCGGGCAGAACATTTCGCCGATCGCTTTACGAATAAAGCCGATCGTTTCGTTGGCTTGCTCTGCGGTGGCAGTCTTGCCCGTACCGATCGCCCAAACGGGTTCGTACGCGATTACGACTTTTTTGATGTCTTCAATATCCTTCAAACCGTTTTGGATTTGGGTAAGAAGAACCTCTTCCGTTTTGCCCGTTTCTCTCTCTTCAAGGGATTCGCCGATACAAACGATCGGGGTAAGGCCAGCGTTCAACGCGGTGAGCGTTCTCTTATTCACCGTTTCGTCCGTTTCGCCGAAATATTGACGACGTTCGCTGTGACCGATAATGACGTATTCCACGCCGTATTCAAGCAGCATTGCCGCCGAAATTTCGCCCGTGTAAGCGCCTTTTTCCGCAAAGTGCACGTTCTCCGCGCCAAGCTTGATGTTCGTGCCCTTCAAGGCTTCGCTGACGGCGGGAATGTCGATGGCGGGAACGCAAACGACGACGTCGCAGTTCGCTTCCGTCACGAGGGGAGCGATGGCTTTCACGAGGGCAACGCCCTGAGAAGCGGTATTGTTCATTTTCCAGTTGCCTGCAATAATAGGTTTTCTCATGGTTAATACTCCTTGGTGTTTTTCTTATTTGTCGTTGAGGCAAGCGATACCGGGTAAGATCTTACCTTCAAACAATTCGAGGGAAGCGCCGCCGCCCGTCGAGATGTGGCTCATTTTTTCCGCATAGCCAAGCTGCTGAACGGCTGCCGCGCTGTCGCCGCCGCCGATAATGGTGGTCGCCTTGCCGTAAACGGAGGCAAGCGCTTCGGCAACTGCCTTGGTACCCGCCGCAAGAATGGGGTTCTCAAACACGCCCATAGGTCCGTTCCAAATCACCGATTTTGCGTTTGCAACCGCCTCGGCGAAAAGCTTTTTCGTGGCGGGACCGATATCCAGACCCATCATATCGTCGGGAATTGCGTTGGACGCAACCACCGTCGTTTCGATAGGCGCGGTGATGGGGTTGGGGAAAGCGTAGGCTGCGACGGTATCTACGGGTAAAAGAATGGTCTTGCCGAGGGCTTTCGCCTTAGCGAGCATTTCTTTGCAGTAGTCAATCTTTTCGTCGTCTACGAGGGAGGTGCCGATCTTGCCGCCCTGCGCCTTGATAAAGGTGTATGCCATGCCGCCGCCGATTACAAGCGTGTCGCATTTTTCAAGCAGGTTGGAAATTACGTTGAGCTTGTCCGCAACCTTTGCGCCGCCGAGGATTGCCACGAACGGACGCTGAGGATTTTCAAGGGTATCTGCCATGACGGAAAGCTCTTTTTCGATCAAGAAACCGCAAGCCGCCGTCTTGACAAGCCCTTCTTCGACGATCCCTGCGGTGGACGCGTGCGAGCGGTGCGCCGTACCGAATGCGTCGTTGACGTACACTTCGGCGAACGAAGCGAGCGCCTGCATAAATTCGGGGTTCTTTTTCTCTTCGCCCTTATGGAAACGGAGGTTTTCAAGGAGTACGCATTCGCCCGCCTTGCAAGCCTCTACCTTTGCTTTTGCGTCCGCGCCTACGACGTCGGTGGCGAAGGTCACTTTGCCGTCAAGCAGCTCGTTCAATCTTGCCGCAACGGGGGCAAGGGTGAGCTTTTTCACGTCCTTCTTTGCTTTTTCCAAAGCCTCGGCGGTTGCCGCGGCTTGTTCCGCTTCGGGAAGAGCGGCAATTTTCGCCTTTTCCTTTTTGTTGAGTTCAAGTTTTTCGTCGAACACGTTGTGCGGCTTGCCCATGTGCGAGCAAAGAATAACTTTCGCGCCTTGTTCCATCAAATATTTGATGGTGGGCAGAGCGCCGATAATACGGTTTTCGTCGGTGATCGCGCCGTCTTGCATGGGCACGTTGAAATCGCAACGGACGAGAACTTTTTTGCCTTTAACTTCAATGTCTTTTACGGTTTTCTTGTTCATAAACTAAGAAATCTCCTTTTTATGATTTTTTTCATACGGATATATAATACTCTATTTTGAAAAATTTGTCAACGAATTATGCGCGTGCGCGTGGAAATATTTTCTTAAAAAACCTCGCCGCGCGCCTTGACGGAAAAGGGGAAATGTGGTATAATAAATAAAATACGTTTCGAGAGGAGTGAGGTTATGAGCAGGGCTGACGAAATTTTTATTGCGAATATGAAAGACATTATGGAAAACGGGTACTGGGACACCGAGCTTGCGGTGCGCCCCAAGTGGGAGGACGGCGCGGCTGCGCATACCGTCAAAAAATTCGGGATTGTCAACCGTTATAACCTGCAAGAGGAATTCCCTATCCTCACCGTTCGCCGCACGGCTTTTAAATCCTGTGTGGACGAATTGCTTTGGATTTGGCAGAAAAAGAGCAATAATATCCACGACCTTCATTCTCATATTTGGGATAGTTGGGCGGATGAGAGCGGTTCGATCGGAAAAGCGTACGGCTATCAGCTCGGCGTCAAGCATAAATACAAGGAGGGGGAATTCGATCAGGTGGATCGGGTGCTGTACGATTTGAAACACAATCCCGCCTCTCGCCGCATTATGACGAACATTTATACCTTTGCCGACTTACACGAAATGAATTTGTATCCGTGCGCCTATTCCATGACCTTTAACGTTTCGGGCGACACCCTCAACGGAATTCTCAATCAACGCTCCAACGATATGTTGACGGCAAACAACTGGAACGTCGTGCAGTACGCCGTGCTTTTGATGATGTTTGCGCAGGTTTCGGGGTTGAAAGCGGGCGAGCTAGTGCACGTGATCGCTGACGCGCATATCTACGATCGGCATATCCCGCTCGTGGAAGAGGTGATTAAAAATCCTCAGCATAAGGCACCTAAGCTCGTAATTGACCCGTCGGTAAAAAATTTCTACGATTTCACCGTCGATAGCTTTACGCTCGTGGACTACGAGTATGAAAAGCTGGATAAGAAAATCCCGGTGGCGATATGATACGCGCAATCGTTCACGCCGACAAGGAATGGGGGATCGGCAAAAATAACGACATGATGTTTTCCTTGCCTAAGGACATGAAATTTTTTCGTGAAACGACGATGGGACATACCGTTGTAATGGGTGGAAACACCTTGCGTTCTTTCCCTAACGGCAAGCCGCTTAAAAATCGGGTCAATATCGTCCTTTCAAGGGGGCAGGTACGAGATGACTGCAAAATCGTACATTCTTATGAGGAGCTTTTTAAGACGCTGGAAACGTGTAAAAACGAGGAGGTGTACGTGATCGGTGGCGGGGAGGTGTACAAGGCGCTGCTTCCCTACTGCGACGAGGCGCTTGTGACCAAGGTGGACGCAGTTGGCGGGGCGACGGTATTTTTTCCCAACCTCGATACGGACGAAAATTTCGTTTGTGTAGACGAGGGCGAGCCGATCGAGGATAACGGCTATACGATTCGCTTTACCCGCTATCGAAATTTAGCAGTAAAAACCCTTTAACAGAAAGATCCGCTTTTGAGAAAGAGCGGATTTTTTTTAAGCTTATTAAAAAAATTTGTAAACGGCGTTGAAATTTCTTGTCATTTTATAAAAATGTGTTACGATATGTAGGTTAAAAAGTTTTTTCTAAGGAGTAAAAAGAATGATCAGAGAAGATTTGAGAAACGTAGCGATTATTGCGCACGTCGACCACGGTAAGACTACCCTCGTCAACGAAATGCTTGCGCAGGGCGGTGTGTTCCGCGAAAATCAGCAGGTGCAGGACCGCGTCATGGACTCGGGGGATTTGGAAAAGGAGCGTGGGATTACCATTCTCGCAAAGAATACCTCTGCACATTATAAGGGGGTAAAGATCAATATCGTAGACACCCCTGGTCACGCCGATTTCTCGGGCGAGGTGGAGCGCGTGCTGAAAATGGTAAACGGCGCGCTTATTCTCGTGGACTCTGCCGAGGGACCTTTGCCGCAGACCCGTTTCGTTATGCAAAAGGCGCTCGAACTGGGCTTAAAGCTGATCATTGTCATCAACAAGGTGGACAGGCCCGACGCGCGAATCGACGAGGTTGTAGAGGAAATGCAGCTTTTGATGATGGACCTTGACGCGACGGACGAACAGCTTGAAAGTCCGATCGTCTACTGTTGCGGACGGCAGGGTACGGCGTCGCTTGATCCCACCAAACAGGAAGACAATTTGAACCCGCTTTTCGATACGATTTTGGAAACCATTCCCCCCATGGATTTAGACACGGAGGGGGCGGGGCAGCTGCTCGTTTCCTGTATTGACTACAACGAATTCGTTGGGCGTATCGGGATCGGACGGATCGAACGCGGGGTGATCCGTGCCAACGAGCCTGTGTCTGTTTGTAATTTTGTGGATCCCAAGGTGCGCAATAATTGCCGTATTGTCAATTTATATCAGATTGAAGGGCTTGAACGGGTACCTGTGGCAAGCGCACAGGCAGGGGATATCGTTGTCTTTTCGGGCATTGACGGCTTGAATATCGGGGATACCGTGTGCGAGCCTACCAAGATAGAACCCGTACAATTCGTCAAAATCGAGGAACCGACGGTGGAAATGACTTTCTCCGTCAACGACAGCCCGTTTGCGGGCAAGGAGGGGAAATTTGTCACCTCCCGTCAGCTTCGCGATAGACTGTATAAAGAGCTTTTGCGCGACGTTTCCTTGCGAGTGAACGACACCGACGTTACCGACAGCTTCCGCGTTTGCGGTCGAGGGGAAATGCACCTTTCTATTTTAATAGAAACTATGCGCCGCGAGGGATATGAATTTCAAGTTTCCACGCCGCGCGTGCTGTACAAGGAAATCGACGGCGTTTTACACGAACCTGTTGAACGCTTCGTTGCGGACGTTCCCGAGGATATGACGGGGCCTGTGTTTGCAGCCATGGGTAATAGAAAAGGCACTCTTGCGCATATGAGCGCGGTGGGTACCCGTATGCGCCTTGAATTCACCGTTCCCTCCCGCGGTCTGTTTGGATATAAGAGCGAATTCCTCACCGACACAAAAGGGCAGGGGATCATGAACACCGTATTTTTTGAATACGAGCCGTACAAAGGGGATATGCAGAGAAGAAATACGGGGTCTTTGGTGGCGTTTGAAACGGGCGAAGCGGTGACGTACGGGCTGTTCAACGCACAGGGCAGAGGCACGCTGTTCGTGACGCCGGGTACCCCCGTGTACGAGGGCATGGTAATCGGCTATACCAACCTTTCCGACGATATTAACGTCAACGTTTGTAAGACCAAGCATCTTACGAACACCCGTTCCTCGGGTAGCGACGACGCGTTGACCCTCGTTCCCGTTAGCCGTATGAGCCTTGAAGAATGCTTGGAATTTATTGCCGACGACGAGCTTTTGGAGGTCACGCCCAAATCCTTGCGTATTCGTAAGCGTATTTTGGACAGCGAGCAGCGGGCAAAAGCAAGGTTCCGCGACAAAAATAAGCAGTAACGCAACGGCAATTTATCAAAAATTTTCTATTTTTTCACAATTTTTTCCAAACTTTAACAAAATTTTAACCTTTGAGGCGTATAGTATTATAGTAGTACGCGATACGCCTTGACGAACGGCTTTTATCGGAGGTGGAACATGAATAACGAAAAAGCAAACGGCGTACTCGTGATCCCTGCCCTCAATCCCGAACCTAAGTTCAAGGAGTTGGCGGTGGAAATGTCGGGCTATTTTTCTGATGTGATCGTCGTAGACGACGGTTCGGACGCGGCGCATAAGCAGGTCTTTTCGGAAATCAAGGAGGCGCTCGGCGAAAAGCTGCATTTGCTTGTACACGAGGTCAACCAAGGAAAGGGGATCGCGCTCAAAACGGCGATTAAATATTATTTGGAATCTCCTTTAAAGACGCAATATTTGGGACTTGTCACCGCCGATAGCGACGGACAGCACGAGTATCCCGACGTTGTGAACCTTGATAAAAAGCTTGGCGAAAAACACGAACGGGCTTTACATATCGGTCATCGCGACTTGAATAGCGATATTATGCCCCCGAGAAGTAAGATCGGAAATAAGACGACGGCGTGGCTGTTTAACCTTTTGTACGGCGTCAAGCTCAAAGATACGCAAAGCGGACTTCGCGCTTTTTCCAACGATATTCTCGAATGGCTCCTTGCGATCAAGGGGGCGCGTTTTGAATACGAAATGAATATGCTCATTTTGAGCAAAAACGCCGACGTAAAAATTTACGAAACGCCGATTAAGACGAAATACGAAGAAAATCATAAGTCCACGTATAATACTCTTCGTGATTCCACGAGGGTAGCAAAGGTGCTTTTGGGCGGACTTGGGCAGTTTTTGCT
The DNA here is from genome assembly GCA_017463325.1 of Clostridia bacterium. Lineage (GTDB taxonomy): Bacteria > Bacillota > Clostridia > Christensenellales > Borkfalkiaceae > Scatosoma. The sequence goes on from JAFTPK010000011.1 coordinate 131,408, forward strand.
TGCGGCGGTCGCCGCTTCGCTTGCCGACCTTGGCGGCTTTGCTCTGTTATACTATCTCCTGATACCTACGATCAATCCGGCTATGAAGGTGGCGGTGGCGCTGCTGATTTCGCAGGTGACCTCGCGCGCGGTTTCGTCGGTGGTAAATTTCCTCGTCAATAGGTTCCTGACCTTTGGCGGGAAACGGATTTCTAAAAACAGTATTTGGAAATATTACGTCCTGTGGCTTGGACAGCTCGGCGCGTCGTACGGGATCGTTCTCGGGTTCACCGTGCTAATCGGCGGCGGAGAATTTTGGATTAAAATGATAACGGACTTTTTGTTGTCCCTGCTTAGCTATCAAATTCAGATGCGGTGGGTGTTCAAGAAAAAGGTCGTTAAAAATAAAAATAAGAAGTGAGTAAATGACCGAAAAAAGAACGCAACGAAAAAGTGAACGAAAGAAACATTATAGACCGTGGATAGGCTTTGCCCTTTTTTGGGTGCGGCTTTTCACGCGTAAACGCAAGGTGGAGGGCAAGCTTGTAAAAGGCCCCTGCGTCTACCTCTGTCGGCACCGTGGCGACGACGGCGTGATAGGCTCATTCACCTCTTTAAAGACGGTTTTGCGGCCGTGGGCGTTGCATATTTTTACCGATCGAAAGCTGGCGATTAAGCACTTTAAGGAGTTTACTTTTTCTCAAAAGGCGGGCAAAGGTAAGCTATTTACGACGATTTTTTCTCCTATTTGCGGCTGGGGCTTGTCTTCGCTTGTGAAGTCTGCCCGCGCAATCCCCGTCTATCGCGGCGCGGAGGCGCGAAAGTCTATCGTGACCATCAAAAATTCGGTGCGCGCGTTAGAGGAGGGCGATCAGCTCCTTGTTTTTCCCGACGTCGATTACGCTGACGAGAGCGAACAAAAAAACGGCGAGATTTATAAAGGCTTTGCCTCGGTGGATACGCTGTATTTTAGACGCAATCAAGAGCGGGTGAAATTCGTGCCGATCTATCTTACGAAAGAAAAGATAGTGATCCACGAGCCTGTAACCTTTGGCGAGGGAACGGAGGAGGAAACGCTTGAACGGATTGTGAAAGGAATTTATAATGAGTAATGTCTTTAAAAGCACCTGTGAGGGTGCTTTTTTAGTGAATTAAAAATCCTTGGTTTTCGTGAATTGCACACTTCGTGTGCGTGCATTGAATTGTTTGCGGCAATTCGTTGCGGAATTATTCCATAACGCAAATCTTTGATTTGCAATTCACGGAGCCTTGTCAGAGGGCGAGGATTCACTCTTTCATGGGGCGTAGCGAGAATTCACTTTTTAATAATATATTATTGTCGCGCGCGTATATATAAGGGAAAAACGGGCAATAAAAGAAAAGTAAAAAAAATCCAAAAAAATTAAAAAAAGTTTGTCCAAACGCTTGACATACGCTTTGAGATTTGGTATTATAGATAAGCTGCGTAAATATGCGCGTGTATGGGTTGATGCGGGAAGTTACTGTAAATCCAAGGCAGAAGCCGCTTTGGCAGATAATTTCCGTTGACAAAAGTGGGGGCTAGACTCCTGCGACTAACCGAGGGCTTTGCAAGAACGCTCGGGCTGAAAGGGTGTTTTTATTTTGCACAGACCTCGATACACACGGAAGAGTTGCACGGCAAATAAAAAGTTAGTATAAACAGTAAGGAGTAACAAAAATGGCAGTACAGAAAATCAGAATCAAATTAGCAGCTTATGATCACGAGCTTGTAGACGAGGCGGCAAGCCGTATCGTGGAAACCATGAAGAAGAGCGGCGCAAAGATTTCGGGTCCTATTCCTCTTCCCACGGAAAGAGAGATCGTTACCATTCTCCGTTCCCCGCACAAATATAAAGATGCGCGTGAACAGTTCGAGATGAGAACGTACAAGAGAATTATCGACATCTATTCGCCCAACGCGAAGCTTCTCGATTCCATTCACCTCCCCGCAGGCGTGGACATCAAGATTAAGCTGTAATCAACAAGCCCAGAAATACTTTTTAAGGTATTCGAAAATAAATTTTTAAGGAGTGAACTTTATCAATGAATAAAGCAATCATCGGACGCAAAGTTGGTATGACCCAACTGTTTGCAGAAAACGGGGAATTGATTCCCGTAACGGTAGTGGAGGCAGGTCCTTGCCCCGTAGTGCAGGTAAAGACGGTGGAAAACGACGGTTACGCCGCGTTGAAGCTCGGGTTTATCGAAACGAGCGAAAAGGCGTTGACCAAGCCCGAACTCGGTCAGTTCAAAAAAGCAGGCGTGAAGCCCCATAAAGTTCTGATAGAAATCAGAATCGACGGCGCGGAAAGCTACGCGGTTGGCACGGAGCTTAAAGCGGACGTATTCGCGGCGGGCGACAAAGTAGACGTATCGGGCGTGACGAAAGGTCACGGGTTTACGGGTGTTATCAAGAGATGGAATCAGCACCGCTTGAAGATGACGCACGGTACCGGCCCCGTACACAGAGAACCCGGTTCTATGGGTCCCATTTCGGCGCCTTCGAGAGTGTTTAAGCATAAGCACCTCGCCGGTCAGTACGGTGTGGAGAACGTGACCATTCAGAACCTCGAAGTCGTGAAAGTCGATTTGAACAGAAACGTACTTCTCATTAAGGGCGCTATTCCCGGGCCTAAGGGCAGCATTGTAACGGTGAAAAATAGCGTTAAGAGCAAATAAGGAGAGTGAACAGACATGGCGGCTATTAAAGTATTAAATATGAGCGGCTCCGAAGTCGGCACGATCGAACTCAACGATAACGTTTTCGGTGTCGAATACAGAGAGTCTTTGATTCATCAGGCAGTCGTTACCCGTCTTGCAAATGAAAGACAGGGTACCAAATCCACCCTCACGAGAAGCGAAGTAAGAGGCGGCGGTATTAAGCCTTGGAGACAAAAGGGTACGGGTCGTGCCCGTCAGGGTTCCATTCGCGCTCCGCAGTGGATCAAGGGTGGCGTAGTGTTCGCTCCCAAATCCCGCGACTTCTCTAAGAAGATGAACGCGGCAGCAAAGAAGGCGGCTCTTCTTTCCGCGCTTTCCAAGAAAGTAGCGGACGGCGAGTTTATCGTAGTGGACGAGCTGAAAGTTGCGCAGGGTAAGACGAAAGAAATGGTGGCGTTCCAAAAAGCGCTCGGACTTACGAAGACTGCGCTTGTCGTAATGGATAACGACGACGTCAACGTGATCCGCGCGGCGGCAAACCTTCCTAAAATGGAAACGTTGCCCCTTGCGCAGCTCAGCACCTATGAAGTTGTGAAAAACCACACGGTGATCATGACGAAAGCGGGTGTGGAAAAATTCCAGGAGGTCAACGCGTAATGTTTGCAGAAGACATCATTTTAAAGCCCGTCCTCACCGAAAAGGGATATGACGGGATTGCGACGAAAACCTATGCCTTCATTGTTAAGAAGGACGCAAACAAGACCCAGATCAAGCAGGCAGTTGAAAGTATTTTCGGCGTTAAGGTGGCAAGTGTGAACACCGTTACCTGCAAAGGCAAGCTTAAGAGAATGGGCAGAAACGAAGGCTACACGCCCGACCGTAAGAAGGCGATCGTAACCTTGAAGAGCGACAGCAAGGCTATCGAGTTCTTCGAGTCGTTGAGCTAATCAGGAGGAAGTAGAAAATGGCTATTAAATCTTATAAACCCACTTCCGCCGGTCGTCGTTTCGTAACCGTTTTGACGAATGACGATCTGACGAAGGGCAGCAAGCCCGAAAGATCGTTGTTGCACGACCAGCGTCACAGCGGCGGCCGCAACAACCTCGGCAGAATTACCACCCGTCATATCGGCGGTGGCAACAGAAGAAAATACCGTATCATTGATTTCAAGAGATTGAAAGACGATATTCCCGCGACGGTCAAGGCGATCCAGTACGACCCGAACAGAAGCGCGCACATTGCGCTTATCTGCTATGCAGACGGCGTTAAGTCGTACATTCTCGCGCCTGTCGGCCTCAACGTTGGCGATAAGGTTATGAGCGGTGTAAACGCGGATATCAAGGTAGGCAACGCCCTTCCTCTTGAAAATATCCCCGTTGGTACTATGGTACACAATATCGAGCTTACCCCCGGCAAGGGCGGTCAGATTGCAAGAAGCGCAGGGATTTCCGCGCAGATCATGGCAATCGAAGGGAAGTACGCAACGCTTCGTATGCCCTCGGGTGAAATGAGATACGTGCTCTTAAAGTGCCGTGCGACGATCGGTCAGGTCGGCAACGTAGACCACGAGCTTGTTTCCTTGGGTAAAGCAGGTAAGGCAAGATATCTCGGTCTTCGTCCCGAAGTCAGAGGTTCGGTAATGAACCCTGTTGACCACCCTCACGGCGGTGGTGAAGGTAAAGCGCCTATCGGCCATGCAGGTCCTATGACGCCTTGGGGCAAGCCCGCGCTCGGCTACAAGACGAGAAAGAAGAAGAATGCAACCAACAAGTTCATTCTGAAGAGAATCAACTAATCGGAGGGATTGAAAAATGTCAAGAAGCGTTAAGAAAGGACCTTACGTCGAAGCAAAGCTTTTGAGCAGAATTCAGGCAATGAACGAGGTCAACGAAAAGAAAGTTATCAAGACCTGGTCGAGAGCGTCTACGATCTTCCCCGATTTCGTAGGTCACACGATCGCGGTATACGACGGTCGTAAGCACGTTCCCGTTTACGTTACGGAAGATATGATCGGTTGCAAGCTCGGTGAGTTTGCGCCCACGAGAACCTTCCACGGTCACACGGCGAAAACGACCACGCCCGGCAAATAAGGAGAAATAGAAAATGGCAACGAATATGAATAAAAAGACGGAAAGGGTTGCGGCGAACAGAGAAAAGCGCCCCTATGCAGTCGCTAAATACGTTAGAGTTTCCCCTTACAAAGTAAGAACCGTTCTTGCTTTGATCCGCGGGAAGAGTTACAAAGAAGCGAAAGCAATTCTCGATTACAGCGTAAACGGCAGCGCGCTTGCGATCAAGAAAGTACTCATGTCGGCAGCGGCAAACGCAGAGCACAACATGGGCATGGACAAGAACGACCTGTACGTAGCGGAATGTTTTGCGGACGGCGGGCAGATGCTGAAAAGAATGCAGCCCGTATCCAAAGGCAGAGGGCACGCGATCCTCAAAAGAACGAGCCACATCACCGTTATTTTGGACGTTAAAAAATTGGAAGGAGAAATATAATGGGACAGAAAGTTAATCCTCACGGTTTAAGAGTCGGCGTTATCGCTGATTGGAATACCACGTGGTATGCAGATAAAAAAGAATTTTCCAAGTTCCTTAAAGAAGACAACGTAATCCGTACCTTCCTTAAGAAAAAATACTATGCTGCGGCGATCAGCAAAATTTTGATCGAGAGAGCGGCAACCAGAATCGCGGTCACCATCTACACCGCTCGTCCCGGCGTCATTATCGGCAAAGCGGGCAGCGAAGTAGAGGTTATCAAGAAAGACCTTGCCAAGCTCACGAACGGTAAGAACGTAAGCATCAACATCACGGAAGTAAGAAAGCCCGACCACGACGCACAGCTTGTAGCGGAAGGGGTTGCGGCGCAGCTTGAAAAGCGTATGTCCTTCCGTCGTGCAATGAAGCAGGCGATCGGCCGTTCCATGAGATCGGGCGTAAAAGGTATTAAAATGATGGTCAGCGGCCGTCTGGACGGCGCGGAAATCGCAAGAAGCGAACACTATCACGAGGGTTCCATTCCTCTGCAAACCCTCCGCGCGGACATTGACTACGGCTTCGCGGAAGCTCATACGACCTTCGGTATGATCGGCGTTAAGTGCTGGATCTACAAAGGGGAAGTGATCAAGAGCGCCAAGAAGTCTGCGAATGAAGGAGGCGAACGGTAATGTTAATTCCTAAGAGAGTAAAAAGACGTAGACAGCATCGCGGCACCATGAAAGGGAAAGCGACGAAAGGCAATCAGATCGCATACGGCGAATACGGTCTTGTTTCCGAAGAGCTTGGCTGGATCAAATCCAACCAAATCGAAGCAGCTCGTATCGCAATGACGAGATTTATCAAGCGTGGCGGTAAGGTATGGATCGACATCTTCCCCCACAAACCGATCACGAAGAAGCCCGCAGAAACGCGTATGGGTTCCGGTAAAGGTTCGGTTGAATATTGGGTAGCCGTTGTAAAACCCGGCCGCGTAATGTTTGAAATGGCAGGCGTTTCGGAAGAAGTAGCGAGAGAGGCAATGCGTCTTGCTTCGCACAAGCTTCCCGTAAAGTGCAAGTTTGTTAAGAAAGAAGTCGTAGCGGAAGCAACCGAGACGGCAGAAGGCGGTGAAGAATAATGAAAATGAAAGAAGTTAAAGAAATGACGAGCGAAGAACTCGTCAAGAAGCTTGCTGAGCTTAAAAGCGAACTTTTCAATCTTCGTTTCCGTCTGGCATCGGGCCAGCTCGATAACCCCGTTTCCATCAGAACCTGCAAAAGAGATATTGCGCGTGTGAACACGGAGATCCGCGCAAGAGAGCTCAAAGCGTAACGGAGGAAAACAATCATGGAAAGAAATTTGAGAAAAGAAAGAGTAGGGCTCGTCGTATCCGATAAAATGGATAAGACCGTCGTTGTAGAAATCACCGACAAGAGCAAGCACCCCCTTTACAAGAAAACCATCACGAAGACCAAGCGTTTGAAGGCGCACGACGAAAACAACGAGTGCGGCGTAGGCGATAAGGTCAGAATCGTCGAGACGAGAAAGCTCAGTAAGGATAAAAACTGGAGAGTAGCGGAAATCGTCGAGAAAGCTAAGTAATTAAAGGAGAGAAAAAGTTATGATACAACCTCAGACGAGGCTCAAAGCTGCCGACAACTCCGGCGCGAAAGAGCTTATGTGTATTAGAGTATTAGGCGGCTCCTTCCGTAAATCGGGCAACATCGGCGACGTAATCGTAGCGTCCGTAAAGACGGCTACTCCCGGTGGCGCGGTGAAGAAAGGCGAAGTAGTGAAAGCCGTTATTGTGAGAAGCGCAAAGGGTATCAGACGTGCGGACGGTACGTTCGTTAAATTCGACGACAACGCAGCCGTCATCATTGATAACCAGAAACAACCCAAGGGTACGCGTATCTTTGGGCCGATCGCGAGAGAATTGAGAGATAAGGACTACATGAAGATTATCTCCCTTGCTCCCGAGGTACTGTAATTTGTTAGGAGGATGAAACAATGAACGTAAAAGTAAATGATAACGTACTTGTAATCGCCGGTAAAGATAAAGGCGTACAGGGAAAAGTCCTTGCCACCTCCCCCAAAGCGAATACGGTAACGGTTGAAGGTGTAAGAATTCAGAAGAAGCACGAAAAGGCAAGAAAGGCAAACGAAACGAGCAAGATCGAATCGGTACCCGGGCCTATCGACGCTTCCAACGTAATGGTAGTATGTCCCTCTTGCGGTAAAGCAACGAGAGTGAAGCACGCCGTGGTAGACGGTAAGAAAGTACGCGTTTGCAAATGCGGTGCTACGCTTGACAAGGCTTACGCGAAGAAGGCAGCGAAGGCGGCCGTAGCGGAAGAGGCTCCCAAGAAGAGAACGAGAAAGCGTGCTCAGAAGGCAGCCGAAACGGAAACGACTGAAAACGAGTAAGAGGTAAAGAAAAATGGCAGAAAAAGTTTATAAAAACAGAGTCAAGGAAAAATACGAGAAAGAAGTAGTTCCTTACCTCATGAAAAAATTCGGATATTCGTCCGTAATGCAATGCCCGAAGCTCGTTAAGATCGTTATCAACACGGGCCTTGGCGACATCAAAGACAATGCGAAGTCCATTCAGACGACGGAAAACGAAATCAAATTGATTTCCGGCCAGCAGCCCATTTTGACGAAAGCAAAGAAATCGGTTGCAAACTTCAAGGTAAGAGAAGGGCAGAACGTCGGTATCAAAGTAACGCTTCGCGGCGAGAGAATGTATAACTTCTATGACAAGTTCGTTTCCATCGCGCTTCCCAGACTTCGCGACTTCCGCGGGGTATCGGATAAAGCGTTCGACGGACGCGGCAACTACTCGGTGGGCTTGAAAGAGCAATTGATCTTCCCTGAAATCACCTACGATCAGGTTGAGAAGATCAGAGGTATGGACGTAGCGATCGTCACCACCGCGCAGACAGACGAAGAGGCAAGAGAGCTTTTGAGAGCGCTCGGTATGCCTTTCAAGAAGTAAGGAGAAACGAACATGGCAAA
>JAFTPK010000004.1 GCA_017463325.1 Clostridia bacterium
AACGACAGCATCTACATTGTTCGTAACCGCAACGGTATCACCGCAGAAAATCTTTCCACTATCTTGAAGCGTAACGACATCAAGAAGAGTGAGGCATATGAGAGCGGTTTCCTCGAAGGAACTGTTCCGATGTACGATGCTTATATGGAGCTTAAGAAAAGCATCATTCGTTCTCGGAAGGAGGACTGACCATGGAGCTTTCAAAATATATTGCCTGCATCTGTGAAGGAACTGCAGAACAAGCAATTATGAATTTGCTCCTTGAAAACAATCGCCTGATTTTCACTTATGACGATCTTCTTGACGGTGAGGTTCTCCGTTGCAGAAAAGCAAAAGACTTTGAGGAACAACACTTAAGAAAAGGCTTCACGGAAAAAATCACAGTTCTTCGCATTTTAGATTCTCGCAGAGAAAATTTCACCTTGAGCAAACCTTACGCACCGAAAATTAAAGTTGTAAATGTAATCACTGCACCCGAAATTGAAATGCTTGTAATTTTCAGAGAGGGCAAATACAACGAATTCAAAAAATCCAAGAAAAAGCCGAGCGAATTTTGCACCGCTGATTTAAGATTCAAAGGTGTAAAGAGTGCTTCTTTCTTGAAAGAATACTTTTCCGATGTGGAGTCTATCGTTGCCGCCATCGTGGAATACAAAAGAGTTTCCAATGTCCAGAGTGGTGAGTACACCTTGGCTGATTTGCTAAGATAACCCGCAATTTTTGATTAAATGCGCACCCATAAATCCTTATACCGCTTGGTGTTTGTGTTTTGGCTGCGCATTTTTTCTTTTCCGTTTCGTATTTTTGTGCATACCCGAAAAGGCTCAAAACTCCTTATTCGGTCGGCGTTGCCGTCTGATGTAATGTGGGCGAAAGCGCATATTTGCGCAAGCCCTTATTCCTGCAACAAAATCGGGCGAGGCATACCTGCCCGATTTCGCCGTTTCTCTAACTGTTCGTCGTTGGTTTTCTTCTTTCGCTTACAGCCCGAATTTCCGTCCGTTGAGGATGGTTCGGGTGTTTGCTTGGGTTTGCCCCTCAAATCGCAACACGGGGCGTTTTTGGCGGTCTGTGGCGGTCAACCGCTTGGCTTCTCTTTTTGGGATATGACCTTGCCCTTGAGTTTTTCAAAGCAGCACTCGGTATAGGAGAGTCCGTTCTCCGTAACGACACGGTCAAGCACGGAGAGCATCTCGGCTTCTCTCAGCTTGACCGTATCGGTCGGGGTTTCGTAACAGATCCACTCATCTGAGTCGGGGGTAAAATCTCTTATCGGAGAGAGCCGTTTTGACAGTACAATGTTGCAAGAACTGTTGTCTAAAAAAGAACTTGAAGTCAAGAGTAGTGCCGAGCAGATCGAGAACAAGGAACGAGAACTTGAGGGCTTGACGAGCAGCCGAAATAGCGTTTTTGAACTCAACAGTAAAATGCAGTCGTGGGAAACAGACTTTGAAGATCAAGAGGTGGACGGACAAAAGGCTATGTTGTATCAAGTTGTTGACCGCATAGACATTTACCGCGATAGAGTTGAAATCCACGTTAATATTAAAATGGATATGTATGAGAACGGCTTGTCGGATAGGTTACAAGCTCCGACAACCGAACTCATAACAGTTCCCGCGAGAATTGAGGATAACGACAATCTCCCTATGGTAGCTTGTGGAGCAGACCAAACCGTTTTATCGGGACAGTCTATTATAGGGGGTGTAAACTCGGTATCGTTAGCAGCGTAACGAGTATTGGCGACTATGCGTTCTGTGATTGTGATAATTTAACGGAAGTTGTAATTGGCAATGGTGTAGAAAGTATCGGTAACGGTGCGTTCTATTATTGCGATAGCTTAACAAAAGTTGTAATTGGCAATGCTGTAACAAGTATCGGTTTTCATGCGTTCTATAGTTGCGATGGATTAACCGAAATCGTCATTCCAGATAGCGTAACGAATATTGGTAGTAGTGCTTTCTATGCTTGCTTTGAGTTAACAGGGGTATATTATCAAGGCACGATAGAAACATGGTGCAATATTTCGTTTGATGATTCTTCCGCAAATCCTTTGTATTACGCAAAGAATTTATATTTAAATAATAATCTTGTGACGGAGCTGGTAATTCCCGAGGGTGCAACGGAAATAAAAGCCTATGCGTTCTATTATTGCAGTAGCTTGACGAGTGTTGTAATTCCCGATAGCGTAACTACGATTGGCAATGGTGCGTTTGATAGATGTAGCAGTTTAACGGAAATCGTAATTCCCGACAGCGTAACTTCGATTGGGAATTCTGCGTTCTATGCGTGTAGGGGTTTAACGGAGTTTGTTATTCCCGATAACGTAACAAGCATTGGGGATTCTGCGTTCTGTGATTGCGATAATTTAACGGAAATCATAATTCCCGATAACGTAACAAGCATTGGGGATTCTGCGTTCTGTGATTGCGATAATTTAACGGGAATCGTGCTTCCAAATAATATAATAAGTATTGGTAATCATATATTCTCTGGATGCAGTGGTTTAACGGAAATCGTAATTTCAAACAGTGTTACAAGTATTGGTTATGCTGCATTCTCTGGTTGCAGTGGTTTAACCGAAATCGTAATTCCAGATAGCGTAACTACGATTGGCGATGCTGCATTCTCTGGATGTAGTGGTTTAACCGAAATCGTCATTCCAGATAACGTAACTACGATTGGCGATGCTGCATTCTCTGGATGTAGTGGATTAACGGAAATTAAATACAATGCAATAGAATGTGAAGACTTAAGTCGCAATAATGCATTTGGAGATGCGGGGAAAAACACCGACGGGATTACGGTAACGATTGGTGCAAGCGTTAAAAAAATTCCCGCCAATTTATTCTCTTCCTATTATAGCAATTATTATAGTGTATATAAACCGAAGATTACGCATATAGTTTTTGAGGAAGGAAGCATTTGTGAAAGTATCGGCGAAGGAGCGTTCCGTGATTGTGATAATTTAACGGAACTCGTAATACCTGATAGCGTAATGATTATTTGTGAATCTGCTTTCTCTGGATGCACTGGGTTAACGGCGCTTGTAATTCCCGATAGCGTAACGAGTATCGGTGAGGGTGCATTCTATCAATGCAGTGGTTTGACGAAAATAACGTTGCCGTTTTTGGGTGCAAGCAGTAGTGCAACGTCTGCAAGTGATTCAACGTTATTTGGCTACATATTTGGTCGGTTTGTAACCGGAAGTGGAAGAACTCAGCAATACTATTCTTCGAGTGAGTCCGTGTCCTATTATATCCCCCCGAGCTTACAATCGGTAACGATAACGGGTGGAGATATTTTCTATGGCGCATTCTATAATTGTTGGTATTTAACGGAAATCGTACTTCCCGACGGCGTAACGAATATCGCTCCTTATGCGTTCTATAATTGTGTTAATTTAACGAAAATCGTAATGCCCGAAAACATCACTACGATTGGTTATTCTGCATTCTCTGGATGCACTGATTTAACGGATATTGTAATTCCCAACGGCGTAACGAGTATTGGTGGTAGTGCGTTCAGCGGTTGCAATAGTTTAACGAAAATTATCGTTCCCGACAGCGTAACGAGTATCGGTAGTTCCGCATTCTTTGGATGCAGTGGGTTAAAAGAAATGACGTTGCCATTTGTTGGGGGAAGAGGTGGCGCAACGTCTGCAAGCAATTCCACGTTATTCGGGTATATCTTTGGTGAGAATGCATTTGATGGCGGAATAGAAATAAAACAATATTACTCTTCCTCTTCCTATTCGTACTCGACGTATTATATTCCGACGGGCTTACAATCGGTAACGATTACGGGCGGCGATATTCTTTACGGTGCATTCTCTAATTGTAGCAACTTGACGAACGTAGCAATTGGCGAGGCTGTAACGAGCATTAGCGATTCTGCGTTTGATGGTTGCGATAGCTTGGTGTATAGCGAATATAGCAATGCTTATTATTTAGGGAACGACGAAAATGAATTCTATGCGCTGATAAAAGCGAAAAATACGGACATAACTCGTTGCATTATGAACGATGGCACGGGGTTGATTGCGGATCGAGCTTTTTATAATTGTAGCGGATTAACAGAAATCGTACTTCCCGACGGCGTAACGAATATTGGCGCTTATGCCTTCTTTGGGTGCAGTGGATTAACGGAAATTATCATTCCCAATGGAGTAACGAGTATTAGAGATTATATTTTCTCTGGTTGCACTGGGTTAATGGAAATTGTCATTCCCGATAATGTAACGAGTATCGGTAATTCCGCATTCTATCAATGTAGTGGTTTGACGCAAATTACGTTGCCTTTTGTAGGGGCAAGTAAAGATGGAATGAGCAATACACATTTTGGATATATCTTCGGGGCAAATAGTTATAGTTATAATGATGACTATGTTCCTGCTTCCGTAAAAAAAGTGACAATAACCAGTGTAACTAGCATTAGTAAGTATGCGTTCTATGGTTGCAGTAGTTTAACGGCGATTGTCATTCCTGCTGGCGTAACGACTATTGGTAATTATGCATTCTATACTTGCAGCGGTTTAACGAAAATCGTTATTCCCGACAGCGTAACGAGTATTGGTTTTATGGCGTTCGATAATTGTAGTAGCTTGACAAGAGTGTATTATAAAGGAACGGCGGAAGAATGGTCGGTGATTTCAATCGGCTCTTATAATACGTCTTTAACTAACTCAATACGGTATTATTACAGCGAAACTGCCCCCGCTCTCAACGCTGACGGTACGGCGTACGACGGCAATTATTGGCACTACGACAAAAACGGCAATATCGTCGTTTGGGTGTATACAAAACCCGAAGAATAATTTTTATATAGAAAAGGGCGCTCTGCGATTGCGGGGCGCCTTTTCTTGTGATTTTTTTTGTTTTTTCACAAAAATTTTCCGTCAAACTGTTTACATTAAAATCGTTTTGTGATATAATTATAATTGGAAGAGAAGTGGACTTCTTTTGGGGAAGGGAAACGAAACGGCTGTAAATCCGTCGAAATTTCCCGAAAAAAAAAGAAACTTTCTGCTCTTTTCTGTATAAAATCACGAAAAAATGATAAAATAATCGTAAGGAGATTTTTAAAATGACCAACAACAAGAAAGTTCTTCAATTCGTTGCGGACTGTGAAGCGTTTGCTCAGCCCGACAAAGTAGTGTGGATCGACGGTAGCGACGCACAGCGCGACGCTCTTCGCGCCGAAGCTTGCGCAACCGGCGAGATTATCAAGCTCAATCAGGAAAAGCTGCCTGACTGTTATTATCACAGAACGGCGGAAAACGACGTTGCCCGCGTCGAGGACAGAACCTTTATCTGTTGTGAAAACGAAGCGGACGCGCTTCCTCATTCTATCGTTAAATGGAAGGCTCCCAAAGAAGCGTACGCAATGGTGAACGAGATCGCAAAAGGCGCTTACAAGGGCAGAACTATGTACGTGATCCCTTATTCCATGGGCGTCGTTGGCTCGCCTTTCTCCAAGATCGGTATTGAAATCACCGACTCTATCTACGTCGTTCTTAACATGATGATCATGACGAGAGTAGGCAAGATGTGTCTTGATCAGCTCGGCGAAACGGGCGATTTCGTTAAGGGTTTCCACGCAAAGTGCAACGTAGACCCCGAAAAGAGATATATTATGCATTTCCCCGAAGACAACACGATCATTTCCGTGAACTCCGCTTACGGCGGCAACGTTCTTCTCGGTAAGAAGTGTTTCGCGCTCCGTATTGCAACCAACCTCGGTAAGAAAGAGGGCTGGATGGCAGAGCACATGCTTATTCTCGGCGTAAAGCGTCCTCAGGATAAGGAAATTAAGTACGTTGCGGCGGCTTTCCCCTCCGCTTGCGGTAAGACCAACCTTGCTATGTTGATCCCTCCCAAGCAGTATCTTGATAAAGGTTACGAAGTATTCTGTGTGGGCGACGATATTGCATGGATTCGCGTAGGCGAGGACGGCAGACTTTGGGCGGCGAACCCCGAAAACGGTTTCTTCGGTGTTGCTCCCGGTACGAACGAAAAGTCCAACCCCAACGCGCTTGCGTCCACTATGCAGGGTACTATCTTCACCAACGTTGCGTATAACCCCGAGGACGGCACCGTTTGGTGGGAAAAGCTCACGAAAGAAGCTCCTGCAAACCTGATCGACTGGAAGGGCAACCCTTGGACGCCTGACATGAACGCGGACGGTAAGCACCCTGCGGCGCATCCCAACTCCCGTTTCACGGCTCCCGCGATCAACTGCCCTTGCATTTCCCCCGAATTCAACTCTAAGGCGGGCGTACCTCTTTCCGCAATCATCTTCGGCGGTAGAAGAGCGACGACGACTCCGCTCGTATATCAATCCAGAGATTGGAACCATGGTACGTTCGTAGGGACGATCATGTCCTCTGAAACGACGGCAGCGGCGACGGGCGCGGTAGGCGTTCTCCGTCACGACCCTATGGCAATGAAACCTTTCATGGGCTATTCGGTAGATCAATACTTCCAGCACTGGATTGACATGGGCGCAAAGGTAGAAGAAAGCAAGCAGCCTAAGATCTTCAACGTAAACTGGTTCCGTCAGGACGAAAACGGCAACTTCATGTGGCCTGGTTTTGGTGACAATATGCGCGTGCTTGACTGGATTCTCGACAGATGCGAAGGGAAAGCGGACGCACAGGAAACGGCGATCGGCTATCTGCCTTACGCAAAGGACATCAATATCGACGGCGCGGATATCGACGCGGCGACGCTTGAAAAGCTCCTTTACGTAGACAAGACCCGTTGGGCGGCAGAAGCGGAGGAAATCGAAAACTACTACGCAGAAAACTTTGGCGACAAGATGCCTAAGGAAATCGTAGCAAACCTCGAAATCCTTAAAAAGAACTGCAAATAAGAAAAAAGGAACGCCCCGACGCTATGCTGTCGGGGCGTACAATTATGATGAAAAAAGTATTGATTTTATCTGGCAGCCCGAGAAAGGGCGGCAACTCGGATACTCTTTGCGACGAATTTCTGCGCGGCGCTTTTGACGCGGGAAACGCAGTTGAGAAAATCCGCGTCGCGGATAAAAAAATCGCGCCCTGCACAGGCTGTTATTTTTGTAAAGATCATGGGGGCAGGTGTGCGTTCAACGACGATATGGGCGAAATTTTGCAAAAGATTATCGACTGTGACGTGCTCGTTCTTTCCAGCCCTGTGTATTTTTATTCGATTTGTGCACAGCTTAAAACCGTGATCGACCGTACGGTTGCCCGTTGGACGGAAATCGCGAATAAGGATTTATACTATATTGCCACGGCGGCAGAGGACGAGGAGGAAACGCTTGACACAACGCTTGCCTGTTTCCACGGCTTTGCAATGTGTATTGACGGCTACGAAGAAAAGGGCACGCTGTACGGTAAGGGGCTTTACGAAAAAGGCGACCTTGCTACCCGTCCCGAGCTTACGACGATCGCCTATGAAATGGGCAACAGTATTCGTTAGCCATTACGAAGATCAAAATCAGGTTCAACTCATTCCGTAATGGCTAAGAAAAGGAAAAGATATGAAAAAAATTACGAAATTCTTTGTAACTGCTTGCGTAGGTCTAACCGTTCTTGGCGCGGCGAGCGGCTGTAATCGCTACGTTGGCGACTACACGTACGCGCAAAAAAGCTTTATAGAAAGCGGCTCGGGCGAAATTGTTTCCCTTTCGATCGACTACGAAAACGCGGCGATCGAGGTTAAATTTGACCCGTCCGCGACGGCGGTAAGCGTTTCTTATCCGCAAATGCAAACGAAAAGCGGAAAGGAGCTTTCCGAGGTCACCGTGCGCGAAACGGCGAATGCATTGACGATTGAAGAAGACACGGATGTTATTTTTAAGCTCGGGGTTGGGATAAACACCCCGGAGGCAAAAATTTCCGTCGTGTTACCTGCCACTCGGACGTATGCGCTCGACTTATCGGTAGATAACGGGGCAATTACGTTTTTGGGGGATTCGGCTGCGCTTTCCTCCCTTACAATCGACACGGATAACGGAGCGATCGCCCTTTCCGCGACGGAGGTAAATGTGGCAGGCAGGGTTGAGATGACGACGGATAACGGCGCGATCAGCGTAGGAAAGCTCACGGCATCCGCTCTTATGATTGAAACGGACGTGGGGGCGGTTTCGGCGAGCGAGCTTTTTGCACCCGAAGTGACCGTTTCTGTGGACGTTGGCGAGATCGACGTGACTCTTGCTGGTAAAAAAGAGGAGTGGTCGGTGGTTGCGGAAACGAACGTCGGGGAGAGTAATATTTCCACCAACGTGGATACCGCTCGCCCGTACAAGCTTACCTTATCGACGGACGTCGGCGGCATCAAGGCAAACTTTTTAGGCTGAGCCGCACCGAGCGGCGCAAGCAATTCGCGCGAGGTTTTGCCTTTTATTTTTAAAACAATACAAAAAACGCATAAAACGATAACCGCCCCGCAGTCTTACGACTCCGAGGCGGTTACCTATATGATAAGGGGGAAAATGATGAGCTGTTTCAGTTCGGTTTCCTCAACCGATTTACGAGTATATTTTATCATATATTTTTCTTCTTGTAAATAATTTTGACCATATTTTTTTAAAATTTTTTTCTTGCTATTTTTTGTTCGTTTTTTGTTATTTTTTCACAAATTAACATTTAAAAATGTGAAAATTTACAATTTTTGCTAAATTACCCGACAAAGCGCGCAGCAAACGATCAACGAAAGGAAGTAAGCGAGGAGAGAAAAGAAGATCGCGAGGGAAAGTTTTTTTCGTTTAATTCCTGAAAAATAAACGGCGGCGACGTAAAAAACGGTGTCTGAGGCACCGTAAGCGACGCAGGCGCAACGCGCAACGTAGCTATCTACGCCATACTTTTCAAGTAAGTCGGCGAGCATGGCGATCGAACCGCCGCCAGAGAGCGGTTTTAACAAAATAAGCCCCGCGATTTCCTCAGGGATCCCAAAAAATCGAAAGGCGGGGGCGAGCAGGGAAAGTAGGTCGTCTTCCAGCCCGCTTGCGCTTAAAAGCTTGGTGAGAACGGTCACCGCCATCACAAACGGAAAAATGGAAAGAATGAGAGGCGCCGCCCTTGCCGCTCCTTTGGTAAAGCTGTCATAGACTTTTACTTTCCGCATTGCCGCCAGCGCCAGCGAACCGAGAAAGAGAATGGGAATTACAAAAGAAAACGCCTTGATCACGTACCTGCCACCTCCTTTCGTGTAAAAAAGCGGCGGTGTTTTTTAATAAATACCCAAACGAGCAAGCAAGAAACGATTGTGGAAACGGCGGTGGTAAGGAGGGTGGGCAGAATAATATCGGCGGGGGAGCCGCTGCCAAGAGCGGCGCGAAGTCCCACGACGGAGGTGGGAATAAGCTGAATACTCGTGGCGTTAAGCACGAAAAACATACAGGAGGAGTATTCGGGATCGGGGGCGTCGTTTAAGCGTCCTACGGCCTCTATTCCGTAAGGGGTCGCGGCGGCGCCGATTCCGAGGAGGTTGGCGGCGAGGTTCATGGAGATTGCGACGAGGGTCGGCTCGTCCTCCACGCCGAGGAGGGTTTTGGAGAGGGGGCGAAGTAGGCGTGCGCCCGCGCGGGTAAAACCGCTGTCCTCCCACACCTGCATCAGTCCAAGCCAAACGGCGTAGGAGGCGAGAAGAGCAAGACAAAGGCTTGCGGCTGCACCCGCGCCGTCAAGGACGGTGGAGAGGAATAGTTCGGGGTCGGTGAAAAGGGTGGCGACGCCGAGGAGTAGGAAGAGAAAAAGAAAAATAGCGTTCATATTTTTACTATATGCGCCCCATAGCGGGGTTTATGAGGGACGAATTCGCTTTTTTGCCGCCGTGAACGCTTTACATTTTCCATAAAAAGGTGTATAATAAAACCGTATCACCAAAACGGAGGCCGACTATGGCAGAGAAGAAACCTTATTACATCACGACGGCGATCGCCTACACTTCGGGAAAACCGCATATCGGGAACACCTACGAGGCAATTTTAGCGGACGCGATCGCGCGGTTTAAAAGAAAAGAGGGCTACGAGGTATTTTTCCAAACGGGCACGGACGAGCACGGTCAAAAGATCGAAGAAAAGGCGAAAGCGGCGGGCGTTTCCCCGCAGCAATTCGTAGACGGCGTTGCCGCCGAGATTAAAGATATTTGGGATCTTGTGGGGACCTCGTACGATAAATTTATGCGTACCACCGATAAAGAGCACGAAAAGCAGGTATCGGCGCTCTTCGAGCGGTTTTATAAGCAGGGCGACATTTATAAGAGCGAATACGAGGGGATGTATTGCACCCCTTGCGAATCCTTTTGGACGGAGAGCCAGCTTGTAGACGGCAAATGCCCCGATTGCGGCAGAGAGGTAAAGCCTGCTAAGGAGGAGGCATATTTCTTTAAAATGGGGAAGTATGCCGATCGCTTGATCGAGCATATCGAAAAGCACCCTGAATTTATCCAGCCCGTTTCGAGAAAGAATGAAATGATGAACAATTTCTTGAAAAAAGGCTTGCAGGATCTTTGCGTTTCCCGTACCTCTTTTAAGTGGGGGGTACCCGTGGAGTTTGATAAAAAGCACGTCGTGTACGTATGGCTGGACGCGCTCACCAACTATATCACGGGGATCGGCTTTCAAGCGGACGGTAACCATTCGGAGCAGTATAAAAAGTTCTGGCCTGCCGATCTGCACTTAATCGGGAAAGATATTCTCCGTTTCCATACCATTTATTGGCCCATTTTCTTAATGGCGCTCGGCGAACCGCTGCCCAAACAGATTTTCGGTCACCCGTGGCTGCTGATGGGCGACGGCAAGATGAGTAAATCGAAAGGCAACGTCATTTATGCGGACGATCTTGCAAGGCTGTACGGCGTGGATGCGGTGAGATACTTCGTTCTCCACGAAATGCCGTTCGAGAGCGACGGTCAAATCACGTGGGAACTGGTCACCGAGCGGTTCAATACCGACCTTGCCAACGTTCTCGGGAACCTCGTTTCGCGTACTGTGGCTATGATCACGAAATACTTCGGCGGTACGGTGCAAAAAAGTCTTGTAGCAAATGAAGAGGAGCCAGACGGCGAGTTCAAGGAAACGGTCAAACTCACCGTGGAAAAGGTAAAGGCGAAAATGTCTGCCCTCCGCGTTGCGGACGCGATCGGCGAAATTTTCACGACTCTTCGTAGAGCAAATAAATATATCGACGAAACTATGCCTTGGGCGCTCGCGAAAGACGAGGCAAAAAAAGGCCGTTTGAACGACGTTTTGTACAACCTTTCGGAGGCGGTGCTCACCTGTGCCTCTTTGCTTGACAGCTTTATGCCTGAAACAAGCGAAAAGATTTTCGCCGCGTTCGGTGGAAAAGCACGCTCCTTGGAGGAATGTGAGAGCTTTGGTCTTTTAGAAAGCGTAACGGTAACGGCAACGGCACCTTTGTTTGCGCGGCTTGATTTTAAGACGCTTGAACCTGAAATTGAAAAGATCCGTGCGGCGCAGATCGCAAGCGCGCAAGCGGCTCAACCCGTACCTGCCCCCGTCAAAGAGGAAAAAGAAGCGGAAAAAGTACCCGAAATTTCCATTGACGATTTTGCGAAAGTGCAGCTTCGCGTCGGTGAGATCGTTGCGTGCGAAAAAGTGCCGAAATCAAGTAAGCTTTTACACGAAACGGTGAAATTTGGGGAGGAAACGCGCTCTGTCGTTTCGGGGATCGCCAAGCATTACACGCCCGAGGAAATGGTGGGTAAAAAAGTGGTGTTCGTTACCAACCTTACCCCCGTCAAAATTTGTGGCGTGCTCTCCGAGGGGATGATCCTTGCAGCGGAGGACGAGGACGGAACGCTTTCTCTCGTCGTGCCTGAAAAAGCCGAGTTAAAGAGCGGCGCTTCTATTCATTGATGATTGACGTTCATTGCCACTTAACGGGTGAGGAGTTTGGTGCAAGCGGCGGGCTTGACGGGCTTTTGCGGCGTGCCAAAGAAAACGGCGTAAACCGCATGATCGCAAGCGGCTTTGACGTAAACTCTTCCTTTTTATCCATGCGCTTTGCGGCGGCACACGAGGAAATTTATTTTAGCGCTGGTTTTCATCCAAGCGAGCTTTTCAAGTACCGTGAGGGGGACCTCGATAAACTGAAAACGTTTTGCGAGCATGAAAAATGCGTGGCGGTAGGGGAGATCGGGCTTGATTATCATTTTGACGACAATCCCCCGAAAGAGCTGCAACGGGAACTGTTTATTCGACAGCTTTTTATGGCTGACGAATTGTCGCTTCCCGTGGTGCTGCATAGCCGTGACGCGTGCGCGGATACCCTGTCTATTTTGCGAGAGCATCAATCTCTTTTAAAAAAGGGCGGGCTGATGCATTGCTATTCCTATTCCGCGGAGTGTGTGGACGAGTTTTTAGAGTTGGGGTTGAGCTTTTCGTTTGGCGGGCCTTGTACCTTTAAAAACGCAAAAAAGGTTTTTGAAAGCGTTCGACGCGTACCTGCCGCCCGCATTTTAACGGAAACGGATTGTCCGTACCTTACTCCCGCGCCTTATCGCGGGGTATTTCCCAACGAACCCAAGAATATAAAATATATCGTGGAGCGGCTTTCCGAGCTTCACGAAGTAACGCAAAAGGAGATGGAAAGGAGCGTCGAGGAAAACGCAAGACGGCTCTTTTTCAAATTACGCTAATGGAAGACGAAAAGAAACCGTCCGCACCCGTAGGGGAAGGACAGGGCAGAAAAAGACGTCGTCACCGTCGCCGTCATAGCGGTGGAAACGGTGGAAATGTTGGAAACGCTGGAAACGGCGGCGAACGTTCGCAAGGCGTACAAGGCGGCGGGAACGGTCAAAAACCGCAGGCGGCTCAAAACGCGCAAAAGGCGCAGCCTGCGCAACCGCAAAAACAGCAAAAGCCCGCGCAGCAGCAGCCGAAAAAGCAGCAGCAACCGCAGCCGCAGAATAAACAGAAGAATAAGCAAAAACAAAGCAAGCAAGAGGGAGTACCCAAGTTTGAAAATCCGGGAAAAAAGGATACCTACGTATACGTTCTTGACGGGAATTTGTATTTGAACTTGACGAATAAATGCTCGAATGCTTGTGATTTTTGCGTACGCAACGAGCGCACGAGTTATTACGGGAATTATCTTTGGTTGACAAAAGGAGAACCGACGACGGAAAAGGTGGTCGCCGCGCTGGACGCTTTGGGGGATCTTTCGCAGTACAAGGAGGCGGTTTTCTGTGGCTTTGGCGAGCCGACCTACCGCATGACGGAAATGTTGGAGCTGTGTGACTACTTGCACCAAAAGGGGCTGTCCACCCGTTTAAATACCAACGGACAGGGGAGCCTTATTAATAAGCGGGATATCGTGCCGGAACTGAAAGGAAAAATCGACCTTGTGAACGTTTCCCTCAACGCCTCCTGTTATGAGAAATATCAAAAAATTTGTCGTTCGCAATTTCGCGAGGCGGGCTTTGACGGAATGGTCGAGTTTGCAAAAAGTTGTAAACGCGCGGGCGTCAACGTTCGTTTCTCCATAGTGGACTGTATCGGCGAAGAGGAGGTCGAGGCGTGCAAGAGCCTTGCGAAATCCGTCAACGTGCCTTTGTATATCCGCGACTATATTACCGATTCGTAAGGGGCAGGTATGCGTTTAAAGAAGCTTTTTGCGGATAGAAAACGAGAGATGCTGCCTCAGCGCTATCGCTTGAATTATTGCGTTTTACCTCTTTTTCTTCTCCTTGGCATAGCGGCCGTGGTTTCGACGGTTGTGTTTGAACGCTTGGAGAATACGCTGGGAACGGTTTTAGGGCTTGCCTTTTTTGTTCTTCTCGGCGTTTGCGTGGCGTTTTTTAGCGTGCGTGTACGGCGGTTGGAGATAGAAAGGGCGCTTAAAGAGTTTTCGTATTTTTTTGAAAAAGGAGAGGGGATTGCGGAAGCTCACGGCGAGGATGTGGAGCTTGGCGTAAAATTCTTACTCAAAAAGGAGGGCGTACAGATCACCTATCCTATACAAGGGGAGCAGGTATTTGACGAGCTTGGAGAGAATACGGAGTTTTTGCCGTGGGAGGACGCGACGGTGGGGCTTGCCACCGATAATTATTGCCGACGGGTGCGGCTCGCGTTGCTTTTGATTGACGAGCGTACGCGAGAAATTGATGAAGACGGCGTTTCTTCCGTGGAGGAGCCTTTCTTTTTGGAAATGAGTAAGGAGCTTGTGTGGGCGATCCGCTCGTTCGGGCTTGACGGAAGAATGAACGCCGATTATTATGCGCTATTGAAAAATCCGCGTCGAGGAATGGGACAGATCCTTGATCACGGTTATATCAAAAGGAAGATTTGATCATGCAGGATTTGCGTAGCGTGCTGCAAAAGCACGGCTTTCAATTCAAAAAACAATTTGGACAAAATTTTATTTCCGATACAAACCTGTTAGAGAGTATCGTTTCTGCTGCGGGCGTGGGAGAAAACGACGTCGTGGTGGAGATCGGCTGCGGTGCAGGTACGCTGACGCGGGCACTTGCGGAGCGGGCGAAAAAGGTATACGCGTTCGACGTAGATACGGCGCTAATGCCCGTATTGAAAGAAACGCTTGCAGGGTTAGAAAACGTGGAGGTCATCTTCCGCGATTTTTTAAAGGTGGATTTAAAGGCGTTTGAGGAGGAGATCGGCGAATACGTCGTTGTTGCAAACCTGCCCTATTACGTCACGACCCCGCTCGTCACAAAGCTCTTGGAGGATAGCGAAAAGGTGCAAGGTATTTCCGTTATGGTGCAAGAAGAGGTGGCGGAGCGTTTCGCGGCGAAGGAGGACACCCCCGAATACGGCGCGATCACGGCGGCGATCGCTTTAAAAGGGAGGGCGAAAATCGTCAAGCGTGTATCGAGGAATTTGTTTTATCCCCGTCCCAACGTAGATTCGGCGGTAGTGCGAATCGACTTCGAGCGAGGACGGCTTGGAGAGGTGGATCCTGCGGCTTATCGAAAGACGGTAAAATGCGCCTTTTTGAATAGAAGAAAGACGCTTGAAAATAATCTTGTAAACTTTTTTAAGGTGGACAGGGCTTTGGCGAAAGCGATTTTATTCGAGGCGGGCGTGGACGAAAAGGCGCGCGGCGAAACGCTTTCCCCCGAAAAACTGGCTTTTTTGGCGAGAATTTTGCAAGAAAAGGGCTTGTGATGGCGACAAGAATGAAAAAACTTTAAAAAAATGCGTAGACCCGAAAACCGACGTTTTCGGGTCTAAAAATTTATTTTTAAGTAGGGCAGGTACGAGTTGAAAATTTTTTCAAGGTAGGGGGTATGGAAATAAAGGAGAGGATAGGGGCAGGGATTGAAAGAAATATTAATTTTTTTTGGCAATGAGTTCTTGACAGGAATGAAAAAATATGGTACAATAGAAGCGTAAAAAGAGCATAATTTAAAAAATTATGAACCACGAAAGAAAAATCGGCGCAAATCGAGAACCGATTTGCGCCGTATTTCTTGGGATTTTGAAAAATTCACAAAAGGGGGATAACCATGTATCGTTGTTTCTTTAAGCGTTTTTTTGACTTGATTGTTTCCGCGGTGGGTATTATTGTGCTTGCGTTGCCCATGTTGATTATTGCTCTTGTGATCAAGTGCGACAGCAAAGGACCTGTTTTTTTTAAGCAACAACGCGTTGGAAAAGGAAAGAAAAATTTTACAATTTTAAAATTCCGCACAATGCGGACGGATACGCCGCACGACGCGCCGACGCACGAGTTGGCCGATCCTAAAAAATGGATAACGAAAGTGGGTGGATTTTTAAGAAAAACTTCTCTTGACGAGCTTCCGCAGATTTTCAATATTTTTGTTGGACAAATGTCCGTTATAGGTCCTCGTCCTGCTCTTTGGAACCAAGACGATTTGGTGGCAGAGCGGGATAAATATGGGGCGAATAATGTTCGTCCTGGGCTTACCGGTTGGGCGCAAATCAACGGACGAGATGAACTTGAAATCCCCGTAAAAGCAAAGTTGGACGGCGAGTATGTTGAAAAAATGGGATTTTTGTTTGACTGTAAATGCTTTTTCGGTACAATTAAGTCGGTTTTAAAACATGACGGCGTTGTCGAGGGCGGCACGGGTGAAATGGCAAAACAGGAAAAAACGGAAAACGACGGCGGTGAGGAACAATGAAGAAAATTTTAATCACCGGCGCAAACAGCTATATCGGTTGCGCATTTGAAAATTATTTAAAAAAGCATTATCCCGAAGCCTACGAAATTGACGTGGTTGATATGATCGACGGCACGTGGCGTGAAAAAAGTTTTTGCGAATATGATGTGGTATATCATGTGGCGGGGATTGCGCATTCCGATAATGGGAAAATCAGCGAAGAAAAAGAAAAGCTTTATTATTCCGTCAATACCGATTTGACGATTGAAACGGCAAAAAAAGCGAAAGCGGAAGGAGTAAAGCAGTTTATTTTCATGAGTTCCGCAATCGTGTACGGCGAAAGTGCAAAAATAGGTAAGCCGAAGAAAATTTTTGCCGACACTCCCGTTAAGCCCGCTAATTGCTATGGGGATAGTAAAGTGCAGGCGGAAAATGGAATTCAGCCTTTAAGCGACGTGGCGTTTAAAGTGGTAATTCTTCGGCCGCCTATGATTTACGGAAAAGGAAGTAAAGGGAATTACCCTACTCTTGTAAAGTTTGCCAAAAAACTCCCGTTTTTTCCGTACGTTAAAAACGAGCGCTCTATGTTGTACGTAGAAACGCTTTGCGAATTTGTTCGATTGATGATCGAGAACGAAGAAGAGGGGATTTTTTGGCCTCAAAACAAGGAATACAGCAATACGTCCGAACTTGTAAAAATGATCGGTCAAGCGCATGGCAAAAACGTAAGACTGGTGAAAGGGTTCGGCTGGCTTTTGAGATTGATTAGTCCGTTTACGGGTCTGGTAAATAAGGCTTTTGGAAATTTAACCTACGACCAAACATTGAGTGAATACAAGGAAGAATATGCTCGATATTCCTTAAAAGAAACGGTAGATTTTACGGAGAAAGAGATATGAGTAAAGTTTTATTTCTCGTAAATCATGACGTTGTGATCTACAATTTTCGTTTGGAGCTTGTAGAGGCTTTATTAGCCGCAGGGCACGAGGTTGTAATATCCTCGCCGCATGGGGAAAGGATAGACGATCTGGTTTCTTTGGGTTGTAAATTTAAAGAAATAAAGATGGCTCGACATGGCATGAATCCGTTAAAGGAGTTAAAATTACTTTCCCAGTATAAAAAACTTTTGAAAGAAGAAAAACCCGATATCGTATTTTCTTACACGATCAAACCGAATATTTACGGTGCAATTGCTTGTAGAAAAGCAAAGATACCTTGCGTTGCGAATATTACAGGTCTGGGCAGCGCGGTGGAAAACGGCGGTCTAATACAAAAAATCACGGTGCTTCTTTATAAGTATGCGTTCAAAAAAATCAAAAAAGTATATTTTCAGAATACGGAAAATATGCAATTCTTCATTGATAGAAAAATCGCGCTTGGCAAGCATGATCTTTTGCCTGGCTCGGGGGTAAACTTAGAACGTTTTTGTTTGTTGGAGTATCCGAATACGGAAACCGTCGAATTTGCATTTATTTCCCGCATTATGAAAGAAAAAGGCGTGGAACAGTATTTAGAGGCGGCAAAAGCGATTAGAGAGAAATATCCCTTTACCCGTTTTCACGTTTGCGGATTTTGTGAAGAAGAGTACGAAGAAAAGCTTGGCGAGTTGACGAAAAAAGGGATTGTTGAATATCACGGTATGGTTCGTGACGTTAAGGCTTTTTTGCAACAAATTCATTGTACTGTACATCCGACCTATTATCCGGAGGGACTTTCCAACGTATTGTTAGAAAGCTCTGCTTGTGGGCGTCCGATCATCACGACCGACCGTTCGGGCTGTCGAGAGGTAATCGACGACGGGGTGAATGGTTTTATCGTAAAGCAAAAAGACGGAGCGGATCTTATTGAAAAGCTGGAAAAATTTCTTGCTCTTTCGTGGGAAGAAAAACGGCGGATGGGTTTAAACGGCAGGGCAAAAGTCGAAAAAGAATTTGATAGAAAAATTGTTGTAGAAAAATACTTGGGGGAGCTTGATAGTGGATTATAAGAAAATTTTTAAAAGCCGCAAACTTCGAGCGTTTATTTTAGGTTTGTTGCGATTTGTTCCCGATAAAACTATGTTGAAAATGCAGTATAAGATAAAAACGGGAAGGCAATTAAATTTAAAAGATCCCAAGCGCTATACGGAAAAATTGCAATGGTATAAATTAAACTATAAAAATCCTATTATGCACCGTTGCGTTGATAAGTATCAGGTTCGGGAATTTATAAAGGAAAAAGGATTAGAAGAAATTTTAGTAAAATTATATGCAAAATCAGATTCCGTAAAAGGGTTGGATTTTGAGCGACTTCCCGATCAATTTGTTATTAAAACGACAAATGGTGGGGGTGGATTAAACGTAATCGTTTGCCCTGATAAAACAAAACTTGATAGACGAGAGCTTGAAGAGAAATTAGCCTGTAAAAAAATTAAAAGTAGAACGGGCGGGAGAGAGTGGGCTTACTACGGGTTGGAGCCTGGCGTTATAGTAGAAGAGCTTTTAATTAATAGCAAAAATCCTTTGGCTGGCGTAAACGACTATAAAATTTTCTGTTATCAAGGAAAAGCAAAATATATTGTCGTAGACGTGGATAGATATGTTGGGCATAAACGTAATTTTTATGACCGTGACTGGAATCGTTTAGAGTATTCAAGCGATTGCCCTCCTGCCGATTGCGATATTGAAAAACCTGAAAATTACGAAAAAATGTTGCAGATTGCAGAAAAGCTTTCGGAGGATTTTCCTTACGTGAGAGTGGATTTGTATAACGTTGAAGGAAAAATTTATTTTGGAGAGTTGACTTTTTATCCGTGGAGCGGCTATGTTCAATTTGAACCTGACGAGGCGGATTTTGTATTTGGAAAAGATTTTGAATTAAAGTCTTTTAAATAAAAAATGGGGATAATAACCTTATGGATAAAAAAATCATCTTCTTTTCTGGCGCAATGGGTCGTGGCGGTGCGGAAAGAGTAATTAGTATATTAAGCGAGGCGTATGCAAAAAAAGGCTGGAAGGTCAAAATTGCGACGGTGTTACACTCCCAAGTAGATTATGTTTTGGCGGATGGGGTCGAGGTTGTAGATCTTTCGCCGAAAGAAGGAATAAAAAAGGGACTTTTTAAAACGTTAAAAAAGATTCGTCGCTTTGTAAAAGAGGAAAAGCCGAACGTTGTAGTAGCGTTTATGGCGCAAATTTGTTTATTAGTGGGATTTGCTTTAAAAGGAATAAAGACACCGTTGATCGTTTCGGAACGAATTGATCCTTCGCAGGTAAAACGAAGCTTTCTTTATAAAAAATTACTCAATAACACGTATCAAAAATCAGACGTTGTAGTTTTTCAAACGGAAAGAGCAAAAAACTATTTCAATAAAAAAATTCGCGATAAGAGCGTGATTATTGCAAATCCGATCAAGGTGAATACGGAAATCGTAGAAAACGGAAAGCGGCGTATCGTGACGGCTGGGCGTTTAGAGAAACAGAAAAATCAGAAAATGTTGATTGCGGCGTTTGCAGAGTTTAAGAAAACGCATCCTGAATACTCTTTGACGATTTATGGTGAGGGACCGTTAAGAGGAGAGCTGGAAGCACAAGTCAAAGCGCTTGCGTTGACGGATTCGGTGGAGCTTCCCGGAAATCTTCTTGATTTGCATGAGCAAATGAAAGATGCACAAATTTTTGTATTACCGAGCGATTTCGAGGGGCTTTCCAACGCGTTGTTGGAAGCAATGATGATGGGATTCCCTGTTGTTTCTACTGACTGTGCGGGGTCTGACGAGGTGATAAAAAATGGAGAAAACGGATTGTTGATTCCTGTGAGCGACGAAGGCGCATTGTTGGAAGCGTTGAATAAGCTTGCGGACGATCCTGTTTTGCGTACAAGGCTTTCGCAAAACGCGAGGTTGTCCGTGGAACCTTATAAGACGGAAAATATTATTCAAAAATGGGAAGATGCGATTGAAAAAGCACAGTAAAGTGAGAGGTTGACATGAAAAAATTATTAAAAGCTGCGTCGAGAATTTTGCCTGACAAGATTTATATTGCGTTGAAATATCGAATGCGTCTTGGGAGGTTTCCTAATTTAAAGAATCCGCAGACGTTTAGTGAAAAACTGCAATGGTTAAAACTTCACGACCGTAGACCCGAGTATACGCAAATGGTGGACAAATACGAGGCGAAAAAGTACATTGCAGAAAAGATCGGGGAGGAATATATCATTCCAACGCTTGGCGTTTGGGATAATTTCGACGATATTGATTTTGATCAATTACCCGAACAATTCGTTTTAAAAACGACGCACGATTCGGGCGGCGTTGTTATTTGTAGGGATAAGTCTAAGCTGGATTTAGTTGCGGCGAAAAAGAAAATTAACGAATCCTTAAAAACAAATTATTACTGGCAAGGTCGCGAGTGGCCCTATAAAAATGTAAAGCCGCGTATTTTGGCGGAGGAATTACTGGTTGAAAAATCAGATGATGGGGAAGAAAGCGTTACCGATTATAAATTTTTTTGTTTTAACGGTACTCCTCGTATAATGTTCATAAGCAAAGATAATGCAGAGAATACTTATCGTGATTTCTTTGATATGGATTTCAATGAGGTAAATCTTCGTATGAAAGCAGAGCGTTCTCCAACGCCGCTTAAAAAACCGATTGCCTTCGAACGAATGAAATATATTGCAAAGGAGATATCGAGAGATATACCTTGTATTCGTGTTGATTTTTATTTTGTTGAAGGAAATTTGTATTTAGGTGAATTGACTCTTTTTCATAATGGTGGATTTTTTAATGGCGAACCAAAGGAATGGGATTATACCCTTGGAAGTTGGATAGAATTGCCGAAAAAATAAGAGGAAATATGAAAATATTATTTATTAGTGGAAATCTTTGCGACGGTGGGGCGCAGCGTGTAATTGCCGTTATTGCGAGCGAGCTTGCGGAAAAGGGTCACGACGTTTCATTACTGTTATTTAGTCGAAATGAAAAAGAGTACCCGATTAGCGAAAAAGTGAAAATCACAGCGCTCGGAAAGAATTTTGAGGAATATTCTAAAATTTCCGAGTTTTCACGCATTAAAAAAATTCGCAAGTATTTAAAAGAAACGAAACCGAACGTTGCGGTTGGTTTTTTGGAGGGTGGATACGCATTATATCTTTCTTCCTTTGGATTAAAATTTAAAAAAGTTGCTTCGGCAAGAATTAATCCGAAAAGCATTTTAGCGGGAAAAGGGATTCGCGCAAAAATCAACAGGGCTTGGTTTAATCACGCTGACTCTATCGTTCTACAAACGGAAAGTCAAAAAGCGCTTTCCCCTAAAAGTTGGTTGAATCGTTGTACGGTGATTGCAAATCCCGTATCGGAAACAGCACTTGCCAAAGGAAAAGAGGAATACGTCGAAAGTTGTCGCAGCTTTTTGATGATAGGGCGATTAGCGCAACAAAAAAATTATGAAATGGCATTGCAGGCTATTCAAAAGGTAAAGGAAACGTATCCCGACATCCATTTGGATATTTTTGGAAAAGGCGGTTTGGAAGAAACGTTAAAAGAACAAATTAAAGAGTTGGGGCTTACTGACAACGTAGCTCTTTGCGGTTGGACGCAAGATTCGATCGGGGAGTATAGAAAACACGATGGATATTTGCTGACTTCCGATTACGAGGGGATGCCAAACGCGTTGATGGAGGCAATGGCCGTGGGGCTTCCTTGCATTTCCACGAATTGCGATACGGGGCCGTCCGATTTGATTGAGGACGGAAAAAGCGGATTTCTTATTCCCGTGGGCGACGTGGACGCCTTGGCAGAAAGCATTTTAAAGGTGATTAAGATGTCGAGTGAGCAAAGAGAAAGTATCGGTCAAGCGGCGAGAAAACGTATGCAAGAAAATTTTAATAATAAAGTAATTGCAGAGCGATGGGAAGAATTATTTAAAAATCTTTGTAAATAAGGGAGGACAAACAATGTCCAAAGAGGGGTTAAAATTTTACTTGAAGAATCCGAAACGGATATACGGTTTTTTTGCGTCGAGAGGACTTTTAAATTGGATGTCGGATAAGGCGTTCGTTAAAATGGCATATAAAAACAATACGGGCAAAAAACTGAATCTAAAAAACCCGCAAACGTTTAATGAAAAACTGCAATGGATGAAAGTATACGATCATAATCCTCTCTATACTCAGCTTGTAGATAAATATGAAGTGAGAGAATTCGTTGAAAATCTGAACGTAAAAGATCTGCATTTAATTCCGCTTTTAGGGGTATGGGAGAAATTTGATGATATTGATTTTGATAAATTGCCCGAGCGATTTGTTTTAAAATGTACGCATGATAGTGGTGGACTGTGTATTTGTCGAGATAAGTCTGCTTTTGATAAAGAAAAAGCGAAAAAGAAAATCAACAAATCCCTTTCGCGTAATTTTTATTACCAAGGTCGCGAATGGCCCTATAAAAACGTCAAGCCGAGAATTATTGCCGAAGCGTATATGGACGATTTTGAGGAGGGCGAAGAGGGGTATGGACAGGGCTTGACCGATTATAAATTTTTTACCTTTAACGGCGAGCCGAAGATGTTATATATTTCTCGTGGGTTGGAGAATCATGCGACGGCAAAAATATCCTTTTTTGATTTAAACGGCGAGTTTATGCCGTTTAAACGTAGTGATTACGAGGGGTTTTCAGAAAAGCCGGATATGCCCAAAGAATTGTCGCGCATGACGGAAATTGCGAGGGAGTGTTCTAAAAAAATAGAAGCTCCGTTTTTGCGGGTGGATTTGTACGTCATTAAAGGAAGAATTTATTTTTCCGAATTTACGTTCTTTCCCTGCGGGGGCATGATGCCGATTGATCCGCCTGAATGGGATAATAAAATTGGAAGTTGGATAAAACTTGAAGACTAAAAAGAAACCTTTACGGAGGGGGAAATGGAAAATACTTTTATAAATAAAAAGGAGGAAAACGCTTTGCAGGACGTACGGAAAAAAACGCCTACGGTTGTTTCGGTGGTTGAAATTTTATTAAAATCATTTGTCGTTTTCTTATTTTTATTTGAATTTAATTGCTCGGTGTTTGGCTTACCGACATTTGTGACAACTCGACGAGTTGCCGTCGGGATCATGTTTTTACACGTGCTTTTATGCAGTTCTTTAAAGAGAACGCCCAGAACGACGTCGGCGACGTATTATAAAAAAATAATATTATTGCAAGCGTTGATGCTTGCATATGCCGCGATTTTGTTGATTGTAATCGGTAGGGGAAGCGGTGAGCACGTATTTAATCGTATTGCCACATTTTTTCTTGTAGGCATATTTGGCGCGTATATAATTAGTAGGTATTTTTCCTCTTTGGAAGAATTGATGAAAACCTTGTTGATCGCATGT
Source organism: Clostridia bacterium (assembly GCA_017463325.1). Taxonomy (GTDB): domain Bacteria; phylum Bacillota; class Clostridia; order Christensenellales; family Borkfalkiaceae; genus Scatosoma. The sequence continues at coordinate 23,448 of JAFTPK010000004.1, forward strand.
CTTGTGCAAGCGTTCTTTATCGTTTTATTTGCGTTGGTTCCTACAATAGGGGACAGAGTAGACCGTTTCATCGGACTTTATGAAGGAAATGCAAGTTTAAACAGGCGAGGATATTTGACGGGGTTTGCTTGCTCAGCGGCGCCTGGTATGCTTTGCATGGTTCCCGGGTTTGCGGCTTGTATTTACTTTATTTTAAAACGTCCAAATAAAGAATTTTTCTTTGTTGCGCTTTTTTCCGTTCTTGTATTTGCCGCGACCATGATTGCGAGAACGGGATTGGTGATTGGGTTAATAGGTTTATTTTTAATCTGGCTTGGCGGCGGAAAAACGAAAAAGGGAAGAGGAATCAAGATACTTTTAATGTTTCTCGGGATTTTCCTTTTCGGTTTTACTTTTATCGTCGTTTTTGGGTTGGGAGATAAAATAACATCGTTATTCAATCGTGTGGTGGATCTACTTAGAGAAGGACTTTGGGGGGATTTCTTTGCGGCTTATTTCGGGCAAGTAGCTGGGTCAAAAACAGTAATCCCACCTATTTCATTAGAAACTATAGTAGGAACGGGAATTTTAAGCGGTACTTCCGCGAATGGGGTTACCGTTAACGTGGACGGTGGTTTTGTACGTGTATATACTGCGTTAGGCCTCCCGATGGCAATCATTTCCTATCTTTCATTGTTTGGAAACTCCATTCAGGCAGCCAGAAAGCTTTCCGATCCTGTTTTTAAATATACAATGATCTTTATGGTGGCGTATTTATTTGTTGGAGAATTTAAAGAATTCTTCTTGTATAATGGGCTTGCAATCGCTACATTCTTTGGAATGCTTCTGCTTTATGATAAAGATAGCATCAAAAAGGAAAGAGAGAGGAAATTGCTTAATGCTGAAATATAATTACGTGTTTTTTAATGTGGCAGACGCCAAAACGAGAAAAAAGGATCCAAATGGTTATAATGCCATCTGTGTAAAAGATTTAGAGGATATGGAGGGGGTACAAGTAGTTTCCTATCCTCTGGATTATGCGCCGTATATCGTGCGTTGGCTGTTTGCGGTGCACCATACTCCCAAAATCAATAAAATTATTAAATTGCCTTTTAAAAAAGCTTGGTATCCGCATTATTTTAAAGCGAAATTTAAAGAAAAAAAGCCTATTTGTTTCGTAATTAGCGGGACTTATTTGCCTGTTGAATATTTGCGTTATTTAAAGAAAAAATATCCTGACGCGAAGTTTGTAAAAATTCATCGGGACCTTGTCAGTCTTTGGTGGAAACTCAATCCTTCGTTTACGCCAGAAATCGTGAAAGAGATTTTTGATTTGAGTTTTGCTTACGACGAAGAAGAGGCTAAGCAGCTCGGGTGGTCGCATTTTAATGAGTTTGAATCGAAAATAGACGTGCCTATTTCTCCTGAGTATCCTTTATCCGACGTGTTCTTTGCGGGACGCGTAAAAGATCGTTTCCCGAAGCTTTTAGAAATTTATGACGTTTTAACGAAACAGGGCTTGCGTTGTAATTATTATTTGATGGGAGTTCCAAAAGAAAAGCGCGTACAACTTCCCGGAATAGAATATGCCGAGCGATCAATGTCTTATAGCGAAATGCTTTACCGTTCGGTAAATTCTCGCTGTATTTTAGAAGTAAATCAAGCGGGTGCGGTAGGGTATACGTCAAGGTTTTTGGAGGCGGTTTTATTCAATAAGCGTTTATTGACAGACAATCGTTCTATTAAAAATTCAAAATTCTATAATCCCAAGAATATTTGCTGTTTTAACCATGCGGAGGAGCTTGACGCTGCGTTTGTTTTAAATGAAGAACCTGTTGAGTATTATTACGGCGGTGAATTTTCGCCTGTCAATTTGATAAAACAAATAGATGAAGAGCTTTTAAGGATTGGTGAGGAGAAAGACGGTGGGAAATAATGAAACGATAACTAAAAAAAAGGTTGTCGGTTCCTTTTTATGGAAACTGATGGAAAGACTTTTTTCTCAAGGAATCAATTTGGTCGTGCAGATTATCCTTGCAAGGTTATTGCTTCCTGAGGATTTTGGAAGTCTTGCTATTATTGTTGCAATCACGAATTACGCGGCCATTTTTGTACAGTCCGGTTTAGCGACAGCTATCGTTCAAAGAGAAGAGATAGACGATTTGGATATTTCCACACTCCTTACGGCTAGTTTGGGGATTGCAGGGATTTTTTACGTCATCTTGTTTTTTGTTTCGCCGTTGATAGCGAATTTTTATGAAATTCAAGAATTAACGTGGGCATTGCGAGTGCTTTCACTTATTCTATTCCTCAATGCAATTAATTCCGTTCAAACGGCGGTTTTGTCGAGAAAGATGCAATTTAGAAAGCTCTTTTTACGTACGATCGTTGCCGTGCCTATTGCAGGGGCTGTCGGTATCGTTATGGCGTATATGGATATGGGGATTTGGGCACTCGTTGCTCATAATCTTGTAAATATGGCCGTAATCGTTATCTTTATGAGCTTTGACAAAACGCTGCGCTTTCCTTTGAAATTTTCTTTTTCGCGCGTAAAAAAAATTTATGCGTTTTCGGGAAAAATTTTATTGACAAGTATTGTGACGGGGTTGCACGATACCATCCGTACCATGGTAATAGGGAAAAAATACTCTTCCGAGGATCTCGGGTATTATGATAAAGCGTATACCTATTCTAATTATATTACTTTAATTGTTAATTCTTCAATTTCTAGTGTGCTATTGCCTACATTTTCGCGCAGTCAAAACGATTTTGGTGCGTTAAAGGGAATGGCGCGTCGCTCGATAAAATTATCTGCGTTTATTATGTTCCCTGTTCTTGTTGGGGCAGCGTTGATTTGCGAACCGCTTGTGCGATTACTTTTGACCGAAAAATGGCTACCTTGTGTGCCGTATTTGGTATTATTCTGCTTTTTGCGTATTCCGGGGTGTCTTTTGTCGGTTGATAGACAAGTGTATTATGCGATCGGGAGGAGTGGAATTAATTTATTTTATGAAATAGGATTATTTATTTTAAATATTGCTACGCTACTCGTGACAATGCAATATGGGGTAATATATATTGCAATTGGGGCGACGGCAGTCGAATTTTTAGGGGGATTCTTAATTTGTTGTATTAGTCATAAAACGTACGGATATACGTTATGGGAAAGGTGCTTTGATCTTTTTAAGCCTTTTATGAATACAGCAATTATGGCGGTTTGTGTATGGGCGGCTAAATTTATACCCGTAGGATATTTTGGGGGAATGTTGTTGCAAATTTTCTTCGGGGTTCTCGCTTATATTGGGAGTGCCATTCTACTTCGGGATGAAAATTTTAAATATTTATTGAGTACGATTAAGCAAACAATAAGTAAAAAATAAAAAAATAAATAACGGAGAAGTTAAATTATGATTAATGTATTTCAACCTACTTTGGGAAAAGAAGAGCTGGCGCGGTTAGAAAAAGTTTTTGCGTCTAATTGGATTGGAAAGGGAAAACTTGTTGATGAATTTGAAGCAACTTTTGCAAAGCATTTAGGGTCGACGCCTCAAAAGGTGTTGACGACAAATTGTTGTAGCGAAGGCTTATTCTCTTCTATGCATCTTTGTGACGTAAATCCCGGTGATGAAGTCATTCTTCCAACGATCAGCTTTGTTGGCGCGGGCAATGCGGTTTGCGCTAACGGTTCAAAAATGGTTCTTTGCGACGTAGATAAAAGAACGCTCAATGCGCGCGCGGAAGATATTGAAAAGTGTATCACCAAAAAGACTAAAGCCATCTTACTTCTTCATTTTGGAGGGATTCCCTGCGAGATGGACGAAATCATGGCGCTCGCTAAGGCGTATAATTTGAAAGTAATTGAGGATTGTGCGGCGGGGGTTTGCTCTACGTATAAAGGACAGGCGCTTGGGACTTTCGGCGATATGGGTATGTGGTCTTTTGATGCGATGAAAATACTTGTTTGCGGCGATGGGGCGGCGTTACATTTCCGCGACGAAGAGCTTCGGGAAAGAGCCTCGAAGTGGTTGTATTTTGGATTGGAAACGAAAAGCGGCTATGAAAACAGCGTAGCGCAGAAATGGTGGGAATTTGACATTTCTTGCTTTGGACATAGAGCGATTATGAATGACGTTACAGCGGCAATCGCGCTTGAACAGTATAAAAAATTGCCGATGTATATGGAAAAGCGGGCTGCGGTACATGCGTTCTATAATGAAAACTTAAAAGATATTTCTTGGTTGGATTTACCGATAGAAATCCCGCAGGATTGCACTTCGTCTTACTATTTTTATCACATCCAAGCTAAAAACGGGAAGCGTGATTTGCTTGCGAAATATTTAAGAGAAAACAATATTTATACGACTTATCGTTATTATCCGCTCCACCGTGTGCCCGGATATGGTGTAACAGGAGAATTCCCGAATGCGGATTATGCGGCAGATAATACCCTTTGCTTGCCGATGCATCAAAGTTTGTCGGAAAATGATCTTGCTTTAATTGTGGAGAAAATTAAAGAGTTTGATAAAAAATATTGCTAAAAAACAATTCTAAGGAGGAAGATGAAATTGAAAGGTATTATTCTTGCAGGTGGGGCAGGCACGAGGCTCTACCCTTTGACTATGGTAACGTCGAAACAGCTTTTGCCCGTTTACGATAAGCCTATGATCTATTATCCTCTTTCAACGCTGATGCTTGCAGGGATTAAAGATATTTTGATTATATCCACGCCACAAGATTTGCCGAATTTTGAGAAATTACTCGGTGACGGAAGTCAATTTGGGATAAAGCTTTCTTATAAAGTGCAGCCCTCTCCTGATGGGTTGGCGCAGGCATTTTTGATCGGGGAAGAATTTATCGGTGATGATCTTTGTGCAATGATCCTTGGGGATAATATTTTTTATGGAAGCGGTTTAGTAAAATATTTACATGAAGCGGTGAAAAATGCCGAAGAGGGGCAGGCGACCATTTTTGGTTATTACGTCAACGATCCTGAGAGGTTTGGGATTATGGAGGTTGATGAGAACGGGAAAATTATTTCGGTGGAGGAAAAGCCGAAAAATCCGAAAAGTAACTATTGTATTACGGGACTTTACTTCTATGATAATCGAGTGGTTGAATACGCTAAAAAGGTTAAGCCTTCCGCACGAGGTGAATTGGAAATTACCGCATTGAACGACTTATATTTACAAAATGGGAGCTTGAAAGGAATTTTGCTTGGAAGAGGTTTTGCTTGGCTGGATACGGGAACGATGGATAGTTTAGTGGAGGCGACCGATTTCGTGCAGATGATCGAGAAACGGCAGGGGGTAAAAATATCTGCTCCAGAAGAAATTGCGTTTAAAAACGAGTGGATCACGAAAGAAGAGCTTTTAAAATCTGCCGAAAAATATGGAAAATCTCCATACGGTCAGCATCTTAAAAACGTTGCCGATGGAAAATTTGTCTATTAAGAGGAGAGTATGGGAAATTTTACATTTCATAAAACCAAGCTGGAAGGAGTCTATGTGATTGACGTTAAATCATACGGGGACAATCGAGGCTATTTTTTGGAAACTTACAAAAAGAGTGATTTTGATGCGGCGGGCTTAAACTACGCTTTTGTTCAAGATAATCAATCTAGTTCTCGAAAAGGCGTATTGCGTGGACTTCATTTTCAGAAAACCTATCCGCAGGCAAAACTTGTTCGGGTTTTGAAAGGCGAGGTTTTTGACGTAGCGGTGGATCTGAGAAAGGACAGCAAGACGTACGGGCAATGGGTAGGCGTATTGCTGTCCGAGGAAAATAAAAAGCAGTTTATGATTCCTCGCGGATTTGCACATGGATTTCTCGTTGTCAGCGATTATGCGGAATTTGCCTATAAATGCGACGAATTTTATCACCCTGAGGACGAGGGTGGGCTGATGTATAACGATCCTGCAATTGGTATAGAATGGCCGAATGTAGGGGAAATTATTTTGAGCGAGAAGGATAAAAAACATCCGTTATTAGAAGAATCAAAAATCAGTTTTTAAGGAGGAAATATTATGACGATTATCGTGACAGGGGGAGCGGGTTTTATCGGGAGCAATTTTATTTTTCATATGATGAAAAAATATCCCGAGTATAGGATTGTTTGTTTGGATAAATTAACTTATGCGGGAAATCTTTCGACGCTTGCGTCTATAATGGATAACCCGAATTTTCGTTTTGTAAAAGAGGATATTTGCGATCGGGAAGCAGTTTTCGCATTATTTGAAGAGGAAAAACCCGACGTGGTTGTTAATTTTGCCGCCGAATCGCACGTAGACCGTTCTATTGAAGATCCCGGTGTTTTTCTTAAAACGAATATTATGGGCACGGCAACGCTTATGGACGCTTGTCGTAAGTACGGTATTGCGCGTTATCACCAAGTTTCAACCGACGAAGTTTATGGGGATCTTCCGTTAGATCGCCCCGATTTATTCTTTACCGAAGAAACCCCTATACATACTAGTTCTCCGTACAGTTCCAGCAAGGCAGGGGCGGATTTATTGGTATTTGCATATTACAGAACGTACGGTTTGCCTGTAACAATCAGTCGTTGTTCTAACAATTATGGACCTTACCATTTTCCTGAAAAATTGATTCCGCTTATGATCGCGAATGCTTTGAATGATAAACCCTTGCCTGTCTACGGCGAGGGATTAAACGTACGTGACTGGCTGTATGTGGAGGATCATTGTAAGGCGATTGATTTAATCATTCATAAAGGAAAAGTGGGGGAAGTATATAATATTGGTGGCCATAACGAAATGCGGAATATTGATATCGTCAAGCTGATTTGTAAAGAACTTGGGAAACCCGAAAGCTTGATTACGCACGTTGCCGACCGTAAAGGACACGATATGCGCTATGCAATCGATCCGACAAAAATCCACAGGGAGCTTGGGTGGTTGCCTGAAACGAAGTTTGCTGACGGTATTAAGAAAACCATTCAATGGTATCTTGAAAATCGTGAGTGGTGGGAAACAATCGTTTCCGGAGAATATCAAAATTATTACGAGAAAATGTACGGAAACAGGTAGTTTGGAATGCAGCTAAAAGGGGAACAAAAAAGAGTTTGGGCGGAAATTGATCTCGACGCCGTTGAATGGAATTTTAACGTCGTCAAGAATTTCGCTGCAAAAAATAGTAAAATTTGCTGCGTTGTGAAAGCGAATGGCTATGGACACGGCGCCGTAACGCTTGCTAAGTTTTATGAAAAACTTGGCGCGGACTGTTTTGCCGTTTCTAATATCGAAGAAGCCTTACAGCTCCGCGAGGCAGGAATAAAATTTCCGATCCTCGTACTTGGCTATACCCCCGTTGAATGTGCCGCTCTTCTTTCCCGCTACGATATTTCACAATGCGTTTATTCCCTTGCCTACGGCGAGTTGCTCGCGCAAGAAGCCAAGAAGGCGGGTGTAAAAATCAAAGTGCATATTAAAATAGATACAGGCATGGGCAGACTAGGGTTTTCTTGTCGAGGCGAACAAGAAAAGGAGCTTGAAGACGCCTATGCCGTTTGCCGTTTTTCCGAATTTGAAACGGAGGGGATTTTTACCCATTTTGCCGTTTCGGACGAAGGGGAGAAAGGGAAAACCTTTACGCGGCAACAAGGCGAAGATTTTTGCCGCGCTATACAGTTTTTAAAAGAAAAAGGAGTGCGCTTTTCCTTAGTGCATTGCGCCAACAGCGCGGCTATTTTCGATTATCCCGAACTTCAAATGGATATGGTTCGCGCGGGAATCATTTTATATGGGATAGCTCCTTCCTACGAGGTTGGTATTCAAGAAATGCTCCGCCCCGTAATGACGCTCAAAGCGGTGATTTCGAGTGTGAAAACTTTAAAAAAGGGGGAGAGCGTCAGCTATGGACGAACGTTTATAGCGGATAAAGAAATGCGCATCGCTACAATTCCTATCGGGTATGCGGACGGGTTTTGGCGAAGCAATTCCTCCGTCGGCGCGAAAGTGTTTTTTCGGGGACGGCTACTAACCATTCTCGGGAGAATTTGTATGGATCAGCTTATGATTGATCTTCAAGACTTGCAAGACGTACAAATCGGGGAAGAAGTTGTGATTTTTGGTGCTGAGAAAGGCGCAATGACGGTAGAGGAAATTGCGCAAAGGAATAGTACAATCTCTTACGAGATTCTTTGTGCACTTGGCGAGCGGGTGCCGCGAGTATATACTTATCAAGGAAAAATTGTGTCCATTTTGGATAATATTTTTAATAAAGGATAAATTATGACTACAATACAAGCTTTTGAACAAACGTATAAAAGAGAGCCTGAGGGGGTCGCGTTTTGCCCCTATCGCGTTTGCCCGATTGGCGCTCACGTCGATCATCAGTTTGGTAAAATTACCGGCTTTGCTATCGACAAGGGAGTTAAAATCGCTTTCGCGCCTAAACAAAACGGCGTCGTCGAGCTTTCTTCTTTACAATTCCCTAAACGCGCGCAATGGCATATCCTCTCTACCCCTAAGGAAAAACAAAACGACTGGGCGGATTGCTTGCGCGGCGCGACGATTGCTCTTGCGCAAAAATATACCTTGCGCGTCGGGCTTTGCGGCGTCATTAAAGGTAGCCTTCCTATCGGCGGGCTTTCCTCCTCGGCCTCCGTTACTATCGCCTTTTTATCGGCGCTTTGTATGGTAAACGGGATTCACTTGACCGAGCTGGAAATGATCCTCACCGCACAGGCCGCGGAAAATAATTACGTCGGCGTGTCTTGCGGTAAGCTTGACCAGTCCTGCGAGGTCTTTTCTAAAAAAGGGCATTTGCTCTATCTCGATACCTCTAACGACAAATACGAGCTGATTCCCAAAACCGAAAACATGAAGCCGTACAAGTTCGCCATTTTCTTTTCGGGAGTGGAACGGTCGCTTGCGGGTAGCAAATTCAATATGCGCGTGGACGAGTGCCGAAGCGCGGCGTACGCCTTGAAAGCCTTTGCGGGTATGGAGTATGGGAAGTTTAATGAAACGCATATGCGCGAGGTACCGTTTGAAGTGTATTCCGCTTACAAGGACAAGCTGCCTGAAAACTGGCGTAAGCGCGCAGAGCATTACTTTTCCGAACAGCGGCGCGTTGAGGCGGGCGTTGACGCTTGGCGTAAAGGGGATATTGAGGAATACGGCAGACTCTCTTTTGAAAGCGGTAAGTCGTCTATTGAGAGCTGGGAAACAGGCTCGGACGAGCTGAAAAGCTTATATGAAATTATGCTGCGCACGGACGGCGTATACGGCGGTCGGTTTTCGGGCGCGGGCTTTAAGGGTTGCTGTATGGCGATCATTGATCCTGCTTATGCAGAGTCGATCACGGAGAAAATTACGAGAGAATATTTAAAGGATTTCCCTGCGCTTGCAGAGAAATTCTCGGTGCATATTTGCGAAAGTGCTAACGGAGTGGAATTATGAAATGCTTGATCCTTGCTGCGGGCTATGCGACCCGTTTATACCCCCTGACGGAGAATTTTCCCAAGCCCCTTTTGACGGTGGGTGGGAAAACGATTCTCGACTGGTTGATCGACGATATTGACGCCTCGGGTGAGGTGGACGAATACGTCGTAATTTCCAACCATAAATTCGCGCCGCATTTTACGGCTTGGGCGAATGAGAAAAAGCAAAAGATCGTTGTCGTGGACGACGGTACTTCCACCAACGAAACGCGGCTTGGGGCGGTCAAGGATATTCAATTCGCAATCGAAGCTTTGGGGCTTGACGACGATATGCTTGTGATTGCAGGGGATAATCTTCTCGATTTTAGCTTGACGAGGTTTATCGCATACGCGAAAGAAAAAGGAACCTCCTGTATTATGCGTTACTTTGAGCCAAGCGCAGAAAAGCTCAAAAAGAGCGGCGTTGCGGAGGTGGACGGGCAGGACTTGATTTTACGCCTTTCCGAAAAGCCGCAGGAGCCGAAATCCAACTGGGCTTGCCCGCCGTTCTATTACTATACCAAAGAGGACGCGCGGCTTGTCAAGGAAGGCATTGTGGCGGGTTGCGGCGTAGACGCGCCTGGGAGCTACATTGCTTGGCTTTGTACGCAAACGGACGTGCACGCTATGGAAATGCCCGGAAAACGGTATGATATCGGTAACCTCGAATCTTACGAAAAAGTACAAAAGGAATACCAAGGAATATGTTGAAAAATAATATTGATTTAAACGGCAAAACGGTGCTTGTAACGGGCGCGGCGGGGTTTATCGGGAGTAATCTCGTTTTGGAGCTTTTTCGCTCGTTTGCGGATCTGACGATCGTCGGCGTGGATAACATGAATGACTATTACGACCCCGCGTTAAAGGAATACCGTCTTTCTTTGATCGAGGAGGAGGTGCTTTCTCGGCCCGATTTGTCATGGGAATTCGTGCGTGGGAGTATTGCCGATAAGATTTTAGTGGACGAGCTGTTTAAACAGTATCGTCCCGCCGTCGTTGTCAATCTTGCCGCGCAAGCAGGGGTCAGGTATTCGATCACCAACCCGAGCGCGTATATCGAAAGCAATATCGTCGGGTTTTACAATATCTTAGAGGCGTGCCGTAATTTCCCTGTGGAGCACCTCGTGTACGCGTCTAGCTCGTCTGTGTACGGCTCGAACGAGAAGGTGCCGTATTCGACGGACGACAAGGTTGATAATCCCGTTTCCTTATATGCGGCCTCCAAAAAATCCAACGAATTATTTGCGCACGCGTACAGTAAGCTGTACGATATTCCTTCGACCGGCTTGCGGTTTTTCACCGTTTACGGCCCTGCGGGGCGGCCTGATATGGCATACTTTGGCTTTACGGATAAGCTGATCAAAGGTCAGACCATCAAAATTTTCAACTATGGGAATTGCAAGCGCGACTTTACCTACGTGGACGATATTGTAGAGGGGGTAAAGCGAGTGATGCAGGCTGCGCCCGAAAAGAAAAAGGGCGAGGACGGGTTGCCTGTGCCGCCGTATCGGGTGTATAATATCGGCAATTCTTCCCCGGAAAACTTGCTCGATTTCGTGCAGATTTTAAGCGAGGAGCTTGTTTTGGCGGAGGTGCTGCCCAAAGAGTACGATTTTGCAGCACATAAAGAGCTTGTGCCTATGCAAGCGGGGGACGTGCCCGTGACCTTTGCGGATACCGCGCCGCTTGAACGGGATTTCGGCTTTAAACCGTCAACCTCCTTGCGGACGGGCTTGCGGAAGTTCGCGCAGTGGTATAAGAAATTTTATAAGGTATAAAATAAACGCGACCCTTTTTTGAGGGTCGCGTTTTTATCTTACAGTCTATGTAAAAATTCGTTTACGGCTTTTGTGTACTCCTTTGGAGCTACGATATAGCTAAGGGCATGATCGGCTTGGGGAAAGGTGACGAGGGTCACGTCGGCTTGCCCTCTGGCGGCGTAAAGCTCGCGGCTCATATCGCAGGGCACGAAACCGTCGTTTTCGCCGTGTAGGAGCAAAACGGGAACGGTGGTTTTCGAGATCGCGGATAAGCAGCTTGCGCCGCGGGTGCTGAATTTCCCGAAAAGGCGCGCGCCCGTGCGCAATGCAGGCATTGCCAAAAATCGCGGAACGCGCATATCTTTACACACCTTTTGAATAATTGCGTCGGGGGTGGTGAAAGGGCTGTCGGCAACGATCGCCTTGACGGCTGTCGGTAAGGGGAATTCCGCAGCCATTAGGACGGTGGACGCGCCCATGGATACGCCGACAAGGTAGATCGGGGTGTTCTCGCCAAACCGTTTTATCACATAATCGAGCCAAGCAAGACAGTCCTTGCGCTCTTTGACGCCAAAAGTGATCGTTTTACCGCCGCTTTTTCCGTGGGCGCGCTGGTATACCAACAAGTAATTGTGTTCTGCCTCCCGCGCAAGCTTGCTCCCGCCGCAAAGATCGCGTCGAGGGAACCCCACGTAGCCGTGGAATTGAATATGTAAGGGCGCGCCGTCGCGTACGTGATAATACAGCCCGCAAAGGCGGGTGCCGTCGTAGGAGTTTATACAGACCGTTTCGTAAGGAATGGCAGTCAATTCCTCAATGAGCGCGGACATGGTATGCCGATTTTCCTCGCTCTGCACTTCGGGCGGCGGGGTAAGCGTTTCCGTTCTTTTCCTCGGAGAGGAGTAAAAAACGAAACGGTAGCATAAAAAAGACAACAGAAAAAACAAAAGCGTGAGCGTAATCATAGTATCAGTATAGCAGATTTTTTAAAAAAGGTCAACAAGTGCGGAGGAAAAGGCAAAAACAAAAAAGACGCCAATAGCGTCTTTTTGTATCTTGGAGGGGGAAGAATTACACTTCTTTGTCTGCTTTTTTGACGATCGAATGCAGGCGGTCGGCGTAGGAACGGTTTAACGATTCGTCCTCGCTTTCGACCATAATTCGTACCTTTGGCTCGGTGCCCGACGCGCGCACCATAATTCGTCCCTTGCCCTCTATACTTGCTTGCAAATGGGCAAGCTCGTGCGAGAGTAGCTGACTGTTCATTACCTTTAATTTGTCGAAAACGGGTACGTTGATATTGACCTGCGGGTAGGGCGTGACGTCGAAAAGTTCATCCAACGACTTGCCTTTCTCCACAATCATATCCGCGACGGCAATCGCCGTTAATATTCCGTCGCCTGTTGAGTGCAGATCCTTTAAAATGATATGCCCGCTTTGCTCGCCGCCGAGCGAAAGCCCCTTTTCTATAAGCTTTGCCAGCACGTATTTATCCCCGATATCCGTACGGATAAATTCGATCCCCGCTTTATTCAACGCTCGTTCGATTGCCATGTTCGTATGGCTGGTACCCACCACCGTGTCCGCGTTGAGGCGGTTTTTTTCTTTGAAATGCTTTGCAAGCATATACAAAATCATGTCCCCGTCGATAATTTTTCCGTTCTTGGAAACCGCGATTAGACGGTCGGCGTCACCGTCGAAAGCAAAGCCGACGTCCGCTTTATACCGTTTCATGCGCCGCGCAAGCGTTTCGGGGTAAAGCGCGCCGCAAGCGTCGTTGATCTTCATGCCGTCGTCCGAGCAGTTGGACGCAACTACGAAAGCGCCGAGCTTACGGAATACGGCGGGGGCGATCCTACACGCCGCGCCGTTTGCGCCGTCTAAAACGACGGTGAGGCCTTGGAAATTTTGCGTCGCGGAGTCGATCAGGAAATCCTCGTACTTTTTATAATAATTCGGCTCGCTCCTAAATCGGCCGATCGCGGGGAAGTCGTTGATTTTATTGCGGATAAAGCAGCGTTCGATTCGCTCTTCTTCCTTATCGCCGAGCTTATAGCCGTTGCCGTCGAACACCTTGACGCCGTTGTATTCCTTGGGGTTATGCGAGGCGCTGATAACTACGCCGTAATCGGCGCCCAGTTTTCTTGTAAGATATGCTACGCCCGCCGTAGGAATTACCCCTAAATCGACGACGTGCCCGCCGCCTGCCGTAACCCCGCTTGCGACGGCTAAGGTGAGGTGTTCACCCGATACACGGGTATCCCGTCCGATTAAAACGGTAGGGGAATTTTTAAGAGAAGAGAGGGCGTTGCCGCATTTATAAGCCACGTCGAAAGAAAGCTCCGAGCCGACGACGCCGCGCAGTCCGTCCGTACCGAAATATAAACCCATTATTTTACCTCCTTCAAATACTGAACCGCTCTGCCCGCCTTGACTTCGGGACGAACTCTACCGATTACGAAATCGCCGTTTACCGTATCTTCCGTCACCGTCGTACCTGCACAGATATACGAATTCGTTTGAATTTTTACGGGGGCGATCACGTTGCAATTACTGCCGATAAAGCAGTTATCGCCGACATGGGTGCGGTGTTTTGCCTTTCCGTCGTAGTTGACGAAGATGGCACCGCAGCCGATATTACAACCCGTGCCCACGTCGCAATCCCCGACGTACGCAAGATGGGAAACGGCGGTGCCGTCGCCGACGGTGGCGTTTTTCACCTCGACAAAATTGCCGATCTTGACCTTTTTTCCAAGCCGTGCGTTCGGCCGCAGCCGCGCGAACGGACCGACGCTCGTTTCGTCACCAACGACAGCATTCTCGCTTTGCGAGTGGTTAAAGGTCACGCCGTTGCCTAGAACGGTATCCCGAATGAAATTATTCGGGAGGAGTACGCAATGATCGCCGATCACCGTTTTCCCTTCGATACGGTTGTTTTCGTAGATCGTTACGTTTTCACCGATCACTACTTCGTCGCCTATGAAGATACTTTTTTCATCCATAAGCTTTAAATTTTTGCCTGCTTGATACATTTTACTTATTTCCTCCTATGCCTGAAAAATTTACCCCTTATTTTTGAAATCGCGTAAGGTCGATTTTTTGGCTCTTAGGGGTAGTATAACAGTATATTTTACTTCTGTCAACTGAAAAAAAGTGCCTGTACGCGCCCAAAATCTCAAAAAAAAGGGAAAATTAGGGTGCTTTTTCAAAATTTTACCTTAACACGATTTCATTTTTAGGGGGTAAAGTTTTCTAAAAAAGTGGGCGGCGCGGAAAAATGACTCCCGAAAGGAAAAATCGTGTTTTAAAAAAGTGGTCATAAAAAATTTTTTTCGTTTTCGTACAAAAAAATTCGCCGATTGCATAAAATAGTAGGGTGTAGTCATTTCTAAATGGCTAAGGAGGTGGAAATGAATCCGTTTTTAGAAAAACCGAAAAGTATTTTGTCAAGCTTTCAAAACTGGAAGCAGCTTTATCCTACCCCTTATAATAAGGCGGAGGTGGACCCTTACACCAAGACTCGTATTATTTTGATGAACGGCACCGAGTTTGAAGCCAACTGGTTCTCTCATCAGTTCGCGCGGCATACCGCAGATAACGATTTGCGCCGCGAGCTTGCCTTGACGAGAGAGGTGGAAAAGCAACAGCAATTGAAAATATCGTTGCTTAAACCCATGGACGAGAGCGCGCTCGAACACACGATCGCTTACGAGCAACTTGCGGTGGACTTAACTGCCGAGCTTGCCAAGCGCGAGCCGGATTGTTACGTCAAAAAAGCGTTGGATTTCGCACTACTTGAAGATTTCGACCATTTATACCGCTATGCGAATTTGCTTGAAATGCAGCAGGGAATCGAGGCGGAGCGGCTTGTGGGCAGGTATACCGAGATTATGCCCGGGCGACCGACGATTTCCCATCACCGTTTCCCGAAAGACAACGTGAAACGGGGGCTGAACGGTAAAAAGGCGGAAAAACAGTCCGTGCTTGCCACTATGATCATTACTGCCGCCGAGCAGCAGACCATGAATTATTATATGAATATCACGAATTTTGGCAGAAGCGACACCGCGCGTAGGCTGTATCAGGAGATCGCGCTCGTCGAAGAGGAGCACGTGACGCAGTACGAGAGCCTTATGAACGCCGAGGCGACGTGGTTGGAAATGCTACTTTGGCACGAGTATACGGAGTGTTATTTGTACTGGTCGTGCTATAAGACGGAAACGGACAGGGCAATCCGCGCTCTTTGGGAGCAAAATTTGGAAATGGAGATTGCGCAGCTGCATAAGGCTGCCGAACTGCTTAAAAAATACGAGGGCAAGGAATGGCAGGAGGTCATTCCCGATGGAGAATTCCCGAAGCCGCTTTCGTTGCATGAGAATATCGACTACGTGCGTCGTATTTTGGAGAGTACCGTGCAGTTTACGGGGGATAGAGAGGAATATACCCGCGTGGAAAAGCTGCCCGAGGACGCTGATTTCTTCACTTGGCAGAAGATCACTAATCCGAAAACGGAGATCGTACCGTCGCATTGCGTGATTGAAAAACGGATTCATAGAGCGGGCAAGGATTATCGCTTTGAGGTGGCGCCAAATCCGATCGAGGAGCTGCGCTGTCGGACGAAAGACAATACCGAGGTGGGTAGAAAACCTGACGCCGCCGAAAGCACCGATTTTGAATGTAATTGAGAATAATGAAAAATGTGCCGAGAGGAAACCAGCCTTTCGGCTCGTTTTTTCTTCTTGTCTGCTTGACAAGTTTTTTCATAGCGTGTATAATAATAGAGTAAAAAAAGAAAAAAGAGGAAAAACAGATGAAAATAGCGGTGGATTTTTGTCAAGCGTTGTTTAATATGGGACTGAAAAAAGCGGCGGAGGCTGTGAAAGAGGCAGGCTTTGACGCCGTTGATTTTTCGTTTAAGGATAAGGCGGCACATATGCTCTTAAAGGAGGGCGACGAACAAAACGCTATCTGGGTACGGCGCATCTTTAACGAGGTGGGCTTGGAATGTGTGCAGGCGCACGCCCCCCTCGGCTTTTCTGCCTTGGATAAAATGGACGAGGAGGACGAGCAGTTCGACCTTATTTTGCGCTCTTTCCGCTTTGCGCAGGTGCTCGGCGCGAAAACGATTGTCGTGCACGCCGTTACCGACGTAAAGCCCGTCGATTTTATTTCCTATAATCTTCGTTTTTATAAAACGCTGGAACCGTACGCCGAAGAGCTTGGCTTGAAAATCGCAATTGAGAATTTATATCGCTACGACAAACGCTATAAAACCTTTGACGGCGTTTTGTCGAAGCCGTCCGAAATGGTGGAATTTTTGCAAAAGCTCAAATCAGACGTGTTCACCGTTTGCGTGGACACGGGGCACGCGCTGCTTTGTGAAACGGCGCCCGAGGACTATATTGCGGGGCTTCGCTCGGCACCGATCGGGGCGTTGCATTTGCATGACAATGACGGCAAGGACGATTTGCACCTGCCTCCGTACGCAGGCGTGATGGAGTGGGATAAGATTTTGGACGCGCTCGTGGAAATGGAATACGACGGCGATATTACCCTCGAAATCATGTTCTTCCTTGGCGAGCACGCTTCGGACGAAGAGCTGCCCAAGGCTCTTTCCTTGGCGGCGCGCGCGGCGGACGATTTAAGATGGAAGTTGGAAGAGAGAAAAGAGGAGTGGGAAACCACGCGTTAATATGAATAAGTTAAAACGTTTTTTTTCCTATTATAAGCCGCACCGCAAACTGTTTCTTTTTGACCTCGTTTGCTCTTTCTTAATTTCCGCGGGCAATATGTTTTATCCTATGATCGCGCGCGGGCTGATGAACGATTTTATCCCAAATAAGAATTTGCAAATGATCGTGATTTGGGCGGTGGCGCTTGCGGTCATTTATATCGTAAAGAGCATGCTGACGTATATCGTCGGCTATTATGGTCACGTGCTGGGCGTGCGTATTCAAGGGGATATGCGGCGCGATTTGTTTCATCACGTGGAAACGCTCTCCTTTTCTTTTTTTGACGAAAATAAAACAGGCTCGGTGATGTCGAGGATCGTCAACGACCTGCAACAGGTATCCGAGCTTGCTCACCACGCGCCCGAGGACGTTTTTAATTCGTGTATTACCATCGTCGGATCGCTTGTATTGCTTTGCACCATCAACGGCTGGCTTGCTCTCGTCGTGCTTTGCTATATTCCGCTGATGCTCTTTTTCGCTATGCGCGCCCGGAGGGGAATGAGCAAGGCGTTCACCGCCACCCGTAAACAGGTTGCCGAGCTTAATGCGGAAATCGAATCCTCCATTTCGGGGGTACGCGTCACCAAGGCGTATAACGCGCAAGCGGTGGAAACGGACAAGTTTGACAAGGTGAACGGCGAGTTTAAAAAAGCGCGCTCTCATGCCTATCGTGCAATGGGGATATTCCAAGGGGGCATGTCCGCGTTTAACGACTTTCTGTACCTGCTTGCGTTGGTTACAGGCGGGTTGCTTTGTTACTTTGATAAGATCGCGATTCCCGATTTTACGGCGTATATTTTATATATTACTACTTTATTAGGACCGCTTCGTACCCTCGTTGCCTTATTTGAACAAATTCAAGAGGGCGCGACGGGCTTTAACCGTTTTTGCGAGCTGATGGACACCCCCGCCGAGTTCGAGCCGGCTTCTCCCGTGGCTGCCGATATGGACGGCGACGTGGTATTTAAGGACGTCACCTTTGGGTATAAGAGCAAGGACGGTAAGGGCGCAGAGGTCTTAAAAGGGGTTTCGTTCACGGTGAAAAAAGGAAAAACGGTGGCGCTTGTAGGAAGCTCGGGCGGCGGTAAGACGACCATTTGCCATTTGCTGCCCCGTTTTTATCTTCGCGACGGCGGTGAAATTACGATCGGCGGCGTGGACGTCAACGACGTTTCTTCGTTGACCTTGCGAGAAAAGATCGCCGTCGTACAACAGGACGTTTTCCTGTTCGCGGGGAGTGTGCGGGATAATATTTTATACGGCTCGCCCGAAAAATCGGAGGGGGAAATGATCGACGCCGCCAAGCGGGCGAATATTCACGAGTTTGTTTTAAGTCTGCCCAACGGTTACGACACCGAGGTGGGGGAACGGGGCGTCAAGCTTTCGGGCGGTCAAAAGCAAAGAATTTCTATTGCGCGGGCGTTTTTAAAAAACCCGCCCGTGCTTGTGCTGGACGAGGCAACCTCGGCTCTTGACAATATGACGGAAATGCAGGTGCAAGCGTCGCTTACCGAGCTTTCTAAGGGCAGGACTACCCTCGTCGTGGCGCATAGGCTTTCGACGGTGAAAAATGCCGACGAGATCTTGGTTGTAGGGGAGGGCGTGATTACCGAGCGCGGCACCCATGAGGAGTTGATTGAAAACGGTGGACTGTACGCCGAACTGTATCGCTATCAATTTAAGGAGTGACGCCACCATGTACAAGATTATGTTCGTTTGTCACGGCAATATTTGCCGTTCGCCCATGGCGGAGTTTGTCTTGAAGGACCTTGTAAAAAAGGCGGGCAGAGAGGAGGAGTTTTTTATTTCTTCCTCGGCTGTTTCGGAGGAGGAGATTTGGGGCGGCGTAGGCAACCCCGTGTACCCGCCCGTGAAAAAATTGCTTGCTACGCGTGGGATTTTCTGCGAGGAAAAGCGAGCGACGCTACTTACGGCAGAGGACGGGGAACGCTACGACGAATTTTTATGTATGGACGAAAGTAACCTGCGCCGCGCGCGGGCGATCCTTGGAGAGAAGAACGGAAAAAAGTGCCGCTTACTTCTTAATGGGCGCGCCGTTGCCGACCCTTGGTATACCCGCGATTTCGAGGCGACGTACCGTGACGTTTTAGGGGCTTGCGCTGAACTTTTGAAAAAGGGAAACTAATATGGATTTTTTAGAGATTGAGCGGCGAAAAATGACGACGAAGTTCGACATGAGCGAGCCGCACAGCCACGACTATTATGAACTATATTTCCTGTTGGAGGGCAAGCGGGAGTTTTTTGCACGGGATAAGACCTTTCTTTTGCCGAGCGGTTCTTTTTGCGTTGTGCCGCCGTTTTGTTTGCATAAGACGGAGGGTGGCGCGTACGAGCGGGTCAACGTGAATATTTCCGAAACCCTTTTAAAAAAAGAGGAGATCCGTTTTTTGAACGAGTGCGCGAAGGTGGGCGCGCTCCGTTTGGATGAGGCGTACAGACCTTTACTCGTTTCGCTACTTCGCGAGGGGGTGACGGTGCGGGCGACGAAAGGGAGCCTGCGTCGGGATTACGAGGCCTCGATTGCGCGGACGGTGCTCTATCTTTTGCAAAAGCAGGTGCTTACGCCTATTTCCACGGCAGCCGCGCTTCCCGCCCTTGCCGCCGCCGATCCCGTGGTTTGGAAAACGGTGTTTTATATCAACGAACACTATCGCGAAACGATCACGCTCGATCTTTTAAGTGCCAAATGCTTTCTTTCCAAAGTGGCGCTTTGCGCGCGCTTTAAAAAGGTGATGCATTGTTCGATCATGCAATACCTCTTTCAAATACGGCTTTCCAAGGCGAAGGAGCTGCTTTCGTCCACGGAGAAATCTATGGAGGAGATTGCGTGCGACTGCGGGTTCTCCTCGGCAAATTATTTTAGTTTAGTATTTAAAAAAGAAGTCGGCCTTTCGCCGCTGTATTACAAGAAAACGAGGTGACCCCTCGTTTTTTGTTTTTCACAATTTCCGTTCCCACTCGTATAACTCTCCTTGAAAAGACGAATTCTTTTAAGGAGAGGTTTTTTTCTCGTGAGGTGAATTATGAAAAAGAAGATAGTTGCTTTAATGCTCGGCTTGTTTGCCGCATTGTCGTTGGGGGCTTGTCGGGGTATGCCCGAAGAAAGCGGCGGCGGCAGCGGGGAAACGGTAAAGCTTACCCTTTGGGGTCCAACCGAACATCAGAAGATGCTCGGGGAAATGGTGGAAACGTTTAAAAAAGAAAATGCGGGCACCAGGTATGAGATCACGCTTGCCGTCGTTTCCGAGGCGGACGCGTATAAAACGATCGGTACCGACGTTTCGGCGGGGGCGGACGTGTACGCGTTTGCCAACGATCAAATCAACAATTTGTATCACGCGGGCGCGCTTGCTAAGCTGGGCGGAAATCATCTTGAAAAGATGCTGGAAGAAAACGGCGAGGGCGCGGTAAACGCCGCGAAGATTGCAGACGGGTATTACGGTTATCCGTTTACCGCCGACAACGGGTATTTTTTGTACTACGATAAATCCGTCGTCAGTTCTCCCGACACGCTTGAAGGGCTATTGAGCGATCTTGGCGCGAAAAATAAAAAGCTGGTGATCGACCTTGACGAGCCGTGGTATACGTCGGGTTTCTTCTTCGGTACGGGCTGTCGTTACGAGGTGACGTACGGGGATAACGGCAAAGAGAGTGCCGTGACCTGCGATTTTGACGACCCTGTGAAAGGGGTGGCGGCAGGGAAAGCTATGATTGCTCTGAATGCACACGACGCCTTTTTGAACGGCGGCGACGACGAGCTAAAAGCTGGCTTTGCGGGCGGTAGCGTCGGTGCGGCGGTGAGCGGCACTTGGAACGCGGAGGCAATCGAAAACGCACTTGGGGAAAATTACGCGGCGGCTAAACTCCCTACCTTTACCGTGGATGGGCAAACCTACCAGCTCTCCTCCTTTGCGGGGTATAAGCTGTACGGCGTCAACCCGACGAGCAAGTATCTTGCGCACGCGCATAGGTTAGCAGCTTTTCTTTCGGGGGAGGAGATGCAGCTCAAACGCTTTGAGGACGTGGCGGCGGGGCCGTCCAACGTGAACGCGGCAAAAAGTGAAAAGGTACAGGCGAACGTCGCTTTGGCTGCGCTTTCGGCGCAGGGGCAGTTTGCGGTGGCGCAGACGGCGGTGCCGACGAATTTCTTTAACGCTGTGGAAGCGTTCGGCGTGGAATTGACGGCAGGGAAGGTGACGGCGTCGAATTTGAGTGAAAAGCTTGCCGTGATGACGGCTGACATTAAGACGATTACAGCAAAAAAATAAAAAACGGGCATAGCAGGTACGAGATGAAAGGAGGTTTTATGCAAACGGAAATCAAAAAGGCGGGAAGCGGCGTTCTTCGCGGCGCGGGGAAACTCGTTGACGCGTTGCGTACGGGCGATTTTCGCACCCGCCTCTCCTTTCTTATTATGGGATTTGGGCTTTTTACGAGGCGGCAATTTGCGCGCGGATTTTTACTGCTGCTTTGTCAAATCGCCTTTTTGCTCTATTTTGCTTTCGCGGGACTGTCAAATTTGTCGCGGCTTACCACCCTTGGGAGCGTTGCAAGTAAAGAGGTATACGACGAGGCGCTCGGGATCTTCGTTTACAAGTATTTCGACAACAGCCTGCTTATTTTGCTCTATTCGGTGCTGACCATTTTATTTGCGCTCGTTTTCGTATACCTTTGGTACAAAGGAGTGCTTGCGGCGCGGGCGGCGCAAGCGGTGGAGGAGAGCGGGAAAAGGCTGAAAAGCGCGAAAGAGGATTTGCGGGCGCTCCTTGACGAGGAGTACCATAAGACGCTGCTGGCATTGCCCGTGCTCGGGCTGACGGTGTTCACCGTGCTCCCCATTTTGTTTATGGTGCTGATCGCGTTCACCAACTTCGACGTGGCGCATAAACCGCCTAAGGAGCTGTTTACTTGGGTGGGCTGGGAGAATTTCAAGGCGTTGCTTTCGGGAACGGCGATCGCGGGCGGGTCTAAATTCGCGCATACCTTTAAAGAGGTGCTCCTTTGGAATATCGTTTGGGCGGTGAGCGCGACGCTGAGCAATTATTTTCTCGGTATGTTGCTTGCGATTGCGATCAATAAAAAGGGGATCCGTTTTAAAAAGTTTTGGCGAAGCGTGTTCGTGACGACGATCGCCGTACCGCAGTTCGTTTCTTTAATGTTACTTTCCAAAATGCTTGCGGACACGGGGGTAGTGAACAGGCTGCTTTTGGGGGCGGGCTTATTAAGCAAAGCGATCCCGTTTTTATCGGACGGAAATCTTGCGCGGGTGACGGTGATCCTCGTGAACCTTTGGGTGGGTGTGCCGTATACCGTGCTCATTTGTACGGGGATTTTGATGAATATTCCCGCCGACTTATACGAAGCGGCGCGGATTGACGGGGCGGGGCCGATCGTCGCGTATTTCAAGATCACGCTCCCGTATATGTTGCATATCACTACCCCGTATTTAATCAGTCAGTTTATCGCGAACTTTAATAATTTCAACGTCATTTTCTTGCTTACGGGCGGAGATCCGCTCGTGCTCGATTACGCCTTCGCGGGGCGAACCGACCTCTTAATTACGTGGCTGTATAAATTGACCTTTAACGAAAGCAATTATAAAATCGCGGCGGTGATCAGTATTTTCGTATTCCTCGTTGTAGGAACGGTGTCGCTGATCGTGTATAATCTTACGAACGCGGTGAAAAACGAGGAGGAGTTCGGTTGATGAATCGTCAAAAAGGAAAGGGCAGGTATGGAAATACCGCCGTTTACACATTGCTTGTCCTGCTTTCGGCGTTTTGGGTGTTTCCCTTTTTGTATCTCGTTATGCAATCCTTTCGCGGAGAGCCGGGGGTGACGACGGATTATTTCTTCCCAAAAGTGTGGACGGTAAGAAATTACGTGGAGCTTTGGACGGATACGCAATTTTTCAATTTTCGTAAATGGTATTTGAACACTCTGCTCGTTTCCCTTGCGGTGGCGGTCATTCAGTCGGCGGTGGTGCTTTCGACCTCGTACGCGCTGTCGAGGCTACGCTTTAAAATGCGACGACCGCTGATGAATTTGATCTTGCTTTTGGGAATGTTTCCCGGGTTTATGTCCATGACGGCGGTGTATTTCGTGCTCAAAGAGCTTGCGCTTACGCAAAGTCTTGTTGGGCTGGTGATCGTGTACACGGCGGGGAGCGCCATGCAGTATTATATCAGCAAGGGTTTTTTCGATACGCTACCTAAATCGTTGGACGAGGCGGCGCGGATTGACGGGGCTAACCGCCATACCGTATTTTTCAAAATCATTTTGCCTCTGGCAAAGCCGATTATCGTCTATACCGTGCTCGTGGCGTTCACCATGCCGTGGGGCGAATATATGTATTCGTCGTTGCTTATGCTGGGGAATTCGGACAAGTTCAACGTTGCGCTCGGCTTGCAGCAAATGATCACGCGGGAAAATTCCTATCGGTATTTCACGCGGTTTTGCGCGGGGGCGGTGTGCGTGTCGCTTCCCAACGCGATTTTGTTTTTCCTCTTGCAACGCTACTACGTGGAGGGGGTGACGGGCGGCGCCGTCAAATAACGGATAAAATTTTTCAAAAGATCTTGATGACCATGTACGGTTTTCAGGGTCTTTTTTATTAATAAAAAATTTTCGGCGGCGTTTAAAATGCTTGACAATCATAGGATTTATGATATAATTAATATGCAATAGTTTATCTTAAACTATTTAAAAGCTTGCTAAGGAGGCGGGGTATGGCAAAAAGAAAGTTAGACGCAAAGACTGTACGGTGGATGTCGATCGTCGTCGTATTCTTTTTGATCGTCAGCCTCGTTGTCACCATCACCGTTGGGCTGACCAACCGCGGAAAAACGCCGCAGGAAAATGCGGGGCTGAGCGTGACTTTAACGCAAGACGGCATAGCGAAAGACACCCTGCACGTCGAGGACTTAAACGTAACCCCGGGAAAGCAGGTGCAGGTGAAAGCGAAAATTTCCTGTCAAGCCGATGGCAATTACGAGTTTACGCTTACCTTTATAGAAACGGCAGAGTCGCCCTTAAAAGATTTCTTGGACGTCACCGTTGAAAAGGGGGGTAGAACGGTTGCTCAGGCACCGCTTTCCGAATTGCTTTCGGGGGGAACCATGTCCTTTCGGCAACAGGTGTTTGAACAGGAAAGCTTTGATTTGATCATTATCTATTCCATGGATATCGACGTTTCGGACGAGGCACAGGGCGCGGAGGCAAGCTTTGACGTCGAGCTGTCCGTTACAAATCAGTAAGGGGAAATTATGAAAGGAAAGCTTGTAAAAGTCGCAAAGATCGTTTTACAGATTTTGCTATATTTCGTACTGGCGGTCTGTTTGTTGGCGGTGATCGTGGCGACGACGACAAAGCGGGACGAAAACGGCGCAAAGACCGTTTTCGGGCATCAGCTCCGTATCGTCCTTTCCGACTCCATGGCAGAGTGCGAGCTGACCGACGTAAGCGAGTACGAGATAGGCTCTTTACCTACGGAAACTCTTTTGCTCGTTGAGGTAGTGCCGACGGATAAAGAGAAGGCGGAGGAATGGTATTCGCAGCTCAAAAAGGGGGACGTGCTCACCTTTCGGTATCAGTACGATTTACAGGTGACTATTACCCACCGTATTGCAGAGGACCCCGTGAAAAAGGAAACGGGTGGTTATATCATCAAGTTAGAGGGCGACAACAAAACCAGCGAAAGCGAATCGGAGAGAATGTATCAGACGATCGACACCTCTTTGAGCGAAACAAGCTCGAACTACGTGATCGGAAAGGTTGTGGGGGCGAGCTACCCGCTTGGAAAATTTATCTATATTTTAAAACAGCCCGTCGGGATTGTATGCGTGATTATTATCCCCGCGCTGATCGTCATCATCATGGAGGTCGTAAGGATCGTGTCCGTGTTGAACGAGGAAAAACGCAAAAAGGCGGAAGAGGCGGTCAAGGTGCAAGAGGACGAGATTGAAGAGCTGAAAAAGCAGATCGCCGCGCTTTCCCAAGCAATAGACGAGAAAACGGAAAAGCCTGAAAAAGAGGGCGAAGAGGCGGCGGGGCAAACGCCGAGCGAAACGCCTGAGGAAACTCAACCTGATCCTCAACCGCAAACAAACGAAGAAAACAAAGAATAACGAAAAAATTTTAGTACGTATCGGAGGCAAATTATGGCAAAAGTAGAAAAAAGACCGTCTGTAATAAAGACCTTGCTTCTTTCTTTCGCAGCAATCGCGCTGTGCGTTACGCTTGTGATTACGGGTACCTATTCCCTGTTTACGGACAAGACGACGATCGGCAATCATTTACAGGCGGGAACGTTGGAAATGACGTTGACGCGCACCAAGCTTGTTAAGCGTTATCTGAACGAGGAAGGGAAACTTGTGACGGCGACGGACGCGCAGTCGAAGGATTTTACGGGCGAAACACAAGAAAACGTGTTTGCGCTTGGCGAGAAAGAAAAGCTTGCGCCCGATTGTAAATTTACCGCCGATATGCGGATCAGCATGACGGAGGAATCGAGCGTTGCGTTCGGGTACTACGTGGAATTGATTGTCCGCAACGCAAACAAAGACAATCTTGCCTTGCGCCAACAGTTAAAGGTCACCGTGACGAGCGTGGAGTACCCGACGAAAACCTTTTCCAAGTATCTTTCGGCGGCAGAGAACGGCGTCATCAGCCTCGGCAGTAGCACGGAACTTGTCGGCGAGGTGGTAAAAGCGACCACCGCCACGGGCGAGCCTGCTTCGCAAAATTTCACCGTGACCGTGGAATTCGTAAACCTCGATACCGACGGTAGCGTGAACAACCTGTCGAAAACGCAGGGCGTTTCGTTTGATATCGTCGTATACGCGATCCAGCTTGTGTAATTACGTAATATAAATAAAAAAAAGCTTGCCGCGGGAAATGATTCCTTGACGGCAAGTTTTTTAGTTTTTTTCTGTTTATATTAGTAGTAAAGCGGGTAGACCGACGAGTAGACCGAGGGTCGCGCCGCCGAGAAGATCGGTAAAATAGTGGTGCCCGAATAGGAAACGGAAAAAGGCAATCCAAACGCCTACGGCGTAAAGCACGCCCCCCGCTAAGGGGAAATAGGCGAGCGTTACCGACGCGATCACGAAAGCGCACGCGGTGTGCCTTGACGGAAAGGAATTTTGGAAAGCGTTTTTCTCTACGAGCGGAAATATTTTTGCGCCCTCTTGTTCGTAAGGACGGGGGCGTTTAAAAATTTTCCGAAAAAAGGAAACCAAAAACAGACAGACCGCGGGCAACAAGAGGGTAGCCGCGGCGTTTTGCCAAGAAACGCCAAGGCGAAAAAAAGCGTAAAAAACGAGCGCGGCGTATGCCGCCATAGAAACCCCGACAAGAACCTTTTCTGCGAATACGAGGGCCTTTACGGCGCGTTTATGCGGACGTAGAGGCTCCGTTAAGGAGAGGTATAGTTTTTGATAAAAAGACTTAGACATAGGACGCATATAAAAAAGTGAATTCTCGCCCCTTTGGGGCTTGCGTGAATGGAATTGCATTGCAATTCGTTATGAAAATTATTCCGCTCATTTATAAACAAAAGCAAAGCCGTCCGAGGGGGATTCGGACGGCTCGCCCGTTAAGGATTTCTACGCGGAAAGCTTACGCTCCGCGCAGAAATGGAAAGCAGTAAAATAAATCAACTATTCAAAAAATTCTTTTGACGACTTATTCTTCCGTTTTTGCCGCTGCGATTACTTTCGCCGCAAGCTCGGGATTAGACAGCTCCTCGTAGCCCAAAAATTCGGAAACGAATTTCCCGCTACCGCGCGTTAAGGAGCGAAGCTCCATGGTATACGACTTGATTTCCGCTTGCGGAACTTCTGCCGTAATGATGGAGGTGGTGCCCTCGGTGTCCGTACCCATGATACGACCGCGGCGTTTATTGATGTCGCCCATAACGTCGCCGAGGTAATCCCCGGGAACGGCGATCTTTAAACGGTAAACGGGTTCAAGCAGTACGGGTTTCGCGTTTTTAAGCCCTTCTTTATAGGCAAGCGAGGCTGCCATTTTAAAGGAAAGCTCGTTAGAGTCAACGTCGTGATAGCTGCCGTCGTACAAGGTGGCTTTCAGCCCCGTGACGGGATAGCCTGCAAGCGGGCCTTTCGCCATGCTTTCTCTCAGCCCTTTTTCTACGGCGGGGAAATAGCTCTTAGGCACCGCGCCGCCAACGACTTCTTCCGCAAATTCAAATTCTTCTTCGCTCGGCTCGAAACGGATCTTACAATGCCCGTACTGACCGTGGCCGCCCGATTGTTTCTTGTGCTTACCCTCAGCCTCCGCTTTGCCGCGAATGGTTTCTTTATACGCCACCTTGGGTTCGGCAAGCTTGACGTCTACGCCGTAACGGCTCTTGACCTTTTTTGCAAGCAGTTCAAGGTGCGTGTCGCCCTGACCGCCAAGGAGCAGCTCGCCCGTGGAAACGTTCTTTTCTACGGAGAAAGTGTAGTCCTCTTCGCCGAGCTTGGCAAGTCCCGCAAACACCTTGTCTTCCTCCCCTTTCTTTTCCGCCGTTACCGCCATAAAAAGGGTGGGCTTGGGGAAGTGAATTGCAGGGAAGAGCACCTTGGCTTTCGCGTCGCAAAGGGTGTCGCCCGTATTCGTCGCACCGAGCTTGTTCACCGCGCCGATATCGCCCGCGTACAATTCGTCTACCGGCTCCATTTTCTTGCCTTTAAGCACGTATACTTGACCGATACGTTCTTCCTGTGCGGAGTTAGAATTCCAAACGACGGAGTTGCTCTTTAACGTGCCGCGGAAATTTTTGATATAGGAAAGCTTGCCCGAATAGGGGTCGATCACCGTTTTAAATACCTGTGCCGCAAGGGGAGCGTCGTCGTCCGCGCCGCGGATTGCAAGTACCTTGTCGTTGGTAAGATCGTCTACGAGGATCTCGCCGCGTTCGCTTGCCATAGGCATATACGTAACGATTTCGTTTAACAGGTTGATAACGCCGCGGTTTTGGAGGGCAGAGCCTGCCATGACGGGAATGGTGTTGCAGGTCGCAATACCGACGCGGATCCCGCGAATAGTTTCTTCGCGCGTAAGCTCGCCCGTTTCAAAATATTTATCGAGCAGTACTTCGTCGTTTTCCGCCGCCGTTTCCGCAAGCTGCGCTTTCATTTCTTCTACCTGCTCTTTCATCTCCTCGGGAATGGGAATTTCGACAGGGCCGTTTTCCTTGAATAAGTACGCTCTTTCCTGCAAAGCGTTGATACAGCCCTGCATTTTTCCGTTTTCCATGATCGGGATTTGGATAGGTGCAAGCTTAGTGGGGTATTTCGCCTGCAGGGCGCGGACGGTGCCAAGGTAGTCGGCGTTTTCTTTGTCCATGCCGTTGATGAAAATAATGAGCGGTTTGCCGATCTTCAAACAATAATCAACGATCGTTTCCGCGCCGATCGGTACGGTGCCGTTTGCGCCGACAACGAGAAGAGCGCCGCCTGCTGCTCTGAGGCCCGCCGCGCGTTCCCCCTCGAAGTCGTAGAAACCGGGCAGGTCGAGAACGTTAATCTTTACGTCTTTCCAGAAAAGATAGGACGCGGACGCGTACACGGACATCTTTTTCGACTTTTCCAGCTCGTCAAAGTCGGAAACGGTGGTGCCGTCCGTTACCTTGCCCATACGGTCGATCGCGCCGCCGTTAAAAAGCATAGCTTCGCAAAGGGAGGTCTTCCCTTCCCCGCCGTGCCCAACGATCGCAATGTTTCTGATTTTTTCGCCTTTGATACTGCTCATAGTGGTATTCCCCCTGAAATTTAGTCTTTCAACATTCGGCTGTGGCCGTCTGCTTATCTATACTATAACATACTTTTTTGGATTTTTCAAGAGGGTTTTTAAAAATTTTTTGCATTTTTTGAAAAAATTTTTCGTTTTTGGAGGATTTTTCCTCTTCTCTACAAGACAAACGAAAAAAAAAGTGCTATACTATAGTATAATAGAAGCGTTAAAGTGGACAAATAAGGAAAAAAGTATGGCGATTTATCTTGATCACGCGGCAACGACGCCGCTTCATCAACAGGCGTTTGAAAAAATGCGCCCCTATCTTCTCGGCGCGTTTGGGAACGCCGATTCTCCGCACGCCTTGGGACGGGAGGCGGCAGCCGCCGTTGACGGTGCGCGCGATACCCTTGCCGCGGCTTTAAACGCCCGTCCAAACGAGGTGTATTTTACCTCGGGTGGCACCGAGGCGGACAACTGGGCGATTCTCGGCGGCGCGCGCGCTATGCGTGTGCGCGGAAAAAATCACGTTCTCCTTTCTGCGATAGAGCATCACGCGGCTCTTTATGCCGCGGAAACCCTCGAAAAGGAGGGGTTTGACGTGGAATTTTTGCCCGTGATGCGCGGCGGCGTTGTGGAGCCGTCCGAAGTAGCGGTGCGTTTGCGAGAGGAAACCGCGCTGGTTTGCTTGATGGCTGTCAATAACGAAACGGGGGTGCGGCAGCCGATCGAGGAGGTTGCGGCGCTCGTTAAAAAGACGGACGCTCTTTTGTTTGTGGACGCCGTACAGGCGTTTCCGCATGAAAAAATCGACGTAAAAAAATGGGGCGTTGATTTATTGAGCGTTTCTTCCCATAAAATTTACGGGCCAAAAGGCGTGGGTGCGATGTACGTGCGTGGGGGCGTAAAAATAGAGAGGCTGGTCGGCGGCGGCGAGCAGGAGCGAGGCTTGCGCGGCGGTACGCTCAACGTGCCCGCGATCGTCGGTTTTGGCGAAGCGGTGCGCTTGCTGGAAGAGGGGCGTGAGGAAACGGAAAAAAAGGTGCGCGCGGTGAGAGAGCGGTTTTTGGCGGGGCTTTCCTCGCTGGACGGCGTTACGGTAAACGGTGAAGAGGAAAAAAGGACGGCGGCGATCGTTAATTTGCGCGTTTGCGGCGTGAAAAATTCAACGCTTTTATACCGTACCGACTTAGCGGGGGTGATGATGGCGGCAGGCTCGGCATGTTCGTCGGCGTCCGTCAAGCCCAGTCACGTGCTGACTGCCATGGGATTTTCGGAGCAAGAGGCGTCGGAATGTGTGCGTGTGAGCTTTGGCGTGGAAAACACGCCCGAGGAAATGGACGAGGCGGCAAGGATTTTTACGAGAGCCGTGAACGAGCTGCGGGAAAATTCGTAAAAATTTCCTTAAAAAACTTGCCGTCAAATTCTTTACTAATGAAAGAAAATGTGATATAATAAACGTACTATAAGCAATGGAGGTAAGAAAACTATGGCACACAGAATTACGGATAGCTGTCTTGCGTGCGGCGCATGTCAGTCCACCTGCCCCGTCGATGCAATCACCGAGGGCGATATCTACAAGATCGACCCTGAGGTTTGCGTAGATTGCGGCGCTTGTAAAGCAGGTTGCCCCGTTGACGCGATTGAGGAAGAATAAGTAAAAAGCGGGGCGAAAGCTCCGCTTTTTAAGTACAAGATACAAGAGGTTTCTATGTTTTGCGATTTACACACCCATTCCGTTTTTTCAGACGGAACGTATACGCCGACGGAACTTATACGGGAGGCGGACGAGCGCGGCTTATCCGCGATCGCGCTGACCGACCATAATACCGCCCGAGGACTGCCCGAATTTTTGGCAGCCGCCAAGGCTGCCGCCGTGCAAGCGGTGGCAGGGGTGGAATTTTCCGTGGACTGGGGAGAGAAAAATACCGAGCTGCATATTCTCGGTTTGTTCCTCACGCCCGACGCCTTTTTGCGTGTCGAGGAGTGGGTGCAAACGCTTCGGCGCAACAAGGAGGAGAGTAACCGTATCCTTTGCGGTCGGCTGGCTGCCGCAGGGTATGAGATCGACCTTGACGAGGTGAAAAAAAACTCTCCCGCGGAGTTTGTCAACCGCGCCTTGATCGGAGAAGTGCTTGCGAAAAAGGGATACGTCCCGTCCATTGCGGCGGCGTTTGAAACGCTGCTGAAAAAAGGCGGGGAGTTTTACGTAGAGCCAAAGCGTTTGCCCGCGCTGGAAACGGTGGCTTTTATCAAAGAGCTTGGCGGTGCGGCGGTGCTGGCTCACCCCTTTTTGAATTTGGACGAGGAGGGACTTCGAGGATTTTTGCCGCGAGCAAAAGAGGCGGGCTTGGACGGCATGGAAACTATGTATTCCACCTATACGGAAAAAGAGAGCGCGCTTTCCGCAGCGATCGCAAAGGAATTTTCGCTCAAACAAAGTGGCGGGAGCGATTTCCACGGCACAAGAAAGCCGAATATCTTTCTCGGCGTGGGCAAGGGAAATTTGAAAATCCCTACGAATTTTTACGAGGAATTAAAAGGGTAGCGAAAACAAAAGCACCCGCGTCCTTTATTAGGAACGCGGGTGTTTTTTAGTTGTTCTTTTTGAGCTGTATGCTCTTTACGTATTCACGCGGGGTCATGCCTATCTTGGCTTTAAACACCTTGGAAAAATACAAAGGGTCGTTAAACCCGCAAAGAAAAGCGATATTCTTCACCTCTGAAAACCCTTGCTGCATCAGCGCGCAGGCGTTTTGCGTTCGCACCGTGTTTAAGTAGTCGGAGATCCCGATTTTAAATACCGTTTTAAATAGAGCGGAAATGTATTTGGGGTGATAGGAAAGCTCGCTTGCGAGCGTTTTTAAAGACAGGTCGCAATCGGAGAAATGCTTGTCGATATACCGTTTTACGGCGTGCGCCGCCGTTTGTTCTCGATTTTTGTCTTCGACGGGGTAATATTTAGTGCCGATTTCCGCGAACGTGTAGAGTAAAATGCTCTCGCTCTTCAAGTCTGCCACGTTTTGACTGCAAGCAATCCCCTCCTCCCAAAGCTCCTTTAACTCGCCAAAGCCGCGAAAAACGCAATTTTTTTCGTTAATGCGGAAGCGGTGTAAAAGATAGTTGGCGCGGGAGCCGAGAAAGCTCGTGTACGCGTATTTAAACGAGCCGAGGCTTTCCAAGGAATAGGTGACGGCGGGCAGACAGAAAAACACGTCCCCCTCGTGCAGGTGAATTTCGCTCTTGCCACAACGCAAAATCCCCTGTCCTTCGAGGACGAAATGAGTGCGATAATAGGAAAGGGTACGCTGATTGTCGGGATATTGCGGCATGGTTTCGAGGACGAAATTGACGATATGAATAGGTTCCTGCGTTTCCCGCGTGGGAATGAACATACAAACGTTATCGGTTTCCATAAAGCACCTCCGTTTTACCTTTTCATTATACCTTATTTTTTTCTCTCCTGTCAACGGTTTTAATGGATATTTTCCCTGTTTGAATGGAAAATATCCATTTCTTTCCCTAAAAAATATGTTATAATAATGGCATAGCCTTGAAGGATCGGGGCAGAAAAGGAGAGAATAAGAGATGAAAAAGATTAGAATCGGGGTCATGGGCGCCTATCGCGGAACAGGTATGATCAATTACTGTAAGACGGCGGGGAATGCGGAAGTGGTCGCCATTTGCGATAAGTGGGTAGAGGGTCTGGAAAGACAGAAAGAACTCAACGCGGGCTACGATATTACCTATTATGACAATTTCGACGATTTTATCAAGCACGATATGGACGCGGTAGTGCTTGCCAACTACGCAAACGAGCACGCCCCCTTTGCTATTCGCGCCATGAAGCTTGGCTTGCACGTGTATTCGGAGGTGCTCCCCGTGCAGAACATGAAAGAGGCCGTCGAGCTTTGCGAAGCGGTGGAGGAAACGGGCAAGGTCTATGCGTACGGCGAGAACTACTGTTACATGGAAGGCCCTTACGAAATGCGGCGGCTGTACAAGGAGGGAAAAATCGGCAACCTTGAATACGCCGAGTGCGAATATATCCACAACTGTGACTCTATTTGGCACGCGATTACCTACGGCGATCCCAACCATTGGCGCAACAATATGTACGCTACGTTCTACTGCACGCACAGCTTAGGCCCCATTATTCACTCGACGGGGCTTCGCCCTGTGTCCGTCACGGGCTTTGAGGGCGTGAGAAAGGCGAGGGACGAAATGAACGGAAGTAAAAGCGGCTCGTTCGGTATCGAAATGGTGACCTTGGAAAACGGCGCGATTGTAAAGAGTATTCACGGAGGCTTGTATAAAGATTCCATTTGGTACTGTATGTACGGCGACGCAGGGCGTATGGAAACGGCGAGAGAGGACGCGCGGCAAGGGGCGTTTGGCCGTTTGTACGTCAATGCGGACGAATACCCTAGCGGCTACGGCACGGGCAAGCTCGATACCTATCTTCCCAAATTGACGGAGGACGAGGATATTCGTCGTTTCGGCCACGGCGGGAGCGATTACTGGTCTATGTATCATTTCGTGGAAAGAATTAGAGGGGATAAGAACGCGGACATTATTGACGTGTACGAGGCGCTCGATATGTTCTTCCCCGGGCTTTTGGCTTACCGTTCGGTGTTGAACGGCGGCACGCCCGTAGAGGTGCCCGATTTCCGCGATAAGTCGGTGAGAGAAAAGTACAGAAACGATACGGCTTGTACCTATCCCAAGGCAGCGGGCGATCAGCTGATCCCCGTTTACTCCAAGGGAAATCCCGCAATCGACCCTGCTGTGTATGAGCGCATGAGAAAAAAACGGCTCGACGAATTTAAGGCGAATACGGGCTACACCAAAGCGGCGTTCACGCAGAGCAGTAAAAAGAAGGTGGAGCCTGCGGACGAAAGTAAAAAATAAAATATAGATATTTTCCATATTGATATGAATATTTTCCATATTTGTATGGAAAATATCTATTTCTTTCCTCAAAAAATATGCTATAATAATGGCGTAGCCTTGAAAGATCGGGGCAAAAAAGGAGAGAATAAGAGATGAAAAAAGTTAGAATCGGGGTCATGGGCGCCTATCGCGGAACGAGTATGATCAACTATTGTAAGATCGCGGGGAACGCGGAAGTAGTCGCTATTTGCGACAAGTGGGTGGAGGGCCTTGAAAAGCAAAAAGAGCAAAACGTCGGGCTTGACATTGCCTACTACGACAATTTTGACGATTTTATCAAGCACGATATGGACGCGGTAGTGCTTGCGAATTACGCACACGAGCACGCGCCTTTTGCCATTCGCGCCATGAAGCTTGGGTTGCACGTCTTTTCCGAGGTGCTCCCCGTACAGACCATGAAACAGGCTGTCGAGCTTTGCGAAGCGGTGGAGGAAACGGGCATGATTTACGCCTACGGCGAAAATTACTGCTATATGGAAGGCCCTTACGAAATGCGTAAATTATATAAGGAGGGCAAAATCGGTAACCTCGAATACGCGGAGGCGGAATATATCCACAATGGCGAAACCATTTGGCCGTCCATCACCTACGGCGATAGAAATCATTGGCGTAACCGTATGTACGCTACGTTCTACTGCACGCACAGCTTAGGTCCCATTATTCACTCGACGGGGCTTCGCCCTGTGTCCGTCACGGGCTTTGAGGGCGCGCTCAATGCAAGAGGTATGCGTACGGGCAGAGGCTGCGGCTGCTACGGTATTGAAATGGTGACGTTGGAAAACGGAGCGATTGTAAAGAGTATTCACGGCGGTTTATATAAAAATTCCATTTGGTACTGTATGTACGGCGACGCAGGGCGTATGGAAACGGCGAGGGAGGATGCGCAGCAGGGAGCGTTTGGCCGTTTGTACGTCAATGCGGACGAATATCCTAGCGGCTACGGCACGGGCAAGCTTGAAAACTATCTGCCTAAGCTGACGGAGGACGCCGACATTCGTCGTTTCGGTCACGGCGGGAGCGATTACTGGTCCATGTACCATTTCGTGGAAAAAATCAAAGGGAATAAAGAGGCGGACATTATTGACGTGTACGAGGCGCTTGATATGTTCTTCCCCGGGCTTTTGGCTTACCGTTCGGTGTTGAACGGCGGCGCGCCCGTAGAGGTGCCCGATTTCCGCGATAAGTCGGTGAGAGAAAAGTACAGAAACGATACGGCTTGTACCGACCCCGAGGTAGCGGGCGATCAGCTGATCCCCATTTACTCTAAGGGCAACCCCGACATTCCCGACAGCGTGTACGAGCACGCCAAGGAGCTTTGGAGAAAAGACTTCGAATCGAAGACGGGGTACACGCAGGCGGCGTTCACGCAGAGCAGTACCAAGAGAAAGGACGACGGAAAAGAAAAAGAACACGGAATTTAAAAAATTATGGTAATAGAGTATTTGTATCTGGCAATTGCGTCGGTAGCGTTTTCCGCACAGTTTATGTTTACTAAGCAGTATCAGCGCGCGGTTGGAAACGCCGAAGCACCCACCTCGTTTTTTCATAAAACGGTTTCGCCGCTTGCGTTCGTGATCGTTCTGCTTGCGCTCAACGGCTTTCGGCTTTCCGTTACGCCGTTCTCGCTTGTGCTCGCCCTCGTCAACGTGGCGATCGTGCTCGGCTGTTCGCTGTGCTCCATCAAGGCGCTCTCGAAAGGCAGTCTTGCCAACTATTCTCTATACCTAATGAGCGGCGGTATGCTGTTGCCCGTCTTTTACGGATTTATATTCAGCGGCGACGAAGTTGGGGTGTGGAAGATCGTGAGTATCGTGTTGATCCTTGCGGCGATTTTCGTCAAGTACGACCCCAAGGAAAAGACGGACAAAAAGACGTTGCTTTTACTGGTCGCGCTCTTTTTGTTAAACGGCGCGGTAGGAGTGGTATCTTCCGTTTATCAAGGCGATTTGTTTTCCTTTGAGCGACCTCAGGCGCGGGATTTTCAAATCACCTACACCCTCTTTTCCATGCTTGCGGCGGCGATTTTGTTCGGCGTGGAGGCGGCGAGAAATTCGCAGGTGCGCGGCAATATGAAAAATTACCTGAAAGCCTCTCCTTGGGCGCTGGCAGAGGGGATTTTGAACGGCACGGGCAATTTACTGTTGCTGCTTAGCTTACAGGTGCTCGAACCCTCCTTGCAGTATCCGATCATCACGGGCGGTTCTATTTTCCTCGCGGCGATCTTTGGCTTTATCTTCAAGGAAAAGCTCACCCCTCGCGGTTGGATCTCGGTAGGTCTGGCTGTGCTCGGTACGGTGGCAATGATGTTTTAGCCATTACGGGAACGAATTAAACCTGCCCAAAACAAGTCTTTTTGCCCCTTTAAGGCTTATCGTCATTACAATACGTACAGTATTGTTGCTTCCTCTGCGCCTCAAATCATGCAAAAATACTTTGTTTTGGGTGCAGAGCAATTTTCAGCAGCCGAATTTACAGTTGTTCAAGCCCTTCGACGAAGTAGAACGCAAAATTCGGCGCTCAAAATCAGGTTCAACCCATTCCGTAATGGCTACGTAACGGCTATGCCCCCTTTGCAAAAGATGCAAAGGGGGCGTAAATTTTTTAAAAAAATCCAAATCACCCCCGTAAAAGCGTTGACTTTATTGATTTAGCGTGGTAAAATGGTAAAACAAAAACCAAAGGTGAGGAACAAGAATGGAAAAATTCCTGTTAAAGAGAGCGGACTGCTTTTTCGAGGCGGTTTTGAAATTGAAAACGAAAGAGGACTGCGAGAAGTTTTTCGAGGACGTTTGCACTATGAAAGAGCTGCAAGATTTAACGCAGCGGCTGGAAGTGGCGGCTATGCTCCAAAAAGGGTTGAATTACCGTGAAATTTCGGAAAAAACGGGGGCGTCTACGGCAACCATTTGTCGCGTGAACAAGTGTCTGCAATACGGCAGGGGCGGCTATGCGTCCGTGCTTGCAAAGGAGTGAGTATGAACGAGCTGTTGTCTGCACTTACCAAAGAGGAGCGGCTTTCTCTCTCTTTACGCGCGCTGTATAAAAAATACGGCTACGCGCAATACGCCATGAGCAAATTCGAGGAGTACGACTTATACGCAAAAAATAAAGAATTTCTCGTTTCCGAAAGCGTGATTACCTTTACGGACACGGACGGGCGGTTGATGGCGCTCAAACCCGACGTCACCCTGTCCATTATCCGTAATACCAAGGACGCGGTGGGCGTTTCCAAGCTCTTTTACAACGAGCACGTATACCGTGTTTCGGGGCAGACCAAATGCTTTAAAGAGATTACGCAAGTCGGCCTCGAATGTCTTGGCAAGGTGGACGGCGGCGTGCTTTCGGAGGCGGTTTTCCTTGCCGAAAAAAGCCTGTCGCTCATTTCAGACAGCTACGCATTAGAGCTTTCCTCTCTTGATTTTGTGGAGGCGGTGCTTGCCGACGCAGGGCTTTCCCGCGAGGGAACTGTCGAGGCGCTCCGCTTAATCAGCGAAAAGAACGAGCAAGGTCTTGCGGCTTTATGTACCCGCGAGGGGCTTGGCGAAAACGAGCGGGTGGCGACTCTCGCCCTCGTAAGCGTTTACGGCGACCCGAAATCCGTCTTTAAAACGCTTTCCGCGCTCCCTTTGAGTAAGACTTCGACGGACGCGCTTTCGCGCCTGCAAGAGGTGATTGAGGGGGTGGAAAAGCTCGGCGGCGGAAGAGGGGTGCGAGTGGATTTTTCGTTGCTTGGGAACACCAAGTATTATAATGGGATTGCCTTTCAGGGGTTCGTGGAAGGAGTGCCGACGGCGGCGCTTGCAGGAGGGCAGTACGATAAGCTTGTAAAGCGCGTGGGCGCGGCTTCGCGCGGCGTGGGCTTTGCCGTGTATTTGGACGGTTTGGACGCCGTGGGGGAAGAGGAATGAAGATGTTGAACGTGGCTTTGCCTAAGGGTAGACTGGGCGAAAAGGTGTACGACCTGTTTGAAAAGGCGGGCTTTGGCTGTCCGTCTATTAAGGAAAATAATAGAAAACTCGTGTTTGAAAACGAGGAAACGGGGGTAAGATACTTTTGGGTCAAGCCCTCGGACGTGGCGATTTACGTCGAGCGCGGCGCTGCTGACGTCGGTGTGGCGGGCAAGGATATTTTGCTTGAATACCGTCCCGACGTGTACGAGCTGCTGGATTTGAAGATAGGCAACTGCCATATGGCGGTGGCGGCGAAAGCGGGGTTTAAGGACGAGAGAAAGCGGGCGTTGAAGGTGGCGACCAAGTTCACGAATATTGCTAAGGGCTATTACGCCGAGCGTGGGCGGGACATTGATATTATCCACCTGAACGGGTCGATTGAGTTGGCACCTATTTTGGGGCTTTCCGACGTAATCGTCGATATTGTGGAAACGGGCGCGACCCTTCGGGAAAATAAGTTGGAAGTCGTGGAAAAATTCGTGCCGATCAGCGCAAGGCTGATCGCGAATAAGGCGAATTTTAAATTTAAAGGGCAGATCGTAGAACGGCTTAAACAGGAGCTTGCAGCCCTTACGGAGAAAGAAATATGATTAGAATTATCGAGGACGGCGTTAAGGAGCGCGCGGAGATCTTTCAAGCGGCGCTGAAAAAACCCGACGTATCGGAAATTGTTTCCGAAATTCTTGCAAGAGTAAAAAACGAGGGCGATAGAGCGCTGAAAGAATACTCTGAAAAATTCGATAAGGCAAAGCTGACCTCCCTGCGGGTGACGGAGGCGGAGATGGACGAGGCGTTCTCGTCGGTGGAGCCTGAATTTTTAGAAGTGCTTAAAAAGGCGGCGGACAATATCCGCGCTTTCCACGCCTTGCAAAAACGCGAGGGGTTTGTTTTAAAGCGGGAGGACGGCTCTTTGGTGGGGCAAAAGGTGCTTCCGATCGAACGGGCGGGGTTGTACGTGCCGGGCGGTACGGCTGCCTATCCCTCAACGGTGCTTATGGACGCTATTCCCGCCGTCGTTGCGGGTTGTCAGCGGGTGGTGATGGTTTCGCCGCCGAATCAGGAAGGCAAGATCAATCCCGTCATTTTGGCGGCGGCGCGTATCGCGGGCGTAACGGAAATTTATAAGGTGGGCGGCGCACAGGCGATCGCTGCGCTTGCCTACGGCACCGAGAGTGTGCCTAAGGTGGATAAAATCGTCGGACCGGGCAACGCGTTCGTAGCCGAAGCAAAGAGGCAGGTATTCGGCGAAGTGAATATCGACATGATCGCGGGGCCGAGTGAGATTCTCGTCGTCGCCGACGGGAAAAACGACCCCAAGCATATCGCCGCCGATCTTTTATCGCAAGCCGAACATGATAAAATGGCGAGCGCGGTGCTCGTCACCGACGATGGAGAGTTTGCTCTTCGGGTCGCGGAGGAGATCGAGCGGCAAATTCCGCTTTTGGAGCGTGCGGAAATCGCGAGGGCGTCGATTGACGGGAACGGAAAAATTATCGTGACGAGGGATTTGCAGCAGGCGATCGAGATCGCAAACGGGATCGCGCCCGAGCATTTAGAGCTTTGCGTGGACGAGCCGTTTGTTTGGCTGGAAAAGGTGCGTCATGCAGGCTCGGTCTTTCTCGGACGGTATTGTCCAGAGGCGATCGGCGACTATTTTGCGGGGGCTAATCACACCCTGCCCACAAGCGGCAGCGCGCGCTTTTCCTCCCCGCTCTCCGTAGACGATTTTATTAAAAAGACGCAGTATATCTATTACGACGAAAAAGCCTTGCGCGGCGTTTGCAAGGACGTGGAATATTTTGCTAAAAAGGAGGGGCTGACGGCGCACGCGAAAAGCGCGGTCGTACGCTTTGAAGAATGAGTACATTTTTAACGGAAAAATACGGCGGACTTAGACCTTATACCCCGGGCGAACAGCCGAGGGAAAGAAAATACGTCAAGCTCAATACCAACGAATCCCCCTTCCCTCCCGCCCCCAAAGCACAGGAGCTTGCGAGAGATCAAGCGGAAAATTTAATGCTTTATCCCGACCCTGAGTGTCGGGAGCTTACTCGGCTGATTGAAGAGCGGGAGAGGGTAAGAGAGGGGCAGGTACTTCTCACCAACGGCTCGGACGAGGCGCTCAATTTCGCCTTTATGGCATATTGCGACGTAACTGCGCCCGCCGTGTTTGCGAATATTACTTACGGGTTTTATAAAGTGTTTGCCGATTTGAACGGCGTGCCGTATGAGGAGATCCCGTTGCGAGAGGATTTTTCCCTGGACGTAGACGCTTTTTGTAAGGCAAAAGGTACGCTTTTTATCGCCAACCCCAACGCGCCGACGGGCATTGCCTTGACGCGCGCGGAAATGGAAAAAATCATTTCCTCCGACCCTGCGCGGGTGGTGGTCGTGGACGAGGCGTACGTGGATTTCGGCGGTGAGAGCTGTATTCCCTTGCTTGATCAATACCCCAACCTGTTGGTGGTGCAAACCTTTTCCAAATCCCGTTCTATGGCGGGGGCGCGGCTTGGGTTCGCCGTGGGCGGCGAGGCGCTGATTGACGATTTGAAACGGCTCAAATATTCCACTAACCCCTACAACGTCAACCGTATGACGTTGGCGGCGGGGATCGGGTCGATTATATCCGAGGAGTATTTTGCAAACAATTGCAAAAAAATCGTCGAAAATCGGGAATGGGCGGCGGCAGAGCTTTCAAAGCTCGGCTTTTCCATGACGAATTCGACGGCGAATTTCCTGTTTGCCCGTCATGATAAGATAGGCGGGGCAGAGCTTTACGAAAAGCTTAAAGGACGGGGCGTGCTCGTCAGACATTTTACGCAAAAAGAGATTGAGGATTATAACCGCATCACCGTCGGGAGCATGGAGGAAATGCAGACGCTGATTAAGGAGATCAAAAACATTTTGGAGGAACTCAAATGAGAAGCGCGGAAATTATTAGAAAGACCAAGGAAACGGATATTGCGTTACGGTTGACGGTGGACGGCAGCGGCGAGTCGGAGATTGCGACGGGCTGCGCCTTTCTTGATCATATGCTTACCCTGTTTGCCCGTCACGGGAAATTTGACTTAAAGGTGACCTGTAAAGGGGATACCGACGTCGATTTTCATCACACGACGGAGGACGTCGGGATTTGCCTTGGACAGGCGTTCAAAGAGGCGCTCGGCGATAAAAAGGGGATCGTACGCTATGGGCAGAGCATTTTGCCTATGGACGAGGCACTCGTGATGACGGCGGTAGATATTTCGGGGAGAGCGTATTTCGTTTCCCGTATGGACGTCCGCTCGCCCAAGGTGGGGGATTTCGACACCGAGCTTTTGGAGGAGTTTTTCCAAGCGTTTGCCTCCAACCTTGGCGCCACCTTGCATATGCGGCAATTAGAGGGCAGCAACGCGCACCATATTTTGGAGGCTGCGTTTAAATCAGCGGCGCGGAGTATGCGTCAGGCAACGGGTATCGACGAAAAATTTGCAGGGGATATTCCGTCTACGAAAGGGGTGCTTTGATGGTAGCGATCGTAGACTACGGCGTAGGGAATTTGTTTTCCCTCGTCAGCTCTTTGCGTGCGCTCGGCGTGGACGCGGTGGTGAGCGGCGACAAAGAAACGCTTATCCGCGCGGAAAAAATCATCTTACCGGGGGTGGGCGCGTTTGGGGACGCCGCAGAAAAGCTCTTTTCTTCGGGTCTTGCCGAAACGCTCCAAGCGGAGGCGAAAAAGGGAAAGCCGCTACTGGGGATCTGTCTTGGTATGCAGCTTTTGTTCGACCGCTCCTACGAGTACGGCGAGCATAAGGGGCTGGGCTTGATCGAGGGGAGTATTCGTCCGATCGAAGAAGTGATCCCGTCGTCGCTCAAAATCCCGCATATCGGTTGGAATGCCTTGCATTTTAAAGGGAATAGCCCTATTTTTAAATACTTAAAGGAGGGCGATTACGTGTATTTCGTACATTCCTATTACGGGGCAGGGTGCGAAAAGAGCGTGATTGCAACGGCGGAATACGGTGCGTTTTTGACGGCGGCGGTGCAAAACGGCAACGTCTACGGCTGTCAATTCCACCCCGAAAAGAGCGGAGAGGTGGGCTTAAAAATTTTGAAAGCATTTTGTGAGTTGGAGGAAAAAAAGGAATGAATATTTTTCCTGCGATCGACTTATACGGCGGTAAAGCGGTACGCCTTTTTAAGGGCGATTACAACGCTATGACCGTGTACAGCGATTGCCCCGAAGAGATTGCTAAGGATTTTAAGGCGCAAGGGGGGAAGTATTTGCACCTCGTCGATTTGGAGGGTGCGAAAACGGGCGAAACGCCCAACGTCGAAACGGTGAAAAAAATCGTCGCCGCCACCGATTTATTCGTGGAGGTGGGCGGCGGGATCCGTAGCATGGAGGTGATTGAACGCTACCTTGCCGCGGGCGTTTCTCGCGTAATTCTCGGTACGGCGGCCGTTACCGACCCCGAATTTTTAAAAGCGGCTCTGGCTGCCTACGGAGAAAAAATTGCCGTGGGCGTGGATTTGAAAGAGGGCTACGTGGCGATCAAGGGTTGGACGGAAAGCTCTAAAATAGAGGGCTTTGCGTTTTGTAAGCAGCTGGAAGAGCTGGGCGTCAAGACGGTGATTTGTACCGATATTTCTAAGGACGGCGCTATGCAGGGGGCAAATCACGGCTTATACGAACGGCTTGTCAAGGAGCTAAACGTACAAATTATCGCCTCGGGCGGGGTGTCCTCCATGGAGGATATTCGTCGCTTAAAAGAGGCGGGCGTGTACGGGGCAATCGTCGGAAAAGCGTATTATACGGGCGCGATTTGTCTTCGGGAAGCGGTGGAGGCAGCGAAATGATCACGAAAAGAATTATTCCCTGTCTGGACGTTAAGAACGGCAGAGTGGTAAAGGGAGTCAATTTTCAAGGGCTGTCCGACGTTTCTTCGCCCGTAGAGCTTGGAAAGTACTACGGCGAGCGCGGCGCGGACGAGCTTGTATTCTACGATATTACGGCGTCAGCCGAGGGCAGGGCTTTGTTCACCGATATTTTGAAAGAGGTGGCAAGTACTATTTTTATCCCCCTCACCGTGGGCGGCGGCATCAATACCTTGAACGATTTTGACCGCGTTTTAAAGTGCGGCGCGGACAAGGTGAGCGTCAATTCGGGCGCGATCAAAGATCCCAACCTAATCTACGAGGCAGCCAAACGGTACGGAGATCAATGCGTAGTACTGTCCGTGGACGCCAAACGGGTGAACGGGGAATTCAGGGTCTTTGCCAAAGGGGGGCGAGAGGATACGGGCATGAATGCTTTGGAGTGGATTAAGCGCGGCGTGGACAACGGCGCGGGGGAGATCGTGCTCAATTCCATTGACACCGACGGCGTGAAAGGTGGGTTTGATCTTGCTATGCTAGGCGCGGTGACGAGGCTTGTTTCCGTCCCTGTAATTGCTTCGGGCGGCGCAGGCAGAGCGGAGGACTTCGTGACGCTTTTTAAGGAGCTGCCCAAGGTGGACGCGGGGCTTGCCGCCAGCATTTTCCATTTCGGAGAAGTGAAAATAGAGGAGCTGAAAAAAATATTAAAGGAAAACGGGATTTCCGTGAGGTTATGAGATGATTAAAATAGAGGAATTAAAATTTGACGAAAAGGGGCTGATCCCTGCTATCGTAGTGGACAGCGTAACCAAAGAGGTGCTCACGCTCGCGTATATGAACGAGGAGAGCTTAAAAATTTCCATAGAGGAAAAAAGAACCTGCTTTTGGAGCAGGTCAAGACAGGAGCTTTGGAGAAAGGGAGAAACGAGCGGCAACGTGCAGCATATCGTTTCCATTACCGCCGATTGCGACAAGGACGCCCTCGTCGTCGTGGTGGATAAGGAGGGACCTGCCTGTCACACGGGCGCGGAAAGCTGTTTTTATCAGCCCGTATTTGAAAACGACGAGCGTAGCGAATTTTCCTTACAGGGCTTGATGAAGCTGATCGAGGGCAGAAAGACCAACCCTGCCGAGGGGTCGTATACTACCTACCTTTTTAATAAGGGCTTGGACAAGATTTTGAAAA
Source organism: Clostridia bacterium (assembly GCA_017463325.1). Lineage (GTDB taxonomy): Bacteria > Bacillota > Clostridia > Christensenellales > Borkfalkiaceae > Scatosoma. Next base: position 67,061 of record JAFTPK010000004.1, read on the forward strand.
AAATCGGCGAAGAGAGTACGGAGGTGATTATCGCCGCCAAAGCGCAGGATAAAAAGGAAACGATTTACGAGCTTTCCGACCTCGCGTATCACGCGCTCGTGCTGATGATCGAGGCGGGCATTTCGCTGGAAGATATTCATAAGGAGCTTGCCTCTCGCCACGTGATCGACAAAAAGGTAAAGCAGGAGAAAATGACGAAATGAGCGAAGTGACGCTTGGGAAATACAAGCATTTTAAAGGGGGCATGTACGAGGTGATTGCCCTTGCAAAGCATTCGGAAACGGGAGAGGAGTTGGTTGTGTATAAGGCTCTTTACGGTGAGGGTGCGGTGTGGGTACGCCCCAAAGCCATGTGGCAAGAAACGGTGACGTTTCAAGGCAAGGAGGTTTGCCGCTTTACAAAAACAGAGGGTGATTTGTCAAACTAAGTGCAACACTTTTTGAGAAAAAGTTCAAATAAATCTACGGGTTTTTGGAAATTTAATATCTTTTTCGGTCTGGCGTTAATTAACGCCAGATTTTTTTTGAGCGTTTTCGGTGAAACGCAAGTTCACGGACGGAAAGTTTACCGAATATCTTTCCTGTGGCGACGCGATTTTTATCGAGATATTTTCCTGAAAGTATTCGTTTGCCCTATAATTGTTTAGGTTTTGCCTATTGCAAAATTTGGAAAAAAGTGAGATAATATAGTCACAAGGAGAGATATTATGAAAAAATTAAAATTCGGCATTATCGGTGCGGGCGGGATCGCGGATAGAAGAACGCTGCCCGGTATGCTCAAAGCCAAGAATGCGGAAATCGTAGCGGTGATGGAAATTTTACCCGAGCGTGCGGAAGAGCTTCGAGTAAAATACGGTGCAAAATACGCGTACACGACGGCGGAAGAGGTGGTGCAAAACCCCGAGGTGGAGGCGGTGTATATCGCGTCGCCCGTCGTTTGCCATGCGGCGCAGGCAAAGCTCGCAGCCGACTACGGCAAGCATGTTCTGCTTGAAAAACCGATCGCTATGACCATTCAAGAGGGAGAGGAGTTGCTTGCCTATTGCAAAGCGAAAGGCGTGAAAGTGGCGGCTGGCTTTATGATGCGGTTTGGCGCGCACGTTATGAATATGAAAAAGGCGGTGAGCGAAGGAAAAATCGGGCAAGTAGTCAGCGGATATTCCCAGTTCACTTTGTGGCTGCCTAAGGAGGCGGGCAACTGGCGGCTTTCCAAGGCGAAATCGGGCGGCGGTGCGCTGATGGATATGGGCGTGCATTGTATCGACTTGATGGAATATATCCTTTCCACGAAAGTAAAAACGGTGGCGGGCTTTAACGATACCGTGGTGTTCGATTACGACGTAGAGGATAGCTCGACGATTATTTTGCGTATGGAAAACGGCGCGCAATGCGTCGTGCAGACCAACTTCAATATTCCCGACGCGGCGGCGAAATGGCGGCTGGAATTTTTCGGCACGCGCGGCAGGTTGATGGGGGATACGATTATCGGTCAAAACGACGGTGGTAGCTTAAACGCGTTGTTCTTGGAGGACGTTGCGGGCTACGACGCCGTACAGGACCACGCGGAGGATAAGGGAATTGAAATGGAGGGGGAATTCGGCGATATGTACACCCGCGAGGTGGAGAGCTTTGCTGAATCGGTGCTTGAAAACAAGCCCCTCGTCGTGCCTGCGGAGGACGCGCTTCGCGTGCAAAAGGTGATTGCGGCGGCGTACGAGAGCACGGAAAAAAATACTATGATCGAGATTAAATAAGGAGAGAATACTTATGAGCAAATTTAAATTTTCAGTAGGGCCTTGGAACGTACACGAAGGCGCGGACTCTTACGGTCCTGCGACGAGAAAGAGTATTTCCTTGGAGGAAAAATTCCGTCGTTTTAAAGAGATCGGCTTTGACGCCGTACAATTCCACGACGACGACGTCGTTCCCAACATGAACGAGCTTTCAAACGAAGAAATTATCGCCGAGGCAAAAAAGGTAAAGGCTCTGCTTGATAAATACGACTTGAAAGCGGAATTCGTGGCACCCCGTCTTTGGATGGATCCGCATACGATCGACGGCGGGTATATGTCTACGAGCGAGGAGGACAGAGAATTCGCTATGTGGCGTTCGTACCGTTCGATCGACATTGCGCGTGCCCTCGATTGCGATTTGATCGTGCTTTGGCTTGCCCGTGAGGGTACTCTTTGCGCTGAAAGCAAAAGCCCCGTTTGGGCAACGCAAAAGCTTGTTGAGGCGATCGACAAAATGTTGGACTACGATAAGACGATCCGCGTTTGTATCGAACCTAAGCCCAACGAACCGATAGACCGTTCGATCTGCGGCACCATGGGTCACGTTATGGCGGTTTCGGCGGCGACTAAGGATCCCAAGCGTGTCGGCGGGAATTTGGAGAGTGCGCACGCAATGCTTGCAGGGCTTGACCCCGCGCACGAGATCGGCTTTGCCATGGCGTTCGATAAGCTTTTCACCGTACATTTGAACGACCAGAACGGGATCCGTTACGATCAAGACAAGTCGTTTGGTGTGGAAAATCTACGCGCGGCGTTCAATCAAGTAAAGGTGCTTTTGGAAAACGGCTACGGCAGTAAGGGCGAGTACGTGGGCTTGGACGTAAAGGCTATGCGTACCACCTCCGACGCGGACAGCTACAAGCATCTTGAAAATAGCTTGAAGATCTTTAAAATGCTGGAAGAAAAGGCGGAGAAATTCGATTATAAATATCGCGACGAATGTATCAAGAACCGCGATTTCGAGGGGCTTGAAATGTACGTGATCGAGCTGCTCCTCCGCGGCTAATAAGCAAAAGGAACTCTAAAAAATAAAAGAAAAAGGAAGCTTTGCGAAAAGCTTCCTTTTTCGAGTTGTTTTAAATTTGTCAGCCGTTGATCGAGGGGAGATCTACGGAACCGTCGCCGCCGTTTACGTCGCCGAACGAGTTGTGGTCGCCCTGGAACCCGCCGCCGCTCGTGCGGACGAGATCTTCTTCGTTAAAGCGTAAAATACGCATTTCCATACTTTCGTAATATTTCATATCCGTCACCTCGATTACGCCGCTGCGTACGCCGTCGCCGCCACGCCGTAATTCCAAAGCGCTTGTACAAGCGCGCCTAATTCGGTTGCTGCGCTATAATTTGCTGCCACGTACGAAGCCACGCTGTACGTTACGGAGGTGGAGATCATCAAATCGTCCACGTATACCGTCGCCGTGTAAAGTTCGTCAAAGTCCGTCGCCGCGATCGCGTCCGTTTTATAATAGTAGCCCTTTTCGTCCTTTGCAAGCTCGGTGCCCTTGAGTACTTTCACGGGCGCGCCGTTCTTGGTGATGAAGATACGTAAGCTTGCCAAAGAAACGCTTTCGTCAATATTGAAATACAAGTACAAAGCGTTTGCGTTGTCAAAGTACAGGTTGGCACCCGTTGCCGCTACGCCCGTAAGATTGTTTGAATAAATCAAATCGCTCTTCGGAGCGGTGAACACCTAGCCGCCCTCGACCGTCGTGATTTCCGTCGTACCTACGTTTTCCGCGCCGTTTGCGGTCAAGTATGCCTGCGCCGCCGCGCCGTAACTCAAAAGATCGGCAACGAGTACTTTCATAGCTGCGTATTTTGTTTCCGAGAGGCCAAGCTCTTCCGCCGTAGAGGAAAGCAAGGAGTTGCAATAGGTTTGTACGCTGTACGTTTTCGTTTCAAGTTCTTCACCGTCTACGGACAGGGTAGCCGTAACGGTATCCGCGATCCATTGCGGGGCAACGCCCGTAAAACGGAAGAGGTAAACGCCCTCGGAATAGAAGGTGCCCGTCACGCCCGTTTGCGTGTAGGAGTTGACCGTGAAATTCACGGTGGCTGTGGCTGCCTGTTCTTCGGTGATCGCCGCGTAATAGTTGATGCTGAGGTCGGAACCGAGAGTCACGCTGACCTGCGTGAAAATGGCGTCAAGCGCCACGAACGTTCTGGAATTCGTCGTTGCGTATTCTTCCGCCGAGGATCCCTTATAGCCGTAAATGATCGTGCTTTCATTAAGTGCAGATTTTGTGATGGAGGGACTTCCAAGGAAAACGATCTTTTTCAAATTTGAAGGAGAGCCGTTGAAAGCGTTTGCACGAACGTTTTTAACAGTTTCGGGAATAGTAACTTCCGTTAATCCACTACCGTAGAAAGCTTTTTCTCGAATATCCGTTACCGTAGAGGGAATTTCGATCGCTGTTAAAGAGGTGCATAAATTAAATGCAAAATCTCCGATATTCGTAACGCCCTCTTCAATCGTAACGCTGACGATATCACCTCTCACGCTATTCCAAGGTACTATTTTTGCGGTCCAACCTGTTTTCATTGCGCCTTCGCCTGAAATTACGAGGTCGTATTTCGTGGAATCGTTGGCGTTGGTGTAGAGATAACCTTTAACGGTTTCAGCCTCGTCGCCCGACACATTATAGGTCGCGACGGCTGTTCTCGTTTCTTCCGCACTTGCCGTTTCGTAGGGCAGAGCGTTGACGCCGAGAATGGCACAGCCAAACGCAAGACAGGCGCAGCAAAGAATTGCCGCAAGCTTTAAAAATTTGTTTTTAATCATAGAACCTTACCTCCCGTATATCATTATACTATAATGATACCATAAAGTAAATCTTTTGACAATGATTTTCGTAGGGAGGGAGGTGAAAATTTTAAAAAATAAAGAAATTTTTTTATTTGCAGAAAAATTTGCTTAAATAAGAAAAAAATCAAATTCGAGCATTTTTCAGGCGGTCGGCGTTTAAAAACGATCCTTAAAATAAAACGGGCGGGGGCGTGACTAGCCCCCGTTTTTCCGTATTTATGAAAAAACGTGAAATTTTCTTGACTTATTCTTTCAAACCTTATATAATAAGTGGGTAAGATTTTAACAAGGGAGGAGCAAAGATGCGTAAATTTTTTTACGATCATTACACGGACGCGGATATTTGCGGAATGTATACGCTGCCGCATTTTCTCGTGATGCTTGGCTTTTTTGCTCTCCTCGGTTTATTGCTATATTTGTCGCGAAAGCTGACGGAGAAGCAGGTGAGCCGCGTGCATTTTTGGGTTGCCGTCGGTTTGACTGCGATCGAAGTCGTTAAAATTTCTTTGCGGGTATACAAAAAACAGCCCCCCAACGACTGGATGCCGCTGTTTTATTGTAGCCTTTTCCTGTTCGCCGTGTGGTTTGCTTTGGCGAAATGGGAACCGCTTCGTCGGGTGGGGTATTCGTTCATGACCATGGGCGGCGTGGCTGCGGCGGCGTTTTATACCCTTTATCCCTCGACAGGGCTTGGAATGTATCCGCTTTGGCACCCTGCCGCGCTGCACGGGATTTTCTATCATTTCGTGATGTGCTACACGGGACTGCTGCTGTTGATCAAGGGCAGGTATGTGCCGAAAGTAAAAGACGCGCTGTATTATTTCCTGTTCGTTGGGGCGGCGTGTATTCCCTCCTATTTCTTTAACGAATGGCTGGGGAGTAATTGTATGTTCTTGCATAACGCGTTCGGTTTGCCGCTGCTCGACCCTATTTTACAGGCCTCTCACGCGGCGTATATTGCGATCGTCGTTTTTGGACAAGCGGTAGCCATGTACTGGTTGAATTACGGTTTATACCGTTTAGCGATCTATATAAAAAACAATAAAACGAGGAAAAACGAAAAGGTATGAAAGGATTTGGCTATTTACTGAAAAATTTCTTCACGCATAAGGATTTTATTGCGGAGGACGTGCAGGCAGGGCTTGTACCCGGTACGCTGTTTACTCCACTCCATTTCATTTTCTCGGCGTTCGTGCTTGCGGTTGTGATCGTGCTTGCCGTGCTGCTTGGGAAAAAGAAAGACGAAAAGAAAACGAAAACGGTGTTCACCGCAGTATGGGCGGCGGCTGTTGTTTTGGAGCTTGTTAAGATTGTTTGGGAGAGCGTTTCGGGCAGAGAGATCGGTTTTGAAACGGGCGGCATTTTGCCTTTGTATCCTTGCAGCGTATTTATGTACGCCATGCCGTTTGCGATTTGGGGCAAGGGCTACGTGAAAAAGGCGGCGTGTGGGTACGTCTGCACGATCGGTTTTATCGGCGCGTCCGTTAATTTCTTTTACCCTGCAACCATTCTTCCCAACTATTCCTGTATTTCCTTTGCGGGCTTCCACACCTTCTTTTATCACGGCGCTATGATGTTCTGTTGTCTTGTGATGCTCGTTTCAGGCTATCACCGCTATACGCACGTTAAGAAATGGTGGGAACCTTTCCTTGCGGCAATCCCGCTTTTGATCGTTTCGATCCCTGCGAATATCGTCAATTTCTCGCCGATCAATTCCGATTATATGTTCTTTAAATGTTATATGGAGCCGTTCGCGTCCATCTTCGGTTCTCTCGACGACTGGCTGACGACGATCATTTTCTACGTTGGGTATACCGTGATCCCCGCGGCTTTCTACTTCCCTTCCTTTATTGCGCAAAAAATTAAGATTGCAAAAAACAAGGCAGACGAAATTTAAATGGCGAAAACCGACCTTGACGGATCGGTTTTTTAAATAAGGAGAAAAATTTATGAATGAAGTAATGCAAAATATTCTTACCCGCAGAAGTGTCAAAAAATACCTCCCCGATCCTGTGGAGGAAAGCTTGATCGAGCAGGTCTTGGAGGCGGGCAGGTATGCGGCGACGGGCAGAAATCGGCAAGCGCCCATCATTCTCGCCGTTACGAATAAGCTGCTTCGCGACGCTCTCTCAAAGATGAACGCGCGCGTTATGGGCGCGGGAGAGGGCGTCGATCCCTTTTACGGCGCGCCCGTTGTTCTCGTTGTTTTGGCGGATAAGTCGGTCAATACTCGTGTTTACGACGGCTCGCTTGTCATGGGGAATATGATGCTCGCAGCCCATTCGTTGGGGCTTGGGAGCTGTTGGATTCACCGTGCCAAAGAGGAATTTGAGAGCGAAGAGGGGAAAGAAATCTTGAAAACGCTTGGCGTGACGGGGGAATACGAGGGGATCGGACACCTCGTGCTTGGCTACGCCGCCGAAAAGCTCCCTCAGCCAAAGCCTAGAAAGGAAAACTGGGTGTACTACGCAAAATAATTTTTTTAAATGGTTTTGATTTTTTTCGCATAAACTATTGACAAAGCCTTTTTATTATGGTAATATATTATTAGGATTAAATCCTAATAAATAAAAATAGGAGAGAAAAAAATATGAAATTTTATGAATGTAAAGATTGCGGAAAGGTAATCGTAACGAACGAAGCGGTAAACGTAGCGGCATGGAGAGAATTAGTAGCGGGCGAAAAGGACGCGGCAAAAGAAAAGCACGTACCCGTGTACGCGGTGAAATGCGGAAAGGTGCGCGTTTCGGTGGGCGAAGTCGGGCACCCCATGACGGCAGAGCACTATATTTCCATCGTTGCGATTGAAACCGATCAGGGTTATCAGGTAAAGACGTTGCAGCCCGATACGTTGCCTGAGGTAGTATTTTCTCTTTCGGCGGGCGAAAAGGTGCTCGGCGTATACGCGTATTGTAATTTGCACGGGCTTTGGAAAGCGTAAAAAATTTTTTTAACCAAAAAGGAGCATATCGTGTTTGACAAGAAATCCACCTATAAATTAACTTACGGCTTATTCGTGCTGACGGCGCGGGAGGGGGAAAAGGACAACGGCTGTATCGTCAATACCGTTTCCATGCTCACGAGCGACCCTTGCCGTATCGTCGTGTTCGTCAACAAGGACAATTACACGGAGGGCATGATACGTCGAACGGGTGTTTTTAACGCGTCGGTCTTGACGGAAAGCGCGCCTTTCGAGATCTTTAAGAAGTTTGGATTTTCCAGCGGTCGTGACGTTGATAAATTCGCCGGCGAGAGCCTGCCTCGGACGGAGAACGGTCTTTACTATATCCCCGAGCATACCAACGCTGTGTTGAGCGTGAAAGTAGTGGACGCGCTTGATTACGGCACGCATACGCTGTTTGTCGGCGAGGCGACGGAGGGGATCGTGCTGTCAGAGGAAAAGAGCGTCACGTACGAAAAATATTTAAACGAGATCAAGCCCAAGCCTACCGCTCAAAAAGCGGCGGAAAAAGAAAAATGGGTATGCACGGTATGCGGATACGAGCATGAGGGGCCTTTGCCTGACGATTTTATTTGTCCTTGGTGTAAGCACCCTGCGAGCGATTTTGAAAAGGTTTGATAAATTTTTCGTTCAAGGCTTGACAAATAAAATCGTTCATGATATAATAATTTTACAATAAAGATTTTGGAGGTTCTTTTACAATGAAAAGATTTTTATGCGGAATTTTGGCGGCGTTGGCTTGTTTCTGCCTCGTAGCGTGCACCCCTTCGAGCATTGACGACGCGAAGTCGAAAATGCAGGAAGCGGGTTACACCGTGGAAGCGTATTCCAACGAAGAAGCGGAGGGCAAGATCGGCGGCTTTATCGCGACGAAGTCTACTGGGCTTTTAAGTTCGGAAAGTATAACGGCGTCGTTGTTTGACACCAAAGAAAATGCAACGGCTTACTATGAAAAGGTGAAAGTAATTCATTCCGATATCACTCAGGACGGCAAGTGGGTGTATTGGGGCAGCGAAGCGGCCGTTGAAGCGTTTACCAAATAAGTAAAAGTAGAAACGAACGAAAGAAAACGGATAAGCGTAGGCTTGTCCGTTTTTTCTTTTCGAGAACTTGCAAAAAGTTCTTTGATATGATATAATGAAAGAAAAAGCAAAGGAAAGGCTATGAAATTTCTCCATATTTCCGATCTGCATCTTGGAAAACGGGTCAACGAAATTTCGTTGATAGAAGATCAAAAATATATCCTCGCGCAAATTCTAAATGCGGCAGAACAAAATAAAGTGGACGGCGTTCTGATCGCGGGGGACGTATACGATAAATCGGTGCCGCCGACGGAGGCGGTGCAGCTCTTTGACGAATTTTTGGTGCAACTTTGCGCTCTGAAAATCCCCGCGTATATCATCAGCGGCAATCACGATAGCGCGGAGCGTATTTCGTTTGGCGGCAGATTGATGACGTCGAGCGGCGTTTTCTTCTCGCCTGTGTATGCAGGGTGTGTAACGCCGATTTCGTTGGAGGACGAGTACGGGCCGCTCAATATATATTTACTACCGTTTGTCAAACCCGCGCACGTGCGTCGGTTTTTTGAGGAAGAAGAAATAGCCTCTTACACGGACGCCTTGCGGGTGGCGATAAAGGGAATGTCGATCGACGCCGCGGCGCGCAATATTCTCGTTACCCATCAGTTCGTGACAGGCTCTACGCGGAGTGAGAGTGAGGAGGTGTCCGTTGGCGGCACCGACAACGTAGACGCAGCCGTATTTGCCGATTTTGATTACGTGGCCCTTGGGCATTTGCATAAACCGCAAAACTGCGGAGAGCGTATTCGCTACTGCGGTACCCCCTTGAAATACTCCTTTTCCGAGGCAAAGGACGAGAAAACGCTCACCCTTGTAGAGTGTAAAGGAAAGGGGCAGGTATGCGTTGAACTTCTTCCGCTTGCTCCGCTTCGGGAGATGCGTGAGATAAGAGGCTCGTATGAGGATCTGACGAGAAAAAGCTATTATGAGGGAACGGCGCTTTGCACGGACTATCTTCGCGTTACCTTGACGGACGAGGACGATATTACCGACGCGTCGGCGCGGCTTCGCGTCATTTATAAAGGGTTGATGGAGCTTCGCTACGACAACGCGCGGACGCGGAAAAACGCGGAGATCGGCGGCGCGACAGAGGTTGAAAAAAAGTCGCCCAAGGAATTATTTGCGGAGTTTTTTGAATTGCAAAACAACGCGCCCATGAGTAAGGAGCAAAGCGAGCTTGTTTCTTCGCTCATTGAAAAGATTTGGGAGGAAGAGGTATGAGACCGATCAGACTGACCGTTTCCGCATTCGGCCCGTACGCGGGTGAGTGTACCTTACAAATGGACGAGCTTGGAAAAAGCGGACTGTATTTAATCACGGGGGATACGGGTGCGGGGAAAACGACGGTATTCGACGCCATTGCCTACGCCTTATTTGGAGAGCCGAGCGGCAGTGTACGCGAGGTAAGCTCGTTGCGCTCTAAATACGCGGCGGCTGAAACGCCGACGTTTGTCGAGCTTGTATTCGAGTACGCGGAAAAACGTTACCGCGTGCGGCGCAATCCCGATTACGAGCGACCTGCTAAACGGGGCGGGGGCATGGCAAGCGAAAAGGCTGCCGCAGAGCTTTGGCTACCGAGCGGCGACGTGATCGTAAAGCCTACCGAGGTGAACGCGAAAATAAAAGAGATTCTCGGCGTGGACAGAAATCAGTTTTTGCAAATTGCTATGATCGCGCAAGGGGATTTTTTGAAACTGCTTTTGGCGAAAACGGAGGAACGGCAAAAAATCTTCCGTCAAATTTTTAAAACGGAACCGTATTTAAAGCTGCAAGACAGGCTCAAAGCGGAATATAACGAGCTGTACAGGGCGTACGAAACGCAAAGCAGCGGCGTCAAACAATATATAAATGGGATTGTTGCAGACGAAAATTCCGCTCTGTATTCAAGGCTTGTTCTTGCCAAAACGGGGGAACTGACGACGGAGGAGTGTATCGCGCTTTTAAAGGCATTTATTTCCGAGGACGAGGCGGGCATGTCCGCGTTGAACGAGCAATTGACGGCGGTGGAGAGCGGGCTTGAAAAGGTGAACGAACGGCTTGGAAAAGCGGAGGCGAGAAGAAATGCCGAGGAAAGGCTTGCGGGCGCCAAGGAACGCTTGACGCTCGCGCAAGGGGCGGCGGCGGAGCGGCTTTTGCTTTGGGATACGGAAAAGAAAAAAATACCGCTTCGTACAGAGCTGGAACGGCAGGCGGCGGTGACGGGTGCGGAGCTTCCCAAATACGAGCAAGCGGCGGCGGTAAAAGCGGCGTTTGAAAGGGCGTTTGCGGCTGCGGCGAGCTTGGAAGAAAACAAGCAAGCAATTGCTAAAAAGCGGGAGGCTGTTGCAGCCGAGATTGAAAAGGACAAGGAGGAGAGCCGTCTTCTCCTTTCGGCAAACGATTTGGCGAAAGAGTACGCGATTGAAGTGGAGCGGCTGTTCGAGCGGAAAAAGCGGGTAAACGAGCTGCTTTCTTCGGTAGAGATGTATTTTTCGCTGCAAGAGGAATATGCCGCGGTCAAGGAAAAATACAAGGCGGCGCGCGAAATATTCACGGTACTTTCCGCTGAATACGAGCGGAACTACGCTGCCTTTTTAGACGCGCAGGCGGGAATTCTTGCAAGTGACTTAAAGGCGGGAGAGCCTTGCCCTGTTTGCGGCTCTTCAACGCATCCCTGCCCCGCGCAAAAGCATTTTTCCGCCCCTTCGGAGGCGGAGCTGAAAACGGCTAAAACGCGAGAGGAAGTCAAGCGCAAGGAGCTGGAAACGCTCAGCGCGCTCTTGGGGGAGAAAAAGGCGCGGGCGGAGGGGGAATTCGCCCGTATCGAAAAGGAGATGAAAGAGCTTTTGCCGGGCGTGGAATTAGACGGCGGCTACGAGCGGCTGCAAGAGGAGCTTGAACGGGTGGCGGCAAAAGAAAACGCCGCGCGAATTACCTTGCGCGCGGAGGAAAAAAGGGCAGAGCAAAAGAGAATACTCGACGAAAAATTGCCTGAAAAAGAGAGAATTCTCGACGGCTTGAAAAACGAGGAGAACGGGATTTTAGAGCGGATCGCGGCGGTAAAAGCGGAGGCGGCGTCTTTGCAAAAGCAAGCGGAGCAATTAAAAAAATCGCTTCCGTTTTCTTCTTTGGAAGAGGCAAAGAGGGAAACGGAAAAGTTACTTGCACAGGCAAAAGCTTTGTTGGAAGGCTACGAACGCGCGGAGCGCGCAAAGACGGACGCGGAAAAAGAAGTGGAGCGGTTGCGGTTTGGGATCGCGCAGCTTGAAGAACAGTTAAAGGGTGCCCTCGACGTGAACGAGGAATCGTTGACAGGGGAAAAACGCATACTGCTTGAAAAGAAGACGGAGCTTACGAGCGGGAGGCAAACGCTTGCGACGCGGATTTCAAGCAATAGAGCAGCCTTGGAAAATATCCTTGAAAAAGGGGCGGAGCTTGCCGCGACGGAAAAAAGATTGACTTGGGTGAGGACGCTTTCCTTAACGGCGAACGGAAATCTTGCGGGAAAGGAAAAGGTCATGCTCGAAACGTACGTGCAGACGACCTATTTCGACCGCATTATCGACCGCGCGAATACGAGGCTAATGGTGATGACGGGGGCGCAGTATGAGCTTAAACGGCGTAAAACGGCAGAGAATAACCGTTCGCAATCGGGGTTGGAGTTGGACGTGATCGACCATTACAACGGTACGACGCGAAGCGTGAAAACGCTTTCAGGCGGGGAGTCGTTTAAGGCGTCGCTGTCGCTTGCGCTCGGGCTTTCGGACGAGATTCAGTCCTCCGCGGGCGGAATACGGCTGGATACCATGTTTGTGGACGAGGGGTTTGGCTCGCTCGACGACGAATCGCTCTCGCAGGCGATCAAGGCCTTGACGGGGCTGACGGAGGGAAACAAGCTCGTCGGGATTATTTCGCACGTATCCGAGCTGAAAGAGCGGATCGACAAGCAGATCGTCGTTACCAAGGACGCGGCGACGGGGAGCCGTGCGAGGATTATCGTATAAAAAGAAGCCCTCCGCTTGTTTGCGGAGGGCGCTTTTGAGAGTTATAACTGTTGTTGCTTTTCCATACCCACATCACAAGACGGTGGGGCAGGAGCTTGACGGCAAGCACTTGGGATTTGGCTGTAAAACCGCAGATGGAAACGTCGCGGTTTTTCTTTTTCGCGTCCTGCCACGCCCGCTTAACAATTTGATCGGGCGTATACATGGCGGCGTACTTTTTGACGACCGTCTGCGTTTGTTCGGCGGTGATTGCTCGGTCGAAGAAAGCCGTTTTCGTCCAGAACGGACATACGCAAAGGCAGCGCGCGCCGTATTTTTTCCGAAGCTCTTGATTGAGCGCTCTGCCGTAGGAGAGCACGAATGCTTTCGTGGCGCCGTAGGTTGCGATATAGGGAATGGGCTGGAACGCGGCGACGGAGGCGATTAGGAGCATAATCCCGCCCTTAGCCATATACGGTGCCACCGTTTTTGTTGCCGTGACGATCGAACGGCAGTTTAAGTCCACCATGTTTTCAAGCGTTTCCGTTTCGTCCTCCAAAGCCGAGCAAAAACGCCCAAAACCGCTCGCGCAGATCAAATACTTGACGGAAGGGGTTTCGGCAGCCAAAACGGCCTTTACCGCCTCTAAAGAGCCGTTTTTGGAAAGATCGGCGGGAAAAACGCGCACGGGCGTTTCCGTTTCCGCTTGCAGGGCTTCCAGCTTGTCTTTGCTACGGGCGATCACCCAAATTTCGTCAAGAGGACCTTTATCTTTGAGAGAGAGGAAAAATTCCTTGCCGATCCCGCTTGACGCGCCGGTGACGATAGCGATAGTTTTCATGATAGTTTCTCCTTTGCGTTTAATATTCTGCGCTTTCAATCACGCCGCCGCCAAGACAATTTTCCCCGTCGTAGAGGACGGCGTACTGCCCCTCGGTTACGGCGCGCTGTTTTTCCGCGTATTCGATATGCAATTTGCCGCAGCCGAGGTTGATTACTTTTACCGCTTGATCGGGCTGGCGGTAACGGAATTTGGCGGTACAGGTAAATTCCTTTTCTTCGCGCTCGAACGGGATCCAGTTAAAGCCGCTCACCTCGCAGGACTTGGAATACAGCGGGGTTTCGTCGCCGTGGGAAACATACAAAATATTGTTTTTCAAATCCTTTTTGCAGACGAACCAACGCCCGCCGTCGTCGCCTTTTCTGCCGCCGAGGTCAAGCCCCTTACGTTGACCGAGAGTGTAATACATAAGCCCGAAATGTTCGCCGACTTCTTCACCGTTTAAATTCAGAATTTTCCCTTTTTGGGCAGGCAGGTACGCGCTGAGGAAGTTTCTAAAATTGCGCTCTCCGATAAAACAGATGCCCGTGCTGTCTTTCTTTTTGGCTGTGGCAAGCCCGTGCTTTAAGGCTAAGTCGCGAATGTAGGGCTTTTCCAAATCTTGCAGGGGGAATAAAACGTCTTTTAATTGCGCCTGTGAAAGCTGGTTTAAGAAATATGTTTGGTCTTTGTTCTGGTCTTTTGCCTTTTGAAGGTAGTGGGTATCGCCGTCGTGAAAAATTTTGCAGTAATGCCCTGTGGCGATATAGTCCGCACCCAGCCTTTTTGCCTCTTCAAGAAAGGGACCGAACTTAATTTCGCGGTTGCAAAGGACGTCGGGGTTCGGGGTGCGCCCAGCCTTGTATTCCGCGAGGAAATAGGAAAATACCCGATCCATGTATTCTTTGGCGAAATTCACGGTATAATAGGGGATATCAAGCAGGTTAGCAACCCGCCTAACGTCGGCAAAGTCCTCTTCGGCGGTGCAACAGCCGTTTTCGTCCACCTCGTCCCAGTTTTGCATGAACAGCCCCACGACGTTGTAGCCCTGTTCCTTTAAAAGCAGCGCTGCCACCGAGCTGTCTACGCCGCCGCTCATACCGATCACAACCGTTTTTGCCATACGAATACTCCAAAAAACTTACTTAGTAAAGTCATTATAGCATAGGTGAGAGAAAAAAGCAAAGCAAAAATTCTTTTTTCGCGAAAAAATTTCATAAAAAGAGAAAAATAGTAGGTAGAAACGCTTGCAAAAGTAAGGAAAAACAAGTAAAATAGTAGCGTAAATAAAATGTACTCGTAGTGTAATTGGATAACATTACGGCCTCCGACGACTTTTAACTACTTTTCGCAAACCACAATATATGGTAAAGGTGCAATATATTTACCCACAATATCTTGTGGTTTCATTTATGCATTTTGAAAAATCCCACCCAAATCCCACCCGAACAGCTAAAAATACCCCTTGAAACGCCTTTAATTCTCTTGCGATTTTGAATATTTTGAACGGGTTGATTTGATTGTGTTTTTTCTTAAAAAGTGGTATAATATTACT
>JAFTPK010000024.1 GCA_017463325.1 Clostridia bacterium
CGAAGATCGAGAATTCGGACAAATTTAAACCGAGCAAGGGACTGTATTTTTACAGCGAAGAGGAGCCGACGGAGGAGGGGGATTTCTGGCGCTACGTGGACGGCGTTCCCACCCCGTGGGGCGAAGAGTAAATACACGCCCGTAAGGGCAATTCGAGGAAATCGAAAATTTCAATTCATTAAAAAAAGAGAGGCAGTTGCCTCTCTTTTGCTTTTAAAATAAATCCGCCTGTGCCGCACCTCGGTAAAAGGTGAACCCGCTTTCAGCAGGTGGGTGCCGCATCTTGACGCCTCGGACTTTCCGTAAAACAGACCTTGCCTATCGCCACGAATGACCGCTCCCGATTTTATATTGTGGATCCCGCAATCATACCAAGCTCCGAACACCGCAGATTGTAGTTCTATTATACCCTCTCTTTTTTCGTTTGTCAACGAAACGAAAGAGGAAAATTATTCCCCGCGCAATTTTTTTACAAACGAGAACAGCTCTTTTTCAAAATTTAATCCGTAGCGCTTATCGCTTACCTCTTTGGCAGAGCGTTCGATCGCGGCGGCGGTAAATTGCGCGCTGAGCGCAACGCTCTCCCCAAGCGGTTTGCCGTATACCAGCGCCCCGACGAACGAGGAGGCAAACACGTCGCCCGCACCGCAAAAAAAGCCTTGCGTCGTAGGGGTGGCGTAGCGGCGGGGGACGCCTTTCTCCGCATGATATACGGCGATAGAGTTTTCCTCCTCCACTCCCGTAACGATCGGGCAAGGGGTGAGCGAGGAAAGCTTGTTTAAAAGGGTTTCTCCGTCAGAGGGATAGGGGGTTTCCGTCAAAAAACAGGCCTCGGTGCGGTTGGGCAGAATATAGTCCGCACGTTGGCAAAGCCCGCGCATTTTTTCCACGAACGAGGGGGAAAAGCCCGCGTACAGCTTTCCGCCGTCGCCCATAACGGGGTCTACGACGAGCTTCCCGCCCGCTTTTAAAAAGTTTTGCTTTAAAAAAAGCACGGCGTCGATCTGGCTTTCGTTTGCGAGATAGCCGCTATAAATGACGTCAAAGGTAAGTCCAAGCTTTTTCCATTGCGTAAGGATTGCGGGGAAATCGGAGGAAAGGTCGCGAAAGGTATAGTCCTCAAAACCGCCCGTGTGGGTGGAAAGGACGGCGGTAGGGAGGACGTCGCAGGTCACGCCGCATGCCGAAAGAACGGGAAGTGCTACTGTTAAAGAGCATTTCCCAACGCAAGAAAGATCGTTGACGGCAAGTACGCGCATACCTTTTCTTCTCCTTTTTGAAAAAAGTTTGATAAAACTATTATAAATTTCTTGCTTTTTTTTGTCAAACGAATTAAAATAGAAAGGGTAAAAAAATAATGAAAAATTTACGGCGATAGGCTGTAAAAAGAGGTAAGCTATGTTTATGACGGGAAAAACGGCAAAAAACACGGTGGAATTTTCGGAATTTGAAAAATACGAAAACGAGATCGTGACGATCAAGGGCACCATTCACAATATCCGTATGATGTCCGACTTTGCGTTTATCATCTTGCGTACGGCAAGAGAAACGGTGCAATGCGTATACGCGGAGAGTTTTTCCGACTATCGCCTTGCCGAGGACGTAAAGGAGGAGTGCGCGGCGAAGATCACGGGGAAAGTGGTCGCAGGGGAAACGCGCGACGGCAGCAAACGCTACGAATTGCAGATCCATAATATCGAGCTGCTTTCTCATCCTGCGGAAATTCCGCCTGTCGTTATCACCAAAAAACAGGTGAATTGCGACCTTTCCACCAAGCTCGATTACCGCCCCGTTACCTTGCGTAATCCCAAGGAACGCGCGATTTTCAAGCTGCAAGAGGGAATTCAAAGAGGGTTTAGAGAATTCCTTTCCAAGGAGGGGTTCACCGAAATTCATTCCCCGAAGATCAATTTTGCGGGCGCAGAGGGTGGTACCAACGTTTTCAAGCTTGATTATTTCGGTAAGCAAGTGTATCTTGCGCAGTCGCCGCAGCTTTACAAGCAGGCAATGGTCGCCGTGTACGAGCGGGTGTTTGAGATCGCGCCCGTGTTCCGCGCGGAGCATCACGATACCAGCCGTCACCTCAACGAATATATTTCCATGGACCTTGAAATGGGCTTTATCGAGAGCTTTGAGGATATTATGGAAATGGAAACGGGGTTGCTTAAATATATTATGCAGCTTTTAAAGACGGAATACAAAAACGAAGTCGAGCTGTTGCACGTCGATATTCCCGAGATTACCGAGATCCCCGTGCTGAAATTCATGGAGGCGAAAGAGATCCTCATGAAGAAGTTCAAGTATCAGCCGACGGATATGAAGGACTTTGATCCCGCGGAAGAAGAAATGCTTGGCAAATATGCGAAAAAGCAATTTAATTCCGATTTTATTTTCATCACCCATTATCCCTCCAAAAAGCGTCCTTTCTATACCATGGACGACCCCGAGGATCCCGAATATACCCTCTCTTTCGACCTGTTGTTCAGAGGGCTTGAAATTACGTCGGGCGGGCAGCGTGTACACGATTATAACGCGCAGGTGGCGAAAATGGAAAAGCTGGGTATGAATCCCGAAGAATTCGCAACCTATTTAATGCTCCATAAGTACGGCGCGCCCCCGCACGGCGGGCTTGGCTTGGGGTTGGAAAGACTGACCATGCATCTTCTCGGCGCAAAGAACGTCCGCGAGGCGACAATGTTCCCGAGAGATATTAACCGCGTCAGCCCTTAAAGCCTATGTGGAACGGGAAATTAAAGGCCGTCACGTTCAGCTTCGACGACGGCGTTACGCAAGATATTAGGCTGTTCGAGCTGTTTAACAGGTACGGCTTGAAAGGTACGTTTAATTTGAATTCCGAGCGGCTTGGCAGCAAGCATACCCTCGTTCGCAACGGGAAAGAGGTTCCTTTTGAGCGTGTGGATGCTCATTTAGTGAAAGAGATCTACCGCGGCCACGAGGTTGCCGTACATACGCTTACGCACGTGAATTTGACGACGCTTGGCGAAGAGGAGATTGTGCGCCAAGTGGAAGAGGACAGAAAGAATTTGTCAAGGCTTTGCGGCTACGAAGTGGTGGGCATGGCTTATCCCTGCGGCGGCGTCAACAACGACGATCGGGTGGCGGAAATTATTTCGCGGCGTACGGGCGTTCGATACGCGCGGACGATCACTTCAACGAAAAGCTTTTCGTTGCAGACGGAGAATCGGTTTCGGTTCAATCCCTCGACATACGTAATCGAGGCGGATTTTGAAGAGGTTGTGGACAAGTTTTTATCGGCGAGTGCAGACGAGCCGCAGCTCCTCTATATCTGGGGCCACGCGTATGAAATGGACGCGGAATATATCACGTGGGAAAACCTCGAACGGATCTTGAAAAAGCTTTCGGGTAGAGAGGAAATTTTCTACGGTACGAACAGCGAGGTTCTATTCTGCGAATAGCCGAAGCGCGAAAAAAGTTTTTTTGCTAAAAATTACTTTACAAAAGTAAAAAAATACGCTATAATAAAATCAATTCAATAGAAAAAGCGTTTGAAAAAGGACAACGTTTTTGCGTGTACTCGCACAGAGAAATTCCGTTTTTGCTGAGAGGAAGAAGAGAAACGCAAAAAATATCCCCTTTTGAGCTGACCCCGTGAAAAAAGTAAGGGGGTACGGAAGCGCCATCCGTAAACAGGGGCGGCAAATGATAGTTTGTTTTGGTGGTTAAAAAAAGCCGTGGTGTTTTTTCCGAAACGCTACGGTTGTTTTTTATTCTCACGCGTACGCGTACGTATGCGCGCGTTACAATAAAAATAAAAACCTTTTACAAGGAGAAACGTTATGTCGCTGTATAAGAAAGTAGATACTTCGCTTAATTTCGTGGAACGCGAAAAGAAGATCGTAGAGTACTGGAATGAAAACCGCGTCTTTGAGGACAGCATGAAAACGAGGGAGGGGAAAGAGGAATTCTCTTTCTACGACGGTCCCCCTACGGCAAACGGAAAGCCGCATATCGGGCATATTCTTACCCGCGTTATGAAAGATATCGTGCCTCGCTACAAGACCATGAAAGGCTACCACGTATTGAGAAAGGCGGGCTGGGATACGCACGGCTTGCCCGTAGAGCTTGAAGTGGAAAAACAGCTCGGGTTCGAGCATAAGACGCAAATCGAGGGGTATGGGATCGAGCCTTTTATTAAGCGTTGCAAGGAATCCGTTTGGAAATATTCGAGCGAGTGGAAGAAGATGTCCGATCGCGTTGGGTACTGGTGCGATATGGACAATCCATACGTTACCTATCACGACGACTATATCGAGTCCGAATGGTGGGCGATCAAGAAAATCCACGAAAAGGGCTTGCTTTATAAAGGGCACAAGATCGTACCGTACTGCCCCCGTTGTGGAACGGCGCTCTCCTCCCACGAGGTGGCACAGGGGTATAAGGACGTCAAGCAGATGACGGCGTTCGTTAAATTTAAGGTTGTAGGGAAAGAGAATACCTACATTCTTGCTTGGACGACGACTCCTTGGACGCTGCCTTCCAACGTTGCGCTTTGTATGAATCCCGAATTCGATTATGCGGAAGTAAAAATGACGGAGAGCGGCGAAACCTATATCATGGCCGAGGGGCTTGTGAAATCGGTGCTCGGGGAAGAGGGCTACGAGGTCGTTTCCGTGAAGAAGGGGGCGGCGTACGAGTACGTTGAATACGAGCCGCTTTATCCGTTCGGGAAAGAAAAATTTAAGTTTAAGGAAAAGGCGTATTACGTCACCAACGACGGTTACGTGACCCTTTCCGACGGTACGGGCGTCGTGCATATCGCGCCCGCGTTCGGCGAGGACGACTATAAAGTAGGGAAGCGTTACGGCTTGCCTGTTGTGCAGCTCATTGACGAGGAGGGGAAATTCCCCGCGGGCTGCGGCGAGTTGACGGGTTTGGGCGCGCAAGCGGCTGACCCTAGCGTCGTCAAGGATTTGAAAGCGCGCTCGTTGCTTTTGAAGACGCAGGAGATTACCCATAGCTATCCGTTCTGTTGGCGTTGCGATACGCCGCTCATTTACTACGCGCGTTCAAGCTGGTTTGTAAAAGTGACGGCGGTCAAGGATAGATTGATCGCGGCAAACCGTTCGGTCAACTGGATGCCCGAAACCATCAAGGAAGGGCGCATGGGCAATTTCCTTGAAAACGTCATTGACTGGGGTTTATCGCGTGATCGTTACTGGGGCACGCCCTTACCTGTTTGGGTGTGCGAGGATTGCGGCGAGATCGACGTGATCGGGTCAAGAAAGGAGCTTGCGGAAAAGTGCGGCTGTAAAGAGGATATCGAGTTACACCGTCCGTATTTGGACGAGCTGACTTGCAAATGCGGCAAGTGTGGCGGCAAAATGAAGAGGGCGCCCGAGGTGATCGACTGCTGGTTTGATTCGGGGTCCATGCCTTTCGCGCAATATCATTATCCGTTTGAAAATAAAGAAACCTTTGAAAAAACTTTCCCCGCCGATTTTATTTCCGAGGCGGTGGATCAAACGAGAGGTTGGTTCTATACCTTGCTCGTAATTTCGACGATCCTGTTTGATAAGGCGCCGTTTAAAAACTGTATCGTGCTCGGCCACGTCAACGACAAGAACGGTATAAAAATGAGCAAGCATAAAGGGAACGTTGTTGATCCTTGGTCGGTACTCGATAAGCAGGGCGCGGACGCGGTGCGTTGGTATTTCTACACCTCTTCGGCACCTTGGCTTCCCTCCCGTTTCTATCCCGAGGCGGTGAGCGAGGCGCAGAGAAAGTATATGGGTACCCTTTGGAATACCTACGCGTTCTTCTGTTTGTACGCCGACGTAGACGGGTATAATCCCGCCGAGTACGATTTGAAAAAATGCAAGCTGTCGTTGATGGATAAGTGGATTCTTTCCAAGCTCAATACCCTCGTGGATACGGTGGATAAGAATTTGGCTGTCTATAATATCACGGATAGCGCGCGCGCGTTACAGGATTTTTCCGATATTCTTTCCAATTGGTACGTTCGTCGCGGCAGAGATCGGTACTGGGGCAGCGAAATGACGGAGGATAAGGCGGCGGCATATACCACGCTTTGGCACGTGCTCGTGACTTTTGCTAAGCTTACCGCGCCTTACACGCCGTTTATTGCGGAGGAGATGTATTTGAACCTCGTGCCTGCGTTCTTCAAGGACGCGGAAAAGAGTGTGCATCTTTGCGCGTTCCCGACCTGCGATTCTACGCTTGTGGACGAAAAGCTTGAAAAGGGTATGGACGTCGTGCTTGATATCGTCAATCTTGGCAGAGCGGCGAGAAATACGGGCAACGTCAAGAACCGTCAGCCGCTTTCAGAAATGTACGTCGTTACGGCAGGCGCAGAGGAGCTTGACGAGGGCTTGAAAGAAATTGCTTTGGACGAGCTGAACATCAAAGAATATAAATCGGCGGACGACGCGGACGAATTTATTTCCTATAAATTAAAGCCGCAGCTCAAAACCCTTGGACCGAAATACGGCAAAAAGCTTGGTATGATTTCTAAATTCCTTGCGAATTGCGACGCGAAAGCGGTTGTAGATGCGGTGAGGGGCGCGGGGACGTTCGCTCTTCCCGAGGACGGGGAGGTGACTCTCACGGAAGAGGATTTGCAAATTTTCACCGAGAGCAAGGCGGGCTATATTTCCGCGAGCGATAAGGGCGTGACCGTCGCGCTCAATACAACGCTCACCGAAGAGCTAATCGCGGAGGGCGTGGAAAGAGAGATTGTTTCTAAGGTTCAGGCTATGCGTAAGGAGGCCGATTTAGAAATCACCGACCGCATTAAGATTTATTATATTGCGGAGGGGCGGGCGAAAGCGGCTTTTGAAAAGGGCGCGTTTAAAGAGGACGTTCTTGCTGTGGAACTCGTCCAAGGCGACTGCGCGGACGGCTTTGTGAAAGAAGTGGACGTCAATGGCGATCGGGTAAAAGTCTGTATTATAAAAGCGTAAAGAAAGAAAAAATCGACTTTTTTGAAAAAATTAAAAAAAAGTCGATTTTTTTGTAAAAAAGTGGCGAAAAACGTTTGACTTATCTTTTTGAATGTGATATTATATGCAAGCTGTCTGCGAGAGATCGCAAAAACGACGAAATTTTTTCCAAACTTTCAAAAATTTTTCAAAAAATTTAAAAAAAGTTTGAAAAAATACTTGACAAACCATTTTAGTTTGTGGTATTATAGACAAGCTCTCGTCGCGAAGTGACGGCAGCAACCGGGCTGAAGCTCGGGATAAGCAGATTAAAAATAGAATAAGAAAGAAATGAGATTTTATTTGACAAACAAGCAAATGAAAGGTAATTTCCGTCAAAAGAAAACAAAGTACTGTAAAAAGTACCTTTGAGCAAAGTCAGCAAAGAGATAACAAAGCTAGAGCCGTTGTTGCTTTTAAGGAAGGCAACGACTTTAAACGAATAAACTTAAGAGTTTGATTCTGGCTCAG
>JAFTPK010000012.1 GCA_017463325.1 Clostridia bacterium
AGAGGATCCACCTGTTCCCATTCCGAACACAGAAGTTAAGCTCTTTTACGCCGAAAGTACTTGCAGAGAACTGCCGGGAGGATAGGTAATTGCCGCTTTCAATATGAAAACCTTGCGTATTACGCAAGGTTTTTTCATTTCTTTTTGTAAAACATTTGACGAGGGGGGGGTATGATATAATAGAAATATAATTTTTTATTAGAGGTTATTATGAAAAAAAATAAGAAGTTAATTTTGTTGATTTTAACAAGCTTAGTTGTTTGTTTCTCCTGTGTCTTTTCAGCTTGCAGCAATAAAATTACGGGTACTTATACAGGAAATGATTTTATAGGCACTTACAAATTTAAACACCTTACTCTTACGGACAAGGGCGTTTTTTTAGAATATAACATAGGTGAGGAGTTTGACGGAGAAGTTATAACGGAAGATTTTTGCGTGGTAATTCTGTTGAAGGACGGTGATGCTGTCTTGGCTACGACCCAAGGAAATCAGCAAGACGTGACCCTGATTACTTGGTTGGAAACGAAAGACGGAAGAGTGGTGTTGATTCGTGATGACGGTGCAATCATTTGCGAGTGTGACGGAAAAACTTTAAGCTTTTCCATTAAAGACGATGGGGATTTCGTATTAGAGAAAAAAGATTAAAAGGTATTTCCTTTTCATTTAAAAAAATATTTTATCTCTCAAAGGCAGAAAGCTTTGGGGGATATTTTTTGTCTGGAAACATCTTTGTAAGATTGATTTTTATCAAAATGTATGCTATAATAATATAAACGGAGGTATGCAATGATTAAATTTAAAACGGTATTTGACGCAAACGCCGTCAAGCAATTAAATAAGCATACAATTAGAAAACAGATTTGGATTTATTTGCTTTTATCGGCGATCATGATCGTAATCGGTGTTGCGGATTTCATGGCGGGTGACGGCGAAATGGGAGTGTTTTGTATCGTGTTCGGGGTGCTATTTACTCCTATTCTTTTGCTAATTGTTCATTTTGCGCAAAAAAACGTCGATAAGTCCATGACTTTATTTCAAGGCACGACGGTGGAAATTTACGAATTTAGCGAAGACTCTTTGCGTATCCAAACGACGAAAGGGGAAGAGTATTTTTCTGTTGCGACGGCCAGATACGGCTACTTATACCGTGTGGACGAAACGGCTGACAGTTACTTTTTATACATATCTAAAATTCAAAGTCACGTCGTTGATAAAAAATATTTGATCGAGGGCAGCATAGAAGAATTGAACGAGCTACTTATACGAAAGCTTGGAGAGCGCTTTCACGCAAAAAAGAAATAAAATCAGCCCAAAATCGGCCGAAAGTTTCTTGAATTGTTTCTCGGTCGAAAATTGGAAAATTTGCTAAATTGGACAGTTTCTTCGTATTTAAAAGGAATTTGAAAGAAAATCGCGGGATTATGAAGAAACGGGGTTGACAAGTTAAAGAAAATATGATATACTGTATAAAATAATGATACGGGTGAAACTATGAAAAAAATTCTTACTATTTTCATGACGTTGGTGCTTTCCGTTTGCTGCTTTACGGCTTGCGGTGGGGATAATCCTTTATTGAACGGCGGTAAGGGTACGGGCGGTAGTTCGTCGGCAAGTACGGGCAGTAGCTCGGTTCCAGCGCAGACTTTTACGATTACGTACGTTTGTACCGAAGGGGAAATGACGGGGGAACTGACGCAAGAGGTAACGCTTGGGGAAAGCTATTCGTTGAACGCTCTTACGCGTGACGGATATACGGGCTACTGGGCGTATAACGGTCAAAAAATTGAAAGCACAGGCGTTTGGACGATTGAAGAGGACGTGACGTTGACCGCTGAGTGGAAGAGAGTATCGGACGACGATAACGACGGTTGGACGGGTATTTATTAAACGATTTCCCCCGATAGACATTTGTCTTACGGGGGATTGATTTATCTTGCTATGAGAAAGACGAAAAATGGAAAAAGAGAGGGGCAGGTACGCGTTGAGCGTAAGCCTAAAATAGAATATTTGGGACAGTACAAGGTGAGCAGAAGTGACGAGCTTTTGGAGTTTTTGCTTCGTAAATGCAATACCTCACGCAACAATGTAAAGGCTTTTCTTACCCGTAGGCAGGTGCTTGTCAATGGGAGTTTGGTGACACAATACGATTTTCCGCTTGCGAAAGATGACGAGGTGAAGATTTGTAAAGTGGCTGCGCCCAAGCAGACCCCTACGGTAAAACATACTGCGACAAGCGTAAAACGAGAGTTGCCGAAGATTTTGTACGAGGACGAGGATTTTATTGCTATTGATAAGCCTGTCGGTTTACTGTCGGTGGAGAGTGATAAGGAAAGGGATTGTGCGTATGCACGCGTGCTGGAATATTTATCCGTCAAAGATAAAAAGGCGCGGCCGTATATTTTACACCGCATTGACAAAGAAACGAGCGGCGTACTTGTGTTTGCGAAGAATATCAAGCTGCACTCCATGCTCAAAATGCGTTGGAACGAGCTTGTGAGCCTCAGGGAATATTGCGCGCTTGTCGAAGGTCGAATGGAAAAGAAAGAGGATACGATCGTATCTTATTTGAAAGAGGATGGCAATCATTTGGTGTACGCGACAAAGGATCCCTCGGGACAGAAAGCGATTACGCATTACGAGGTGATCGGGGAAAGCGGCGAATATTCCCTTTTAAAGGTGCGTATTGACACGGGCAGAAAAAATCAGATCCGCGTGCATTTGCGCTCCGTTGGGCATAGCGTTGTTGGTGACGAGAAATACGGTTTTACCAAAGACCCGCTCGGGCGGCTGGGCTTGCACGCCTCGGCGCTTACATTTAAACACCCTGTGAGCGGGGAAACGGTTTCCGTCCGTGCACCGTTCCCTGCGGAGTTTCGGAAAGTAGTTGGTCAAAAAAAATAAAAAAGAGGTGATTGTATGGATTTTGAATTAGAGCTTGGGATTTTACTGGATATTCTTTTATCAGCGCTGCTCGGTTTTTTTATCGGGTTTGAAAGAAAGCTGCGCGCAAAAGAGGCGGGAATCCGTACGCATACGATCGTGTGTGTGGGGTCGGCACTCATGATGTGTATATCCAAATATGGATTTCAAGGTGCGGATACTTCGCGCGTGGCGGCGCAAATCGTCGCGGGGGTAGGCTTCCTCGGCGCAGGGATTATCGTTTATAGAAAACACGAGGTGCACGGACTGACGACGGCGGCAGGGATTTGGGCGACTGCGGGGATCGGTATGGCTTGCGGTGCAAGACTGTATTTGGTTGCGGTGGGCGCGTCCGTGGTCTTGATCGGCGTGCAGTTCCTTTTGCATATGCCTTGGCGTATTTTTAAAATGAAAAAGTCGTATACGCTGAAAATCGTCTTTGAGGATTGCGAGGGGTCGCGAGAAAAAATTAAGGAAATGTTCGGCTTTGAGGTGTACGTGAAACTGCTTTTAGAACGGCAGGGAGAAAGGCTTGTCTATCGCGCGACGATCAACACGGAAAAGGAATACCGTTCGGAATTTTTGGAAAAGGCGCTCAAAGAAAATCCGTATATCCTTTCGATCGAGCGTACGGACGATAATTAAAGGTGTGAAAAAACGGCAAGAAAGCCGTTTTTTTCTTTCAAACTCTTGACTTTTACTGCTTGTGAGAGTATAATTATAAACAAAAAGAAGGGTTTGTTTTATGAAAAGTCGTCTTTCTAAAAATATCGCTTTTGCCGCTTGTCTTACGTCGCTCGTTTGCGTGGCGACGTACGCCTTGGCAATCCCTTTACCGATCGGAGGGTATTTTAACGTCGGCGACGTATTTGTTTTGCTGTCCGGTTGGCTGCTCGGGCCTTGGTATGGCGCGTTGGCGGCGGGGCTTGGCTCGGGCCTTGCCGATTTGTTTTTGGGGTATACGGCTTATGCGCCCGCAACTTTTATGATCAAAGGTGGGGTTGCGCTTGTAGCATGGGGAGGGTATGCCGCATTAAAAAAGCTTTGTAAAAAAGAGCCGTTGGACTTTTTGCCGCGCTTACTTTCAGGTCTTTTGGCAGAGCTGATTATGGTGATGGGGTATTTCTTTTTTGAGGCTGTTCTTTTGCAGACAGGGCTTGGCGCCGCGGGGAATATTTTAGGCAATACGTTACAAGCCACTTGCGGATTGTTGGGCGGTACGGCGGTGATTTCTGCCCTGTACCCGTTGCCGAAAATAGCGAGTTTCTTTCCTCGGCTTCACGTCAAATCAAAGGGAAAGTATGATTTTTGATTTGCATTGCGATACGGTATGGAAACTTGATGAGGCGCGGCAGGCTTGACTGATTTGAAAATTGAAAAGATTTTCTATCAAAAGGCAAAAAGGTTTTTTGCGGAGAATTTAGCGAAATAATAAAAAATTAACAAAAGGGAAGAAAATGACAAGTAAAAAATTCGGAAAACTGAACTGGACAATTCTCCTCGTGTTCGGCTTGATTGGGCAGATCGCTTGGTCGGTGGAGAATATGTATTTCAACCTTTTCGTGTATGACACGGTGGCAAAAGATCTTGACGCGGTGACGCTGATGGTGCAGCTTAGCGGGATTACGGCGACGGTGGCGACGCTGATTGCCGGAACGCTTTCTGATCGCGTGGGGAACCGAAAGAAATTCCTTTGTTTTGGTTATGCTATTTGGGGGATCACCGTCGCGCTTTTCGGGGCGCTTTCTCCACGGCTGATGCAGTCGCTTTTTGGCGTTGAAGAGGGAAAGGCGATCACGATCACGCTCGTGGCGGTTGTTGTCGGCGATTGCGTGATGACCTTG
Organism: Clostridia bacterium; assembly: GCA_017463325.1. Classification (GTDB taxonomy): domain Bacteria; phylum Bacillota; class Clostridia; order Christensenellales; family Borkfalkiaceae; genus Scatosoma. Next base: position 4,764 of record JAFTPK010000012.1, read on the forward strand.
TTCGGTTCGACGGCGAATGACGCGGCGTTCAATGCTTGGGTGACGGATAATACGCACTCGCACTACCGTGGCGCGGTGGAAGGAATTTTGTCTATTTTGCCGCTCGTAGCCATGCTAGTTGTGGCAGGAGGGTTTGGAATTCTCGTTGAGGCAATTGGATATAAAACCCTATTTTTGATACTCGGTATCGTCATTTCCCTTTGTGGGATTTTGGGCTTTTTCTTCGTTCAAGACAACCCTGCCCTCACGAAAAGCGGTAGCTTTAAAGATATTTTCTACGGTTTCCGACCCTCCGTGGTTAAGAAACACAAGCCGTTGTATTTGACCCTTGTGCTCGTTCTTATTTACGGCGTGGCTTGTCAAATTTTTATGCCGTACTTAATCATTTATATGAAAGAAACGCTTGGGTTCTCTGTGCTTGAATACAGCGTCGTGTTTGCCTTGGCGATCCTTCTTGGGGCAGGCGTAAATGTGTATCTGACCCGTCTTTCCGACGGAAAAGATAAGCTTGTAATGCTCTATTTTGCAGCCGCGGTGATGGCGGCGGGGCTGCTTGGAATGTACTTTGCGAAGGGCATGGAAAAGCTCCCTACTCTCATTTTGTTCGGCGTGGCAGGGTTTGTGATGATCACGGGTTACGTGCTTGTTTCCGCGCTTTGCGGCTCTACCGTGCGCGATTATACGCCCGAGGGCGCAGTGGGGAAATTGCAGGGGGTACGCATGGTGTTCAGCGTGCTTGTGCCTATGGTGCTGGGGCCTATGATCGGCAACGCAATCAATCGAGCGGCGAATATTCCGCTTTCCGACCCGTCGTCAGCCGACGCTATGACGACGCTGTACGTGCCCGCGCCGGAAATCTTTTTGTTCGGCGCGATTGTAACGCTGTTGATGATTGCCGTTATTCCGATTTTACAAAAAGCGGCGAAAAAGGAGAAGAGAAATGAGATTGAAAACGAAGTATGAGGTGGGGGAAATTCCTCTTTCCGAATATCCGCGCCCGCAAATGCGTCGGGATAGCTATCTTTGTTTGAACGGGCTTTGGAAGTTTGAAAAGGTGAAACGGACAGGGCAGGTATGCGAATATTCAAAAAATATTCTCGTTCCCTTTTCGCCTGAAAGCTTGAATAGCGGTATAGAGGAGGGCTTTACGCTTGGACTCGACGAAAAGCTTGTTTACGAAAAAGAGTTTGAAGTGGGCGACGAATTGCTTTGCGGAACGACCCTTCTTCATTTCGGCGCGGTCGATCAAGAATGTGAGGTGTTTTTGAATGGGCGTTGCGTGTATGCGCACGGCTCGGGATACACGCCGTTTACCGTAGACGTAACTTCCTCTATTGTGAAAGGCAAAAACGTTCTGAAAGTTGAGTGCGTGGACGGCACGGAAAGCACCGAGCTTTGCCGTGGTAAGCAAAGCTCTAAGCCGGGGAAAATTTGGTATACGGCGCAGAGCGGTATTTGGCAAAGCGTATGGTTGGAAAGTGCGCCCGTACGCTATATTCGTGCCCTTACCATTACGACGGACGCAAAGAAAAAGCAAGCGACGATCGTTTCTGAGTATGAGGGGCAGCAAAAAATACGGGTGTTTGACGGAGATAGGCTGCTTTTTGAAAAAACCTTTTCGGGAAATTCGGTGACGGTGGCGGCGGATTTCGAGCTTTGGTCGCCCGAAAACCCTAAGCTTTACGATTTTACCTTAGAAACGGATAGTGGAGATAAGGTTAGTTCGTATTTTGGAGTGCGTTCGTTTGGCGTGGGAAAAGACGAAAAGGGGAAAACGCGGCTGCTACTTAACGGAAAACCGTATTTTATGAACGGCGTGCTCGATCAAGGCTACTGGTCGGACGGTCTGTTGACGCCGCCCTCCGATTTGGCTATGGAGGAAGAGTTGACCGCGTTAAAAGCAATGGGCTTCAATATGGTCAGAAAGCATATCAAGATAGAGCCTTTGCGTTGGTACTATCATTGCGATAGGTTAGGGCTGCTCGTTTGGCAGGATTTCGTCAACGGCGGCGGGGAATACAAATTTGGGCATATTGCCCTTTGGCCGTTTCTTGGCGTCAAGCATAAGGATAACGATTATAAGTATTTTGCAAGAGAGGGCGTGAAAGCGCGTTACGAGTTTATCCACGCCGCGGAGGATACCGTTGCGTATCTTAAAAATTGCCCGTGCATTAGTACATGGGTGCCCTTTAATGAGGGTTGGGGACAGTTTGATTCGGCAAAAATTGCTGCCTACGTAAAGGAGCTTGACCCGACCCGTTTGATTGATTCCGTTAGCGGTTGGCATGATCAGGGAAGAAAAAATACAACCATGCGGAGCTTGCATACCTACTATACGCCGCTTCGTGTTCCTCGCGATCCTCGCCCTGTCGTTTTAAGTGAATTCGGCGGTTATTCCAAAAAGGTGCAAGGCCACGTTTTTGACGAGGAAAAGGAGTTTGGATATAAGGTTTTCCAAACGGAAGAGGGGTTGCTTTTAGGGCTGAAAACGCTATATTTAAAAAAATTAAAACCGTTGATTAAGAAAGGGCTTTGCGCGGCGGTGTACACACAGGTATCTGACGTGGAGGAGGAGATTAACGGATTATTCACCTACGATCGCGCTCATTGTAAGGTGCCCGTCAAGGAAATGAAAAAGATTATGGACGAGATTAAGGTTGAGGCAGAGAAGGTAAAATAAAGAAAAAAAGACCCGACGTGGTCTTTTTTTATGTAAAAGGATTGCAATTCGCAAGTGGATATGATACAATAATAGTATAGAATTTTAACAATGCGGAGCGTTCTATGGAAATCAGGGTGATCAAAAAAAGTTACCGCGAGGTAATGTCGGAGAAACCGAAACAGAATAAAAAACCCAAACGGCCGAATATTCTTTTTCGCACGCTGTTAAAAATCGTAAGTCTACCCGATCTTTTAGCGACGCGTTTTTCCTGTCGTCGAACGGGTATGGAAAAATTGCCCAAAAAGCAGCCTTGTTTGATTTTAATGAACCATTCAAGCTTTATCGACCTTGAAATCGCCACTTCTATTTTTTATCCAAGACCCATCAATATCGTGGCGACGTGGGACGGATATATCGGGAAAAACTGGCTGATGCGGGAAATCGGATGTATTCAAACGAAGAAATTTACCGTAGGTCCTAAACTTTTGCGCGACATGAAAGCGGCGCTTGAAAACCGTTCCTCCGTTTTGATGTTCCCCGAGGCGGGGTATACCTTTGACGGCACCTCGACCGTTTTGCCGACTAGTATCGGAAAATGTATCAAGCTTTTAGGAGTACCCGTCGTGAGCGTGATCACACAGGGCGCCTTTCACCGTCAGCCTTTGTACAACAATTTGATTAAACGCAAGGTGAAAGTGTCGGCGGACGTGGAATATCTGCTTTCCCCCCAAGAGATCAAGGAAAAGAGCGCGGAAGAAATCAATCGAATTGTCGGCGAGAAATTTGCTTTCGATAATTTCCGCTATCAGCAAGAGCATAATATCAAGATAGATCATCCTCGCCGTGCGGAGGGGTTGAATCGAGTGCTGTATAAATGCCCTGCGTGCCTCGCGGAAGGACAAACGGAGGGGGCAGGTACGAGATTAAAGTGTAAGGCTTGCGGAAAAGAATACGAGCTTACGGAATATGGTGCCATGCGGGCTGTAAACGGCGAAACGGAAATTAGTCATATTCCCGACTGGTATGAATGGGAAAGAAAATGCGTCCGTGAAGAGATCGAGCGCGGCGATTATCGCGTAGAGCGTGACGTGGACGTTTATATCATGGTGGATAGTTATCATTTATACGATATCGGAAGCGGTCGGCTCACGCACGGAACGGAGGGGTTTCGCCTCGTTTCAGACGACGGGGAGCTTGCGTTTGAGCTTGGCGCTCGCGCGTCCTATACAATCAATTCCGATTTTTACTGGTATCAGATTGCGGACACCGTTTGTATCGGGGATTTGAGCGTGCAATATTATTGTTTCCCGAAAGGGAGCGGTGATATTGTTGCAAAACTACGGCTTGCGGCGGAGGAGTTGTTCAAACTGAAAAAAGAAGAGGCGGCAAAATAAAAGAACGGCTCGGGAAATTCCCGAGCCGTTAAGTTTTTAAGAGAGCTATTACAGTTCGCTTGCCGCGTCTTTATCGCAGATGACGGTGACGAACGGGTGGAGCTGTAAGACGGAGGCGGGCAAATCGGGGGTGATTTCGCCTTTTACCATTCCCTTTACTGCTTTTGCCTTATTTTTCCCCGAAACGACGACGAGGATACTCTTTGCGTTCATAATGTTTTTGATGCCCATAGAGAGAGCTTGACGAGGGACCTCGTCAATGGAGGCAAACAGGCGGGAGTTGTCTTTGATAGTGTTTTCCGTCAAATCGACAAGATGCGTAACGGAGTCGAACGGCGTACCCGGTTCATTAAACCCGATATGCCCGTTGGAACCAAGCCCCAGTACCTGTACGTCCTGCTTGTAATTTTCAAGCAAGGCGTTGTAGCGGTCACATTCTGCGGCAACGTCGCTTGCAGAGCCGCAGGGCAGGTGAGTGTTACTCAGCTTAACGTCGATATGATCGAAGAGGTTATGGCGCATGAAATAGGCATAGCTCTGATCGTGATCGGCGGTAAGACCCACGTATTCGTCAAGGTTGACGGTGGTGACGCTCTTGTAGGAAGTGCCGTTTTCGCGGTGGTCCTTCGCCATGTTCTCATACGTTCCGATCGGGCTGGAACCGGTTGCAAGACCCAAAACGGCGTTGGGGTTATTTTTAACAATCGAAATAATCAATTCGGCTGCTTTTGCACTCATTTCTTCGTAATTTTCAGTAATGATAACTTTCATAAAACACCTCGATAAATAATTTATTCGCTATACTCTAATTATATACCCCAACGCGCGGAAAGTCAAGCGTTTCCGTAAAAAAGAAAAGCGTTTCGCCTCACAAACATTTGTTTTTATTTCTCTTGACAAAAAACGCCGTTCGTGGTATACTATACGTATGAAGATTATACATACGGGAGATTTGCATTTAGGGTCGGCTATGCTCACGCGCTTGCCCAAAGAAAAAGCGGAGAGGCGTCGCGTGGAGCTACGCGCTTCCTTTCAAAGGCTGGTGAGCTTTGCTCTTGACGAAGGAGTAAGGCTAATTTTGCTTGCGGGTGACGTTTTTGACGGCGAATTCGTGGACGAGGGGGAACGAGAATTTTTCTACGGCGTCATTGCCGCTACGCCTGAAATCGACTTTTTTTATCTTCGCGGTAACCACGACGGGGTAGAACCGCCCGCTCGCCTTCCTAACTTAAAAACGTTTGGGCGGGAGTGGTCGGAATATCCATGCGGCGGGGTGACGGTGAGCGGTGTGGAAACGGACGGGGAAAATTACGCGCGTATTTACGATACGCTTTCGCTTGACAAAAATCGAACGAATATTCTTTTGCTGCACGGACAAATTTCCGCCACCTTAAAGGAGGGAACGGTTTGTTTAAATCGCCTTGCGAATAGGGGGATTGATTATCTTGCGCTCGGACACCTGCATACCTTTTCCTCGGGGCGAATAGACGAACGGGGGCATTACGCCTATTGCGGCTGTTTAGAGGGGCGTGGATACGACGAAACGGGAGAAAAGGGATTTGTACTTTTGGAAACGGCGCCGCTTCGTGCACGGTTTGTGCCGTTCGCAACGAGAACGGTGCATGACGTAACGTTTGACGTTAAGGGCTTTTCAAGTGTTGCGCAAGTTCTTGCCGAGCTTAGACGGTCGCTTACGTTGCCTGCCAAGGATTTGTTGAAATTGACGATTATAGGAGAATGTGATTTCGACCCGACGGGCATAGAGGGTATTTTGGAAGAGTGGCTTAAAGACGCTTATTTTGCAGTCGAGGTAAAAAATCAAGCTAAAAAACGGCTTGATTTATCTGTTTACACAGGGCAGGTATCCGTTGAAGGGGAATTCGTGCGCGCCGTACTTGCGGACGGGACGTTGACGGAGGAAGAGAAAAAAGAGGTGATACGCATAGGCTTGAAAGCGCTTGCGGGGGAGAGGGTGCTATGAAGCTGATCGGTTGTTACGTGGAAAATTTCGGTAAGCTTTCCCATCTTACTTTAACGTTTGGGGAGGGAACGACCTGTTTTTGCCTTCCAAACGGCGAAGGAAAAACGACGCTCGTTGCCTTTTTAAAGGCTATGCTTTACGGCATGGACGGTTATCGTGAAACGACCACGGGGTTTTGCGACAGGCGAAGATATTTTCCCTTTTCGGGTGGCCGTTTTGGCGGCTCGTTACAGATTGAATGGCGGGGAGAAAGATATACGATCGAGCGTACCTTTGACAAGAAAAGCGAAAGCAAGGACGAGCTTTTGGTTTACGACGGCACGGGTAAAAAATCTGCCGTTTTCGAGGGAAAAGTCGGCGAGCGTATTTTTGGGCTGGATCGGGCGACCTTTGAACGGGCGGCGTTTATTGATGCGGAAAGGACAAGGTTTTCTTTTGGCGGCAGTATAAGGGAGAAACTGAGCGAGCTGGTTGCCGACGCACCTAAGGTAAGCATTGCGCGCGCCGTGGAAACTCTTGACGAGGAACGAAAACGCCTCCGCGCGGATAGAAAAACGGCGGGTCGGTTGACGGGGGCGTTGCCTACGTTGGAACGGGAGATTTACGCATTAGAGGAGGAGCTTTTTTCTCTTTCCGAAAAGCGTGAGGAATGGAAAAGCCTTATAAAGGAACAAGGCGCCGCGTCTGCACCACCTAAGGAAAAGGAGAAACGCTTGAAAAGTCCGTGGCTGTTTTTGTTGGCGGCAGCTTTTGCGGCTGTGGTTGGCGGCGGTTCGTTTAGCGGCAATTTACCGTTTGCAATCGGCTCTTTTGTTGCGGCGGCTCTACTTGTTTTCTGTTTTTTTATTGTAACAAAAGGAAAGGGGCAGGGACGCGTTGACGGTGGAAATGATGGGAAGTGGCAAGAAGTGGCCTTGCGCAACGCGCGGCTCTTAGAAAAAATAGACCGATTGAAAGAGGAACTTGCCTTGGAAGAGGAAAAAAGGGAAAGGCTCGCTCGGCTTAAAGAGGAAAGAACAAACTTAGAAAAGCGGCGAATATTGATAGAAAAGGCAAAAGAGAAGCTGCTGCAAGCGGATGAAAAATTGCGTGGCGATTACCGCCGCCCTATGGAGGAAAGTTTTTTACGTTATGCGCGTGCGTTAGACGGCGAATTTTTTTCTTCCGTTGCTTTTGACGGGGAGCTGGAACCTTATTTTATCGAGGGTGGGAGTAGGCGAGAGGCGGAGCATTTCAGCGACGGCGCAAAAACGCTGCTCGGGTTGTCTATGCGGCTTGCGTTGATAGAAAATCTTTTCCGAAAGGAAAAGCCGTTTCTTTTGCTTGACGATCCGTTTGTGTTTTTGGACGAACGAAGATTTGCGCGGACAAAAGCGGCGCTGTGCGAGCTGGGAAAAGAATGGCAAATTTTATATTTTTGTTGTCACGAATCGCGAAAGGTGTAAAAAAATCCCCGATCCTTAGATCGGGGAAATTTTTTCAAGAATTTTAGAATAGAGAGGGGATTACGAGCGCGCCGATCACGAGTGCGCCGAGGGCGATTCGATACCAGCCGAAAATTTTAAAGTCATGCTTTTTGACGAAATTCATTAAAAACTTAATGGCAAGGAGGGAAACGACGAAAGCGACGGCTGCGCCGATTAAAAGATAACCGAGCTGTCCGCCCGTCAATGCGTTTCCTTCAACAAAAAATTTCAAGAGCTTGATCGCGCTGGCGCCGAGCATAACGGGAATGGCCAAATAAAAGGTAAATTCCGCGCCTGCCGTACGGTCGATCCCGATCAACAGCGCGCCAACGATCGTCGCGCCCGAGCGGGAGGTGCCGGGAATGAGGGAAAGAACCTGAAACGCGCCGATAATCAACGCGTGTTTATAAGAAATTGAGTCCGTTGTTTTAATAGGTAGCTCGCGCGTTTTGTTGCGATTTTCAATTACGATAAAGGCGACGCCGTACAAAATCAAAGTAAGAGAAATCACGAGCGGGGTATGCAGGTGCGCCTCCAAGAAGTCGTCGAGGGGGATTCCGATAATCGCGGCGGGCAGACAGGCAACGAGCACCTTGCCCCAAAGATTTAGAATATCCGTTTTGACGCCGAGCGTTTTTTTTGCACCCGTTTCCGTTTCGTTAGTCTTTATAAAAAAAGGAAAGAGTTTTTGAAAGAACAAAACGATCACGGCGAGGATCGCCCCAAGCTGAATAACGACGAAAAAGGTTTCCTTAAAGGCGTCGCTTTCTTTCAGAGTGAATAGCTCGTCAACGAGTAAAAGATGACCTGTACTGGAAATGGGAAGCCATTCGGTGATGCCTTCGACGATCCCGAGTAAGAGAACTTTGATAAGTTCGATAAATTCCATAAATAAACCTCGCAAGCGTTTTCGTTGGCTTTATTATATCGCTTTTTTTGTGTTTTGTCAATAAATAGGCATAAAAGCGAAAAAAAACGACGGAAAAATTTATAAAAAACCTTGCATTTGTTAAAAAATTATGTTATAATAATAAAGTATTCGGGTAGACCATGATTCGGGCGACTGAATGGCTTGAACGGTAAGCGGGGGAAGGTTGATTTGTTTCGTGAGGAATCGGGGTACAAAATATTTAAGGAGGTACCTATTGTATGAGTCAGGGGACTGTAAGATGGTTTAACGCGGGGAAAGGCTATGGCTTTATCGCGAATGATGAAACCGGCGAAGACGTCTTCGTTCATTTCTCGGCGATCGTTGCGGAAGGCTACAAGTCGCTGAAAGAAGGCCAAAAAGTGTCTTTTGAAACGGAAGTCGATCCCAAAAATCCCGAAAAGCTCCGCGCGATCAACGTCGTGGCGCAGTAAACCGAATCGAAAATAAAAAGTTTTCAGCCGCGCTTTGCAAAAAGCGCGGTGCTTTTTTTATTTTATGCGGCAGCTTTTCGAGATATGAACGGGGAAAATTTCCCAACTTTTTTAATACAAGACGTTGACAATCGAAAAGTTTTATAGTATACTATAAAAGAATAAAAGTTTGACAAAGGAGAGCTTGCATTATGGAAAGATCGGAGGCATTAAAAGCGTTTTATGAGATTTTTGGCGCGGAAGCAGAGGAGTTGTTTACGGCGGCGGGACGCATCAACGTAATCGGCGAGCACGTGGACTATTGCGGCGGGAAAGTGTTTCCTGCGGCGCTCAATTTGCGTTGTAATATTTACGCGAAAAGAAACGGGGAAAACGTTGTGCGGATCGCTTTGCGCGGTATTGACGGAGTGATCGTTCTTGAAACGGATAAATTAGATTCTTATAAAACGTTGAAATACGGAAATTATCAGGCGGGCGTGGCTTATTTCCTGCAAAAATCGGGAACGCCGATCGTCGGGTGCGATCTTTTCTACGACTGCACCGTGCCTTTTGGCAGCGGACTTTCCTCGTCGGCGGCGATTGAAGTCGCAACGGCGGTTGCTTTTAGCGAATACGCGGGCGTAAAGTACGATAAAAAGGAGCTTGCCGTCATTTCTCAGCGAGCGGAAAATGAATACGCGGGTGTGAACTGCGGCATCATGGATCAGTTTGCTTCGGCTATGGGGAAAAAGGATCACGCTGTGCTGCTTGATTGCAGTACCCTTGACTACGAGTACGTGCCTTTAAAGCTTGGGGAATACTGTCTTGTCGTGGCGAATTGCAACAAGCCGCACAATCTTGTGGAGAGCAAGTATAACGTTCGTCGTCATGAGGTGGAAACGGCGTTGCAAGCAATTAAGGCGGTGAAGCCGATCGAAGCGTTGTCGCAGCTCTCGGTGGAGGAGTTTTTAGAAGTGAAATACCTTTTGTCGGGCATCATTGCGAAACGGGCAGAACACGTCGTTTGTGAGTGCGCAAGGGTTACGGCTGCCGTAGAGGCTTTGAAAAAAGGGGATTTGGTGGAGCTTGGGCGTCTGCTCAATGAAAGTCATTACAGCTTGCGTGATTTGTACGAGGTGACGGGAAAAGAGCTTGACACCCTCAGCGCGCTCGCGAGAAAAGAAAAGGATTGCTTAGGTTCGCGCATGATCGGCGCAGGCTTTGGTGGGTGTACCATTTCTATCGTGAAAAAGACGGCTGTGGACGGATTTATCAAACGGGTGGGCGGTGCGTATTATGATGCGATCGGTTACCGCGCAAGCTTTTACGAAACCTCGATTGAGGATGGCGTGACTGTAGAAAAGCTGTAAAAGAATAGGGCAGGTATGCGTTGAATAAAAAATCGCGCCGAAGAAATCTTCTTCGGCGCGGCCTTTTTTTATCCGTTCTCTTTTTTCTGCTCGGCGGCGCGTATTGCGACAGGGAGCAATTTTTTAAGCCGCTCCTTTTGGTTAAGCGACGGGTCGCAAACGGCGAGGGTAAGCAATTCTTTTAAGACGAGGGCGGTAAGCTCGGGAGGCAGACCGTCGTCGATCAGCTCTTTGCCCGAAACGGCCAGCTCGCGTACGGTGGTGGGCGCGTGTTCGGCGCGCATTTTTATAAGCAGTTCTTCCCATTTTTGTACGGTGGGAGCTTTGGTAAGATCGTCCTTGCAGCCCGAAAAGTCTGCTTGTTTTAAGGCGAGAAGGTCTGGCAAAAGGGGATAGTTGGCGACGAAAAATTTTCGCAGTCTATTCTCCTTTGCTTTGCAGTCGAAGTCGTACATATGCCATTTGACCAGCTCGCAAACGTGGCTTACCGTCTTTTTCGGGGCTTTGAGCCGTGATAAAATGTCGCGGGCAAGCACCTCTCCCTCCTCGGGATGCGCATAAGCGTTTCCGTCGCGAAGATGACAGAGCGGTTTACCGACGTCATGTAAAAGAGCGGCGAGGCGCACCTCCTTTTTTGCATAGCGCACGGCGCGTAAGGAGTGGCCAAGGACGTCGTATTTGTGATAGTCCGAGCGTTGAACCATACCTTTGCCGAGAGTAAGCTCGGGTAAAATTTTTTCAAGAACGCCTATTTTTTCGAGTAGCAACAGACCTTGGTAATGCCCGTCTGAAAAACCGTATTTCTCGTCGGCGGATAAAATTTGAAGCAGCTCGGCGAAAATTCGTTCGGGTGAAATGTCAAGAATGAGGGCGGCGTTTTTTTGTGCGCCGCGTAGACATTCTTCGTCGGGGAAGAATCCAAGCTGTGCGCATTGACGGGCAAGGCGCATCAAACGAAGTCCGTCCTCGCCAAAAACCTTGTCCGCTTTATCTACGGTGCTCAGGCGTTTTTCCTTGATAGCGTCAATCCCGTTTAACGGATCGACAAAGCACTCGTTTTTAATATCGTAATACACGGCGTTGACGGTGAAATCCCTGCGCCTTGCGTCGAGGAAAATATCGTCGGTAAAAAAAATTTCGACGGGGGCATGTACGCCTCGAACGTATTTATCCGAGCGAAAGGACGCGAATTCATAGTCGTCGCCGTCGCCGCCGAGCTTGACGGTGCCCGTGTTTTTATAAACGGCTTTGATTTCTAATCCCACCGAGCTTGCGGCTTTCGTCAAGGTTTCAGGAGAAATGGGGCCGCAAAGATCTATATCGGCGTTTTCTTTTTTCAGCCCCGCCAAAAAATCGCGCGTAAAACCGCCGACGACGTACAAAGGAGCGTCGAGGGCGTTAGCCAAACGGTGCAATTTTTCGTGTAAAAGGGCTTTCAACGGTTCACCTCGCAAAAAATAAAAAATTTTTTCTATTAAAATTATAGCAAATCCAAAAATAAATTGCAATTATTCTTGAAATGTTATATAATAGAAATGCAAAAAAATCTGATTTTTTACAAAAAAGAAAAAACAGGGGAAGAAAAGTTATGCTTCATTTGATTGCAAATCCCATTGCAGGCACAAAAAAAGTCGTTAAAAATTTAAAAAAGATCCGTGCGATTCTCGACGCGCGTGGTGTGGAGTACGTCGTTCACGAAACGACGCACCGCGGCGAGGGAAAGGAGCTTGCGGAAAGATTGACGGAAGAGGACGGCGTGGAAATTGTTGTCGTTGGCGGCGACGGAACGCTGCACGAGGTTCTCAACGGGATTCGCGACGTCAGCAAATGCCGCCTTGGATTAATTCCCTCGGGTACGGGTAACGATTTTGCTGCCGCGGCAAATATTCCTTGCGACGCGGAGGCGGCGTTGGAGATTATTTTAAACGGTGAGGCGAAAGATACCGACTATTTGTCGGTGGGCGGAAAACGCTGCATGAACGTCAGCGGCATGGGAATTGACGTGGACGTGCTCGTGCGATACAATAAAGGAAAGAAAAAGAGCAAATTCCAGTACTTAAAAAATTTGATTGTCAGCTTTTTTAAGTTTAACGGCTATGAAGTAACGGTGGAATGTGAGGGAGAAACTTTCGATATGAAATCGCTTATCGTCGTTGCTTGCAACGGCAACCAGTTTGGCGGCGGTATTCCCATTTCCCCCAACTCCAAGGTGGACGACCGCAAGCTGGACGTGATTGCCGTGGAATGTTTTAAAAGCAAATGGAGCATTTTAAAAGCGTTTATTATTTTAATGCGGGGAAAAATTATGGGCTATCCGCATAAACGGTATTTTTTGGCGGAGAAGGTAAAGGTGACGCCTAAGCAGCCGAGTGTTGTCAATTTAGACGGCGAGCTGTATGAAAATCTTGCGTTTGACGTGGAGCTTTGCCACGGATTACATATGTATAGGCCGTAAAGTAATGTTTGGAAAGACGTATAAAAAAATTTTAGACGGGTTCCCCGACGGGGTATTCGTGTTTGACGATAAGCTGCGGATCAGGTTTATGAACGCGGCGTTTCGGCGTTCTTTCTTTATTGAAAAAAATCGAAAAGGTCCGCTTCCCTTGGTGCTTTCTTGTGGGAAAGATGCCACTTGCGGCTCGCTTGCCGCTTGCGCGTATTGCGCATTTTACCGCGGCATGAAAAAAACGGTGGAGAGCGGCAAGGAACAGACGGAAAGTATGCAAACGACGGTACGCGGCGCATTCCGCGAGGATACCGTTTCTATGCGTATCCGCTTTTATCCGCTTGGGGAAAAGGGACTGTTTTTTGGCGTTGCGACGGGGAGCTATCAGGCTGCGTTTGAACGCGAGATGCTTTCGGCGCAAAAGGTGCAGCAGCGTCTTTTGCCTGCGGGAAAACAGGCGGCGGGCGTCAATTACGCTTTTACGTATTTACCCTGTAAAGAGATCGGCGGAGATATGACCGACGTGTACGAGCTAGGCGGTATGGCGTACGGCGTCGTTGCGGACGTGTCGGGGAAAGGGGTGCCTGCGGCAATGCTCTCGGCGTTTGCGAAGGCAGGGCTTGATCGCGGAGAAAGAGATCTTGGCGGCGCATTGAAAAAGCTGAATGAGAAATTTAACGAGCTGGAACAGGACGAGCGTTCGTATATCACCGTTGCCGCGGTGCGTATCGACAAAACGGCGGGTGAGCTGCATTACGCGACGGCGGGGCATAACGTTCCCATCTTATTGAAAAATGCGCGGGGGATCCACGAGATCGAAAACCCGTCGCCCCCCATTTCCAACTGGGTTTCGGGGTTTGAGTACTGTGAAAAGCCCTTTTCGTTCGAGCGTGGAGATATGCTCGTCATGCTCACCGACGGGGTTACGGAGTGTAAAAACGCCGCGGGGGAGATGTTCGGGATCGAGCGCGCGGAGAGCGTATTACTGCAATCGAGAAATGCAGAGGATTTCAATTCCAAGATCCGCGCGGCGCTTGGTGTGTTCAGCGGTGGCGTATATTCAGACGACGTGACGGCGGTTGCGTTCGATCTTTAAAAGTCGAGGCGTGGTTGCGTTTCGGCTTTTTTTACAAAACTTTAACGATTTTTTTGCGATTTGGCGATAATTGTATAGTATACTATATAAGCAAAAAAGGAGAGGTGAGTAATGGCGAAAATTTTGGTGGCGGAAGATGATAGCGCAATTCTTGCGCTTGTTGTGGATTATCTGTCTGCAGACGGGCATAGCGTAACGGCTTGCAAGGACGGCGCGGAGGCTTTGGAGGCGTTTGAAAAAAAGGAGTACGATCTTTTGATCAGCGATATTATGATGCCGCGCATGGACGGCTTTTCGCTGTTGGAAAAGGTGCGTAAAGAAAACGAACAAATCCCTGTGCTGTTTTTGACAGCTCTCGGGGATAAGACCTCTAAACAGCTTGGGTTTCGGTTGGGGATCGACGATTACGTAACGAAGCCGTTTGACGCCGACGAACTGACACTACGGGTGCGCGCCCTTCTTCGACGGGCGCAGGTAAAAACGGAAAAAGCGCTCGTGATCGGGAATTTTAAAATGGACGAGGAGGAGCATACCGCGTATTTAAACGGGGAGGAGGTTGCGCTCACCGTTCGGGAATTCGACCTGCTTTTTAAATTGCTTTCTTATCCCAAAAAGACGTTCACCCGTTCGGCGCTCATGGATGAGTTTTGGGATTACGATTCGTCGGCAACCAGCCGAACCGTAGACGTGTATATGGCAAAAATACGGGAAAAAACGGCGGACGCGGACGGGTTTGAAATTCTTACCGTTCACGGGCTTGGCTATAAGGCGGTGCTTAAATGAAACGAGAAAGAAAAAAGGGAATGACCGCGTTTTTGGGCTTTCTCATCTTCTTTTTTACCGTATCTGTTGCCGTGACGGTGGCGGTGGTGGCGTATGACAGGATCGGCAAGGCGAGCAACTGGAATTACGGGGTCGTTACGGTCGTTATGTTTTTCGTAATTCTTACCCTTTCCGCTCTTTGTTCTATGATTGAATTTCTTCGGCATAAATGGACGGTGGAGCGTAACGTGGAAGAAATTCTCGACGCAACGCAGCGAATAGCCGAGGGGGATTTCGGCGTGCGACTTTCTATTAGTCATTCCCTTTCCGCTTACGACGATTTTGACCGTATTCGCGAAAACGTCAACGTACTTGCAAAGGAGCTTTCCAAAACAGAGCTGTTGCGTTCGGATTTCATTTCCGCCGTTTCTCATGAATTAAAAACTCCTCTTTCCGTGATCAGAAGTTACGCGTTAGCACTCGAAGATGGGGGCATGGACGAGTTGAAACGGAAAAAATATATCAAAACGCTTGTTGCGGCAAGCGATAAGCTTTCTAACCTCGTAACGAATATTTTAAAATTGAATAAGCTTGAAAATGCGGAAATTTTGCCCGAGAGCAAGCCTGTCAACGTAACGGAATCCTTAGCGGAATGTGTGCTTTCTATGGAAGAAAAAATTGAGGCGAAGAAAATTGAACTCACCTGCGATTTAAGCGAAGACGTGTATTTGACTGCGCCTGAGGGGCTGTTGGAGCTTGTTTGGAATAATTTATTATCCAACGCCGTAAAATTTACAAACGAGGGAGGTGCGGTTTCCGTGACTTTGCGTGGTGGCGAAAGCGGCGTAGCGGTGCGGGTGACGGATAGCGGTGTGGGCTTTGACGCGGAAACAGGCAAGCATATTTTTGAAAAATTTTATCAGGGCGACACTTCGCGAGCGAGCGAGGGGAACGGCTTGGGGCTTCCGCTCGTAAAACGGGTGGTTGATTTGCTCGGCGGAGAAATTTCCGTTGAAAGTACGCTCGGTAAAGGTACGACGTTTACGGTATATTTTAGACGGACTTAGTGAGGACGATATGAACGTTTTTAAAAAGCTTTGGAATTTTTTATGGGATCCGCCGCTTTGGGCAATCGTCGTATCCTATCTTCTTACGGTGTTGTCTGCGGGAATTGCGCTGTTTGCCGTAGCGACGGAAAGGACGGGGCAGGTATGGGTTTATCCCGTATACGCGCTTGCGGCACTCTCTCTTTTTTGCGCGGTGGTTATTACGGTAAGTATCGCAAAACGTGGGCGTGAAATTGTGGAAAAGCTGGCGGGCAGGTATGCGTTTATTCAAAAAATTTTGAAAGACGATTATTATCGTAGCGTCTTGACGACCATGCTCGGTCTTGCCGTTTCTTTTCTCTACTCGGCATTTATCGGACTTTTGGCAATTCTCGGGCGATCGGCGTGGTACGGTGCACTTGCCGCGTATAATTTTATCTTTGCTTGTATGCGCGCAATTTTGGTCAATCAAGGCAAAAAAGCGGACGCCCTGTTAGAGGAGAACGCAAGGCTGGACGGCAAAGCGCGTGCCTGTGCCATGAACGGCTGGTTTTTAATGATTCTTTCTGTAACGCTTGCCGTTACCGTCATTTTGCAAATAGCCGTGTTCGGCGCCTCTTTCCGTTATGCAGGGCTGCTTATTTATGCGTTCGCGGCCTATGCGTTTTTCAAGATCACGATGGCAATCGTTCGTACGGTGAAAATGAAACGGCAAGAGGATTATATTGTCCGCGCGTTGATTATGAGCAATTTTGCGGCGGCGGCAGTTTCCATTTTGTCCTTACAAACGGCGTTGTTGGACGCTTTTTCGGGAGGGGATGGAATAAATCTTCCGCTGTATAACGGTCTTACGGGCGGGGCGGTATGTATTTTTGTGGCATTGCTTGGCGTAGCGAGTATTAGGATTGGACGAAAGAAACTTAGAGAAATAGGAAACGAATATGGAAGAAAAGGAACAAATTAACGTAGAAGAGAATACCTACCGTTACACGTATAAAACGGCGTCGCTTTCGGAGAAGCGGGAGGCTGAAAGCATTTTGCGGCAGTATGACGAACGCGAAGAAACGGCTGTACAAAAAATGCGTCGTTTGGACGCCAAGGTGCATAACGCCTCCATTTGCTGGGGCTTGATTTTTGGTGTCGTGGGAACGCTTACGTTCGGCGGCGGGCTGGCACTTTTTTTGGAGGGCGGCAGGGAATGGTTTTGGCTTGGCGCTTTACTTGGCGGTATCGGGGCGATTCTTGCGGCGTGCGCTTATCCCGTTTTCCGTTTGGTGAAAAGGAAAATGAAAGAAAAATACGGCGAGGAGATCGTCCGACTTTGTGAAAAGATTTTGCAGGAAAAGGAATAAACGAACCGCCCCGAGCAGGTAAGCTCGGGGCGATAATTTTTATGCGTTGGGATTGAACGGAGCGCGTAGGTTAAGCGCTTTTATCATTTGCCCGACGTAAGAAACGGGAATAAGCTCGATACGGTCGGCGTATTTTTCGCAGGTCTTCATGTTCTTTTTGGGAAGAACGACCCGTTTAAAGCCTGTTTTGATACACTCGATCACCCGTTTTTCCGCATAGGTGACGGGTCGGATTTCGCCCGTTAAGCCCACCTCTCCAAAAAGGGCGGTGTCACGGTCGATCGGAATATCGTTCACGCCGCTGGCAAGAGCCGCGCAAACGGCGAGGTCAACGCTTGGCTCCGTAAGCCGTATTCCACCCATAGCGTTGATATAGACGTCGGAGTTCCAAAAGGGGATTCCGCAACGCTTTTCGAGCACGGCGATCAGCACGGCAAGCTTATTGTAATCGACGCCGAGCGCCATGCGACGGGGGGTACCGTACGCTGTTTTGGAAATGAGGGTTTGCACCTCGACGGTCATGCAACGGTTGCCGCTCTCCGAGGGGGTGACGGCAGAGCCTGCCGCAAGCCCGCGGGTGTCGGATAAAAACAGCGCGGAATAATCGCTCACGCTGACGACGCCCGATTCCGTCATCTCGAACACGCCCACCTCCTGTACCGAACCGAAACGGTTTTTAACGGCGCGAAGAAGCTTGAAATTATCCTCTTGTTGCCCCTCGAAATACAGCACGGTGTCCATGATGTGTTCGAGTACTTTTGGTCCCGCGAGGGCACCCTCTTTGGTGACGTGGCCGATAATGAAAAAGGTGATTTCCTTGGATTTGGCGATCCGCATAAGCCGCGCCGCACATTCGCGGACTTGACCGACGCTACCCGCCGCCGACGAGAGCGTTTCCGTATACACCGCCTGTATGGAGTCGATTACGACGAATTTCGCATTACCGATCGCCGTTTCAATATCCTCCAAACAGGTTTCGTTGAGCAGTAGCAGTCTTTCTCCCGAAAGCCCCAGCCGCTCGCAACGCATTTTTACCTGCGAACAGCTTTCCTCGGCTGAAACGTAGAGGACGTCGTGCTCTTGGGCGAGGTGCGCGGAAACCTGCGTTAAGAGGGTGCTTTTCCCGATTCCCGGGTCGCCGCCGAGAAGAACGAGGGAGCCGGGAACAATCCCGCCGCCGAGGACGGTGTCGAATTCGCCGATCCCGCTTTTTATGCGCTCCGTCTTTTCAAAGCCGATCTTGGAAAGGGGCAGAGGGCGGGTTGTAAGCGAACGGACGGCTGTGCGCTCGGTGGAAAAGGCGGGCGCAGCGGGTTTTACCAACTCTTCTTGCATGGTGTTAAAGCTGCCGCAGCCAAGGCATTTCCCAAGCCATTTGGGGGAAACGTAGCCACATTCGCTACAAACGAATTGTGAGGTGGGGGCTTTGAGTTTAGCCATAAATTAACTCCTTTCTAAAAGCGCATATGCGTAGACGGTGATCCCCTTTCCCTCGCCTACGTAGCCGAGCTTTTCGTTGGTACCTGCCGTAACGCCTATCGCGGTCGGGGAAAGGGAGAGGACGTCGGCAAGGTGATTTTTCATGGTTTCGATATAAGGGGAGAGGCGGGGGATTTCCGCTTGGATTGCCACCGACAGGCTTTTTGTCCGCAGCCCCTCTTTTTCGATAAGAGCCACGACTTGTTTTAACATTTCGATAGAGCTTGCGCCTTTCCACTTCTCGTCCGTGTCGGGGAAATAGTAGCCTATATCCCGAAGTCCTGCCGCTGAAAGTAGAGCGTCCATCACGGCGTGTACGGCAACGTCGCCGTCGCTGTGCGCGATCAGCCCGCTCTTAGCAGGAATTTTTTCCCCGCAAAGCACGATATATTCCTGCTCTTTTCCGAATGCGTGAGTATCGACGCCGAAGCCGACTCTGTCTGCGCGGACGAAGAAGTCCTCGGGGTAGGTTAATTTAATGTTGTCGCGTGCGCCTACGCAAAGGCAGGGCGGGCGCACGAAACGGGCAAAGACGGAGGAATCGTCGGTAAAGCTCTCGCCTAAGTTAATCGCCTGTTCGTAGGCAGCGCGTATTTCTTGGGTGAAAAAGCCTTGCGGGGTTTGAATACGGTAACAGCGTTCACGGGCGGGAAAGCTTTGCACCTCGCCCTTTTCGTTTGCGATCGCCACCGTATCGGTGGAGGGCAGGGCGCATATACCGCTGCCGCTTTTTTTGACGCTTTCAATACACCCGAGCACCGTCGCCGCGTCTACAAAAGGGCGGGCGCCGTCGTGAATTAAGACGATTTCTCCCGTAACTGCTTGCAGGGCGTTATACACCGATTGCGTTCGCGTTTCTCCGCCGAGAACGGGCAAAAATCCGTATTTTTTTTGCAAAGCAAAAATTTTTTCTTCGTCCTCCTTGGAATAGGCGACGATCGTTTGCGTTACCTTGGGCAGAGTAAGCGCGACAAGCGTCCGTTCAAGGACGGTGATCCCGCCCACGGGGGCGAATAATTTATTTTCCGAAAATCCTGCGCGCGCCCCTTTTCCTGCGGCGCAAATAACGACGCTGACGCTCACGAGATCACCTCGTAAAGAGAGGCGGCCTCGTCTTTTTTTACCGTTTCTTTTACTTGCAGCACCCGTATTTTCAACGCACCGCTTGCGTAGAGGACCTCTACGACGTCGCCCGTTTTTACGGAAGTGGAGGGCTTGGCTGTTTTGCCGTTAATAAGCACCTTATCGCCGTCGCAAGCCTCCTGTGCGACGGTGCGCCGTTTTAAGATACGGGAAACCTTTAAAAATTTGTCTATGCGCATAAAAACACACCTCGTCGTTCAAAAAAGTTTTGAATTTTTTTGCAAAAAAAGAAGAAATTGCTTGACAACCTTTTTTTGCTTTGTTATAATAATGAAATGTATAATAAGCTTATTATGGCGTATTGCCGCCCGAGGGAGGAATTTTCCAAAGGAAAAGCCTGAAAAAAGGCAGGGAAATAGCCGTAAGCTACTTGCTTATTATACCGCAAAAAAACGCAAATGTAAAGCAACTTGCGGAAAAATTTTTAAAAAGAAAGAAAAATTCGATTTTTATCGATGAAAAGATATACTCGGTAGATCGCGTAAAATTCAAATAAGGAGCAATTTTAACCGATGGATTTACCTATTTACAAGTATGGCAAAACCGAAAGAAGAAAGTTTGGCACGATCGACGAAGTCATTGACATTCCCGACCTCGTAGAGATCCAGAAAGACAGCTACAACACTTTCATTCAAGAAGGGATCGGCGAGGTGTTTGAGGACTTTTCTCCCATCACCGACTACTCCGATCATTTCGAGCTTTATTTCTTAGAGCACAGATTCGGCGACAAGCCTAAGTACGACGAAAAAGAATGTCGTACGCGTGACGCTACGTACGCGTTGCCTTTGCGCGTAAAGGTTCGTCTTGTCAACAAGGTGAAAGACGAAGTCCTTGAACAGGAAGTGTTCATGGGCGATTTCCCTTTGATGACGGAGAACGGCGCGTTCATTATTAACGGCGCGGAGCGCGTTATCGTTTCCCAGCTCGTTCGTTCTCCCGGCGTGTACAATTCGTCGAGCAAGGACAAGACGGGTAAAGAAATGTTCGCCTCTACCGTCATGCCCAACCGCGGCGCTTGGTTAGAGCTTGAACAGGACGCGCAGGACGCTTTGTACGTCCGCGTGGACAGAAAGAAAAAGCTCCCCGCTACGGTGCTTTTGCGTGCGCTCGGCTACGGCAGTAACCGTGCGATCGAGGAATTGTTTCCCGAGGACGGGATCATTGCCGCTACGCTTGCGAAAGATACGGCAAAGAGCGAGTCGGACGGGCTGTACGAGCTGTACCGCCGTTTACGTCCCGGCGAAGCGCCTACGGAAGATTCCGTTAGAGCGCACCTTTACAATTTGTTCTTCGACCCCCGTCGTTACGACATTGCAAAGGTGGGTAGATACAAATACAATAAAAAGCTTTGCCTTTCCTACCGTTTGGAGGGCTGCATTGCTGCGGATACCCTCGTAGACCCTGAAACGGGCGAAGTGCTCGTGGAAGAGGGCGCAAAAATTTCCGCGCAGCAAGCAAAAGCGGTGCAGAACGCGGGTATCAACGAGGTATACGTGCTCGTTGAGGACGCGCAAGCGGGGAAAATCCGTCATAAGCTGATTGCGAATAACACCGTTGATTTTTCGGAAATTGCAGGCGTTTCGCTCAAAGCAAGAGCGAAAGATTTCGGCTTGCTTCCCACCGTGCATTATCCCACCTTCCGTTTCTCCAAGCTGCTTGCCGAAGAGTGCAAGACGCTTGCCGTAAACGAAGTGGCGGAAAAGTACGTGGACGAGATCAACGAGCTTTACAATACCATTGAAAGAGCGGAAGAACCGGACGAAAAGCCCGAGGAAAAGAAGAACCGCGACAAGAGAAGAGATAACCGCAGAAAATTCGTTGCGGCTTGTCAGCTTTTTCACGAAATTCTTGAAGCAGAGCTGCCCGTTCCCACCAAGGAGCAGAAAAAAGAGCTTCGTCCGCTCATTGAAAAGCTTTGCCATAAGCACGTAACCCGTGACGATATCGTAGCGTCCATTTCCTCCAACCTCGACTTGAAGTATGGGATCGGTACGATTGACAATATCGACCACCTTGGCAACCGTCGTGTGCGTTCGGTAGGCGAGCTTTTACAAAATCAGCTCCGCGTCGGTATCGCAAGACTGGAAAGACTGATCAAAGAGAGAATGGCGACGCAAGATCCCATGGAGATCACGCCGTCGGCACTCATCAATATCCGTCCCGTATCGGCGGTAATTCGCGAATTCTTCGGTTCCTCCCAGCTTTCGCAGTTCATGGATCAGACCAACCCGATTGCAGAACTTACCCACAAGCGTAAGCTTTCCGCGCTCGGTCCCGGCGGTTTGAACAGAGATCGCGCGACGTTTGAAGTGCGTGACATTCACCATACTCACTATGGACGTATGTGTCCTATTGAAACCCCCGAAGGTCAGAACATTGGTCTGATTTCCTCCCTTGCCACGTTTGCTAAGGTGAACGAGTACGGCTTTATCATGAGCCCGTACAGAAGAGTGGACAAGGAAACGGGGATTGTTACGACGCACGTCGATTATCTTACCGCTGACGAAGAGGATAAGTACGTCGTTGCGCAGGCGAACGAACCGCTTGACGCAGAGGGCAAGTTTGTCAACGCGCGTGTGAGCTGTCGTTATCGTGACGACATTACCGAAATGCCCAGTAGCAAAATGGACTACATGGACGTTTCGCCCAAGCAGCTCGTTTCGGTGGCTACCGCGCTCATTCCTTTCCTTGAAAACGACGATACCAACCGTGCCCTCATGGGCTCGAACATGCAACGTCAGGCCGTTCCTCTTCTCAAAACGGAATCGGCGATCGTTGCGACGGGTATCGAAAGCTCGATTGCGCAGTATTCGGGCGTAATCGTCACCGCGAAAGAGGCGGGCGTTGTCGTGGGCTGTGCGTCCAACATGATCAAGATCAAAGAGGACGACGGCACGATCCGCGAATATCCGCTCAAAAAGTTTGAACGCTCCAACGCGGGTACCTGTCTTAATCAGACCCCGATCGTTTCGACGGGCGACAGAGTGCAAAAGGGCGAGGTGATCGCCGACGGTCCTTCCACTAACAACGGCGAACTTGCGCTCGGTAAAAATATCCTGATCGGGTATATGGAATGGGAGGGCTACAACTACGAGGACGCTATTCTGCTTTCGGAAAAGCTTGTCCAAGACGACGTCTTCACCTCCATTCATATCGAAGAACACGAAACGGAGGCGAGAGATACCAAGCTTGGCCCCGAAGAGATCACGCGCGACATTCCCAACGTGGGCGACGACGCGCTGAAAGATTTGGACGAGGACGGTATTATCCGCGTAGGTGCAGAGGTGCACAGCGGGGATATTCTCGTCGGGAAAGTTTCCCCGAAAGGCGAAGCGGAATTGACGCCCGAGGAAAGATTGCTCCGCGCCATCTTCGGCGAAAAATCGAGAGAGGTGAGAGATACCTCCTTGAAAGTACCGCACGGTGAGGGCGGCGTTGTCGTAGACGTCAAGGTATTCACCAGAGAAAATAAAGACGAACTCGAACCGGGCGTAAGCAAGCTCGTAAGAGTGTATATCGCGCAAAAGCGTAAAATTCAAGTCGGCGATAAGATGGCAGGCCGTCACGGAAACAAGGGCGTCGTGTCCCGCGTGCTTTCGCAGGCGGATATGCCTTTCCTTGCAGACGGTACGCCGTTGCAGATCCTCTTGAACCCCCTCGGCGTTCCTTCGCGTATGAATATCGGTCAGGTTCTTGAAGTGCACCTCGGTATTGCTGCAAAGCGCCTTGGATGGAAGATCATGACCCCCGTATTCGACGGAGCAAACGAGCGTGATATTATTGAGTGCTTGCGTATGGCAAACTACTCGCGTAAGATCCTTCCCGGTGAAAATGTTGACGGAAAACCGCTCTTCATTGAAACTACCGATGAAAACGGAAACAAGGATCTCGTTCGCATAACCGACGAGCAGAGAGCTGACGCAGAAGAGATGAAGCGTCTGTTTGAAACCGAAACCGTAAGGGTGATCGACGGTAAGACCATTCTTTACGATGGCAGAACCGGTGATCCTTTCGATAACCCCGTAACCGTAGGTATAATGTATTACCTCAAGCTCCACCACCTTGTAGACGATAAGATCCACGCGCGTTCCAACGGTCCGTACTCTATCGTAACACAGCAGCCTCTCGGCGGTAAAGCGCAGTTTGGCGGTCAGCGTTTCGGAGAGATGGAGGTATGGG
>JAFTPK010000013.1 GCA_017463325.1 Clostridia bacterium
GTACGCCCAAGACAATGGGCTTTCGTGGCGGGAGGACGGCACGAATTCCCTCTTGGAGGCGACGCGAAACAAGCTCCGTTTGGAGGTGCTGCCTGCTTTGGAAAGGGCGGTGAACGGCGCGGGAAAAAATCTTGCGGCGTTCGCAAAGGTCTGCGCGGAGGACGACGAATATTTGTATTCTCTTGCCGAAAAGCTGATCGAGAGAAAAACGCCCGCGTTTACGGGCGACAGCGGGTATCGCGTTGTCTTTTCTAAGGAAAAGCCGCTTTTTGTTCGGGCGTGTCTGAGCGTATTGAAAACGCTTGGCGTGGAAAAAGATTACACGCGGGAAAATTTGGAAACCCTTTTCCGTTTACAGGAGCTGCAAACGGGCGCAAAGGCGAGTGTAAAAGGGGGCGTGTACGCGTTGAAAGGGTACGACGGCCTTGCGTTTTGCCGTTCAGAGGAAAAGCAAGAGGAAAATGGGGAGCAGGTATTCGGGTTTGGCGAATTTCGGATAGGCAGGGTTGCGTTTACCGTGAGTGAAACGCCGTCGGGCGCGGAAAAAGAGCTACGCTTGGACGTAGATAAATTGCCTGAGGACGCCGTTTTCCGTTTAAAACGGGAAGGGGACGTGTTTGAGAAATTCGGCGGTGGACGAAAGAGCTTGAAAAAATATCTCGTGGACAAGAAGATCGCGGCGGCGGTGCGCGCGGAATTGCCTGTGCTTGCAAAGGGTGACGAGGTTTTTGCCGTGCTGGGCGTAGAGGTCGCAGGGAGCGTTTGGACGAATGAAAAAACGAAAAGGACGGCGTATTTGTCTATTTTGATTTAATTAACGTACGGAGGACGAAAGATGGAAATGCACCAACATGTTGAGAGGATTATGATCGGCGAAGAGAAAATTGCCGCGCGCGTCAAGGAGCTTGCATTGCAGCTGGATAAGCTGTACGAGGGAAGAAAGCCCGTCGTCGTTTGCATTTTAAAGGGAAGCTTTATGTTTTTTGCCGACCTTGTTCGGAATATGAAAGTGGAAACGGAAATAGATTTTATGGCAGTATCTTCTTACGGCGGCGGTACCGTGTCCACCCGTGAGGTAAAAATTAAAAAGGACCTCGCAACCGACATTAAAGGGCGCGACGTCTTGATCGTCGAAGATATTATTGATTCGGGGAATACCCTCTATTCTTTGAAACGGTTATTGAACGAGCGGGCGCCCGCAAGCGTGAATATCGTCACCTTGCTTGATAAGCCTGAGCGTAGAGAGGTGCCTATGGAGCCTGAATATACGGGGTTCGTCATTGAGGACGAATTCGTGGTAGGGTACGGCCTCGATTACGCCGAGGACTACCGTAATCTTCCCTATATCGGTATTTTGAAACGGGAAGTGTACGAAAAGTAAAAGATAAAAAAGACGGCGGCAAGCTTTTAAGGCTTGCCGCCGTTCGCTTTTAAGCTAAGGCTTAGTTGGCAAATTGCGCGTTCTTTAACGAATAGCGAAGAGAGCCGATATTGTACGAAACCGCCGTTTCCATATACAGCATAGCGTTGCGGTAAACGTTGTTGGAGGGATCGGTGGTGGTGGCGTACCACGCGGTGATCGCCGCGCCTGCGTTGGTGGCGTTCAAGCTGAGCTTGACGGGGGTGTATTCTACCACCGTATCAGCCGCCAAAGGCGTGCCGTTTATGCTGAACGAGAATTTTTCGCTGTCCTTGCTTTCGGCGTTGAGCTTTACCTCTTGCAACGCGCTCGTATACGCGTCGTAGATATTGACGATCCGCTGTGAGGAAAGGTAGGTGGAGGAAAGGCCGCGAACGGCGAAGAGCAATTGCTCGTTGTCCAAATAGGTGTATTTTTCCTTGTCGATTTCAAAGGTTTTCGTGGAGGTGCGGGGCAGATCCTTGCCGCTAAGCAAGGTGCCCTTACGGTCGGTATACGTTACCACGGCGGCGTTACATTCCCCGTCGTATTCGGTGAGTACCGTATAATCGTAATCCACGTACGCCGCCTCAAAAGTGGTGGCGTCCACGTTTCTCGGCGTATGCGAAAGCACCGTCTTTTCCGAACGGACGGGTTGCAACGCGTTTAAAGTGGATTTAAATTCCATTTCCGTTTCCACGACGTCGGTGAAAACCTCCACCGCAGAGCCGATTGCAAACTGTACGTCAAGCTCTAAACGGGTGGTGTAAATATAACCGTCGCCCGAAGAGTTGTTTTTTAGCGTCGTTACGTATTTGCCGCTTTTTTCGGGGCAATAAAGGACGGAATAGTATTCCTCGTTAAAGCCCGTGGCGTCGGTAAAGTTCACTTCGTATTCCAAAACCTCCTCGCCCGTGATCGCGCCTGTGTTGCCAAGCGTGTTCTGCGCCCAGTTGGGGCTGAACGAAAGCTTTTGTGACGCGCTCGTACAAGAGGCGAAAAGGGTGGTTGCAAGCAAAACGGCGGAAATAGCCGCGAGAGATTTCTTTTTCATTATAAATTCCTTGTTTTTATCTTGAATTTCTTCTATTATAGCACATATTTTAAAAATTGTAAAAACAAAATAGAGTTTTCTTGAAAATAATTGTGAAAAAAAGCTGAAATTTTCCTCTTAGATATGCTATAATAGAAGAAAGAAAAATTTTTTTGGGAGAAAACGGTATGGTCAAATTGCTCAGCGCGTACACCTTATCCGAGTGCTTGGAGGCGACGGCAGAGGCCGCGGCTGCCTACGAGGGGCTTGGGCGGCGCAACCTTATCTTTTGCGAGGACAGGCTTACCCTTGTCGCGGAACGGGCGATCGTGAAAGCCTTGGGCGGTACCTTTCTTACCGAGGTGACCACCTTTGCAAGATTTTTAAAAGCGGAAAAAAAGGTGCTCTCCCGCCAAGGCTCGGTTATGGCGGTGGGGGATATTTTGACGCGCTTGCAAAAGGAGGGAAAGCTACGCTGTTTTACCCGAGGGGGCGCGCAAGTCGTCGGCGGTGCAAAATGTATTTACGAGCAGCTTGCGCAGTTCGCCGCCTCCGAGCTTACGCCCGAGGCTCTTGCGGAAAGCGTGGAGGAGCTTAACGACGACGCTTTGAAAAATAAAATGCTTGACCTTTCTCTTTTGTATGGGGAATACGACCGCTTTTTGAAAGAGAACGGGTATTTGGACGAGGGGAGCTACTTGACCTTACTCCCCGAGGCGATCAAGGCAGAGCCGGGGATCGCGGAAGCGAACGTCTTTTTTCTTTGCTATTCCTCCTTTACGGCACAGGCGGTCAAGGCGATCAAAACGGCCGTTTCGTGCGCGGCAAACGTGCTCGGGATATTCATTCACGGTGAAGAAGAGCTTTATACGGGCAGCGCGTATACCCGTTTTTTCCTTGCTGCCAAGGAGTGCAGAAAGGTGTTTTGCGCAAATCGGGGCACGCCGCTTGTAGGGGAGGCGGAGCGGCTTCGCACAGGGCTGTATTCCCCTGAAAAGCTGAAAGAAGAAAGAACGCGTACGGACGCGATCCGTATTTTTGCTGCCCCTGATAAGACGGGCGAGGCGGAGTTTGTCGCGACGCAGATCAAAAGGCGATTGATGGAGGACGGAGAGCTGAAATACCGCGATTTTTCCGTGCTCGTGCCCGACGTGGGTGGATATGCCTCCGCTTTTAAAAAGGTGTTTTCCGAGTATGCAATTCCCTATTCCATGGACGAACGGATCACCTTAAAGCGACACCCTATCGCAAAATTTTTGCTCTCGATCATGGAGGTCGCCGAAACGCGCTATCTTCCGTCGGCGGTGGACGGGGCGCTTGCCAACGTCTTTTTTGGGGAGAGCGACGAATACAGAAATTATTTGCTTAAATACGGAAATTCAAGAGGCGGTGCGCTTCGTGAAATCCGTAAACAAACGGGCTACGACGAAGAAATGCTGATCAATCGCCGCGATAGATTGCTTGCCCTTGTGGGGAAATTTAAGCGCAGGGCAAAGGGGGCGGCTTATGCGGCGGCTATACGCGAGGTGCTTGCGGACGAAACGGTGCAAGAGGTGCTTGCAGAGTTGGAGGCGGGCGCGACGGACGCTGCGACGAGAAGTTATTTGTTGCAGATTTTGCCCGCCGTAGAGGCGCTTGTGTGCGAGGTGGAGCTTTTGACGGGCGAGAAAGAGATCGCTTTACGCGATTTTTCGGCGGTGCTTGCCGACGGGTTGGAGGCGACGGAGATTGCGCCGACCCCTTTAAAGACGGACGCCGTATTTATCGGCGACCTCGTGGGCAGTAGGATTGAACGGACAAGGGTGTTGTTTGCCGTTGGGCTTACCGACGCTGCGCCCACCTCTTCGGGCGACGCTAACCTCGTTACCGATCGTGACAAGGAAAAGCTTTTAGAGGTAAAGGCGGCGCTTGAACCCATGGTGTCGGAGGTTAATTTCCGCAACCGCGAAAACGCCTCCTTAAATCTTTGTACCTTTACGGACGCTCTGTATTTGACCTATCCTATGGGCAGTAGCGGGGATACTGCCGTGAGCGATCTTATTTTTTACACAAGGCGATTATTCGTCAACGTGCGGGGGGAAGAGCTGCCCGTAGAAAAGGCGTTGTCTTGGAAGGAACGGAAATACCGTTCTTCGGCTGTGGCGCCTGCCGTAAGAGAGTTGCTTTTGGAAATGGACGCCTTTCAGGAGGGAAAAACGACGGAGCGAAAGGAGTACTCCGCGCTGTTGGAGGCGTTGGAGGAACGGGGCGTCGAGGTGGACGGAGCGGCTGTGGAAACGGAAAAGACCGCGCCCCTTTCCGCTGAACTTTTATTTACGGGAAACTCCCTCTCCCCGA
The DNA here is from genome assembly GCA_017463325.1 of Clostridia bacterium. Lineage (GTDB taxonomy): Bacteria > Bacillota > Clostridia > Christensenellales > Borkfalkiaceae > Scatosoma. The sequence goes on from JAFTPK010000013.1 coordinate 4,770, forward strand.
CGAATATCGAGGGGTATTTTTCCTGCCCGTATCGAAACTTCCTCGAACACGGCTTAAAATTGAAGCGGAGAGAGGAAACGACGGTGATGGCTACGGACACGGGTACCCTCATTCACGCCGTTTTGGAAAAAACGACGCCGAAAATCGACGAGTTTTCCACGGAGGAGGAGTTCTCTGCATACGCACTTGGGGTCGCCCAAGAGCTGCTTTCAGAGCCGTTGTTTGCCTCGTTAAAGGAAACGGCGGCGGGAGCGTATTCCTCGGACGCCCTCCTTCGCGAAGGGGTGGCGGTTGCGTTGGCGGTATATCGACAGATCAAAAATTCGCGTTACCGCGTCGAAGAGGTGGAAAAGACGGTTTCGACGCCCTATTTCCACGGAAAAGTGGACAGAGTGGACGCGTCGGACGAGTACGTGCGGATCGTGGACTACAAGACCTCCTCGACGGACGCGTCGGCAACCTCCTACTACGTGGGAAGAAAGATGCAGTTGGAACTGTATATGTCCGCAGTCAAGGGTGAACGCATACCTGCCGGGGTGTTTTACTTTCCCGCCTCCCTTTCGTACAGCGAGTCGGAGGAGGGAAAATTCCGCATGAAAGGGTTCTTTAACGCCGACGAGGAAGCGGTGCTTCGCGGCGATAATAACCTTGCGGCGGGAAAAAAGAGTGAATATTTCGATATGCAAATCGACAAAAAACCGCCCGAAAACGCCATGGACGGGGAAACCTTTGCCTACTTCCTTTCGTATGCGGAGCTGCTTGCGGATAAAGCGCGGGAGGAGGTCAGGAGCGGGTATATCGAGCCGACCCCTTACGGCGGCGTTTGCGGGTACTGTGAATTTCAAGGGGCGTGCGGGGCTTGTCGGGGCGACAGGTCTAAGGTGCGTAAGGAAAAGTCGATCAAGGCGCAGGAGATTGCCGAGATTGTAAAACGGGAAAAGGAGGGAGAGTGAGATGGCTACGCCGAAGTTTACAAACGAACAACAGGCGGCGATTTCCGCGACGGGCAGAACGATCGTTTCCGCGTCGGCGGGGAGCGGCAAAACCACGGTGATGATCGAAAAAATGCTTGCGCTCATTCTTTCGGGCGTGGACGTTTCCGAGATCTTAGCCGTGACCTATACGAAAAAAGCGGCGGCGCAAATGAAAGAAAAATTGCGCGCCAAAATTATCAAAGCCATGGGGGAGCGGACAAGGACGGACGCGGAGCGCACGCATCTTAAAAAGCAGCTCGCCGCCGTGGCGGGCGCGGACGTTTCCACCGTACATTCCTTTTGCTCGCGGCTCATTAAGACCCATTTCTACGCGGCGGGCGTGGGAAATACCTTTTCCATTATTTCCGCTGAGGACGCGGACGGAAAGGTGTTGCAAGGACGGGCGCTTGACGAGATCTTTGAAGAGGGCTACGAGAGTAAAGATCCTGATTTCTATCAGCTGCTTTCCGTCTATTACCGCAAGAAAAAGGACGAAAATCTTCGGGAAATTTTTCTTTCCACCTATAACGGTTTGCGCAGTCGCGACGATTATCTTGAATACTTGGAGCGCACGCAGACGCTTGACGAGGGCGTCTTTGATAGGGTGTGCGAGGCGCTTCGGTTGGCTTTTTTAAACAAGCTGGATTATTACGCGGAAACGGCGGCAAAGGCCTTGGAATATTTCAAGGCGCAAAAAGACCTTTCGGACGCTCTTTATCAACGGGAGTGTGACGAGCGGATTGCGGCGGGCAAAAAGCCGCTCAAACGCAAGGAAAAGAAAGGGTCTTTGCCCTTGGCGACGGAGGTGGCGGAGTACGTGGAGGCGGCGCGGCGGGCACAGAGCGTGTTCGAGTGGAAAGAATTGCCGCTTTGTTTTTCTAAAAAGGAAACGGGAAATATGGCGCCCGATTACGCCGAGTGGGTGGAAAGGCTCGCGTTTGCCGTGGCGGGCGTAAAAGAGGTGGACGGTAAGCTGAAAAAGCTGGGTACGCGCGAGGAAGAGCTACGCGCCTTTTTGAGCGCGGGTGAGATCGCGCGGGCGCTCGCTAAGTATTTGCTCCGCTTTGACGAAGAATATACGCGGCAAAAGATAGAAAAAGGGGTGTTGGATTATAACGACCTTGAACATATTGCCTTGAAGCTGTTGCGGGACGAGGAGATCGCAAAAGAGATGCGGGAGCGTTACCGCTACGTATTCGTGGACGAGTATCAGGACGTCAACCCCGTTCAGGAAAAGCTGATACGCTTAGTGTCGGGGGAGAACGTTTTCCTTGTCGGGGATATGAAACAGGCGATCTATGCGTTTCGGGGGAGTAAGTCCAAATATTTTAAAGAAACTTGGGAGGAGTACAAGGCGGACGAAAAGGCGAACGCATTGCAGCTGCCCCATAATTTTCGTAGCCGTTTGCCTGTTTTGGAGGCGGTCAATACGCAGTTCTCCCGTGCTATGACGGAAGAGTTTTGCGGGATTGATTACGAGCGCGAGGGGAAAATGCGAGTTGGGGAGAATTACTCCACCCCCGAGGGCTACGAGGGGTTTGTGAAATTGCATTTCCTCGGCAAGAAAAAAGCGGAGGAGCAGATAGAGGAGGTGAACGGACTACCTTCTCGCGGCGTGTATTCCGTACGCGAAAACGCAGGGAAAGCGGAGAAAGAAGAGGATAGCGCGGTGCAAGCGGTGGTGAGGATAGTAAAAAGCGCGCGCGGAAAAAGATTTTTCGACAACGAAACGGGTGAGGTGCGTGCGGCGGAATATGCCGATATTGCCGTGCTCGTGCGCTCTAACGGACGTCGAACTTCGGCACTTGTCGCCGCACTTAGCGAGCAAGGGATCCCCGTTACCTCCGAATCCCCCGTCAATATTTTTGATTTTTCGGAAATTCAAACGCTGACGGATATTTTGCGATTGATTGATAACGCCGAGCAGGATATTCCCCTGTTTAGTGCGTTGGTTTCGGACATGGGTGGCTTGAATGAAAACGAGCTTGCAGCCGTTAGGCTGCGTTATCCACAAGGGAACAAGGCGTTTTTTCGTGACGCTTGCCGCGCGTACGCCGAGGGGGAAACGGACGCTGTGGCGGGAAAGTTGCGGCGGTTTTTCGCCTACCTTACCGAGCTGCGCCGCCTTTCGCATTTGCTTTCGGCTGAGGAGCTTTTAAATAAAATTCTTTCGGAAACAGGATTGGAGGCAAGCTTTCTCGCGCGCTACGGTGGAGAGAATTGCTTGAAACGGATCCGTCGGTTTTTGGAGGAGGCCTCCTCGGCTGAACCGTTGAACGTGCATGAGTTTTTAGAGCGCTTAAAGCTGCTTTCCTTTACCGTTAATTACAGCGAGAACGGCGGGGAAAATTCCGTGCGTATTATGACCATGCACGCCTCGAAAGGGCTGGAATTCCCGATTGTCGTCGTAGACGATTTAAGCCACAATTTCCACGCGGTGGACAGCGCGCCTGTCCTCGTGGAGGAGGAATTCGGCCTTGCGCCTAAGGCACACGACGCCGAAAAAATGACCCTGCGCGGCAGCGTGCTTCGACTTCTCTTTCAAGAACGTAAGCTTGCCGAGCGGGCAAAGGACGAGCTGAATTTGTATTACGTGGCGCTCACGCGCGCGAAATACGGGTTACATCTTATTTTCGACGAGAAAAAGAAAACGACGGACGTGCGTTACGCGGCTTCCGTAGCCGACCTTACCGATTTTTCGTTGTGGGAAGACTTGACGGCGGAAGAGAGCGAGGAGGAAACGCTCACCGTTCCCCGTCAGGCTCTTGCTGGCGAGGTGGACGACGGGTTGAAAGCGGAATTCGGCGCGGCGCTTGACTGGAAATACGCGCATACGGGCTGTGAGGAATTGCCTGTGAAAAGCTCTGCAACGGCGTTGATGCGACAGTTTGACGGCGAAACGGAGCAGGTGCGCGATAGCGAAGCGTTTTCCTTGGATAAGACCTTGGAAGGGGAGAATACGGGCGTGGAAGAGGGGCTTGCCTATCACGCGTTTTTGGAGAACTGTTCGTTTGCTTGCCCGCAAGGGGAGGAGCTTAGCGTTTGGGTAGAGGAGGAGCTGTTTGCTATGAAAGCGCAAGGACTTCTTTCCGAGGAATACGCGCGGCTGCTTTGCGTGGAAAAGTTGACGGAAATTTTGTCCTTGCCCGTATTTGCACGGCTGAAAGAAAAACGGCTGTATCGTGAACGGCGGTTTTTGGCGGCGATCCCCGCTTGTGAGGCGTTGCCGCTCGTAGGGATAGCCGTAGCGGACGGAGAGTGCAAGGACGAGCTGCTTTTTCAAGGGGCGATCGACTTGATGGCGGAGGGGGAAACGGACGTGGAGATCGTCGATTATAAGTATTCGAGAAAGGGGGCGGAAAAGCTTCGCGAAAGCTATTTGCCGCAACTTACGCTCTATAAAAAGGCGGTGGCGCGGATCCTGAAAAAGGAGGAGAGGGAGATACGCTGTACGATCGTGAATATTTATCGAGGTTTTGAAGTGGATATGAATGAGTAAGTAAGGTATAAAAAAAGCTCCTTTTGGCAATAAGAAAGCCAAAGGGAGTTTTTTATGACGGAATATATTGTTTCTATGGGGCAGGGATGCGTTGAACATTGTTTTTTGGTGGCGCTCGCGGCGGTTTTAACGGGGGTGGCGATCGGCTTTTTTGCGCGCTCGACGTCCGTGTACTCGGGTTGGGTCGCCGCGCTTTTGGGAGGCTTTTTTCTTTTTGCTTTTTTAAGCGGCGAGCTTTTGGAAGAGGGGTTGTTTTTGTGTCTTTTCCTCGCGTTGAGCCTTTGGGGTGGGGGTGTGTTGCTCCTGACGGGGGCGCTTGCCGTTCGGCGGCGTGCGCGGTTTTTGAAAAAGAGGAGAGAGGAGAAAAAAAGACGGGTGGAATTTATGCTGCCTGACGATAAAAACGGGTATTTACGCTTACGCCTCGATACCGCTTTAAAGCCGCGGGAGGAGGAGAAAAGCGAAACGGGGGTGCGTCTTGAATACGTGCAAGGGCTGCTTGCAAAATTAAAAGCGGCGCCTTTGGCCGCTTTGGAGCGATTGCAAACGGAGGAATTGTCCAAACAAATCGCCTTATATTGTGCCCGAGAGAGGCTGACTGCCGAGGAACAGCGCGCGCTCGGAGACTGTTTTTCACAGCTTTTAAAAACTGCCGCGAAATACGGCGTTTAAAAAAGTCCGTTAAAAAATGGATTTTTTGACGTATTCGGTGGGAGTGTAGCCCGTTTTCTTTTTGAAGGCGCGCGCAAAATAGTTATAGTCGTTGAAGCCGACGACTTCGGCGATTTTGGGCAGGGTGTAACCGCTCTCCCAAAGCAGGGTCTTCGCCAAAGCAATCCGCTCGTCAAGGACGTAGTCGATAATGCTTTTCCCCGTTTCCTTTTTGAAAACGGATTCGCAGTAGGAGGGGGAAAAGAAAGTAATTCGACTGATCTCTTCGAGAGTGAGCTTTTCGTTGAGCCGCTCTTTAACGTGGCGTTTGATGCGTAAAACGAGCGGGTGTTCCGTCTTTTTCTCCATTTGGTGACGGAGCTGTTTTACAATACATTCAAAAATCAGGTTCAGCCGTTCGTCCGAAAGGCTGGGCGTTTCGTTGTAGATATTGTCGAAGCTATGCAAAAGCAGCTTGACGACGTCCGTCATGGCCGTAGAAAGGAGGGTGGGAAAGTTACATTCCCCCTCGTCTGCCAAAAAATTAAAGGAGATGTAGTCCGCGTTTTGGATTGCTTTTCTCGCCCGTACCGTTTTCGGCTGGATAAAAACCGTGTCCCCCGTTTTGAGGCGGAGGGTGGCGTCGTTGAGGAGGTATTCGATTTCTCCCTCTATGACGAACGTTAGCTCGTAGTAATTAAGCCGTTGGGGCATACGGGAAATGGTGGGAAGATGTTTGTTGTGTCGATAATAAAAAAGCTGTAACGACATACTGCGCGCTCCTTGACGCCTTTTTCGGCGTCCCTTATACCCTTATAGTATAGCAAATATTTTTTCGCTTGTCCACGGTTTAAAAGCTTTTATTTATCGAAAATTTTATTGTGTAAAGTTTTATAATTGTATCGAACAGTAAAACAAGGCTGTTCGGTACAATTTTTTATTTAAAGCGAGGTAAAACAAATGACAAATGGAACGCAACGGTATCTCGAAACAATTTCTTGGCTCGGTAGGCTTTATGAGTATTTTAATTCAAAGCTTTTCAAAAACGAGCTTGAACGCCCCGTAATCACGGTACAAACGGACGAACGCAACCGCGCTTACGGTTGGTTTACCTGCAACAAGGTATGGAAAGAGAACGAAAAAGACGACGGGCAATATGAAATCAATATGTCTGCGCAATTCCTCAACCGTCCTATAAATGACATTGCAAGTACGCTTACCAAAGATATTTCTCCGCACTTTCATTATACACAATGTTTTTTTTCTTTGGATTAAATAAGATTATGCTAAAATAGCCCCATAAAAATAAGATTTTCTCTTGAAATCAAGACAGGAATGTGCTATATTCATAATAAATTGTTGTGAAATGATACGTTAAAATTACAAATAAAAGGAGAAAGGTACCTTTCTGTTTTGTTATACAAAACAGAGATATCTTATCAGATAAAAAAGACGGGAGCCGTCCGAGGAAGGAAGGGTAATGAAAAACGGAAAAAGACGGAAACGTTTTACGGAGGCGTTGTAAGACAGGCATCAAACGCAAAGGACGTGAAGCATTATACGACGGAACGGTTGCGCGAGGAATTTCATATTGCCAACCTTTTCACGAAAGACAACGTAAGAATGGTATATAGCCATATCGACCGTATCCTCACGGCAGGTCTTATGCCCGTTCGGCAGACCCTCAAATTAGAGGCGGGAAAAGAGCTTGCGGCTGAATATTTCTTGCAGCGTAGAGAAATGGGCTGTATCAATATCGGCGGCAAGGGGATTATCACGGTAGACGGCGTGGAATATGAAATGAACCCCCGCGACGGCATTTATATCGGTATGGGGAATAAGGAAATCACCTTTAAGAGCTGCGACGAAACCGAGCCTGCGAAATTCTATGTAAGCTCCTGCCCTGCACATACCGCTTATCCCACGGTGAAGATTGATATTATCGCAACGCCTCAAACAGCACCGCTTAGAGAAAGACAGGCGGACGGTTCAAGACACCCTTTCGACAGCTTTATTATCGCAAAGACTCCTGCGGCACGTTGGGGCGAAGCGGAAGACTTAGCAGGACCTGCGGTATTCCTTGCAAGCGAGGCGTCCAACTTCGTGAACGGACATATTCTCTACGTAGACGGCGGTATTTTGGCGTATATCGGAAAACAACCTAAATAAGAGGTGTGCTATGAGTTTTACGGATCTGATCGAAAAACACAAAAGCTGGATCGAGCGGACTTTTGAAAAGCTTGACGAAAAGCTTTCGCATTGTGCAGTAAGAAGCAGGGAGAAAATTCCGTACACGGTCAAAGATGGCGTTCACGACGACAGGAAGAATAACATCACTTGGTGGACGAACGGATTTTGGGGCGGCTTGATGTGGCTAATGTACGAGGCGACGCGAAATCCCGAATATGAGGTGACGGCAAGAGTGAGCGAGGGGCTTTTGGAAAAGGCTTTTGAGGAGATAGACGGGCTTCATCACGACGTGGGGTTTATGTTCCATTTGACGAGTGGCGCCTCCTATCGGCTTACGGGCGATAAACGTTCTAGAAGAAATAATTTGCTTGCGGCAATGCTGCTGGCGAGCAGGTACAATAGTAAGGGCGAGTTTATCCGCGCTTGGAATATCGAGAACAGCGAGGGCTGGACGATTATCGACAGTATGATGAATATTCCGCTTTTGTACTGGGCAAGCAGAGAAGTTGGCGATGACAGGTTCAAGTATATTGCAGTCGCGCAAGCGGATATGTGCGCTCGTGATCACGTGCGCGAGGACGGCACGATTCACCATATCGTTATGCACGATACGACAAAGCCGAAGGTGTTGGGTACGCGCGGGGGACAGGGCTATAAAGAAGGCTCGTGTTGGTCGCGCGGGCAAAGCTGGGCGGTGTACGGATTTATTCTTTCCTATATTCATACGCAGGATAAGAAATATCTGGAAGTGGCGCGGCGCGTTGCCGATTTGTTTATAGAAGAAACGAAAAAAACGGAGTGGTTGCCCCGTATTGATTTTAAACAGCCTGAAACGCCGCTTAAATACGATTCGACGGCGGGAGCGATCGCGGCGTGCGGAATGATAGAAATTGCAAAGTGTCTTGAAGGCGCGGAAGCGGAAAAATATCTTGCGGCGGCGATCTGTATTTTGCAGGCAATGGAAAAGAACTGGTGTGATTTTTCCGACGAGAACGACAGCATTTTGCAAATGGGGAGCGAGCAATATAAGGGTGGGGTGCATATCCCTATCATCTATGGCGATTTCTTCTTTACGGAAGCTATTTTGAAATTGAAAGGCTCTAACTTTTTGATTTGGTAAATAAGGAGAGGATATATGTTTGAATATTCGTACGAAAATTTACGCCGCGCGTCGCAGACGGAGAACGGGAAAAAGCTCCTTGAAGAGGTGAAGAGGGCTTACGAATCGCTTTATTCCGCCTCGCCTATTCCCGTTAGTCGGTATGCCCATTTCAAATTGATCTATCAAACGGGGGATCGCGACTCCTATCAAGCAACCTATTACGATAAGCGGAAACGGTTTTGTTATTTACAGCTGCTCGCGCTTGCCGACGAGAGATATTTGGAGGCGTTGGAGGACGTCTTGAATGCAATCTTGGAGGAATATACTTGGGTTTTGCCCGCCCATTGCTTGCAAAAGGACAATTCCTTTGATTATAGCGTGATCGACCTGTTTTCAGCGGAAACGGGCTACTATCTTGCAGAAACGCTCTACGTCTTTGGCGAAAGGCTTTCGGCGGATATTCGGTTGAGGATCGCGTCGGAGTTAAAACGGAAAATTATCGACAATTACGAAAACAGGACGCAGCTTTGGGAGGAGTTGAAGAACAACTGGGCTGCCGTTTGCGCGGGCAGCGTCGGGATCGTATACCTGTACGCCTTTCCCGAACGCTTTGCGGCGGTAAAGGATCGGTTGTTTCGCTCCTTGGAAAATTATCTCGACGGCCTTACCGACGAGGGTGTTTCGTTGGAGGGCGTCGGGTACTGGGTGTACGGCTTTGGTTTTTTTACGCAATTTTTCGACATATACGAGCAGCTCCTCGGCGAGCGTCCCGAATTGCTTGCCTGTGAAAAGGTGGAGAAGAGCTTACGCTATATCGAAAATGCGTGCTTGGGGGGAAAATGCTATTTGCCGTTCGCCGACGGCGGCCACAAGCAGACGTACGTTCACCCGAACGTTTCCTACGCGGCAAAACGGCTTTTCAAGGACGGCTATTCCCTGCCCGAGTACTACTGCATTGACGAGGAGTTCGTTTTGCAGCTGCCGCAAAAATCAGGCAAAGCGTCAGCTTTTCGGGCACTATACGGGGTGGCTGAATTTGGGCTGAGCGAAAAAAATCGAACCAAAGAAAATAAAAGTGTCTATTACGCCGAAAGTCAAATTTTCATTTATAAAGGCGAGAAGTATTCTTTTGCGGCGAAGTGCGGTAATAACAGCGAAACGCACAACCATAACGACGTCGGCTCCTTTCAGATTGTCGTTGACGGCGAAGGGGTGATCGTAGACCCAGGACCCGCAAAATACACGTGGCAATATTTTAAAGATGACGAGGTGCGCTATGGCGAGAAGACGTTTGCTGCAGGTTCTATGGGGCACAGCGTGCCGATCGTGAATGGCGGCTACCAAAAGCTTGGCGTGGAAAACGTGGGCGGCGTTTTGGAGGTCACGGATAGAAATTTTAAATTTGACTTTGCCAAAGCGTACGACGGCGTTGAAAGTCTTGTCGTTAATTACCGTATGCTTGACGAGGGGGTGCGTGTTGAATACGACTGTAAAGGGATAGAAAAGGGGGTGACTTTCCGTTTCCTGTCCTTTAATCGGCCCACCTTGAACGCGGACGGCGACGTGTGCGTCGGCGGGGTGACGCTGAAGAGCCTTTCGGGCTTACGGCCAAACGTACAGGAGATTAAATACAAAGGTCACATAAACATAATAAGCGCGTTTGACGAGGAAACGATTTACGCGATAGATTTTCCTGTGAACGGGAAGAGTACGGTGCGAGAAGAATTTGACTTTCGCCCGTTACGGAGTTGATTATAGAATAAGATTGTGCTAAAATAGCCCCCTTACGATAAGATTTTCTCTTGAAATTAAGACAAGAATGTGCTATATTTATGATAGATTGTTGTGAAATGATACGTTAAAATTACAAAATAAAAGGAGAAAGGTACCTTTCTGTTTTGTTATACAAAACAGAGATATCTTATCAGATAAAAAAGACGGGAGCCGTCCGAGGAAGGAAGGGTAATGAAAAACGGAAAAAGACGGAAACGTTTTACGGAGGCGTTGTATAAAAATCTGAAAGAAACGTCAAAAGCCCTTGTTAGGCAGTACGAAGAATTGAAAAGTTTGGGGGAGGACGCGGAAGGCTTGCTGTTTTTGGAGGTCAACGAGAAATATCCCGCGCTACTGATTGATGAAACGGAGCTGACGCTACTGTTTGTGGAAGCGGGCGCAAGAATGATTGCAGAGAGATATTTGAGCGAGTTTTCAGAGGAAGACTTCGACGAGCTTGAAAAAGAGGCTGCCGTTGAAGAAAAAAATTAAAAAAATAAATAAAATATTTGGAGGAAAAAACTTATCCAAGCTCCTTTGGAACCCCAACCAAGACGCTATGGCCCTTCGTCGCGAGTTTATGGAGCTGTATTACGGGATTGCGGCGGAGGAGATAAACGAATTTACCGTCAACTACGAGGAGTGGATCGGCAACGTCGTGCAAAACGTGGATAAGCAATATTTCAACGACGCGACCGACCCCAAGGACGTGCCGCTCGCTTTCCTTGACGGGCAGCTTAAAATCCTTGACCGCGCTTTAAGCAAGGTGGAGGCGAGCGAAGAGCTTGCCGCAGAGGAAAAGGCGGGGCTTTACGACAGGGTGTTGATGGCCAAGACCTATCCGTTGTATATGAAGCTTATCAATCGCGGCACCTTCTATTCGGGGGATATTGAAAAGCAAAATGCGGCGACGAGGGAATTCTTCGATCTTTGCGATTATTTTGGCGTTTTGTATTATGCTGAGCATCACCCCATTTCGGAGCTGAAAGCGCAGTACCCGTATTTATAACAGGTGAGAGATGAAAACGAACGGATTAAAAGATTTTAAACCGATCCCGCTGTATATGCTCAACGACGTGGTAGTGAAAGAGGAAGTGGACAGACAAATGTCGCTGATGAAAGAGTGCGGCGTTACGAGCTTCTTCATTCACGCCCGCGACGGCTTGATCGACCGCGGCTTTGGGAACAAAAAATGGTATGAAGATATCGCCTACATCTTCCAAAAAGGGGAGGAACACGGCCTCACCGTGTACTTGTATGACGAGGACGCTTATCCAAGCGGAAATCTTGGCGGCAAGCTTGCCCTCGATCATCCCGAGTTTATCGCGCGGGAATTGTTCGTGCAAAAGGTGGACGTGGAGAACGGAAGGGCGAAAGCGCTGCTTGGAAACGCCCGTCCTTTGCGTGCCTACGAGGTAAAAAAGGACGGCACGGTGAAAGATCTTTCAGACGGCTTTGGCGTGACGCGTCCCGATTTTTACTGCATCACGGGGCGGTTTGGCTACAACGGTTACACCGACGTTTTACCGCATAGGCGCGCCGCGACCTACCACCCCGAGCTGCTCTTTTACGCGGAAGAGATCGACGACGGCTCCGAGGTATACGTTGCGTACGCGGCACTTTGCACGCGAATCAACCGTTACGGCAGTATTGTGGATAATTTAAATAAAGAAAGCGTCGAGTATTATAAGGAATATGCTTACCGTAAGCAGGCGGAGGCGATTCCAACGCATATCCGAGAAAAACGCAACTTTCTCATTTTCACCGACGAGCCTGTTTCGGGCGGTATGTTGCCTTGGACGGAGAAGATCGAAGAGGTGTTTTTAAAGGAAAAGGGCTACGATCTGACCGAGCATTACTACCGTATGATTTTAGAGGACGATTTTTCACAGGTGGTGAGAAAGGATTACTGGCAGATCGCCGCCAAGCTCTTTAAAGAAAACTTTATTATGAATTTGCGGGACTGTTGTAAGGAAAACGGCCTTGAATTCATGGGGCATTTGGAGAGCGAGGAAAGCCTTTATTATCAAGCGATCAAAGGCGTCAACGTGTACGAGTGTATGTGGGAGTTTGATCACCCGGGCTTCGACGCAATTTACGTTAAGACCTCTTCGAGAAACGATTACCGTCAGGTATTCGGCTCGAAATCGGTGACGTCTGTCGCCCATCAACGCGGGAGCGAGCGGGTATTTTGCGAAATGTTTGGCGTAACGCCGTACAACTTCGGCTTGGAGGGTATGAAGCGGTACTGCGGCTGGACCTTTATTATGGGGGCGAATACCTCCGTGCCGCACGGCTTTTATTACGGTACGGCGGGGTACAGAAAGTACGACGCGGGGAAATCTTTCTTTTTCCAAGACCCTGACTTTAAGGACTTTGCCAAATTTGCCGAATTTACCGATCAATACGGGAAATTGCTTTCCGCGCATAAGCCGACGGCGAATACCCTCTTAATTTCCCCTAACTGGGAATTTACCGTCCGTTCGGAGGAGGGCTGTGCAAAGCTCAATGAAAAGCTGCTTGCGGCGGTGAAAACGCTGACGGAAAATCATATCGAGTTCGATATTACCGACTGCAACTACGTCGAAAAGCATTTTGGCAAAGGAAGAGCGACGGTGGGGATCAAAACCTACGACAATATCGTGTACGTAAGCGGCGGGGCGTCCGTCATGCAACCCATTTTCGAGCGGCTGAAAAGGACGGAGGCGAATTTGTTTGTGTTCGAGGACGAGGAAACGTTTGAAACGGAGCGGCTGAAAACGCTTGCCAAGCACACCGAATTTGAAAGTGTGAAAGGGGATCATAAGGACGTGCTCGTTTTCCGTAAAACGAACGAGAGCGGCGATTGTATTTTCCTGTTTAACAACACCGACGAAAACACGGTGGTAAAAATCAAGACGGAAGCAGACGCGGCGCTGTACGATTTGGAAAAGGACGCTTGGCTGACGGTAAAAGCGACGGGCGGCTTTGCAGAGTTGTCCTTGGAGGGGTATGCGTTCCACGCGTTAAAGCTTTCGACGGCGCAGGAAAGGGCGGGGGAATATACGCCCGTACGCTACGAAAAGAAAGTATTGCCGCACGAAGAGCACGCGCGGTGGACGTACCTGCCGCCCGTGGACGTAAAAGCGTGTATTGCGCGCTACGACCTTTCGGTGACCTTCGAGGGCAAGGGGGAGAATTTTGAAAACGTGCAGGCGGGGCAGCTTCGGGAAATTTACGCGGGGGATAACGAGCGGATCTTGATCGACGCGGTGAACGACGCGACGATCGTGCGGAAAAACTATCCCGTACGCGCTGTCTTTACGGCAAAATTCAAGGGTAAGGACGCGACGAAAATGCTCTTTGAAACGGAAACGTTTGCGGGAGAGGTAAAGATTTTCTTAAACGGAGAGGCTCTTGACGAAGCGGCGTTTCAGCGGGTGACCGTGTATGATTTTAAAAATTTGGAAGTGGATGTTTCGGGAATTTTAAAGGACGAAAACGAATTACAGATCGTCTTTGAAAAAGCAACGGAAACGAACGGAATTATCGGAGAAATATATTTTTATTGAGGAGAACTGAAAAAATGGAAAAAGCAAACGGAAAAGCAAAAAACGTGAGAATTGCCTATATCGGCGGCGGTTCGCGCGGGTGGGCGCGGTACTTGATGAGCGATTTGTTCCTTGACGATAGAATGTCGGGTACGGTGGCGCTTTACGACATTGATTTCGAGGCGGCGCGCGACAATGCGGTGATCGGGAATAAAATGAACGAATTGCCCGACAAAAAGAGCGACTGGAAGTTTGTCATGACGGAGAGCCTGCAAGAGGCGCTCACGGGTGCGGATTTCGTCGTAATTTCGATTTTGCCCGCCACCTTTGACGAAATGGAGGTGGACGTACATTGGCCTGAAAAATACGGTATGTATCAATCGGTGGGCGATACGGTTGGTCCGGGCGGTGTCATTCGCGCGCTTCGTACGATCCCTATGTTTAAGGTGATCGCAGAGGCAATCAAAGAATATTCTCCAAACGCTTGGGTCATCAATTACACCAACCCCATGACGGTTTGTACGCGCACGCTTTTTGCTGTATTCCCCGAAATTAAAGCGTTTGGCTGCTGCCACGAGGTATTCGGCACGCAGGAGCTGATCGCAAACGTGTACAACACGAAAACGGGCGGTCACGCTACGAGGCGGGAAATTGACATCAATTTATTCGGCGTCAACCATTTCACGTGGGTAAACGAGGCGCGCTATAAGGGCGAGGACCTGATGCCCATGATGTGGCAGTACGCTATGGAAAACCCCGAGGGTGATTCCTTTAAAACGCTCAACTGGATGAATAAAATGTTCCAGTCGAATTCCGCTATCAAGCTTGACCTTTTCAAGCGTTACGGCGTGCTTGCGGCGGCGGGGGATCGCCACCTTTGCGAATTCGTGCCCGCGGACTGGTATATGAAAGATCACGAAACGGCGGCGAAATGGAAGTATGCGCTTACGAGCGTTGCTTGGAGAAAACAGGACAAAGCAGACCGCGTCAAAGAAACGAAAGAGCTGGTTGCGGGCACTAAGCCGGTAGCCCTGAAAGCTTCGGGCGAAGAGGGCGTCAATCAAATGGCGGCGCTTGCGGGGTTAGGCTCGTACGTGACCAACGTAAATATTCCCAACTGCGGGCAAATCCCTAATCTTCCGTTGGGCGCGGTGGTAGAAACCAACGCCTATTTCTCGGGCGATTGTGTACGTCCCTTATACGCAGGAGCGATCCCCGACGCGGTCAACCATTTGGTGATTCGCCATTCGTACAATCAGGAGGAGATTGTAAAATGCACGCTTGCGGGGGATTACGAGGGGGCGTTTAAAGTGTTCATTAACGATCCGCAAATGCGGCTCCCGCTTGATCAAGCGAGAAAGATGTACGACGAAATGCTCTACGAAACGCGGGCATATCTTCCCGACTACGAAAAGTACGTAAAAAGCAGAAACAAGTAACGGGGTGGCGCAATGATTTGGATTTGGACCAAGCAAGACGAGGCTCCCTCGTTTGCGGAATTTAAGCTACCGTTTACGTATACGGGCGGCGCGGTGAGCTTGAAGATCAGCGCGGAATACCGCTACGTAGCGTACGTAAACGGCGTGTTCGCGGCAAACGGACAGTATCCCGACGTTCCCTCGTATAAGGTCTATGACGAGGTGGAAATTACAAAATACGTAAAAGCGGGCGAAAACGAGCTTACCGTACACGCTTTCCATATGGGCGTGGACGGCATGACGGTACGCGCTGACGTGCCCTGTGTGGCATTTGAAATCAAGCAGGGAGAAAAGGTGCTTGCATATTCCTCTAAGGCCACCCTTTGTCGGCAGTTAAACGCTTACGGCGCGGGCGCAATGACCACGCCGCAGTTAGGACTTGGCTTTCGTTACGATTTTACGGCGAAGGAGTTGCCTTGGGAAGGGGCGGTGGAAAAAGAAACGGGGTACGTTGAAGTGCCTCGCCCCGTAAAAAAGACCAAAGTGGAAAAGGAAAGCTATGGCGTGGTTACCGCGCAGGGCGTATTCAAGAAAAACGGCGGGGAAACGGAAGCGGAGATCGTACAAAACTGTTGGATGAAAACGGTGCTTTTCGACGATTTAACGGGACTTCCGCGCGAAAAATTCTACGCCTTAAAAACGCCCGTGACCTTTCAAAGCCAAGAGGGCGACGGCGTATTCGTAATCGTGGATTTGGGTAGAGAAAGCGTAGGCTTTCCCCGCTTTAAGCTCGGTGTGAAAGAAAGTTGCCGCGCCTACCTTTGTTGGGGGGAGCATCTACAGGATCTTCGTATTCGCGCAAACGTAGGGCCTCGGCATTTCGCCTACGGCTTTACGCTGAAAGCGGGCGAGAACGAGTTTACCGAATATTTCCGCCGTATCGGTTGCAGATACCTCGGTTTTTACGTGGAGAGCGAAGAGGTGACGGTGGAAAAAATCGGCTTAATCGAGGACGAATATCCCCTCGAAAAACCGAAAAAGGATTTCGGCGATCGGCTTTTAAACAAAATTTACGAGGTCGGCAGACGCACGCTTGAACTTTGTATGCACGATCATTACGAGGACTGTCCTTGGCGGGAACAGGCACTTTATACGGGCGATAGCCGCAATCAAATGAAATTTGGCTACGGTGCGTTCGGGGAAAAGACGATGGCACGAGAGAGCCTCCGTTTTATGGGGCTTTGTCAAGAAGAGGACGGACTGATTCCCATCACCGCTCCCTCGC
Organism: Clostridia bacterium; assembly: GCA_017463325.1. Classification (GTDB taxonomy): domain Bacteria; phylum Bacillota; class Clostridia; order Christensenellales; family Borkfalkiaceae; genus Scatosoma. The sequence continues at coordinate 21,192 of JAFTPK010000013.1, forward strand.
GGGTGGATTTGAATATTCCCGCAGGCTCTTTTTACTGGACGGTGGGCGTGTACGAATACCTTTTAGAGGATTACGACGAGTCGTTTTTAAAGGAAATGCTGCCCGTTGCGGAGAAGATCAGCGCGGTGTACGAAAAGTGCACGACGGAGCAAGGGATTATGACGTTTGGGGAGGCTCGTTACTGGAATTTCCACGAATGGTCGGACGGCCTCGACGGACCGTGCAACGGACAGATTTGGCGCACGGAGGATATTTTACCTGAGGCAGACGGTTTGCTTACGGCACTCGGCGTGTTTTCAACCAAGCGCCTCGTCGCCCTTTGCGAGTGGGCAGGGGAAGAAGAAAAAGCAAAATATTACCGCGCGTACGCGGCGCGTCTTGAACGGGCGTTAGAGGGCTTTTACAGCGCGGAAACGGGACTTTACAGGAGTTATCTCGGTAGCGAGAAATACCACGCGTATACGCAGGCTATGGCGCTTGCAGCGGGTGCGGTGACGGACGAAAAGCGGATCAAGCATATTTGTAAAGTGCTCCGCGATCCCGAAAGCTACGGCGTGGTGGAATTGACGCTTGCGTATTTCCCGCTCAAATACGACGTACTGATCGAGTACGATAACGGGCTGGATTTCGTGATCGAGCAAATTTGCGAGGTGTTTGGCGGTATGCTGTTTAGCGGCGCGACGTCGTACTGGGAAACGGCGCTTGGTGAAATGGACTTTACGAGCGCGGGAAGTCTTTGTCACGGTTGGGCGGCGGTTGCTTGCTATATTTTGGATAAGTACTATCAGCCCCAACGGGAAAGAAAAACAATTCGTGGCACGTTGACGAAAAAAATAAAAAATAATTGATCAAGGAGGTCAAGAAAAAATGAGAAAAAAACTAATGGCAACTTGTTGTGCGTTGGGAACTCTCTGCCTTGCGGCAGGGCTTGGGCTTAGCGTACAGGCGAACGTTTCGGCGGATAGCGTAGCTCCCACCGTAACGCTCAAAGACGGGGCTTCGGCGCGTCTTCATGCAACGGAGTACGGTATCCGTTTCACAGGCGTGATCGAGAACTACGACGAGGGGTATACGTACGGTATGTACATTTTCCCCGCGGAATTCCTCGACGACTATACGTCAGGGAGCGTAGTGGAACACGCGCAAAGCAAGCTCGAAGCGGGCAAGACCCTTGCGGGCGGCGATTGTAAGGTGTATCAAAACGGCGAGGCGTATCAAATCAACGGCGCGCTCACGGGGCTGAATTATAACAATTTGAACCGTGAATTCGTGGCGATCGCGTACGCAAAGGACGGTAGCGGCAACTACGCGTATTCGGACGTGAGCGTTTCGAGAAATATCGTTTGGGTCGCGGGCGCGGCGCTTGACGATACGACGAAAACGTACAACGAAACGCAGACGAACGTTTTAAACGACTTTATCAAGCTTGGGTATTATCAAGCGGTAGGCACGGAAGAGGCGGCGGCGAAAGCGGCAACCGAGCTTCCCGCGATCGAGGTCGGCGGTGCGACGGAGGTGTATAACGTGCTTTGGGCAAATCCCGCTCCTACGTTTACTTACGAAAGCGCGGCGATCACCAACGCGTTCAATCCGTATGCGAGCGAAGTAAGCGACGGGCTTATCTACGAACAAAAAAAGGTGCGTTCGATCACTTCGGGGAGTTACACGCTCGGGTATGCGAATATTACGGGTACCCATACGGTAACCGTACGCGATATGGACGAAACGCCCGATTCGGCGTATTTCGGTATTTATGAAACGGTGAAAAAAGATACGGCGGTTGCGTATAAGGATATTCCGCTTACCGTTGATTGCGGAAAAGACACGGAAATAATGCTTATCAGAGGCGAGAATGCAAGAGGTTTTGAAGAGGGAACGGATTACACGCTGACGGATACGGGAATTTCCATTGAGGGTACGAAAATTGATTATTACGGCGGCCCCTCCGATCTGTTCGTAGTAGAAGAGAATACGGTTACCGTTTATCGCGTGGCATATCTTTGCGATTTCTTTGATACTACGATCGTCACCGAAAAATTTGGCAGTATGGCTACGCAGCGTTGGTCGTTTGTCGGCGAGGGGCTTGGCAGAACGACGGACGGTAAGCTGGGGCTTGCGTCCAAATGGGGGAACGATCTTACTGGGCGCGGTTATGCGTACGGTATGGATATCGAGTTTTTGAAACTTGCGGCGGCAGAGGGCTATTACGCGTTGGAATTTAATGCGACTGTAGACGCTACTTTTGCGGCATATGCAAGCAAAGGGATTCGTGTATATTCCACTACGGAAACTGGCGGTGACGTCGGTGCGATCGTAGCGGCAACCGCAGGCGTAGGGCTTTACCAAGACTTTGCGACTACGGTAACGGGGGCTACTACGGTGACAGTAAGAGTGGTGCTGAACGATTATTTGTCGGCGAATGCGGACGCAAAGCAATTCAGATTCGTTGTGGCGGGTCCGAAAGGGAACTATATTTATTTTACTAATTTCGACTTTGTGAAAACGGCAACGACTGCTATGCGCGAGGTGGATTTAGAGGCTAAATATGGGTTCACGCAAATCAATACCCCCGCGCCGGCCGCTCAAGGTCTTTGGGAGGTACAGCCAGGCGGTACTTATGCAAAGGATTGGGACGCTACTGCGAATGCAATAAAGATTACTATGAAGAATGCGAATTCGGGTTTGTACGGTAGAGATTTCGTTGCGTATACCGACATCGCTATTTTAAAAGAGGCTGCTGCTGCGGGCTTTGCTATGATGTCGTTCAAGGTGAAGAGTACGGACGGTGCGTTTACTGACGCAGCCAGAGGTATTCGTGTTTACAGTAAGCAGACGCCGGGCAGAAACGGCGACGGCGCAGGGATCGGCGACGCGAACGGCGGCACGGCCGCGGCCGAGGCGTTCGGCACCTACGTGTACAAGGACTTCGGTACGGAGGCGGGCGTGACGGAATTTACGGTGACGATCGACATTGCGGAATTCTTGGCGCTTAACGCAGAGGCGAAATATTTCGCGCTCGTATTCAGTATGCCGAACGGTACCACGGCGTACCTGTCCGACTTGGATTTTTTTACGTCAGCGGAGTAACGAATTCTGCGTATACGCTCGTTTACACGGATAGCGCTTCGTCCGTGGAAAAGGCGGCGGCAGAACAGTTAAAAAAATACCTCGAAGCGGCTACGGGCGAGGAATTTTCCGTGGCGCACGAGAGTGTTGCTCCGCAAGGCAAAAAAATTTATCTTGGAAAAACCAACGCGTTTTTATCGCTTGGGATCGAGCTTGACGAAGAAGAATTGAACGGCGACGGGTTCGTGCTCGTTTCCGACGGAAAAACGCTCTATATCGCAGGTGCGACGGATAAGGGAACGCTGTACGGCGTGTACTATTATCTGGAAGAATACGTAGGCGTACGCTTTTACGGATTAGACTGCGAGGAAGTGCCAAGCGTTTCGGCGCTCACATTTCCGATAGGGCAGGTGACGGAGGTGCCCGCGTTTAAGTACCGCGGCGTGTTGTCCGACGCGACGGGGCATCTCGTCGCCGAGCACGGCAAGACGGCGCAAAGTATGGCGGAGCTGTACGTGAAACAGCGTCAGTCGCACGAATTCTTGGCAGACGAAGTACAGACGGTTATAAACGGAAGCTTTGGCGGCTCGGTCAAGATCAATGCGCAGATCAACCAAGCGCACAACAACCTTACCTACGTTCCCACAGCGAGCTATTACGCGGACTATCCGTCCATGTTCTACACCCGTGAGGGGGAGAGCGCGCCCGTAGATATTTGCTATTCGAGCGGCATTGCCGAGGACGGCAGTATCGAGAACGGTGTGAACGCGGCAAGCGCGTACGTGGCGGGGTTGAAAACGCAGATCTTGCAAAATCCGAGTGCCGAGTATCATATGCTCGGACAACAGGACGTCAAGGATTACTGTGCGTGTGCGGCGTGCGTAAGCGGTATGCAGGTCTACGGCTACGGTTCGTACGCAGGCGTAGTGCTCCGTTTCTACAACGCGGTGGCGAATGCGATCGCGGCGTGGGAAACGGCAGAGGGCAGAACGCCCGTTAAGCTTGTTTGCTATGCGTATCTCTTTTCCGCAAAAGCGCCCGTAAAGGCGTCGGGGAATAGCTACGTTTGTCACGAAACGGTGAAGCTTGCAAGCAATCTTACTTTGCGTTTTGCCGATCTGTATGCAAATCCCTATTTCTCCCTTTTGGACGAGAAGCAGAGCGGTGACATTTACGGCGCGGACTATTTTGAAAAATGGTCTTGCGTGCTTGGAGGCGGCGACAGTTGGTACTGGGGCTATGCCACCAACCACAGTTACTATTTTGCCTATACGCCGTCCTTACAAAAGGTGAAAAAGACGTTGGAGGGTTTACAAGGGCTTGGCGCGGAATACGTCTTTTTCCAACATTCCACGTCGGAATATTACGACTGGCGGGCTATGCTGGAAACGTACGTGATATCCAAGCTGCTTTGGGATCCGACGGAGGATATCGAAGGGTTAAAGGAGGAGTACCTGAACGGGTATTACGGCGTGGCGGCTGAACAGGCAAAAGCGTTCGTGGCAAACTTTGACGCGCACATGGCTTCGATCGCGGAAACGACGCCCCGTTATTTTGCTTACGATATTATGAGCAAATCGGACGAAACCTTTCAAGTGGAAGAGTTAGTGCCCCTTGCGTTCCTCGAAAGTCAGCTTGCGCTTTTAGACGAGGCGACGGCGAGCATTGAAGCGTCTTCGCTTTCCGAAGAAGAAAAGGCGACGTATAAAAAGCGTATCGACGTTATGCGGCTGACGCCCACCTTCTATTTGGCGTACGCGGCAGAGCGGTACTTTGGCAGCGAAGAGGAGATAACGTCGGCAAGACGGACGTTCATTTCCCTTTGCGAAAGCGTGGGCGTTACGGCTTACGCAGAACACAAATATATTTCTACCTTAAAAACCGAATGGGGATTTTGAGGCACAAATTACTGAATAAGGAGGTAATATCATGAAAACGTTGAAAGACTATCTTTCCCCCGCGTTGGCGATTTTTGCTATGCAGTCGGAGGATATCGTAACGGCGTCCGACCCTGAAACGAGTAACAGCAACGATACTACGTTTGGAGACGTCTACTATTAAGGGATAACACGGTTTGCGCCCGCGTTAAAAGCGCGGGCGCGCATAACCGCGTTAAAAGGAAAGGTGAAAGATTATGAATGAAACAGTTCTCCGTATCGTAAATACGGATAAAACTACGGAATATAAAATTCTCTACCCGACGCACGCTACGAAAAGCGAGCTGTTTGCGGCAGGGGAATTGAAAAAATATATCGCGCTTGCGACGGGCTGTTCGCTTCCGTCGGAGGCGGAAAACGAAACCTACGGAAAGTTTATTTCCGTCGGGCGGACGGACGCTTTTTTCTCGCTCGGCACAGAGCTTGACGAGGAAGAGCTAAACGGCGATGGTTTTATCGTCAAGGTGGCGGGCGGAAACGTCTATCTTGCGGCGGCGACCAACCGCGGCGTAATTTATGCTATTTATCATTTTCTCGAAAAGTATTGTGGGGTGCGTTTTCTCGACGTCAACGAGGAGTACGTGCCTACGCTTGACGGGCTTTGCGCGGCGGTGCAAGAGGAGAAGAATATTCCCTCGTTTAAGTACCGTACCCATTTAAGCGAGGGGACGGGGCATACGCCCGAGTGTCGCGGAAATCGCTTTACCTACGACACCCCGATTCCCGTTTTTTATGCCCGTTCGAGGCTAACGCACGAATTTATTTATTTTAATAAAGGTCGCGACGTAGGAAAAACGGACGAATTTTTCGAGCTTTTGGAAACGGTCGGCGGCGGTATGCCGATGGACGTTACCATCAATCCTACTCATAACAACTTGACTTACGTTTCCCCCGATAAGTATTTATCGACGGAAGCGGATAAGGAAAAGAACGCGCATATGTTCTATATTTTGAACGGTAAGGTGCGCGATATTTGCTACGCCGACGGTATTGCCGAGGACGGGAGCATCGAGGAGGGCTTGAACGCGGCAAGCGCGTATTTAGAGGCGCTCAAAAAGCAAATTTTGTCCAACCCGGACGCGGTGTATTTTAATTGCGGACAGGAGGATTTAAAGGAATTTGACGGCTCACGCGGTATGAAATACGGCGCGACCTATATGGTCTTGCGCTTTTACAACGCAATCGCTAAAGAAATCAAAAAATGGGCGGCGAAAACCATTCCCGAAAGAAAGGTTCGGCTTGTCATTTTTGCGTATTTGTTTAGCAAGGAGGCACCCCCCATCGTGGACGAGAGCGTGGTGCTTTGCGATAATATTGCGCTTCGTTTTGCCGACCTCACCTCGAACACGAATTACCCGCTTACCAGCGAATACGGGTATCGTCCAGAAGTCTTCAAGGACCTCAAATACGGCCCCGATTATTTTGAAAAATGGAAGCCGTTTATGAAAAATTGCGCGGAAATTTGGTACTGGGGGTATGCGACGAATTATACTTTCTATTATTTCTATCAGCCCGCGATCCAAAAGGTCAAGCCGCTGTTGACCGAGCTGAAAGAACTGGGCGTTACTTACGCCATGCTGCAAAATAATTCGACGGAATATCACGACTGGAAAGCGATTATGGACAACTACGTGTTTTCCAAAATGCTTTGGGATATTACCCTCGACCCTTACGCGCTACGCGAGGAGTTTATTCGCCTGTATTACGGCGTGATCGCCGAAGAGGTTTTGGAGATCGTAAACGGTTTCGACCGCGTTGTGAAGGAGCTTGACGAGGAGTGCGAGCACTTATACTACGGCAGGATTTATTCCTTTTACCCCAACGACCGTATTCCCGAGGATACTATTACGGAGCAATACGACAAGGAATTCAAAATGGTCAAGCTTTGCGAAAAGACCTTGTTTAAGCTGGACGGTATGGAGAAAAAGGTGCGCGGGGCAGAGCTTTCCGAAAAGCGTAGGGCAAAGCTTTTAGAGCGTATTGATATGTTGCGTTTAACGCCCTATTATATCCTCGCGTTTTATCGGGATTTCCTGTATAAGGAGAACGGTTATAAGACGGAGTATTTCAAGGATAACGAGGAGGCGTTTAAGGAAAGCGCCGATCGGTTTTTTGCAATTTGTGAAACGCTCGGGGTATACGAGCAAGGGGAGGCGAAAAAGCCCGAATGGCACAAAAAGCTTTTCAAAATGGAAATTTAGCGTATGAAAAAGCGGCAGGTTGCAACCTGTCGCTTTTTTGTATATGGACGATAAAAAATGTGTATTACGTCAGGTCAAGCCCATACACCAAACGACGCCAAGCGCCGTTAAAGTCACCAACGTGTCAATGGTGATCCCGTAGAACATGGGTTTCAGTCCCGCTTTTTTGAAGTCGGTAAGGCTTGTGCCCAAGCCGATAGCAGCTAACGCGGCAACCATCAAGAATTTACTAGTGCTTTTGATGGTGCCTGAGATTGCCGTAGGAATCAAGCCGACGCTGTTCACGATCGCCAGTAACAAGAAACCGCCGATAAACCAAGGAATGATCTTGACCAAATTCACTTTTTGACCTGTGCCTGCCGCTTTTAACTCTTTTTGTTTTAAGCGAGTACCGATATACGCAAAAACCAACACCGTGGGTATGATAGCGATTGTTCTCGTTAGCTTGACCATGGTGGCGAAATCGCCCGCGATTTCGGAGAAAGCGTATCCCGAGGCAACCACGCTCGCCGTGTCGTTTACGGAGGTTCCTGCCCAAATGCCGTAGGCGATATCGGACATTCCGAGTGCCTTTCCCATGAGCGGATACAATGCGATCATCAACATATCAAAGAGGAAGGTGGAGGACATTGCAAAGGCGATATCCTTGTCGTCGGCGTCGATCACGGGAGCGATAGCCGCTATGGCAGAGCCGCCGCAAATACCCGTTCCAGCGGAGATAAGATTGCTCAATTTCCAGTTTAACCCAAAAAGCTTGCGGATAAAATAGCCGCCGCCAAAGCATACGGCAAACGTGAATATCATTACGAAAAACGTCATCTTGCCTACGGACACGATCGTGTTGATGGATAGGGAGGCGCCTAAAAGGATAATTGCAATTTTTAGTATCTTTTTGGAGGTGAATTTAAGCGCGGGTTTCATCCATGCGGGATGAAAAAAGCTGTTTATGATCGTACCCATAAACAAGGCGATAATAGACGCTCCGAGCAATTCCCCGAAAAGAAATTTTTCCGCCAAGACGGACAAGGCGGCTACGGCAAAGCAGATCGCTACGCCGAGCGCAAACAAGCAATGTTCTTTCGTTTTTGATTTCATAACGTTTCTCCGAAATTTTTGTTTTGTATATTCGTCTATATATTGTACCACGAATTGATAAATATTTCAACCGTTTTTATAAGTTTAAGATGTTTCGGGAGGGAAAATATTAAAAACAACGAAGATTACATTCGGCGGACGCCGTTTAACGTGGGGGACGTTCTCGCTCCTAGCCTGCCCACCCGATTAAGGTCGGGGTTCTTGCGCTTCGTTCATAGTGCACAAAAAAAAGACATACCGCTTAGTATGCCTTTTTTCGTGGCTGGGGCGAAGTGATTCGAACACCCGAATGACGGAGTCAGAGTCCGTTGCCTTACCGCTTGGCGACGCCCCATTATTTTGCGCTTCACGCTTTACTTGCGTTATTTTATCAAACTTTTCGGCTTTTGGCAAGCGTTTTTATACCCTCTTTCAAAAGTTTTTAAAAAAATTATAAAAATCTTCCTCCCGCTTAAATCGTTTGACTTCTTTTCACAATTTATTATATAATATATGGTAGAAAGAAAATTTTTTGACGGCAGAGGAAAAAATGAGTATCACTTGTAAATTCGGAGGAACCTCCTTGGCTACGAGCGTAAACGTTCGCGCCGCTTGCGAAATCGTCAGGGCAGACGAAAAACGTCGCCTCGTCGTTGTTTCCGCGCCTGGGAAAAAGAATTCGGACGGTAAAAAGGTCACCGATCTTTTACACGCTTGCCATGCGGGACGCTTTGACGAAACCCTCTTTAACGCTTGCTTTTCCATGATCGCAGACACCTTTCGCGAGATTGCTACGATCGCGCCGAGTTTCCCGATTGAAGAGGAGTTGGATTTGATCCGCTCGCAAATTAAATTTTCCGAGTCGAATATTGATTTCGTCGCCTCTCGCGGGGAGTATTTGAACGCAAAGCTGATCGCCGCCTATTTAGGCTACGAATTTTTGGACGCCTCGAAATTTATTCGCTTTCAAGACGGAGAGCTGGATCTTGCGCGTACCTTATCGCTCGCAAAAACGCTTGATCAAACCAAGCGGTACGTGATCCCCGGGTTTTACGGTATGGATGAAAAAGGGCATATCAAGACCTTTTCTCGCGGCGGTAGCGACGTGACGGGCGCCATTGTGGCGCGCGCGTTCGGGTGTGAGCTGTATGAGAACTGGACGGACGTGGACGGAATTCGCGTCAGCGATCCCCGTATCGTCGAAAACAGTAAAAAAGTCGAGCAGGTTTCTTTCCGCGAGCTTCGGGAAATGTCGTATATGGGGGCGTCGGTGCTGCACGCCGAAACGCTACTTCCTCTCTACGAGGCGCCCATTCCCATTGTCTTAAAAAATAGCTTTCGCCCCGAGCTTGGCGGCACGAGGATCTTGAAAAAGAGGACGGAAAAGTCCAGAGGTGAAACGATCACTTGCATTACGGGAAAAAGCGATTATACCTGTATTCAAATTTCCAAAGCAATGCTTGACAAGCAGCTTGGGTTTGTGAAAAAAGCGACGGCGGTGTTCGAGGAATATCACATCAATATCTCCCACACTCATTCGGGGCTTGACAATCTTTGCTTTTTTGTGGAACGCTCGGAATATAAGAGCATTTCTTTTGGCGAGTTCGTCAAGGAGCTTTCCTCCCGTATCGACGCGGATAAGATCAAGGCGCACGAAAAGATTGCGCTGCTTGCCGTGATCGGGCACGATCTTTCGGGGCGGGTAGGAATTCTCGCGAAAATTTTTAACACCCTCCACAGCGAGGGGATCAGCGTCAAAACGGTGTATCAGAGCATCAGCGAGTGTAATATCATTATAGGCGTTGAGGAAGAAAAGCTCACGCAATGCGTTAAGGCGCTTTATCGCGAACTCATAGAAGAGGGGTAAAGCAATCTAAATATAGTGCAAAAGAGACTTTTTTTAAATTAGAAAAACTTTTTTCTTTCCCGTCGTTGACAAACGGCGGGATTTATATTATCATAATGTATAGAAATATTAGGTGGTGTACTATGAAAAGATACGTATATCCGTCGCGGATCGTGGCAACGGAGGGCGACGTAACGAACGCCGAGGCGTTGTTGCTTGAAAAAACGTTGCAGATCGGGCTTGCAGAAAAAGAACTGATCGTATTTAAAGGCAAGGCGAGCGTAATCCTCGACTTCGGGAAAGAGCTTGCAGGCGGTGCGCGCGTGCTTACCTACGGGGCAAAGGGGAACAAAAAGGTTCGTTTTCGTTTTGGCGAAAGCGTGAGCGAAACCTGTGCCGAGCTTGGCGAAAAACACGCCTGTAACGATCATAGCAACCGTGATTTCGAGGCAATTTTGCAGTCCTATTCCGACATGACCTTCGGGCAGTCGGGCTTTCGTTTTTTGCGGATAGATACGCTTGACGAGGAAGCCGAGATTAAGTTAAAAACGGTGGTTGCGGCGACGAGCATTGACGAAAGGAAAGAGGTTGGATATTTCGAGTGCGACGACGAAAAGGTAAACGAGATTTGGAAAACGGCGACGTACACCTTACGGCTGTGCCTACAAAACGGCTATTTCTGGGACGGTATCAAGCGCGATAGGCTTGTTTGGATCGGGGATCTTTACCCTGAAATGCGGGCGGCGCATTGTCTGTTCGGCGATATTCCCGAAACGGAAAATTCCTTGCGCTATGCTATGAACGGCCGTCCTGCCAACAGTTGGATGGACGGGATTCCCGCTTATTCCTTATGGTGGCTGATCATTCTCGCGGAGGAATATTCCCTCCGAAAGGATACGGCGTGGGCGGAGGAGTTTATTCCCTACGCGGAAGAGGTGCTCGCGTTCGTAGACGGGTTTATCGGCGAGGACGGCACGACGGACTATCCTCAAAATTTTGTGGACTGGCCGACGAAATATACGGAGGGCGAGCCGATCGAGAAAAAAACGGACAGCGCGGCGGGCGTGTACTATCTTACCAAAAAGACGTTGGAAAAGGTAAAGTGCTTGCCCCTTTCTAAGGCGGCTTTGGCGCGCGTTACGGCAATGGAGGCGCGGCTTTCTAAGCATCAGCCTAAGGTGGTTAAATACAAGCAAATTTCGGGGATCGGCGTTTGGGCGGGCGATCTTTCTAAGAACAATGAAAAGATAATTTTGGAGGGCGGCGCGCAAGGTATGTCCACCTTCCTCTCCTATTTCATTTTAACGGGTGCGGCGGCGTACGGTAAATACGACGAGGCACTTTGTATGCTCAAAGACTATTACGGCGGTATGCTCTCCGTTGGGGCGACTTCGTTTTGGGAGGATTTCGACCTTGAATGGCTGAAAGACGCGGGGCGCATTGACGAGCTGCCCGTAGCAGGAAAGAAAGATATTCACGGCGATTACGGGAAATTCTGTTATCGGGGCTTTCGTCACAGCTTTTGTCACGGCTGGTCGGCGGGCGTCGTGCCATTTCTCGCGGAAACGGTGCTTGGCGTAAAGCCGCTGGAAAAGGGCTTTAAAAAGGTGGCGATCGCGCCCAAGCTTTGCGGCTTGAAAAGGGTAAGGGGCGGCGTACCCACGCCGTACGGCTTGATTGAGGTAGAGCATATTTTACAATCGGACGGGCAGGTGAAAACTACCTATTTCGCGCCCAAGGAAATGGAGATCGTTTTAAAATAAACGGCATGGTGATAGGATAAAAAGCAGGCAGCGCCTGCTTTTTGAATAAATAGAAATGAATTTTTACACAGACGGTGTGACGGGCGCAATCGCCTTGAAGTCAATCGCCGTTTAGTTCGCTACAATGGAGGAAGAAAAATGATACCCAACGGATTATTGTGTCACGATACGTTGACGAAAACTATAAAAGGTAAGCTTGCCTATGACGAAACGAAAGATTTTAGGGAGTGGAAAGCGGACCTGAAAGCAAAGCTTACGGAGCTAATCGGACTTGACGTGATCGCGGAGAACGCTTGTCCTTTAAAAATGGAGGTTGAAGAAGAGGTGAAAATGGAGGGCTATACGCAGCTTCGTTTTACCTTTGAAAGTGAGATCGGTTCGGTGGTGAACTGTTATTTGCTCACGCCCGATACGGGCAAGCAAAAATATCCCGTTGTCATCACCTTGCAGGGGCATAACGAGAGCGGGGTACATAGCTCGATCGGCGATCCTTGGGCGCATGAAACGCTTGATTACGATACGGGCAGAGGCACGTTTGCCATTCAGGCTGTCAAAGAGGGATACGTTGCGCTTGCGCTCGATCAGCGGGGGATGGGGGAACGCCGCGCCAAAAATCTTGACGGACGACGGGTGAGCTTAGACCCCGCCAGCGGGAACTGCTATTTTGAAACGCAAACGGCGCTGTTGCTTGGACGGACGATTTTAGGCGAACGTTGTTGGGATATTTCGCGGGCGATTGATCTGCTTTCTAATTTCCCGCAATGCGACTTGGAAAGAATTGCGATTACGGGAAATTCGGGCGGCGGCACCGCCTCGTATTACGCGGCTTGCTTGGACGAGCGTATTAAAATTTGCGCTCCGTCGTGTGGAGTATGCTCGTATGCGCAATCCATTTTAAAATATTATCATTGCTCTTGTAACTATATCCCGAGTGCAAGCCGTTATTTCGATATGTTTGATTTGTCGGGGCTGATTGCTCCTCGCCGTCTTGCCGTTTTGGCGGGCAAATACGATACGGCGTTCCGTATTGAAGGGGTTCTTTCGGGGTTTGAAACGGTAAGAAAAATTTACGAGAGCGCGGGAGTAAAAGAAAACTGCCGCTTGATCGTTTCGCCTAAGGGGCATTGGTGGAACGTAGATTTGATTTGGCCTGCCATCAAGGAAGAATTTGAAAGACTGGGGTGAAACAATGAAATTTCTTTGGGTTAAAAACGGATACGAAAGGAATACCCGCGTTCGCTTTTATTTGGAGACGGTCGGGGGGATACGCTCGTGAGTCACGCGGCTGACTTTTTCCGCGTCTTTCTCGACAAAGGACGGAAAGCCCGTTTTTGAAAAGGACTTCGACGGCGCAAAGGGCTACGATCTGCGCGCGTCGTTTTAATTAGGAAAGAAACTATGAAGAACGAGATCATTCAAAAATTGCAAACCGCGTTTGACGGCGCAAAGCTTACCGACTATCAATGCGTGCCTTTTTGGAGCTGGAATAACGAGCTGGATAAGCCGACGTTGTTAAGACAGATCGAGGAGATGAAAGCGGCGGGCGTCGGCGGCTTTATCATACACGCCCGTACCGGCTTGAAAACGGAATACCTCGGTGAAAAATGGTTTGACTGCATCGACGGGTGCTTGAAAAAAGCAAAAGAACTGCACATGAACGCGTGGATCTACGACGAAAACGGTTGGCCGAGCGGTTTTGTGGGCGGTAAGCTTTTGGAAAACGAGGCTTACCGCGCTCGCTTTCTTGAATACGAGGTCAAGGAGAGCTTTGACGAGAGCGCTCTGCGCGTCTTTAAACGTACGGAAAACGGCTTTGCGCCCATAGAGGGCGACGAGGCGGGCGTGGACGAATATCATTGCGTGTATCTTCGTATTAGCCCCGCGAACACCGACGTTCTCAATCCCGTCGTCGTGGAAGAATTTATCAAGGAAACGCACGAGGAATATTATAAACGCTTTAAAGACAGCTTTGGCAAAGAGCTGGTCGGCTTTTTCACCGACGAACCGCAGTATTATCGTTGGGCTACGGCGTATACGCCCGTCGCGCAAAAGGTTTGGAAGGAACGCTATGGCGAGGAGCTAAACGACGGGCTTGTGTATTTGTTTGTGCACGACGCACGCGGCTACGTTTTCCGCGAACGCTACTGGCAGCTTTTAAACGAGCTGTTTACAAATCATTTCGTCAAACGCTGTTACGACTGGTGCGAGGCGCACGGCTGTAAATTGACGGGACATATGGTAGAGGAAAACTCCCTTCCCGCGCAAATGCTCGGCGGGGCGGCGGTCATGCCCCCGTACGAATACGAGCATATCCCCGGGATTGATTCGCTGGGGCGGTGGACGGTGACCAATCTTTCGGTGCGGCAGGTGGCGAGTGCGGCAAGTCAGCTGGAAAAAAAGCAGGTGCTTACCGAACAGTTTGCCTGTTGTGGCTACGACGTCACCCCTCGGGAGCTGAAAGGGATCGCGCAGCATCAGTTTTTCGGCGGTGCTAGCTTGATGTGTCAGCATTTATTGCCTATGTCGGTGGCGGGGCAAGGCAAGTACGATCATCCCCCCGTGTTCTCCAAGCACGGCAACTGGTGGGAGGAATTTAAGGTATTTAACGACTATTTCACGCGACTTGGGTATATCGTTTCCAACACGCGGGACGTTTGCGACGTGGCTGTATTGCATCCCATGCGCGCGGTGTATTTGGAATACGTGCGTAGCGAATACGATACCTGCGTGAAGGCGTTGGACGGTTATTTTAAGGAGTTTTTACAAGGACTGCGTAAAGCGGGCGTACGCTATCATTTGATCGACGAGGCTTTACTTGCTCGCCACGGCAAAGCGGAGGGAGATACTCTTCGCGTCGGCGCGGCGGAATATTCGACGCTGATCGTGCCCGATATGAAAACGGTTTCTAGGGAAACGCTGGAAATTTTAAAAGGGTATACGGGCAAGCTGTATCTTGACGGCGAGCTTACTATGGTAGACGGCAAGCCGACGAGGCTCGGGTTTTCCTCGAATATTTCCATGGAAGAGATCGTCAAGGCGCGCGGCGTGAAATTTACCTGCGAGGACGGGCGCACCGTGCTTACCTCGCGCGTGGGCGAGCTTGGAGATTTTCTCTTCCTTGCCAACACCTCGCGAACGGAAGAGAGTAGGGTGCGCATGGAGGGCGTTGCGGAAAGTTATCAGGCGTTGCGGCTTGATACCATGACCTTGGAAAATATCACGAATGACTTAACGCTTCGCCCCTTTGAGGGATACGTACTGGTCAGGAGTGGGGCGGCGAAAGAGGAGAAAAAGGTTTACGAGGTGGAGAATATCACCTCTTCGTTTGAGGTAACCTCGATCACGGAAAATTCTCTGCTTATGGACTACGCGGAGTGTAGCTTTGACGGCGTTTCGTACGGCGAACGGCAACCCTTGCAGCAGATTTTCGAGCGGCTCCTTCGCGAACAGTATAAGGGCAAGGTGTATATCCGTCACACCTTTACCGCTAAGGAAAAGGTTGCGGCAAAGCTGCTTTTGGAAAAGGGAAACTATCTGTCCGTTACCTTTAACGGCAAGCCCGTATCCCTTTCGGATAGCGATTTTGACGTCTATTTCGCGGAGGCGGATATTTCCGCTTGGGTCAAAGCGGGGGAAAACGAGTTTGTATATTGCTTGGAATACGCGCAGCACGACGGCGTTTGGTTTGCGCTTTTCCACCCGTTGGCGACGGAAAGCTTGCGTAACTGTCTTTATTACGATACCCATATCGAACCCGTCTACGTACAGGGCGATTTTATCGTGGGCGAGGATTTGGCGTTGGAAAAGAAGATCGCGCCTTTGCCCGTTACTTCGGACACGGCGAAACGCGGTTATCCGTTCTTTAAAGGGGCGATAACGCTGACAGGCGGGTATACGTACGACGGCGTAGGACGGCGTTTTCTCTCCTTGGAAAAGGGTAGATTTCTTGTAGCGCGCGTCAAGGTGAACGGCAAGGAAAAGCCCGTCGTGCTTGACGACAGGACGGAGCTTACCGAGCTTTTGGAAAAGGGCGAAAATACGGTCGAGATCGTTCTTAAAAGCGGGCTTCGGAATTTCTTCGGTCCCCACCATTTGGCGGACAATCCCGAGCCTTTGGGCGTCAATCCGTCTTCGTTCACCTTTCGTAAGCAATGGGAAAACGGCGTGCCCGCGGGGTACACGCACGAGTATTTTAGCGTGCCGTTTGGCTTAGACGAAGTACTGATTTTAAAAACTGAATAAACGAAAAAAACGGGTAATGCCCGTTTTTTCTTTACAAATGCTTGACAAAACTTATTTCTTTTGTTATACTATACTTGTTGATTTGTCAACAAGTTGGAGGTTGTCATGGAAAAATTTGAAACGTTCACGGTGCTGATCGCGAAGATCGGCCGTTCGATTAGAAGACTAAAAACGGAGGAGATGGCGGAGTTTGAGTTAAAAAGTCCGCACGTTTCCTGTCTGTATTATTTATATTTGAAAGGCCCGTTGACGGCGAAAGAGCTTGGAGAAATTTCCGCAGAGGACAAAGCGGCGCTTTCCCGATCGGTGGAGGGCTTGGAGGAGATGGGCCTGATCGAGCCCGAACGCGGGGATAAGAAACGGTATAAAACGCCGCTCAAACTGACGGCGCGCGGCGAAGAGGTGGCGGGGCGAATAGCCTTGAAAGCGGACGCCATTGTGAAAGCGGCGGGCAAGGATATGACGGAAGAGGAAAGAAATATCTTTTACCGTTGCCTGACGGATATTTGCGATAACCTGCAAGCGCTTTGCGACGGATACGACGAGTAAGAAAAAGCAGGAGAAAGAAAAAAATGGCAGTAAAAATTTTAGTGGACTCCGCGGCGGATATCGGCGCGGCGGAGGCGGAGGAGCTTGGAATTTCCATGCTCCCCTTGATCGTAGGTTTTGGCGAGGAGGAGTATTTGGACGGGGTAGATCTTACCCCCGTACAATTTTTTGAAAAGCTGATCGAGGACGACGTTTTTCCCAAGACTTCGCAGATCACTCCTTTCCGTTTTGAAGAAAGGTTTTCAAAGCTGACGAAATCGGGCGACGAGGTGGTGGCGATCACTATTTCCTCAAAGCTTTCGGGCACGTACGCGGCAGCGGTGACGGCGGCGAAAAATTTTGAGGGCAAGGTGTTCGTCGTGGACAGTAAAAACGCGGCGATCGGCGAACGGCTTTTGGTGCAATACGCCCTCCGCTTGCAAAAACAGGGGCTTTCCGCAAGGGAAATCGTGCAAGAGTTGGAGGAAAAGAAAGGCAAAATCAATTTAATGGCAATGCTCAACACCCTTGAATACCTCAAAAAAGGCGGCCGTATTTCGGCGGCGGTGGCGTTTGCGGGGGAACTGTTATCTATCAAGCCCGTCGTGGCGGTAGAGGACGGCGAGGTAAAGCTGATCGGTAAGGCGCTCGGCTCTCGCAAGGGGAACAATCTTCTCAACACCCTCGTGGAGAAAAAGGGGATCGACTTTTCCATGCCGCTCGGCGTTGTTTGGTCGGGCACGGACGACAGCGTGTTGAAAAAATATATCGCCGACAGCGAAAAATTATGGAAAGGGCAGATCGACAACCTCCCCGCGTACGCGATCGGCGCGACGATCGGAACGCACGTAGGCCCGGGCGCGATCGGCGTAGCTTTCTTTGAGAAATAAAAAAACGGTTTTTCCGCATACTTGTGGAAAAACCGAATTTTTTTAAACAGATTAGTGGATTTTTATTTCGTCGCCCTCAAATTCGATATCGGAGGAATAGTAGGCGGTCAAGCCGTTTACAAGCTCTTCAAAATCCTTTTTGGCAAAACATTCGCTAGCCGAGTGCATAGCAAGCTGTGCAAGGCCGAGGTCAACGCTCGTTACCCCGATATGGGAAAGGGAGATTGCCCCGAGGGTGCTGCCGCTCTGCACGTCCGAGCGGTTGAGGAAATACTGATGCTTTACGCCTGCCGTATCGAAAATCTTTTTCACGATCGCCGAGGAAACGCCGTCCGAGGTATACGCGCCGCTTGCGTGCTTTTTAATCAGCACGCCGCCGCCGAGCACGGGGCGGGAGGTAGGGTCGCACTTTTCAGGGTGGTTGGGGTGCACCGCGTGTCCGTTGTCGAGAGAGATACAAAAAGAGGAGGCAAGCGCTTTAAAATATTCCGTTTCGTCAAATTTAAAGGAAGAGGCGATCCGTCTAAGCACGTTTTCGAGGAAATCGCTCCCCGCGCCCGCAAGTACGCGACTGCCGATTTCTTCTCCGTCCAAACACGCCGCTACGCAAATCCCGTGGCTGGGAGCGTGGGAGGTAAGGGCGAGCACGGAGGAAAAGACGCTCGTCAAATTGTCGATACGGGGGGAGGCGAGGAATTCACCGTTTACCCCAAAGGAATAGGGCATATCCGCAGGTACGAGGAAAAGGTCGGCGTCTAAGACGCTGCCTTGATAAAGGGAGGACAGCAAATCGTTTTCTTCGCCTGCAAGCGCGAATAAGGGGGAAAGATCCACCTGTGCGTTGACGGCAAAAGATTCGTTTGCGTTACGGTTTTGATGAATAGCCACGGAGGGAATGGTAAGAGCGTAGTCGGAAAGGACGGTTTTCGTTTTCAAAACGCCGTTTTCTTCCGCGACGATCCGCCCTGCAATTTTTAAGGGGCGATCGAAAAAGGTATACCAAATCCCGCCGCCGTATTTTTCTACGTTGAGCTTTTGATACGCCTCCACCTTTTGCACGGCGTTTTCTTTGAGTTTAAGAGCGGGAGAGTCGGTGTGCGAGGCGACAAGCTTAAAGGTAAACCGATCGAGATCGCCGACGGTGAACGCGATAATCGCGCCCCCTCTCTCCACGAAATATTTCCCGTTTTCTTCCAAAATCCAGTCCTCTGTTTCAAGGAGGGGCGAAAACCCGTTTTGCAAAAGCATAGCGCGGACGTTTTCCACGGCGTGATACGCCGTATAGGAGCTTTCGAGAAATTGCATCAATTGATTAGACATGATAATTTGTTTCCTTTCCGTACATTTTTTTTAATTGTAACATTTTCTTTTTGTTTTGACAAGCCTTTCGGGGGTATTTTTTCAAGAAAAAGAATAAAAAACCGTGATTGATTTTTAATAAAAATGAAAAAAAGATGAAAATAGAAAAAAATTGCTGTTTAACGATTGACAAATAGGAGGAATTTGGTATATAGTAAATAAGAATTTTAACAAGAGGAGGAGAAACTCATGGACAAGAAAAGCAAAGGTATGAAAGCAATAGGCACGGATGAAGAAAACAGAAAGTATCTTCTTCGCATTTTTTCTACTATGAAACGCATGGAGAACGTCTTGGCGTTCAACAGTAGAAAAAAGGAATATAATACCACCGAGCTTCGTTTGATGAGCGAAATTGTCTTGGCAAACTGCGAAGGGAGAAGGGTAATTTCCACGCAGCTTGCGGCAAGCCTTGGCGTTAGCCGTTCTGCCGTTTCGCAAATCGTCAACAAATTAGAGGAAAAGGGCGCCGTTTGCCGTGTGGCAGACGCCGTGGATAAAAAAATCGCGTACATAGAATTGACGGAAAATTCACGAGAGAAATTCGAGGAGGCGATTAAGGAAACCAGCGATTTCGTTGGCCGCGTTGTCGCGAATTTCGGCGGAAATAAAATGGAACGACTGCTCACGCTGATCGACGAATTTGAAACGGTGGTGCTTACAGTCAAAAAAACTACGAAATAAGAAACAGTAGGGTAAAAAAATAATGTTAATTTTAAAGAACATCAAAAAAGATTATACGACTGCCGGCGGAAAAGTGCCTGCGTTAAAAGGCGTTTCTCTGGAATTCCGCGCGAACGAATTTGTTTCTATCCTCGGTCCGTCAGGCTGTGGGAAAACGACGCTACTCAATATTATCGGCGGCTTGGACAGATATACGAGCGGGAATTTGATCGTGAACGGCGTTTCCACGAAAGAGTATACGGACGGCGACTGGGACGTGTACAGAAATCACCGTATCGGGTTTATCTTTCAATCGTATAATTTGATCCCGCACCAAACGGTGCTCGGCAACGTAGAGCTTGCGCTGACCATTAGCGGCGTTTCCAAGGCTGAACGCCGTAAACGGGCAGCAGACGCCTTAAAGCGCGTGGGGCTGGAAAAGGAGCTGAAAAAGCGCCCCAACCAACTTTCGGGCGGGCAAATGCAGCGTGTGGCGATCGCACGGGCGCTCGTCAATAATCCCGAAATTTTGCTCGCTGACGAGCCGACGGGCGCGTTGGATAGCGAAACGAGCGTGCAGATCATGGATCTTATTCGCGAGATCGCGGGAGAGCGGCTCGTGATCATGGTTACGCACAATCCCGAGCTTGCGGAGGAATATTCCTCCCGTATCGTTCGTTTGCAGGACGGACTTGTGCTTTCCGATTCCGACCCGTACGACAGCAAGGCGGAGCGGGCGGAGCTTTTGGAAAGGGTAAAGGAAAAGGGGATCAGCGAAAAACAAATCCGTGCTTGGAAACGGGCGAAGAACGAGGGGAACCGCGAAAAAGAAAAGGCAGCTATGTCGTACAAAACGGCGCTTGGGCTGAGCGGTCGAAACCTGCTTGCCAAACGCAACCGTACCGTGGTGACGAGCATTGCGGGCAGTATCGGTATTATCGGCGTTTCCCTCGTGTTGGCGCTTTCTGGGGGTTTTAACACCTATATCGCAAACACGGAAAAGGATATGCTTTCCGCCTATCCCGTTTCGGTGACGGAAACGACGCTCAATTATGCGTCCATCATTTCCACTATGGAGAGCGGGAATGCGAAGATCGAGCTGGATCAGTTAAACGATCGGGTGTACGTCAATTCCTTCCTCACCCGTCTTGCGGGCGGCATGATGAGCACGAATACGATCACACAGGAATATATCGACTATATTGATCAAATCGACGAGGAAAACTACTACGATTTGCAATATTTATACGGCGGCAATATCGGGAAAAACCTGTTCAAGAACGTTACGTTCACAAGGACGCAAGAGAACCCTGCGGGGGGCGATCCGATCACGCTTGAATATAACTACGATATGTCGCTTACCACCTTGCTTTCCATGTATCAAGGTCAGCTTGAAACGGAGGAGGGGGCGCAGCAGTACGGCGATTTCGCCGCTATGTTCGGCTCGGTGGAGAGCGTCACGTACGAGCTGCCCGACAATCGGGACTATATCCTTTCGCAGTACGACGTGGTTTCGGGGGAATATCCCGACGCTACTTCTACGGACGAGCTTGTCCTTGTCGTCAATAACGACGGCAGTATGACCGACCTCGTGCTTGCGCAACTTGGACTTTTGAGCCTTGAAGAGGTGGTGGCGCTCTTCGACCAAGGCTCGGCGGGCGACGACTCGACAAAATTCATTTCGTATGAAGAGCTTCGCTCTAACACCTACACCTATTACCCCAACAATAGCGTTTATACGTGGGGGAACGTACCGGGAATCGACGAAAACGGTATGCCCGTCTTTCAGCAAGGGTGGGTGGAAAACGGATTTGCCAACGAGCTGATCCCGACGCTTGACAAGTCGACGGGCACGCAACTGAAAATCGCTTGCATTTTGCGCGCCAAGGAGGATACGACGTACGGCTCGCTTTCTTCGGGGCTTGCCTACACGAGGGGCTTTGCGGAAAAATATCACGCCGACTGCCGCACGTCTGCCGTAGCGGAGGCGGGTACTCCGCAAAAGATCTTCCGTTTGGATCTGATCGAGCAGGAATATAAATCCGAACAGCGCACCTTGCGCGATTTGGGCGCGGAGGCTCTTCCCAACGCCATCAAGATCTTCGTCAAGGATTTCGACAGTAAGGACGTTGTCACCGCCCATCTGGATCGGTGGAACGACGAGATCAAGAAGGACGACGAGGGGGCGCAAATTCAGTACACGGATACGGTGGCGATTTTAATGACCCTCGTACGCTCCATGCTCGACGCGGTGACGTACGTGCTGGTAGCGTTCACCGCAATTTCCCTCGTAGTTTCCTCGGTCATGATCGGGGTTATCACCTACGTTTCGGTGGTAGAGCGGACGAAAGAGATCGGCGTACTACGCTCGCTTGGGGCAAGGAAAAAGGATATTCGGCGGCTGTTCAACGCGGAAACTTTCTTAATCGGGCTGCTTTCGGGGCTAATCGGCGTAGGATTTACCTACCTCGTATCTATTCCGATTAACTTCCTACTCGGCAGTTTAACGGGCATTTACACGCTTGCGGCGTTGCCTGTGCACGAAGGGGTGATCATGATTTGCGTCAGCGTCGTGCTTACGCTGATCAGCGGCCTCGTACCCGCGCAAGCGGCGGCGAAAAAGGACCCCGTCATTGCGCTCCGCACCGAATAATAAATTACGAAAAAAAAGGGCTTTCGAGAGGAAAGCCTTTTTTGTTTGCATAAAAAAATTTTATCCGCGCACAATGATAGCAGGAGGGAAAGTATGAGAGTCATAAACATTATCGCTTATATTCTCGTGATCGTTGGCGCCGTGAACTGGGGCTTATTCGGGATTTTTAATTTCAATCTCGTTTCGTCCATTTTCTCGGGCGCTCGCGCGGCAGGTTCGATCATCACGTACAGTATTATCGCGCTTGCGGCAATCTGGCTGATCGTCTCCCCGATGATCACCAACGGCGTGCTTTGGCTTCGCGGTCATAGAGCGGACTGAGGTATGCAAAAAAAAACGGGTCTTTCGGTAACGGAGGACCTGTTTTTTGTTTGGAAAGGAACACCGTTTTTTTACAAAAAAATTTTTTTCAAAGTATTGCATTTTTAAGAAAAATATAGTATAATGATTTCGTAAGGGGAAAGAATTCCCTTAAAAAAGGAGAAAAGACCATGTACAATAATTTGTTGATCTCTACGGGCGCGATCGTCGGCATAGTGATTGCCGTCCTCGCTGTGATCCTCGTGATCGCTGTCGTGGCTTGGTATATCAGTACCCGCAACGCGTTCGTCGTACTCAAAAACAAAGTGGAAGAGGCGTGGGCGACGATCGACGTTTTCTTGAAGAAACGCTTTGACTTGATCCCCAACCTTGTGGAAACGGTAAAGGGCTATGCTAAGCACGAGAGCGAAACGCTTGAAAAGGTAGTTGCGGCGCGCAATATCGCGGCGGGCGCGAAAACGGCGGAGGAAAAAATGGCGGCGGCAGGGCAACTTACAGGCTCTCTTCGCACCTTCTTTAACGCCGTTTCGGAAAACTATCCCGACTTAAAAGCGGACGCGAATTTCCGCGATTTGCAAAATCAGCTGAAAGGGATTGAGGAGGATCTCGAAGCCTCCCGCCGTTATTATAACGGCCAAGTAAAGGCGTTTAACACCAAATTAGAAGTATTCCCCTCCAACCTCGTGGCAAACGGCATGGGCGAGGAGTACAAGAAACGCCCGTATTTCGAGCTGGACAGCGAGGAAGAACGCAAAAACGTAAAGGTTCAATTTTAAATGAAAAGCAAGAGAAGAAATTTGAAAAGAGGGTGGGCGGCGGTTGCTGTCGCCCTCTTTGCCCTTATCAGCCTCTGTTTTCCCTGCTTCTTGAAAACGGAGCGGGCAAGCGCGTCGTCGGGCGCTCCGTGCGAGGTGCTCTATTACAATGTGGACGCCGTCGTGAATAGGGATAGGACGGTTTTCTTTGAAGAGGAAATCAGCTTTACCATGAACGTGACGAAAAATTCTTTTTACCGCTCCTTGCCTAAGGAGGGCGATAGGTTTTTTTCGATTACGGCGGAAAGCCCCGGAAACGAGGAGTTTTCGTTTAGCGTGGACGACAATCCCGAAGTGGACGGATTTTTGGATATTAACTGCTACGGCGGCTTGACGGCGGGCAAAACGCTCGTGTACAGGTTTACTTATACCATGCAGGTGGCGGGAGAAAAGGGCGACGGTATGATCGTCGATTTTATCGGTGCGGGGTGGCCGTTTGCGCTGAATAACGTCACCGTCAACGTGACGTTCCCGTCGGCGGTGGAGGCGTATACGGTGTATAGCGGGAGCTTTGGCGTAGCTGAAAACCGTTACGTGCAGGCGACGCTTTTAGACGGCGGCAAGCAAATGACGCTGACGGCGGAAACTTTGCCTTTGCTTTCTAGCCCGTACGGGGAGTGGGTCGCGGCGGCGATTACCGTCGATTTCACTTTGCCGAAAGGAACGCTTGCCCCTTATTTGAGCACCCGTATTTTTACGCCCACCCTTTGGGTGTCCCTTGTTTTCGGGGTACTGTTCTTGGCGGCAGGGGGCGCGCTGCTGTTTTGGCAACGCAAAAAGCCTATCGTCACGCCCATCGTCAATTTTCGCCCGCCCAAGGGCATGGATCCTTTGCGTATGGGCAAATTTATCGACGGGGCGGTGGACAGCGAGGACGTTACCTCTATGATCTATTATTTCGCCTCCAAGGGCTGGCTCACGATCAGTATGAACGGTAAGGAGCCTGTTCTGCATAGGCGGGCGTTCGATTTGCCGAGCGGTACGCCAACCTACCAACGCACTCTGTTTAACGGTCTGTTTTTAACAGGCGAGCGTGTAGAGCTGAGCGATTTGAAAGAAAAATACTATAAATCGGTGGAAACGGCGCAAAGTCAGCTGAGCGTCAAGGATATTCCGCGCTATCAGTCGAAGTCGGTTTTATGCACCGTACTGATTGCCGTGTGTGCGGCGTTGCCGTGTTTGCTCGTACCGTTTTTGACGAGCCTTATTTACGTCGGCGGCGGGTACGGCTATTTGACGGGCGTTGCCATGGCGTTGCCGATCGCCCTCGTTTGCGTGTTCGGGGTTATCAAGGATCGGAGAAAGCATAAAGGCGGGAAAGGCGTAACGATATGCTTGAATATTTTCAGTTTTCTCGTCATGGTAGTCGGGGCGATCGTGTATCTGTTTGCAATCGGTACGCACGTGATGACGGAGGTGGAAAAGCTTTTCGTGCTCGTAGTTGCTTACGTGCTTGTGTGGCTTTCGCCTAAGGCGCTTACCGACACGGAAAATTATAATGCTACGCTTGGCGAAGTGCTTGGGTTTAAAGAGTTTATTACCGTCACGGAAAAGGACCGGATCGAGTTTCTCTTGAAAGACAATCCCGAGCTTTTCTACGAGCTTTTGCCGTACGCGCAGGTTTTGGGCGTAACGGACGCGTGGGAGGAGAAATTTAAGGACGTTCTGCTTACGCCGCCAAGCTGGTATATCGGCGGGGGCAGCGTGTACGATTACTGGTTGTTTAGCCGCTGTATGCGTC
This sequence comes from Clostridia bacterium, assembly GCA_017463325.1. Taxonomy (GTDB): domain Bacteria; phylum Bacillota; class Clostridia; order Christensenellales; family Borkfalkiaceae; genus Scatosoma. The sequence continues at coordinate 46,288 of JAFTPK010000013.1, forward strand.
ACGCCTCCTTTACTATGATGATGCGCCCGCAAGAGAGCGGCAGCCGTGTAGGAAGAAGCGGCGGCGGGGGCAGTTTCGGCGGTTTTTCGGGCGGCGGCCACGGCGGCGGAGGCGGCGGGTTTAGGTAACCCTCGTGAATTGAAATTTTTAATTTCTTGAATATCCTAAAAAATAAGCGGTCTTGCCGAAATGGCAAGACCGCTTGGTGTTTTATTTTCGGTTAATCTGTCAAGTCCGACGCCGCGAGGACGGGGGAGGATTTGGCGAAACGCTTTACCGATTCGACGGCGTTTTCGCAACGGGTCTTGGTTTTGTAATGCTCGCCAAGGCACAGGAGCTGACCGTTTCCGCTCAAAAGCTTAAAAATGTAATCGCCGCGCTTAGTGAGGGAGATACGGAAATTATCCTTTTCGATATTCGTTTTATGGGTCGAAATGCCGTTTACCGCGCCCACGTAGGTCGTGTATTCCTCGCTGGAAAGGAGCTTTTCGCCGTTAGAGGCAAACAGCTCGAAATAATACACGCTGTTGCCGTCGGCGTCCGATTTCGAGGAAACGATCCATTTCCCTACGATACTGTCGTCGTAAACGGGTTCTTCCTCCTCTTCCTCCTCGTCGGGGATCGCGACATGCAATTCTTCCATTCTATCTTGTAAAACGGCGGTCTTGGCAAAACGCTTCGTGGATTCCACGGCGCTTTCCGCGCCTTGCAGGGTCGGGTAGTTTGCGCCCGTGCAAAGGAGGGTATTCTTACCGCTCAAAAGCTTGAATATGTAGTCGCCTTTCTTGGATAAAGTGATTTTGAAATTGCCTTTTTCAATATTTGCCTTGTGCGTTTCAATGCCGCCAAGCGCACCGCTGTAACTGGTGTATTCTTCGCTGGAAAGCAACAGCTCGCCGTTAGAGGCGTGCAGCTCGAAGAAGAACGCCTCTTCTTTGGCGGTGCCGTTTTTATCCTCGATCATCAAATCGTAGATAACCCATTTTCCCTTATAGCGGTTGGAGGGCTTTTTCGCGGTGGGCTTTGCCTCCGCTTTTTTCTCTGCTTTTTCGTTGGAAGTAGGGGCGGCTTCCGCCTTTTTCCCCGTGAGCTTTTTCGCCGCTGCCTCGGAAATCGTTTTCTTTTCCGCGGGCTTTACCGCCGTTTTTTCCACGGGCTTTTGCGTGGGCTTTTCTTCCGTCTTTTCCACCTTTTCCACGGGGGCAGGGGCGGTTTTTTCTGGGGTGGGTTGCTCTTTAACAGGCTCGGGTTTCACCTCTTCCTTGATAGGCGCAGGCTGTATTGCCTCCTTGACGGGGTCGGGTTTGGTCGGTTGAGGCTTTACCACCTCCGTTTTCACCGTTTCCACAGGCTTTGCCGCAGCGAGCTTTTTCGCCTTTTTGCGCTTGCTTGCCTTTGCGATCAAGCAGACGATCACGATCAGCGCGAGGAGCACGCACGCTGCGATAACGCCGACGAGAATAGGGTTGGCTTTGGCGTAAGCGATCGCGTTTTGAATAAATTCTTTCATGCTTTTTCTCCTTTTAAGAGGATATTTTTTTGTTTCTATTATTATTGTAATATAAAAAAAGGAAAAAGTCAACCTCAAAGGAAAAAAAATTCAAGGACTTTTTTCAAAAAAATTGACTTTTTTCCGTAGATAAGCTACAATAAGAATATGGAAAAATTTTCAACGATCGTAATCGGCGGCGGCGCGGCGGGGCTTTTCTTTTGCGCGACCGCTCAAACGAACAACAAAATCCTCCTCTTGGAGCGGAACGACCGCTTGGGGAAAAAGCTTTCCGCGACGGGCAACGGACAGGGCAATTTGACGAATACCGCCCTTGCCGCGACCCCCTA
>JAFTPK010000014.1 GCA_017463325.1 Clostridia bacterium
AAGAAAGATAAAAAGAAAAAGTAAATAACGGCTTGCTTGTATGCGGTAGGCGAGTTAGTGTGGCACTGGAGTGCCGTGCCAGTATTCACGCACTTTAGTGCGCAAAATAAAGCCCCCACTTTTAGTGGGGGATATTTACTAACGGAAACTTTTAAAGCTTTCTTTTCAATTCGCGCACGGCGTTTTGGAGGAATGCCTCGGCGGCGGTGCCTTTGCGGATCAAAGCAACGGCTTCGTCAAAGGAGCACCATCTTGCTTCGGAGATTTCCTCGTTAAAGCGCAAGGGTTTTTCGTCCACGACGACGATAAAATTCAGCATTAGTAATTCCTTTTTATCAAGGTAGCGAGAATAGGTGTACTTCGCCTTTACGACGTCGAGGCCAAGCTCCTCTTTGATTTCTCTGGGTACGGTTTTTTCAACGTTTTCGCCCTTTTTGACGTATCCCGCAAAGAGGATAAAATCGTCGTCGTCCGCGTGCTTGGCAAGCAAAATTTTGTCCTGCGTGCGGTTGGTGACGACCATAGAAACGGCGACGGAAAACTGCGGGAACATATAGGACTCGCAGGTGTTACAATAGGGGATCAGCCCTTCGTTTTCGCAAAAACGGAGGGAAAGCTTTTCTCCGCAATGTCTACAATACATACTGGCTCCTTTTGCCGATTTGATCGGCGTGAATTCTCGCGCCAAGCGGCACATTTCACTTTTACTCATATTTATTATATACCTTTTTTTTGATTTGTCAAGGGGGAAAGGAAAAATTTTTCAAAAAATATTTTCATTCAAGGGAGGAAAGTGGCAAATAGAGCTTGACAAGCGTGAGAAAAAGGGGTATAATAAAGCGTACAATGAATAGAGCGAAGAGGCGTTTTCAGTTGTACAAACGGGAAAACGCTCTTTTTTCGCCAAAAAGACCTTGTAAAACATCAATCAAAGGAGAACTAAGAAATGCTTACTTCTATTTGCGGTATCAACTGGGGCGACGAAGGCAAGGGTAGAATGGTAGACCTGCTGTCCGAGAAATTTGACGTCGTTTGCCGTTACCAAGGCGGCAATAACGCGGGTCACACCGTCATCAACGAGCGCGGCAAATTCATTCTCAACCTGCTCCCTTCGGGTATTTTGAGGGAGGACGTCGTCAACGTGATGGGGAACGGTATGGTAATCGACATCAAGCACCTTGCGGGCGAGATGGCAAAGCTCAAAGAGGCGGGCGTAAAAATTTCTCCGAAGAATTTAAAAATTTCCGACCGCGCGGTCATCACCATGCCCTACAACGTTTTGCAGGACTGCTTGGAGGAGGATCGCCTTGCGGGCAAAAAATTCGGCTCTACCCGTCGCGGGATCGCGCCCGTATACGCCGATAAATATTTCAAAAAAGCATTCCGTATGGGGGAACTTTTGGATCCCGAGCGTCTTTACAAGCGCGTCGCGGATATCGTAGAATGGAAAAACCTCACCGTAGTAGGCGGGTATCACGCTGAAAAGGTAACGGTGGAGGAGATTGTTTCCTATTTCAAAGAATACGGCGAACCGCTCAAAGAATATATTTGCGACGTCGGACTGTATTTAAACGAGGCGAATAAGGCGGGCAAGAACATTATGTTCGAGGCGCAGCTTGGCGCTCTTCGCGACATTGATTTCGGGATCTATCCCTACACCTCGTCCTCTTCGACGATTGCGGCGTACGCGCCGATCGGCGCGGGCGTGCCCAACTTGCAGCTTGACAATTCTATCGGGATCATGAAAGCGTATTCCACTTGCGTCGGCGAGGGGCCTTTTACTGCGGAATATTTCGGGGATAAGGCGAAAAGGCTTCGCGACCTCGGCGGCGAGTACGGGGCAGCGACGGGCAGACCGAGAAGAGTAGGGCCTTTTGACGTAGTAGCGTCCCGTTACGGGATCCGTTGTCAGGGTGCAACGGAGATCGCGCTTACCAAAATGGACGTTCTTTCCGACTATGAGGAGATTGAAATTTGCGAGGCGTATATGCTGAACGGCAAGACGATCACCGAATTTCCGTTCACCGACGTGTTGGACGAATGTAAGCCTGTATTCACGACGGTCAAGGGTTGGAATTGCGACATTTCCGCTTGCAGAAAGAAAGAGGATTTGCCTAAGGAGGCGCTTGACTACGTGCGCTATTTGGAAAAGGCGTGCGGCTGTAAGATCAAGTACGTTTCCGTCGGTGCGGAACGTGACGCGTATATCGAAATGTATTAAAAATAACGGGGTGCGCGTCAAGGCGTAGCCCCGTATTTATTTGCATATATTAAAAATATAAGAAAGAAAAAGAGGTAACGATATGAGTATTCGGATTGGCATTTACGGTTGGGGCAATCTTGGGCGCGGGGTAGAGCTTGCTCTTCGCGCAAATCCTGACGTGGAGGGGGTAGCCGTTTTTACGCGGCGCGATCCCTCGACCATTGTCACGAAAACGGGAATTCCTGTCTACGGCGTTTGGGAAGTGGAAAAATTCGCCAAAAAAATCGACGTGATGATCCTTTGCGGCGGCAGCGCGACCGATCTTCCCGTCCAAACCCCGCTTCTTGCGGAAAAGTTTTGCGTGGTGGATAGCTTTGACACCCACGCGAAAATCCCTCAGCACCTGAGCGCGGTAGACGCGGCGGCGAGAAAAGGGGACAAAACGGCGCTGATTTCGGTCGGCTGGGACCCGGGACTGTTCTCGCTTGCACGGCTGTACGCTTCGGCGATCTTGCCCGAGGGAAAGGACTATACCTTCTGGGGCAAAGGGGTAAGCCAAGGTCATTCGGACGCGATCAGACGGATTGAGGGCGTAGCGGACGCCAAACAGTATACGATCCCCGTGAACGCAGCCATGGTAGCCGTTCGCGAGGGAAAAGAGCCTGATCTTACGACGGCGCAAAAGCATGAAAGAGAATGTTTCGTCGTAGTCAAAGAGGGGGCGGATAAGGCGCGAATTGAAAAAGAAATTAAGGAGATGCCCAACTATTTTGCGGATTATAAGACGACGGTGCATTTCGTTTCCGAGGAGGAACTGAATGAAAAACACAGCGGACTTCCGCACGGCGGAGTGGTGATCCGTAGCGGTAAAACGGGGCTTGAAAAGGAGCATACGCATACGATCGAATATTCGTTAAAGCTTGATTCCAACCCCGAATTCACGGCGTCGGTGCTCGTGGCGTGTGCCCGCGCAGTATACCGTTTGCAGCAGGAGGGGGCGACGGGCGCGAAAACGCTGTTCGATATCCCGCCCGCCTATCTTTCGTCGGTCGATCGGGACACGCTGATCGCAAAAATGCTGTAAGTAAAAAAATCAACAAAAACAGTTGGAGGAAAAAACGGTGGAGAATGAATTTGAAAGCTTGTTGCAAGCGGCGCAAGGCGGGGATATGGAGTCTATGGCACAGCTTGGCAACGCCTACTATTTTGGGAACGGCGTCGCGGTGGATTACGGCAAAGCCATGGAGTGGTGGTCGAAAGCGGTAGAGCTTGGCCATACCGACGCGTTGACGAACGTCGGCTACCTGTACGAATCGGGCAAAGGCGTGGCGGTAAATAAGAAAAAAGCGGCGGAATGTTATAGCGTAGCCGGGGCAATGGGCTACGCGCGGGCACAGAGCAATTATGCGTTCATGCTCGAAAACGGCTACGGCACGGAAAAGAACGTCGCGCTTGCGATCGAATGGTATAAAAAGGCGGCAGAGCAAGGTCAAACGCGCGCACTTCGCACGCTCGGTTTCCGTTATCAGGACGGCGTGGGTACGGCGTGCGACTACGAAAAGGCGTTCGAGTACTGGAAACAGGCGGCAGAGCAGGGCGACGCCACCTCCCAACGCGCGATCGGCTATTGCTACGAGTTTGGACAGGGCGTGGAAAAAGATTTTAACGAGGCGGTGGCGTGGTATACGCGCGCGGCAGAGCAGGGCGAGGCGATTGCACAGACGAATTTGGCGTTCTTGTACGAGCAGGGCAACGGGGTAGCGGCTGACCGTGCGCAAGCGTTGTACTGGTATGAACAAGCGGCGAAAAACGGCAACGCGCGGGCGCAAAGACGGCTTGGATTTTTTTATCAAGACGGCAACGGCGTAACGCAAGACTATGAAAAGGCGTTTGCACTTTGGACGCAGGCAGCGGAGGCGGGCGAAATGGTAGCTCAACGCGCCCTTGGGTATTGCTATGAAAAAGGTCAAGGCGTTCTGCCCGACCGAAAGAAAGCGGAATACTGGTACGAGCAAGCAGCTCGCCAAGGCGAGGAAACGGCGCAGGTAAACTTGGGATTCTTTTACGAGGAAGAGAAAGAGTATGAAAAGGCGGCAGGGTGGTATTTAGCAGCGTTCAAATCGGGCAACGCCCGCGCGGCTTGCAATCTTGGGTATTTGTACGAATTCGGGTTGGGGGTCCCCAAGGACGTTTCCCGCGCGGTGGAATTTTACAAAAGCGCGGCGCAGAAAGGGAGCAACACGGCAAAGATGAATTTGGCAAACCTCTATTATGACGGCGAAAAGATCGCCCAAGATTATCAAGCGGCTGTTCGTCTGTACGCCGAGCTGATGAAAGAGGGCGACCTCGTTGCGGCGAATATGCTCGGGGAATGTTACTACTACGGCAGAGGGGTAGAAAAGGACGAGCGGAATGCGGTGCGTTGCTATGAAATTGCAGCCAAGCATGGCAACGCCTCCGCGCAATATAACCTCGGCTACTGTTATTATTCGGGCGACGGCATTTCAAAGAACGTTTATCTTGCAAAGAGCTGGTTGGAAAAGGCAGCGGCGCAAGGCAACCAAAACGCAATCAAACTTTTAAATAAAATTTGATAGGTTAAGAAAAATAAAAAAGGCAACCGCTTGGTTACCTTTGAAAATATATCAAATAACGACGGGCAGGTACGGATTGACGGGGTTAATCCCGTTCGTCCGTTCTGCCCAACAAATAGTCTATGGACACCTTGAAATAGTCTACGAGCAATTCCAACGTTTCCAAAGTTGGCAAAGATCTCAGTCTTACCCAACGGGAAATATACGTTTCGTCAAGGTGGCATTCTTTCGCCGCCTGATAAAAGGTCACCTCTCTTTCGGCACATAATTGTGTGATCCGTTGAAAAAAGTCCGAATTTGTTTCGGAGGGATAAAAAGCCTCGTTTTCGGTTTTTCCAAGCAAGTAATCAAGAGAGGTTTGAAAATAATCCGCTAAACGAATTAAAATACGCGTGGAGGGAATAATGCCGTAATTGACCGCAAGGGAAAACGAATGGTCGTTAATGCCGATTAGTTTTGTTAATTTTGAATAAACAACGTTCGTTTCTGCGGCTAATTCGCGCACGCGTTTTTGAAAATTGACCGATACAGGCATAATAAACTCCTAATAGTATATTTGGTATAGACGAGAAATACAATTCGTCTTTACTCTATTAGGATAAAAAATTTTTTAAGCAAAATATAGACACAAAGCGCATTAAGTCTATAAAAAGGAGAAAAATGATAGAAAAGAAGTGCTGTTTTATCGGGCATAGGAATACGCCGAAAACAGAAAAATTGCAGGAGCGGGTAAAATCGCTCGTCAAAGAATTGATTGAAAAGGAAAACGTTCGGACTTTTTTGTTTGGTAGTAAAAGTGCTTTTGACGATCTCTGTTTTGATATCGTCACCGAGCTTAAAGCAGAATATCCCGATATTCGGCTAGTGTACGCAAGAAATATGTATCCCGTTCTTTCTGATTATTACGAGGAGTATTTGTTGGAATTTTACGACGAAACGTATTTCCCGAAACGGATTGAAAACGCGGGGCGAGCGTCGTACGTGGAACGAAACCAAGAAATGATCGACGCGAGCGATTTTTGCGTATTTTATTACGACGAAAATTATCGCCCGATAGAACGGGCGAAAGGTTTTGGAGGTATTCCAAGGAGCGGGACGGCGGTGGCGTTTTCCTACGCCGAGCGGAAATCGAAACGCGGCGCGCCGCTAACGGTTATTAACCTCTACAAAACGTAGCGCATTATTATTTATGGAAGTACCCATTCATATATTTTTTTGCGAAAGCAATATAATAAGATATGGAAGTAATCTTTCGTACGTATTCTTTCGGGGGGATAAAGTGACTGTCAATGATGCCGTAGCAAAAAGAATAATCGGTTTGCTATCCGAGAGGAACATGACGCAGTATCGTTTAGAACAACTCTCGGGTATTCAACACGGACATATGCAATGGATTATGAGCGGTAAAAGTAAGACGGTAACTTTTTCAACCGTTTTACGGTTGGCGAATGGGTTCGGCATGACGGTGATAGAGTTCTTAGATAACGATATGTTTCTTTTTGAAAATCTTGAAGTTGAATAAATCATAATAGCATAAAGCCGAGGTTGACTACTCAACCTCGGCTTTTCTCTTACTTTTCAGCAACTTAAATTTTTGCGACGATATAATATTTGGTCGGCTTGGTCAATTTTTTAATGGCGTCGTAGTATACCTCGTTCATAAACCGAACGGTGTCAAAAGACACGTATTCGTTGGGCTGATGAATGTTACATTCGACGTCCTCGGGGCGTTCGGGACCAAAGGCACAGCCTTTTTCGATCGCTCTTGCATAGGTGCCGCCGCCGATCGCGATCGGCGGTAAATCAGTACCTGCCGCCTTGTTATATACCTGTTGCAGCGTTTTTACAAGCTTTCCGTTCGGGTTGTTGTAGAGGGGTGGTTGGAAACGCAGCTCCTCCACCTCCACGCCCGCGTTTTTCAAGGCGATAAGCACCTCTTCCTTTTTATGGGTGGCGGGAATACGGATATCGACGGTGACCTTTAAAACGTTGCCGTCAAAGCTTGCAAGGTCGGGGGAAAAGGTAAGAACGCCCGTTTCGTCCTTGATCTTCGTAAGAGCAAGACTGTCGTCGAATAATACCTCGTACGCGGCTTTGCAATCCTCGTTGATTTCCTTAAAAAAGGCGAGTAGCTTTTCCAAGGCGTTGACGCCGAGCTGCGGCGCAGAGCCGTGCGCCGAAGTGCCGTAAGCGACGACGGTATTCGTCGTATTGTCGTAGGAAAGACTGGGGAAAGCGGGGGAAAGAGCAAGTGCTTGCCCTGCTTTTTTGGTCAGGATAGCGGTGGCTTTATCGGGTACCATATTGACTGCGCCGCCCACGCTCAACGCCGTAAAGGGCGGGTTTTGAACGGGGAAAGAAAGGGTGAGGTGTAAAATTCCTTTTTCCGCGTAGATAACGGGGAAATTCGCATCGGGGGTAAAGCCCTCCTTGGGCAAGCCTACTACCTTTTCGTAGTGATCCATACACGCCCAGCCGCTCTCTTCGTTGCAGCCGACGATCAGCTTGATTTTACGGGCGGGAACAAATCCCTCGTCCTTTAATGCCTTTAAAGCGTAAAGACAGGAAACGGCAGGTCCTTTATCGTCGAGGGCGCCGCGCCCCCAAATTTTCATGCCTGCCACGCCGCGGGGACTTACGACGTCGTTGATCGCGCCCGAAAAGGGCGGGAACAGCCAGTCGCCCGTTGCGGGTACGACGTCGAGATGAGCAAGCACGGCAAAGTCCTCGCCCTCGCCGAAAATCACCTCGCCGACGTAGTTGTCGTAATTGTGCGTTTCAAAGCCAAACTCTTCGGCTTTTTGTAAAAACCATGCAAGGCAAGCCGCGTTTTCTTTTCCAAACGGGCAGTTATCCTCGGCGGGTTTTTGGGTGGAATCGAAACGGAGAATTTCCGAAATGGACTGCACCGTTTGATCGAAATAGTTTTCCATAACGTGTGACATAACACACCTCCATATAAGAATATTATACAATATTTTTTTGCGTAGGTAAAGGAAATGAGGGGGAAAGAACGGAAAAAACGGAAAAATTTTTTCGTGACGGCAGAAAAGAGGCGGACGGGCTTTGACTTTTAGAAAAAAGTATGCTACAATACTATTATAGTAAAGTATTTACGAATGAGGAAAGGAAAATGGCAACGCACGAGGGGCACCGTAAACGGATTTATGAAAAAATGCAAAAAGGGGAGCTTTTGGAGCACGAGATGTTGGAGGCGCTTTTATTCAACGCCGTACCCCGTCAAAACACCAACGATTTGGCGCATAGACTGCTTGCCCGTTTTTCAAACATTCGCGGCATTTTCGAGGCGAAGCTTGCCGAGCTTTTAGAGGTGCGGGGCGTGGGCGAAAGCCTTGCGGCGTATCTGTTCGTGATCGGTCGGTTTTACGCAAATTACTACGAGGATACGCGAAGAGAAAAAGAGGCTACTTACAACGCGAATACCTTTAAGGATTACGTTAGGAAAAAGTATTCGGGATTGCAACAGGAGGTGTTGGATTTTTACCTCTTAGACAACGCGGGAAAGATCAAGGCGGTCAGCCGTTTTGAAACCTCCGCAAAGGACGGACTTTCCGTAGAGATTGCGCCCGCTGATTTTGCGAAACTGCTTTTGCAAGAACAGCCCGCGGGCGTCGTCGCCGTGCACAATCACCCGTCGGGGTATGCTATGCCGAGTAAAATGGACGACACCATGACGGCGCAATGCCAAACGGCGTGCAGCTTTTATAACGTTCTTTTTTGCGATCACCTCGTCTTTGGAAAGGGCGGCGTTTATAGCTATTACGAGGCGGGTAGAATGGAAACGATCAGTAAAAAATATTCGCTTGGCGAATTGTTAAAAGAGGAAGAGAATTGAAAAATCGGGAAAACGAGCCGCAGGGACAAGCGGGGGAAAAACGGCTGAGAGGACTGTTTGGAAAATTTTTTGAGAAATTCGACGTATTAGAGGAGCAAAAGCTCGCGCGGGTTTTGCGCGGGTGTATCTTTACTGCCTTTTTCCTCTTAGAAGCTCTCGTGTTCGTGCAGACCTTTTCCGCTCCCTCAGGCGAGGGATTTTGGACGAAATTCTTGCTGTTTACCATTGCGGCGGGCGTTTTTGACGTCGTGGAAGCGGTGAATATGTTTTTGGTGAAAAACGGCAGGGCAAAGGCGGCGTGTTACGTTGTGGATATTCTCGCCCTCGCGACTATGATTGCTGCGTCGGGAAATTCCTATCTTTGCGTGCTGTATATGCTCGTGCTTACGGAATGTTATCTTTGGGCAAAGCGGACGAGGACAGCCGTGCTCATTTTCGCTTTATCCCTCCCCCTGTACGTCGTCGTCAACTGGTTCGCGCTCACGATCTTTTTCGGGCGCACGGTGTCGTATACGTATGCCATCACGAATTCGCTCGGCGCGATCGTTTTACTCGTGGCGCATTTCCTGATTTTTAATTTTGCCGTTAGCTTTTATCGTCAGTACGTGCGCCTTTCCCGCGCTTTAAAGGAGCTGGACGAAAGTCAGTCGGAGCTGAAAAAAGCCAACGCCGATTTGGCGACGGCGGCGGCAACGATGGAGCGGCAGAGAATTGCCAAGGAGATCCACGACACCGCAGGACATTCCATCACCACCGTCATCATGCAAACGGAGGCGGCAAAGCTTGTGATTGACGAGGATCCGTCGGAGGCGAAAAAACGGCTGATTGCCGCTAATTTACAGGCAAAGCACGCTTTGGAAGAGCTGCGTGAAAGCGTGCATTTGCTCTCGGGACGAGAGGAGGGGGTGCCCCTCAAAGCCGCCTTGGAGCGGATTGTGCAAGACTCCACCGACGGTACGTTCGTGACCATTCGCAGCGAAATAGAAGACTTCGAGGTGGACGCCGAGCGTTACCGTTTCCTTTGCAACACGTTAAAGGAGGGGATTTCCAACGGACTTCGTCACGGAAAGGCGACAGCCTTTTGGTTAGAAGTGAAACGAACGGACGGTGGAATAGAGTTTTTGCTTTCGGACAACGGGATCGGTGGAAAAACGGAGGAATTGAAAAAGGGGTTTGGGCTGAGCAGTATGGCGCAGCACGCCGAGCGTTTGGGAGGCAAAGCCGAGTTTTCGGCGGAAACGGACGAGGGATTTGAAATTCACATAACGTTACCTTTTGGGGGAAAAGAGAATGGATAAAATCAAAGTAATGGTGGTGGACGATCAGGAGATTTTAGCGGAAGGGATCAAGAGGATCTTGGAAACCGACCGCGATTTGACGGTGGTTGCTTTGGCGACGGACGGCGCGGACGCGCTTGAAAAAATGAAACGGGAGCCTGCCGACGTCGTGTTGATGGATATTCGTATGCCGGGCATGAACGGCGTTGTGGCAACGCAGCACTTAAAAGCGGAATACGAGGACGTGAAGGTGGTCGTGCTTACCACTTTTGACGACAGCGATTATATTTTGAGCGCGATCAACAACGGCGCAAGCGGGTATTTGTTAAAGGATATCGGCAGTAGCGCGCTGATCGACGCCGTTAAAAATGCGTATCACGGCGATACCATTTTGCCTGCCAAAATCGCACGGCGCATTGCAGACGCTGCCAAGACGGTTACTTCCGATCGGGAAATTCGCTTGAAAAGAGCGTTTGCGTTTTCGGACAGAGAGGTGGAAATTGCGCTTATGCTTTACGAGGGCTTTACGAATAGGCAAATTTCCTCCGCGCTCAAATTGAGCGAGGGTACGACCCGCAACTATATTTCCTCCGTGTACGTCAAAACGAACACAGGGGGCAGAACGGAGGCTATGAAAGCCATTAAGGAGGTTCTTTCTTGAAATACGAGAGCTTTATTTTTGATCTTGACGGAACTCTTCTCGATACGCTTGACGACCTAACGGCGGCGGTAAATCACGCACTTGCGTGGGGCAGGTATGCGTTGAGAACGCGCGAGGAGGTGCGGGAGTTTATCGGGAACGGCGTTGTAAAGCTGATGGAAAGGGCTATGGGCAAGTGCAAGGAGGACGCCCCCGATTTTCAAGAGGTGTTTGCTACGTTCAAGGAATATTATGGCGCGCATTGCGAGGAAAATACGCGGCCTTACGCAGGGATTTTAGAAGTTTTGCAAGCGATAAAGGCGGCGGGAAAGAGCTGTGCAATCGTTTCAAATAAAGCAGATTTTGCGGTGAAAAAGCTTGCGCGATCCTATTTTGCGGAGCTGGTGGACGTGGCGATCGGCGAGAATGAGGAGGCGGGCGTGAAGAAAAAGCCCGCGCCCGATTCGGTGCTTGCTGCCATGCGGGCGCTTGGCGTAAGGAAAGAGGGCGCCGTGTACGTAGGCGATTCGGAGGTGGATTTAGAAACAGCGAGAAACGCGGGGCTGCCCTGTATTTCGGTGGCGTGGGGCATGAAAACGGAGGAATTTTTACTTGCCCACGGCGCGTCCGTCGTTTTGCACGATCCCGTGGAATTAAAAAAATATGTATAATGAAAAATCCGACCCTATGGAAGTAGGGTCGGATTTTTCGTGAATTGAAATTTTTAATTTCGTGAATTGCAAGCCGCAAAGGGGACGAGAATTCATTTAGATCAAAAAGATTAGTTTTCTTTTTTGCGTAAGATCAGGTAGTCCACCAAAAGTGCGATCGCCGCCGTGCCTAAAAGTAAATAGGTCATTCGGTATACCGAATCAAGCGCAGCCTCCCTTTCACCGTACACCGTGTCTTCACTCGTCGGCGGCGCGCCGTTGAAATTCGTCGTGTACGCTATGGGTACGTAGCCCGTTTTCCTTTCACCGCTTTCCGTTTCGTAGCTTACTAAATAATAGTCGTAGTCTAATTCCGTCACCTCGCCAAGTACGGTAAGCGCTTGATTTTTTTCCGCGTTGCCGTTCGTTAAAAGCTCGGTTAAATACGGGAATTTGTACAGGTGGATCGCGTTGGTTAGCCAGACCGTTTTTTGCTCCTCCTCGGAAAAGGTCTTTTGATAAACGGAGGGGTCAAGCGCGGTCAAATACCGTTTTAAAAGGAGGTAATTGTCGTATTCGCCCTTTTCTTTGTCAAACACAGCGAGGACGCCGTAGCGTTCCGTTTCGCCGATTTGGAGGGCGGTGACTGCCGTTTTCGAGCGGGCGTGGTGGGTGTAGCTGAAATATTCGGCGTCTTTCGTGCCCGCTAAGTCGAACGCGACGAGCAGGGCGTCCTTGGACGCCTCTACTACCTTGAACTGTGCGGCGGCGTCGCCGAAAATGTTTTCATTCACGCTTTCCGTGGCGATCGTTCGCATGGTGGGAAGTTGCAAGTCCTGCGTGCAGACGGTAAGACAACCGTCGTAGGTGAGGTAAGCTGCGTTATCCTCCACGCCGAACGCCACCGTCGAAACGGGAGTGTCCGTCGTTTGCGAATACACGAGGGTTTTGCCCAAAGGATAGGCGGCTGTTTGCTCGCCTCCTTGATAGGCGTACAGCGTATTTTCATAAAGGGCGTACACCCGTTCCTCGTAGTCCACCAAAAGCTTTGTGCTCTCGGTAGGGATCGTGCAGACGTCCTCGCCGAAGTCTAACTCGTCCATAAATCCGCTCTCGGTAAATTTAGTCACCTTATTGACGGCGGAAACGTACAGGTTGCCGTAGACGTCGGACGCAAGCTGACGGGGAGAACGAGAGTTTTGCTTTAAGGAGCTTTCAATCGTCCATTCCGCGCCGTTTTCCGTTTCTTCTTGGAAAAGCTTGTAGTAATAGTTGGTGTCCGAAACGACGTAGTAGACGCCGTACACGGCGGCAACGCCGACGGGCTTGCCGTTAAAGGTTTCAAAGGTTTTCAAAAGCTCGCCGCTCGTTAGGTCGTACAAAAGGGCTTGCGTGCTTGTGATTGCGGCTACCGTTTGACCGTCGGAGGCGAGCCGCAAAAGTCCCTCGACGCTCTTGATCGTGCGATAGGTCTTGGTGGAGCGGGTGTAGACGGAAATGCGGCGGTTGCCCGCGTCAGCCGTCAATAAAAGGTCGCCCGTCAAAACGGCGTCTACCGCGCCGCTTAAACGGTTTTCGCTGTCCGAGCTTGCCGAAATTTCATAACCCGTAAAGCCTTCTCCACATTCGTATTCCCGTACGCTGCCTCCTTGCACGAGGTACACAAAGGAGCCGTAAGCGGATACTGAAACGTTGTCGCCGGAATTGTCGATTGTGCTAGCAAGCTCGTCCTTAGCCTCCCGCTCGAATTGCAGGGAGGAGAAATTGTAGGCGTAGAACGTGCCGTCTACGTCGGTGCAGTACAGCTCGTCCGCGTTGATGCTTAAGGAGCGGATCTCCCCTTGGAATACACAGACCGATTCGGGCGTGGCACCCGCCGTCGGGTCTACCCGTTTGAGGTGGATCCCGTAGTCGGTGTAGTACAGCTTATGCTCGTAAAACGCAATGGCGGGTTTGGAATGGATCCCCGAATAAATGGATTGCGCTTTCGTGGCGTCAAGGGCGTTAAGGCTCGTTTTGAAAAGGGTCGTGGTGCCCGTTACGTTGGTGTAGTAGAGCGTTTCGCCCTCGATCGTAAAGGTGCTGCAAGCAAAACGGGTTTCTGTGGGAGCGGGAAACTCTGCCAAAGAAAGGGATTCCAACGGGAGAATGTACAGATATGACGACGCGTCAAGGAAATATAAATCCCCCTCGTCGGAAAATTCTACCTCTGAAATTTGGTTTGCGTACGGCTCGCTATTGATCGAGTGTTCGTATTTTCGGTAAACGCCGTGCAAACGGTCGTACAAGTAAATGCGGTTCTCGTCGGCGATCGCCGTAAAATCTTCGTAAAAAGCAGCGTCCGTCGGTGCGATCAAAGGCAAATATTGCTCGTACGACGAGGGGGTGATCAGCTCGTCCGTAGGGGCGTTTTGCATTTGCTCCGCTTTTGCGGGCACGATAAACGGGGCTGCCATAGCAAAACCGACAGCCGTCAACGCGCAAGCCGCTAACGAAAGTATCCATTTTTTAACTGTTTTTTTCTTCATATGATATTATTATATCATATTTTGTCGTAAATTGCAATATATTGACGGGATTTTCTCCCGTCTTTTTTCGTCTTCTAATTCGCTTTGTAAAGCCCTCAAAAATTTTTTTTGTTTGGAAAAATTTGTTAAAAAATGAAAAAAATACTATAAAATAGGCAGTATGTTGTCAAGTTTTATAAATACAAAATATTTTATGCAAACAAATGTTCGTATTTTGGAATAAAAAGTTGGCAGTAAAATATTGCAAACAAAAAAAATTATGACATAATAAGGGGGCGAACGGCGCGGGGGAGCGAAGAGGCTTGGGGACGAACGGCGCGGGAGGAGCGAAGAGGCTTGGGCGACGAAACCAAAGTGAATTCTCGCTACGCTCCGTGAAAGAGTGAATTCTCGCCCCTTACGAGGCTCCGTGAATTGCCTGCAAGGACGGCGTGCGTTATGGAATGATTTCCGCAACGAATTGCCATAGGCAATTCAATTCACGCGCCGAACGGCGCAATTCAAAAATTCGCAGACGTTAATTTACTTATAAAAAACTTATTCCGTGGGAGGTGATTTTTTTGAACTATGTAAAAGCGGCGTTGTTCGCTTATCCACAGCTTGGGAGGATCGGGAAAGGATATGAAGAACATATCGCCAACAAAGCGATCCTCTCCTACGACGGGCGGGTAGCCACCGAAAAATTGATGGTATACCTCGCGGGCGAAATTCAAGAGAAACGGGCGATTGAACGGCTGAAAGCTCTATTGGACAAGTCCTTTGTCGATTTGTCCTTGGAGGAACGACTGCTCCTTGACGTAAGATATTTTGGAAAGGGAAACGAGGTGAAACGCATTTTTGCCGCGATTAAGGCGGGGTTGGCAACGCCTGAATATGCGGCGATCCCTTTATGGAGCGAGCGTACTTATTTTCGCAAGCAAGCGCGGCTACTGAAAAAAATTGCCCTGCGGTTGAAAACGCAGGGAGTAGACGAAAAGGAGTTTTTGGAAAACTATGCGCAGCTTGACGGCGTGGGACATATTTACCGATACCTCGAATTGCACGAAGAAGGAGTTGAGGTAAGCCGCGAAAAAAGCTTTTTGGAATTTTTAAGTCGCGTGCGTTAATCCTCCTCAAAGTCGTACGGCTGTTTTTTCGTGGAACGGAAAACTGCCGCCGCTAAGATGGGGACGAGCAGGCAAAGAACGATCAGAATTGCGATCTGCACCGTGCCGACGCCCTCTCCCTCCTCCTTTTCGCTTGGGGTAGGGGATAGGCTTTTGGAATATTCCTCGTATTCGGTGTTTTTCGCGTAGGTGAGCGTTGACGGTTTGGGTACGTAGCCAAATTCGTCGCCCTGCAAAACGTAGGCGTACGTCTTGGAACCTACCGTATAGTCGCCGTAATAGGCGCAGGTGACGGTGAGCTTGTTTAAAAACGGATCGCTTAAATCTCCGTTTTCCGCCGTGTAGGTCACCTCGAACGTCTTGAAAAGATAGGGCGATTTCGGGATATATTCGACGAAGGTAAGCTCGGAGGTCAGGCAGTAGCCGACGAGCTTTCGCGTACTTACTCCGTCGGAAAGGTATTCCACGCGGGAATAGGGATAGGAGGCAACGAGGACGTGGACGTAATAGGTGGAAGGAAGAATGAATAGACCGCTACGCTCGTTTTCCTCGCTGTAAAAATAGGTTTCCTCTCCCAAAATGCAGGCGTATTCCGAGCCTACGGTTTCCGCTACGGCACGCTCGGGCGGCGGTGCGTAGGCGAATACGGCAATGATAAAATAAAAAAGCGGCAAGACCGCAGTAAAAATCTTTTTCATGGTTACAGTATACAATAATGAGGAGGTCGATTTTTAACGAAGGTGGTCGGGTTATGAGGGAAATCGTAGAAAAATTAAAAGAAATCGAAGAGGAGGAGGGGCGGCGACGGGAAAAAGGAGAGCTTGACAAATACAATTCGGGCGAAAGGGTGCATCAAAAACAGTTGGCGTTTCATAAATGTCTTAAACGCAACCGTTGGGTGTTCGGCGGGAATCGCTCGGGGAAAACAGAGTGCGGGGCGGTGGAATGTGTTTACCTCGCCCGCGGTATTCATCCCTACCGCGAAAATAAAAGGTCGGTGGAGGGGTGGGTGGTGTCTGTGTCTACCCAAGTACAGCGGGATGTGGCGCAAAAGAAAATTTTACGCTATTTGAAAAAGGAATGGATAGAGGAAATCGTGATGGTGAGCGGGAGAAAGGATTCCCCCGAGAGCGGGGTCATTGATTTTATTCGCGTAAAAAGCGCGCTTGGCGGCCTTTCTACGATCGGGTTTAAAAGCACCGATCAGGGCCGAGAAAAGTTTCAGGGCGCCTCCCTTGATTTTGTGTGGTTTGACGAGGAACCGCCTCGTGACGTCTACTTGGAGTGCCGTATGCGGCTTTTGGACAAGCGCGGGGAATTGTTTGCGACTATGACCCCCCTCAAAGGCTTGACCTTTGTCTATGACGAGGTGTACCTCAATCGGGGAAACGACCCTGAGGTTTGGTATGAGTTTATGGAGTGGAAAGACAATCCCTACCTAGACGAACGGGAAATTCAAATGATGGAGGCGAGCCTTGACGAGGTGACGTTGCAGGCGAGGCGTTACGGTAAGTTTGCTGCTGCGACGGGGCTTGTTTATCCCGAGTTCGACGAACGGGTGCACGTCATTCCTCCTTTTTCCGTACCCAAAGAATGGCAGGATAATATTTCAATCGACCCCGGGCTGAATAATCCCCTCTCCGCACATTGGTATGCCGTGGATTACGACGATAACGTGTACGTCGTGTACGAGCATTTCGAGGCGGGAAAGGATATTGATCATCACGCCGCTGAAATTAAAAGGATTTGCGAGCTGCTGGGTTGGAAAAAGGACGCGCGGGGGAGGATTTGCGCCTTGATCGACAGCGCGGCAAAGCAAAAAACTTTGTCGGGGGTAAAGAGCGTTTGCGAGCTTTTTTACGAACGGGGGATCCTCGTGAATCCCGACGTGGATAAGGAGCTGTTTTCGGGAATTGCAAGGGTGAAAAGCTATTTAAAACAAAATAACGGGTTGCCGAATTTGTACGTCTTTGAGAATTGCGTGCATTTGATCCGCGAGCTGAAAGGCTACTATTGGGGAAGTGGGGATACGCCGAAAAAAGCGGACGATCACGCGTTGGACGAAATGCGTTACTATCTTTGCTCTAGACCAAAAAAGACCCCGCCCGTGAAGGAAAAAACGGCGATTGAAAAGGACAAGGAAAAGAGAATCCGAGCGTTGAAAAGGAGAGGGTAGAGGTGCGCCGAACGGCGCGTGAATTCTCGCTACGCTCCGTGAATTGCAAATTGAAGATTTGCGTTATGGAATAATTCCAAAACGAATTGCCATAGGCAATTCAATTCACGCACACGGAGTGTGCAATTCACGCCCGTAAGGGCAATTCACGAAAATTTTTAATTTTCAATTCACTTTTTAAAACAGGAGGTTGACATTTGGAAGACGAAAAATGGAAAAAGAAATTGAATGAGGCGATCTTGAAGGTCGCAAAGGGCTGCTCCGTTGCGGAGGTCGTCGAGGA
This sequence comes from Clostridia bacterium, assembly GCA_017463325.1. GTDB lineage: Bacteria > Bacillota > Clostridia > Christensenellales > Borkfalkiaceae > Scatosoma. The sequence goes on from JAFTPK010000014.1 coordinate 17,314, forward strand.
ATACGTCGAGGTGGACGGGGAAATGAAGCTTACCAAACAGAAAAAAACCAAAAAAGAAATTCCCCCCGATTTGAAAGCGTTACAGCTATTACTCGGCGACGAGAAAAACGAACGCCCCCTCGCGGAGCTTTCCGACGAGGAATTGGAGGCGGAAAAAACGCGGCTGTTACATTTGCTCTCCAAAAAGCAAGAGGCTGCCGCACCCCAAAAAAGACCGAAGCCCAGAAAACGGGTGGTGAGAAAATCGTAAAGGAGAAAGGGTATGAGTCAAAATCAAAATCACGCTTTTAAAGAGGAACTCCAAAAAACGGAGGAAAAGCGAAAAAAGGCAAAGGCAAAGGAAATTTGGGAGGATTTTCTTGCGCGAAAGGAGGCGAGGCGAGCGGTGGAGAGTGGCTGGCTGCTCAATCTCAATTTCCTTAGCGGCAATCAGTACTGCGACGTCGCCCCTTACGGCGGGCTGGCGCAGGAGGATAAGAACTTTTATTGGCAGTCGCGTAGGGTCTTTAACCATATCGCACCGACTGTGGACGCGAGAATGAGCAAGCTTGCCTCCCTTACGCCTACCTTGGTGGTGAAAGCTTTTTCTGACGAGGACGGCGACGTTCAAGCCGCGGCTCTCGCGACGGGGGTACTGAAATACGCCCAAGACAGAATCGGGTTCTCTTCTATCGTTTCCCGCGCAACCTTATGGGCAGAAGCTTGCGGTAGCGTTTTTTATAAGGTGCTTTGGAATGAAAAAGGTGGCAGGCAGGTGGGCGTTGACGAGGAAAACCGTCCTGTCTACGAGGGGGAAGTGAACGTGTCCGTCGCACCTGCTTTTGAAGTTTATCCGGACAGGCTGGACGCCGAATGTTTTGAGGAAATTCAAAGCTTGATCCATGCGCAGGTGGTGCCCGTGAGCTATATTTTCGAGCGGTTTGGCGTAGCGATCGAGGGGAGGACGATCGAGGAGCTTGGCAACGCGGCGTACAGCGAGCCGTCGGCGGGAAAACAACCGCAACGCTTTGGGCTTTCGACCACCCCTAAAAAGGATAGCGAAATCTTGATTGAACGCTATACCCGCCCGAGCGGCGACGACAGAGAGGGGAGGCTGGAAATCGTGGCAGGCGGCGTTCTTCTCTACGAGGGGCCTCTTCCCTATCTTAACGAGGAGAGGGGAGAAAGAGGCTTGCCGTTTGTAAAACAGGACTGCATGCGACTCCCCGGCGCATTTTTCGGGGTGAGTATCGTGGACAGGCTGATCCCCTTGCAGCGTGCGTACAACGCCGTGAGAAACCGCAAGCACGAGTTTTTAAACAGGCTTTCCGTCGGCGTTTTGACCGTTGAGGACGGGAGTGTGGACAGCGACGCTTTGGCCGAAGAGGGGCTAGCGCCCGGGAAAGTGATCGTTTACCGTCAGGGCGGTAAGGCGCCTGAACTGATGGAGGCGGGCGGGATCCCTGCTGAGTTAGAACGGGAAGAAGAATGGCTCGAAAAGGAATTTTCCCTTGTGTCGGGCGTGAGCGATCTATTCCAAAGCTCGGTGCCGACGGGGGTGACGAGCGCGACGGGGTTGCAGCTTTTGCTCTCCCAAGATCACGCCCGTATCGTCGCGACTCAGACGAATATCGAGCGGGCTATGGAAGAGGTTGGGCGGCATATCCTCAGGCTGTATAAACAGTTCGCGGGGAGCGCGCGGCTGATGACTATGACGGGGGAAAATAAGAAAACGCAGGTGTATTACTTTAACGCCGAAGAGCTGCTTTCCAGCGATATTCGCTTTATCGCCGAAACGCCTAGCTCTACCCCAGAACAAAGAGAGATTTTATTAAAGCTATTCGAGGCGGGGCTACTCTCCGACGACGACGGGAAGGTGAGCAAGGAGAACAAGGCGCGTATCCTGCAAGCGTTTGGGTATGGGAATATGGAGAACGCAAAGGATATTTCCGCGCTACACGCCGTTAAAGCTGACGAGGAAAATTTAGAGCTAAAAGCGCGGGCGGTAGACGTGGACGAGTACGACGATCATGAGGTGCACGTTTTAACGCATACCCGATACCTTTTATCCGACGACTTTAAACGTTTGGGGAACGCCGACGCGAAAAAACGGATCGTGGAGCATTTGAGAAAACACAGAGAGCTTGTCGCGATTTCATGAATGAAAAAAAGTAAAAAATTAAAAGGAGAAATAAGAAATGGAAATGAAAAAGGAGAACGGTTACGAAAGTGAACTCGGGACGGAACGGGGAGTAGTTGAAAAGCCCGAAGGGGGCGAAAATGGCGGTTCGACAGCGCTCGGAAAGTTCAAGGACGTAAACGCCCTTTTGCAGGCGTATTCCGCTTTGGAGGCAGAGTTCACTAGAAGAAGTCAACGCCTCAAAGCATATGAGAAGGCTTTGGAAAACGAAGAGAAGAGAAAGGCTATGGCGGCTATGGAAGCGGACGTGGAAACGGACGCCGTGGCGGAGGACGTAACGGACGCGGGGAATACCCCTCGCGACGGCGCGGACACGCTCTCTTCGCCCGAACAGTCGGAAGAGAAAACGCCTGAAAGTGCGGAGGTTTGTCCTTTGCGGCAGGAGGAAAACGAAACGGAGGCGACGCCGGGCGAAACGGGGCCGATCGCCGCAGGGAAGCCCGTCCGCGAAGTGGCTAAGGCGATCGCTGACGAAGAGCTGTTCTCCGCCGTAATGGCAAACGAATCCGTTCGGCTGAAAATTGTGGGCGAGTATCTCGGTTCGCTTAAAAAAAGCGGGGTGACGCTCGCAAAAGGTGGTACGGGTACCCTTGGCGTACTGCCTAAACGGCCGAAAAATATTTCCGACGCAGGGAGAATGGCGCTTGGATTGTTCCAAGACGCGAATTTTAAAGGGTAATTTAAAAATAAGTGAGGTAAAAATTTATGGTAACTTTACAAACGGCAGACAACGCATTGAAATCTTTTTATCTGGAAGCGGTGAGCGATACCCTCAACCGTAAGGTCAATCCCTTTTTTGCAAAGGTGCAGCAGTCTACTTCCGACGTGCTGGGGAAAGACGTGAGAAAGCTCGTTAGATACGGTGTCCACGGCGGCGTGGGCGCGGGCAGCGAAACGGGCGATCTTCCTAAGGCGGGCGGCAATAATTACGTGCAGTTCGTCGCGCCCCTTAAAAATCTTTACGGGACGATTGAAATTTCCGACAAGGCGATCAGAGCCTCCGCGGGCAGCGAGGGCGCGTTCGTTAACCTCTTAAACGACGAAATGGAAGGACTTGTCAAGGACGCGACTTTCCAGTTTGGCCGTATGCTGTTCGGTCCCGAAAAGAAAACGCAGTATTATTTCGAGGAAATCGAAAACAACGTGCTCACCCTTTCCAGCGTTAAAAATTTATTCGCGGGCATGACCGTGTACGTGTTGAACGAGAGTTTCCAGACCTTTGAGGCGGTGGGCGCACGGCGCATTAAAGCCGTCAACAGAGCGGACTCCACCATTACGCTTGAAGGCACGGACGTGCTCTCCTTGATGGGCGAGGAGGTTTCGGGCTATATCGTCATTGCCAAAGACTACGACAACGAGTTGACCGGCTTGGAGTCCATTTTTGGGTCGGGCGATTTGTACGGCATCAAGCGCGAGGACTACGATTTTATGCAGCCGATCGTGAAAACGAACGTCGGGGCGATCGACGAAAACGTCATTCAAAAGGTCATTGATGAGTTGGACGAAATCTCGGGGAGCAACGTCAACTTTATTATTTGCTCTTGGGGGGTAAGACGCGCGCTCGTCAATTACTACAAGGAAAAGGGTATGATCATGCAAACCATGGAAATGGAGGGCGGATTTAAAACGCTTAGCTTTAACGGTATTCCCGTCGTGACTGATAGATTCTGCCCGAAAGGGACTATGTATCTGCTCAATACCGACGACTTTAAGCTCTGTCAGCTTTGCGACTGGCAATGGCTGGAAAGCGACGACGGTAAGATCTTAAAGCAGGTGCCTGGAAAGCCCGTGTATACGGCGACGCTTGTCAAATACGCAGAGCTGATCTGTGAACGTCCTGCGGGACAGGCAAAGCTGACGGGGATCACCGAAGCGTAACCTAAGGCCTTTGAGAGGGAAGGCGGTAGCCCGTCTTCCCTTTTAAAAACCGCAAAATTAACAGGAGGTGCTTATGATCCAAATCAAAGAGGTGTTGACGATCGCTGCCGAGCTTTTGGGACTTGGAACAAAATTTTCGGAAAGCTTGATAAGCGCGACGGAGGAGGGAACGGAGTTACAAAAAAAGCTGCTCAAAAGCTTTTATCTTGCCGAGAGCGAGGTGGCGCTCGATTATTTGCCGCTCGTCGCGGAGGACGACGTGGAAAGCAGTACGGGAACGGTCTATTTCTCCGAACTGAGCAAATACCCCGCGCGTATTATTAAGGTGGCAGGCGAGGACGGAGAACGGTTGTTTTTCGAGGTTTATTCCAAATATATTAAGACGCTGCCCGTGAAAGCGACGGTGACGTATGCGTATGCGCCCGACGAAAAAGGGATCGCGGAGAGCGCGGAGGCGCACCCTGCCGCAAATGCAAGAATGCTCGCTTATGCGACGGCGGAAAAATACTGCCTTATCGAGGGCTTATACGAGGAGGCGGGTGTTTGGGAGGCTAAATTTAAAGAGGCGGTCAAGGCGGCGAGAAAGGCCGCGCCGACGAAAGTGATACGTTCGAGAAGGTGGGTGTGAAAGCATGAAAGGAAAGGTAGTGAAAAAGAAAGCCGCGTACGGGCGGTTTCGCTTTGCGGGCGAGGCGGGCGGCGAGAGGTTACAGGCGGGAGAATTGGTCTTTTCCTCGGGGAAAAATTGCCGTATTTCAAGCGGCGCGATCGGGCGAGGCGTGGGGGTGGCTCCCTTTTTGGACGAGGAGGGCGAGCCTATTCAAACGGGGCTTAGCGTTGTGCTCTCGACAGGGTGTTATTGCCCCGCGCACGTGGACGACGAGGAACACGCCGTAAACGATTTTTGCTTGGTGACGGGCGCGGGAAAGGTGTATCTTTACAACCGTGCGGCGGGGGCGTTTACCCGTTGCGATAACGCTGTCTTTTCCGCGGAGTGCGTTTGCTTTCCCGTGTACGTAAAAGGGGAGGCGACGCGTTATGCGCTCGTGGGAAGGCACGGAGTGTTCGTCGTGGACAAGCAGGGCGGCGTGAGTGCGATTACGACCAAGGCAACGACCAAGGTGGGCGCGTTCTTTCACGGGCGTATCTTCTATACGGACGGATTTTCGCTTGCCTATTCCGCGCCCTTTTCCTTTGATCCGACGGTGGACGACGCGGACGATAAGGGAAAAATCGAGCTTGGCGCAGAGGGCGGAGAGATTGTCGGGATTGTGCCCTTGGGAGAACGGCTGATCGTCGTTAGAGAGTACGGGCTGCTTGCCTTGCAGGCGGCAGGTGCGGCGAGAGATTTCGTCGTGGAAAAATTGCCGTACGGCGGGGGCAGGGTTGCGTTTGGCAGCGTTTGCGCTGTGGGCGAGAAGGTGTTTTTTCTTGCGGAAAATACCGTGTACTATCTTGCGGGTAACGAGGTGAAACGCGCGATCCAGGCAAGACCTAAGGAGTTGACGGACGCGGCTATGCTACGGGCGAGCGCGTGCGAGGACGATTACCGACTGGAATTTACCGATTACGACGGAGAAATTCGTTCTATGCTTGTTGGCGAGGACGGGGGATATTACTTTTCGTTCGGCGTGGGTAGTTTGAACGGCGGAAGTGAATGTGTGGGGGTGATGAAAGGAACGCTCGTTCGCGTGACGGAGGCGGGAGAGCTGCCGAGCGGGGAGGAGGCATTTGTGTTTGCAGGCGGCTTGGAGTTTGAAAAAAGCGGCGAAAAGGTGATTAGGAAAATTCGATTTTTGGGGCGCGGAAGCGTGGAGGTACGCGTGGCGTCGGATAGGGGCGAAAAGGTGTTTTCGTTGAATTTGGACGAAAATGCGGCGCGGGAATTGGCTTTAAAAGGAAAAAGCTTTGATTTGACCCTTTCGTTTTCTACGGGTGCGTGTGTGGAAAAGATCGAATTTGAATACGACGTCTTGGGAGGAAAGTGAAAATGGTGATTGACATTATCAACTACACGAACGATCAGTTTGCCGCGCTTACAGGAGAACAGGTACTTGAAGTGAAACGGGTCCAGCTCTCTAAAAACCGTTTGACGAGAAAGCTGGAAGAAAAAAAGAAAGCGGAAAGGTTTCGTTTGCTCAAAGCGGGCATTTTTTGTTCGGGGATCTGGACGAAGATCTGCGAGGAGCTGGACGCGGAGTACGGGCAGGAGGTGGAGAATTTGCGCGAGGGGCTTTTATTTTACCTCGAATACGGCGGCTCCGCAGGGCAGGAACAGGAAAGCTCTTCACCGTATACCGTCGATTATTCTCTTGACGGGTTCGACCGCGCCGTGATCGTGCGGGATTATTACCTAGGCGCTTACGACAACGCCATAGCACGCTACGCCGCCTTTAAGGAGGATACCGTCGCAAAAAGCTATCTTGGCGAGTACTATTCGGGGCTACATGATTATTTGAAAAACCTTGCCGACACGAGCGAGGAAGGTTAGGGGTGAATAATTGCGCCTTTGGGTGTGCGTTATGGGAAAATTAAAAAATGCTTACGCGGGAAACTTGCGTAGGCGTTTTTTTGTTAAGAAAAAAATCAAAAAATAAATGATTTAAAAAAAATTATCAGTTTTACAAAAAAATTTTTCTAAAACTATTGACAAATACTGGAAATTGTGATAATATAAAGAAAAAGGAGAATTTTATGAAAAAGAGTACGATCATAAAATATCTAAGTATGGCGGCGTGTGCCGCTGTGATTGCGGGCGTTATGACGGCGTGCGGCGAAAGCCGCACGCCTAATGCTAAAACAACGCTTTCTTCGCCCAACAACCTCTATTTGTCTTTTGAAAGAGAAATTGCAACGACGAACTACGTCTTAACTTGGGAAAGCGTGGAAAATGCATACGAATACGAAATCAGCGTGGACGGCGAAACGGTTGGGAAAACTTGGAAAACGCGTTTTGACTTGACCGATTACGTGACGGTGGACGAACAGGCGACGCTTGGCGTAACTGCACTTGGCGACGAGGAGTTTCTCGATTCCGACGAAAGCGTTTTACAATGCACGGCAGAGGAAGTAGGTTGGGAGGTTCTTTATACGGCGACGGGCGAGGGGTACGAGGCGTACTTGGGCTTGACGCAATTATCGGGGCGGTTGGTGATCCCCGATACGTATAAAGGAAAGCCCGTTACGGGAATTAGGGACTACGGTTTCGGGAGCAAGATAGAAGCCATGGGAAAAACCGTACGTACGTCAAATATTACGAGTATACGGTTCCCGAGGGGCTTAAAAACTATCGGTGAGGGCGCGTTTGTAGAGTGCTATTTTTTAAAAGAAGTTAACTTGCCCGAGGGGCTGACGACGGTTGAAATGAGTGCGTTTGCGGCGTGTGAGTCGTTGCAAAGCATTGAATTTCCCGATTCCGTGACGGAATTAGGTACCTGCATTTTTGAATGGTGTACTGGTTTAACGAGTGTAAAATTGCCGAACGGATTGACAAAAATCCCCGAAGGAATGTTTATGATCTGTGAAAAGCTTACGGGGATCAAGATACCCGAAACGGTGACGGAAATCCAAACAAGCGCATTTGCGGTGTGCGTTGGCCTTACGGAGATAGAACTTCCGAAAGGATTAACAAAGCTACGCGGTTTTAGCGGTTGTAGTAGCTTGAAAGAGCTTATTGTTCCAAGCAGCGTGACGGAGATCGAAGAATTTCAAAAATGTACGAGTTTAGAACGGATAATTTTTGAAGAGGGAAGTCAACTGAAAACCGTTGGAAAATTTGCGTTTAGAGGCTGTACTTCGCTTTCTGCTGTGGAAATTCCGAAAAGCGTAACGGAAATTACAGGCGGCGCGTTCGGCGGGTGTACGTCGCTAAAAGAGATTGCGTTGGAAACGGGAAACGGCGCGTATAAGACGGTGAACGGGGATTTGTACACGATTGACGGAAAGACGCTTGTGCAATACGCGTGCGGGAAAGAAGAAACGGAATTTACGGTGCCCGCAGGTGTGGAAACGGTGGGCGAAAGGGCGTTTTACGGGAGCTTATTGAAAAAAGTGGTCGTACCGTCTTGGGTGAAACGGATTGAGGACAGTGCTTTTTACGACTGCAAACTGTTGGAAAAGTTGAGCCTTTCCGAGGGTTTGGAGTATATCGGTGAAAGCTTTACAAGCGGTTCGGCAACGATTGCATGGTTAAAAATTCCGAGAAGTGTAAAAACGATCGTGGAATATACGTTTTCCAAGCAAAATATTTCCTATTTGGAATGGTCGGAGGGAGTAGAAGCTATTGAAAATTACGCCGTCGGCGGATTGGCGATTGTGGAGAATTTAATTGTACCTACCTCCATGAAAAAATTTGGAGAGCA
>JAFTPK010000015.1 GCA_017463325.1 Clostridia bacterium
CAAACATCGCCTCATTGCGAGTGAAACGAGCAACATCATTATGCGGAGCATAACATCATATCGCCGCAGGCGATGCATCATTGAAAAACTTGTTGCTATATGATATAATCAATTCGAAAAACAAGAATTTGCAGGTGAGATAATGATAGTTTTAATTGCAGGAGCATCGCATACAGGCAAAACTGTACTTGCTCAAAAAATACTTGAAAAATATAAATATCCCTATCTTTCAATAGACCATCTAAAAATGGGTTTAATTCGTAGCGGAAACACCAAACTCACTCCAATGAGCGACGATAAGGATTTAACCGCATACTTATGGCCTATTGTTCGTGAAATGGTTAAAACTGCTATCGAAAACAAGCAGAACTTAATTGTCGAAGGTTGCTATATTCCGTTCGATTGGCAAAAGGACTTTGAGCATGAATATCTTGAAAACATCAAATATTACTGTCTTATAATGAGTGAGGAATACATCAAAAATCACTTTTCTGACATAAAGAAATATGCAAGCGTCATTGAAAATCGTGGAGATGATACAGATTGTACTTTGGAAAGCGTGTTAGCAGATCATGCACAGGTGTTAGAACTCGCTCAAAAGTACAATGTCAATTATTTGCTCATTGAAGATAGATACGAAATCAATATTGAGTTATAACAATAAATTCCAATTTGACGAAGTGTATTATGGGAAAGAAATTATCGGAAATGAGTTTGGAAGAACTGTGGCAGTTGTTTCCTATCATTTTAACGAAACATCAAGAATGCTGGAAAGAATGGTATTTGGAAGAAGAAAAACTGCTGAAAAACCTTCTTCCGCAGGTCGAGAAAATAAGCCATATAGGAAGTACGGCAATCCCTGCTATATGGGCAAAAGCGATTATTGATATTCTTGTAGAAGTTCCAAAGGAAAGCAACCTGCTTGATTATAAAGCTTTGATTGCAAACAACGGATATATTTGTATGTCGCAAAGCGAAGATAGGATTTCTTTTAATAAAGGATATACCGAAAACGGATTTGCCGAGAAAGTATTTCATCTGCATTTGAGATATGCGGGAGATAACGATGAATTGTATTTTAGAGATTATCTTATCGAGTTTCCCGATATCGCAAAAGAGTATGAAAAATTAAAGCTCTCGTTATGGAAAGAACACGAGCATAATCGAGATGCTTATACAAACGCAAAGACCGAGTTCGTAAAGAAATATACGGAAAAAGCGAAGTCGATTTATGGGAATAGATATTGACATATTCCAATTTGTAGAGGAAAGGAAATGACAAAACGAGAATTTCTTGAACATTGTTTGAATACGTACGGCACAACGCCCGACTGTCCGTTTAGCGATGATTTTGAAACGGCTGTGCTTCGGCATAAGGACAATCGCAAGTGGTATGCGTTATTGATGAAATTATCGCGGAGAAAGTTTGGGCTTGACAGTGATGAAGTGATAGACGTAGTCAATTTGAAAGTGCCGATGGAATTGTCCTGTTCCTTTGGCGTAGAGGACGGAGTGTATCCCGCATATCACATGAACAAACTTCATTGGGTTTCGGTGTTGTTGCCTGATGCGCCCGAAGACGTTGTGCGTTTCCTTGTGAGCGTTAGTTTTGAGCTTACAGAGCAAAAGAAAAAGCGTGTACAAAATAAATGACATGAAAGAGGGGGTGACGAAATCAATCGTCACCCCTCAAAATTTGCTACGCAGTAAACAAAGAAAAGGGATTTACGAATTTTATTTTTTTCTTAAAGATAAAAAAGCTTGTATAATCGCGAGTACGCCAGAAAATCCACCCATAACAGACACATATAAATAATCTTCTACACTAGTAGAGAGAGCTAAGCATATTATTGCTACTACACCTGCACCAACGGAAAGAGATATCCAATCGATAAACGGGTGCTTTATTTTATGTTTTCTTATTAAGTTGAATAGAAATCGTATTAAATAAACCAAGCTATGCGCTAAAAAAATAGTTGCGCTCCATACAATTATATTTAAACCAATGCTATGTTCGACAGCTATATAAAAACTACCTAGTAAAACAAATAAAACACAAGTCAAAATAGTAACGGTAAAATAAAAGAGTATTTTACAAATAGTTGCTTTAATTTTTTCCCGTTGCATTATTCCACCATTCTGTAATTTGTTCCCAAATAGTTTTATTTTTCTTTTTCTTGTCGTATTTATCTAAAATATTATTTAAATTTTGCAAGTTGTTCAAGCATGTTTTGACTTGATTTTTTTCTTCCACTGTATATTCGTCAAAATGGTCGAAAATGTCCTTAATGACTTCCGCATATGATTCTTTTAACTTTTTACTTTCCTTACTCATTTTACATCTCCTAAAATTACAAATTTTATATTTTCATATATACACCAATTACTTCCAAATTAAACAATTTTTCGACATTAAATCGGGAGGGGATTTCGTTAAAGAAAAACCCCGTGAAAATCAAACGATTTTCACGGGGTTTTGGTCGAGGCGACGGGGAGCGAACCCACGACCTTCTACGTCCCGAACCATACGCGCTACCAGCTGCGCTACGCCTCGATTTTTCAATTTTTAGTTTGTTTTCGTAAGTGGTCAAACATGTGGTCAAACCACTTATTCGAACGTTTTTTTACAAAACGACACCGCCCGAATTGTCAGTTTTTTCAAGGCATTTCCCCGCTTGCAAAATCGACTGAGGGAAGTTCATTTTGTTGCTCTCGAACAAATTAAAAATAGTTTTTTAGGTAATTTCTGATGCTTTTCAGTCCGAAAATGGGTGCATTGGGTACTCTTTAAAGTTCTGTTTCCACGTGACATAGTTCCACATGACTTAGCTCCGTAGACGGTTAAAGGTGTGGCCAACCGCCGTTTTTAAGCGATAGCCACACCCCAAAAAATCAAAATATTGCAACAAAGAGCCTATAGCAATGACGAATGCTCTTACTCGTCGGCGGGGTTGAAGAGGTCGAAAAACCGTATCAACAGCGACGAAATAGGCAGCGCAGCTTGGATCACGATAATGAGTAGTAAAATCTGCGGCAAAGAGAAGCTGACGGCAGACCACCCGTCAAAGACGATATTTCCGAGTACGGGCACGCTGATCACGAGAATACAAAGCGCCGCGACGAAAACAAACAGAACCGTTTTGAAAACGTTGAAGGGCTGACAGATACGGAAAAGCATCACTAACCCCGTAAAGGTGAGCGTCAACATCATGAGCGCGTGGTATTCCGCGGTGGAGTCGCCCGACATAATCCCGCCGAACCCGAACGTACCCGACGTATCTGCAAGGCCTACGACAAATACTGACAATACGGCTAGCCCCATGGTAATCGCCCCCGGTAGCGCACGGCTCAATACGAACGGTATAAATTTACCCTTGACGCGCGACGTATTCGGTTGCAGGGCAAGAGCGACGGACGCCACCGCGCTGATGAACATTTCGTACATAAGCATATTGTTGGTGGTGAAGAAATATTCCGTTCTTGCGAAAATACAAACACAGGCAAGGATCAAGGTGAGGAGCGTTTTCATGATATACAGGGACGCCGACTCTTTAATATTGTTGATGACCCGTCTGCCCTCGTTGACGATTTTGGGCATGGACGCGAAATTATTATCCTGTAAAACGAGGTTGGAAACATTTCTTGCCGCCTCGCTGCCCGACGCTACGGATACGGCGCAATCGGCCTCTTTCATGGCAAGTATATCGTTGACGCCGTCGCCCGTCATAGCGACGGTGTTGCCCGCCTTTTTAATGGCACGGATCAAAATCGCTTTTTGTTCGGGGGTCACGCGTCCAAACACGGTGTATTCGCTTGCTGCGCTTTCCACTTCAAGTTCTGAAAGCCCTTCGAGGGAAATGAAATGCGCTGCGCCGCGAACGCCTGCCCGCCGCGCTACCTCGGACACGGTCACGGGGTTGTCACCCGAAATGACCTTGACTGCCACGTCATTTTCCTTAAACCATTTAATGGTGTCGATTGCGTCTGGACGGATATTGTCGGAAAGGGTGATCACAGTAATCGCGCGGAGCGCCGAGGGGATCTTATCCCCAACAATCTGCATAGGCGAGTGTGCAAGCACCATAACGCGTAAGCCCATTTGCGCGTACTGCTTTACAAGACGGTCGATACGGGCGGGCATGGGCTTTAAAACGAACTCGGGCGCGCCGAGCACGAAGGTCCCCACGTCGCCGAAGCTCACGGCAGAGAGCTTTCGTTGCGAAGAGAAAGGCACCCTTGCCGAGGCCTGTAAAACGCTCGAATGGCCAAAGCGTTCGTATAAGGCGATCGAGGTTTGGTTATTGTCGTCGAGCGAAGCGAGCATAGAGCCTAAAATATCGTCAACGGAATATTCGGTGGGGTTATTGAGCAGAATACAATCGCTTACCCGCATACGCCCGTCGGTAATCGTGCCCGTTTTATCGAGGCAGAGCACGTTGACCCGCGCGAGCATTTCAAGGGAATACATATCCTGTACGAGGGTGTTGTACTTGACGAGCCGTATCATACCCAGCGACATGGCAACCGTGGTGAGTAGCAATAGCCCCGAGGGGATCATACCGAGCACGACGGCGCAGGTTTTTTGAATGGCGTTGCTCAGCTCGTCGCTGCCCGAGAACAGGACGTGAATGAACCCGCCGTTTTCCTTAATGAGCTGCATACTTTCCGACCAAGACTTCAAGCCGTTGGAAACGGCGTAATTGTTGAGGAACATACCCACGGCGAGGGGAACGATAATAATACCGATAATACGGATAAACGCGTTGATGGAGTTCATAATCTCCGACTTAGGGCGTTTATAGGTTTTGGCGCGCGCTGTAAGCTTGCTGATATAGGTTTCGTCGCCGAGCTTGTCAACGCGCACCGCGATTTTCCCGCTTGCGACGAAAGAGCCTGCAAACAAGGGATCGCCGTCCTCCTTTTTAATGGGGACCGATTCCCCCGTCAAGAGTGCCTCGTTAAGCTCGGCTTGCCCTTCGAGCGCGATACAGTCGGCGGGTACCTGCTGGCCTGCGGTGAGCAGGAGCACGTCGTCCACGACGATATTCGTTACGGGGATCTCCGTCTTTTTCCCGCCGCGAATGACTAAGGCGGTGGGGGAAGAAAGAATGGTCAGCTTGTCGATCTTCCTTTTGGCGCGAATTTCTTGAAAAATACTGAAAACGATATTGCAAAGGAAAATGAGAACAAAGCTAAACTGCGTGATGGGCGCCCGCGCAACGATCAAGGCGATCGCTGCGAGCAAACAGAGCAGGTTGAAAAAGGTACAAATGTTCCCGACGAAAATGCTACGGTAGGTCTTGGAATATTTCTTTGCGGTTTTGTTGTAAAGACCCTGTTCAAGCCGCAGCTGTACCTGTTTTTGGTCTAAGCCCTTGGAAGCGTCCGCATGGAAACGCTGCACGCTCTCGGAAGAGGGCGCGTTCTTTTTTTTCGCGACGCGTTTTTTGTTCGGTGTGGCGACGGCGGGGTGTTCTGCTTTGGGGGTAGGGGCGTCCGTTTTTTCGGGCGCTTGCGGTTGCGTTATCGCCGCCTCGTCGAAAAATTTCTTTTTCTGTGCGGGCGCGGACTGTTTTTTCTTCTTATTTTCGAGGGTTTCGTTCTTACTCACGATCCGTCCTCCGTGTAAACTTTTTACTACATTATAGCACACCGAATAGAAAAAGACAAGTTTTTTGAGAAAATTTCACGCGAATTTAACGAGCCGCCGCCGAAATATTTGCTTTTAACGAAAAAAAGTTGTATAATGAGTAAGATAAAGAATATCGTTGAGGTAATAAAAATGATTGACATCAACCTGATCAGAACTGATCCCGAGCTTGTGAGAGCGAACATCAAAAGAAAATTCCAAGACAAAAAACTTCCGCTTGTGGACGAGGCGCTTGCACTTGATACCAAGCGTCGCGCGCTGATTGCCGAGGGCGACGCGCTCCGTTCTGCCCGCAACACCCTTTCTAAACAGGTAGGCGCGCTGATGAAAGCGGGCGATAGAGAGGGCGCGGAAAAGATCAAGGCGCAGGTAAAAGCGGACGCGGACAGGCTTGCGGCTATTGAAACGGAGAACGCAGAGGTGGAAGCGGCGCTCAAAAAAGTGATGATGGCGATTCCGAATATCGTTGCCGCAGACGTTCCGCTTGGAAAAGACGATAGCGAAAACGTCGAATTGAAACGCTTTGGCGAGGCGACGGAAAAGGAGTTTGACGTACCCTATCATTTGGATATTTTGGAAAAGCTGGACGGCATTGACGTAGACTCGGCAAGAAGAACGTCGGGGCAGGGCTTTTACTATTTGACGGGCGATATTGCGCGGCTCCATTCGGCGGTGCTCACCTACGCTCGCGATTTCATGATCGACAAAGGCTTTACCTACGTCATTCCTCCGTATATGATTCACGGCGACGTCGTGTCGGGGGTAATGAGCTTTGACGAAATGGAAAACATGATGTATAAGATTGAGGGGGAGGATTTATATTTGATCGGCACCTCCGAGCACTCCATGATCGGCCGCTTTATGGGGCAGATCATTGACGGCGCAAAGCTGCCGTTGACGCTCACGAGCTATTCCCCCTGCTTCCGTAAGGAAAAGGGCGCGCACGGCTTGGAGGAGCGCGGCATTTACCGTATCCACCAGTTTGAAAAACAGGAAATGATCGTCGTTTGCCGCCCCGAAGAAAGCGAGGAATGGTACGAAAAGCTTTGGAGCTATACGGTAGAGCTGTTCCGTTCGCTCGACATTCCCGTTCGCCAGCTCGGCTGCTGCACGGGCGACTTGGCTGACCTCAAATATAAGAGCTGTGACGTCGAGGCGTGGAGCCCTCGTCAGAAGAAGTATTTCGAGGTGGGATCTTGCTCGAATTTGACGGACGCGCAGGCGCGTCGGCTTGCGATCCGCTACAAGGATACGGACGGAAAGATCAAGCTTGCGCACACGCTGAATAACACCGTCGTCGCGCCTCCGAGAATGTTGATCGCGTTCGTGGAAAACCATTTGCAGGCAGACGGAAGCGTGCTGATCCCGAAGGCGTTGCAGCCGTACATGGGTGGCAAGAGCGTCATTACTCCCAAGAACTGAAAGTATAAATACCCGCCTCACCGCGGGTATTTATATGTAAGTGAATTGAAATTTTCAATTTCGTGAATTGCACGGCAAAGCCGTGCGTGAATTGAACTACCTACGGCAATTCGTTGCGGAATTATTCCATAACTGCAATTCACGGAGTGCAGCAAGTCACGAGAATTCACGCCGATAAAATCGGCATAATAAGGGCTTATGAAGTACCTCTTTTTCGATATTGAGTGCGCGGGGGTATTCAAGAACGTGGCGAAAATTTGCGCGTTTGGATACTGCCTGACGGACGAACAATTTCATATCCTCGAAAGAGAGGACCTGCTGATCAATCCCAAGGGCGGCTTTCATCTTACGGACAGAAAGGGGCGTCAGGGGCTTGTTTTGCCGTACAAATACGAGGAGTTCAAACGCTATCCCGATTTCACGGCAAGAAAGGAAAAAATCTATTCTCTGCTCGAAGATAAAAACACCCTCGTCGTCGGCCACGCCACCATGAACGACGTGAAATACTTAAATTTTGAAAGCAAGCGTTTTTCGTTGCCGTCTTTTAAATTCTCGTTTGCGGACACGCAGTTTTTGTACATGAATAGGATCGGCGTTTTTTCCCGTCAATTCGGTTTGGGGACGATCGCGGCAGACCTCGGCGTGGAATTCACGCCCCACCGCGCGGTGGACGACGCGTACGCAACCATGAAAGTTGCGGAGGCGCTTTGCCGCTTTGAGGGAAGGGGCTTGCCTGAATTAATTAAAAAATACGAGATCACGCTGGGCAGGATTGAAAATTACGAGATCACGCAAGCCTCGTCGCGGGCGTCGAGAGAGTATGCGGTAGAGGCGGCGCGTCGTAAAGAGGAGCGGGAAAACGCACGCCGTATTTTCCACGTCACCGTAGACAAGGAACGTAGAAAACGCAACAAAGCGGGGAAGCTTGCGGGGAAAAGCGTTTGCTTTTCTCATGCGTTCGAGGTAGAGCTGGAACGGTCTTTGCCGCTGTTTAGACTTTCGCTTGCAAACGGGCTGTACGTGACGGGGAAAGCGGAGGAGTGCGACTACTACGTGGCGTACGAGGGCGAAAGCGGTCCGCGCGTGAATAGCGTCAAAGGCGAGAGATTTACGCCCGAGGGCTTTGAGGAGTTTTTGCAATGAGCTTGCCTACGGCGTTTGTGGAGCGCATCAAAAAACAACTTCCTGAAAAGGAGTGGGCGGATTTTTTCAAGGTATACGACGGCGAGCCTTATAAAGGGGTGCGCGTCAATCCTCTCAAAATCACCCCCGAGGCATTTCAAAAAATTTTCCCCTATGCGGAAGAGCGGGTGCCGTGGGAGGAGAACGGGTTTTACGTCACGGAGAAAAAGCTCGGCAGCCACGTCTATCATTTTGCGGGGCTTTTCTATTCGCAGGAGCCGTCGGCTATGTGCGCCGCGCCTCTTTTGGAGGTAAGGAGCGGGGAGAGAGTGCTCGATCTTTGTTCTGCGCCGGGCGGGAAAGGCACCCGTCTTGCGGCCGATCTTTGCGGCAAAGGGCTGATCGTCCTTAACGAGCCGATTGTGAATCGGGCGAAGATCCTTTCGCAAAACGTAGAGCGTATGGGGATTGAAAATGCCGTAGTGACGGCGGAATATCCCGAAAAGCTCGCCACGTTTTTTCCTGAATATTTTGATAAAATTATGGTGGACGCGCCCTGCTCGGGCGAGGGAATGTTCCGCAAAAACGCCGAGGAGGCGCTCTCTGAATGGAGCGAGGAAAACGTGGCGCGTTGCGCCGAGCGGCAGGCGGGGATCTTGTCTTGCGCTGTGAAAATGCTTGCCGTGGGCGGCAAGCTCGTCTATTCCACCTGTACCTTTTCCGAGGAGGAGGACGAAAAGCAGGTTGAACGGTTTTTGCAAGAGCACCCCGAAATGCGGCTGATGAAAATAGAGAAGCTGTACCCGCATAAAGTGAAGGGCGAGGGACACTTCGCCGCTCTCTTTGAAAAGGTAGACGGCGGCAGGTATGGATTGAAAGAGAAAAAGTCAAGTCTTTCAAAAGTCGCCGAAGCGGCGTATCGGGCGTTTGAAAGGGAGTGCCTTTTTGTTTTCAAGGAGAGGCTGTACGAGGCGGGCGGCGTCCTGTATGCTCTGCCCGAAGGCGTCTTTGACTGGACGGGCTTGAACATTCTTCGCGTTGGAGTTAGGCTGGGAGAAGTGAAAAACGGTAGATTTGAGCCGTCCCATTCGCTGGCAATGGCGTCTAAAAAAGAGGACTGGAAGAACGTAGCGGAGCTTACGGGCGAGGGGCAGGTAGATGCCTTTTTGCGTGGCGAGAGCGTTTTTTCGGAGGGAAAAAAGGGCTGGTGCCTCGTGCTTGCGGACGGTTATCCGATCGGGCTTGGGAAACGGGTGGACGGCACTTTGAAGAACCATCTTCCCAAGGGACTTCGTAAAGTGTGACGGCGAACAAAAGAGGATAGAGGAGAAGAAATGAATGAAGAAAGAGCTTAAAAGATTTGATATGTACCGTCGGCCGAATAAGCCGAAATGGTATTTAAAACTGGTCGAATACGTGGCTGCCCCCTTTTATATGTGGTTTTGCGGCGGCAGGGTAAAGGTCGATAAAGAGGTGAAAAAGCTGAAAGGACCGTACTTAATTTTGTCCTCGCACGCGTCGTTTATGGACTTTGCGCAGCTCGTAGTGGGGCTTATGCCGCGGACGACGGGGTTTGTGATGTCGGTGGAGGAATTTCGCCGCGGCGACTGGCTGATGTACGGGATCGGGGGGATTCCCAAGCGTAAATTCACTCACGATATCGTAACGGCGAAGCATATGCTGTACTTTTTAAAGCGATTAAAACATTCCGTGGCGCTTTATCCCGAGGCGAGGTTTGCGCTTGCGGGCGTGAACGAACGGTTGGACGGCGCGCTTGGGAAAATTTGTAAGCACGCAAAGGTGCCCGTCGTTTTGTTTAAGGCGTACGGCAATTTCATCAATTCCCCGCAATGGAGCAAGCATCCCTACCGCGGGATCCGTCAGCAAGCGTATATCACGAAATTGTTCGATCTTGCCGATTTGGAAAAATATTCGGCGGACGAATTGCAGGAAAAAATCGAAAAGGCGTTCGAGCGCGACGAATATAAGTGGCAGGCGGAAAACGGCTATCACACCAAATGTAAGGAGCGCGCGGACGGGCTGTATCGCATTTTGTATAAATGCCCCCATTGCGGCAAGGAATTCAAAATGAAGAGCGCGGGCGTTAAGCTTTGGTGTGAGGAATGTGGCTCGACGTGGGAAATGGACACGCTGAGCCGTTTGCACGGCGTGAATACGGACAAAGGCTTTTCACATATTCCCGACTGGTACCGTTGGGAGAGAGAGGAGGTTCGCAAGGAGGTCGTCGCGGGGACTTACCGTTTCGAGGACGAGGTGCGTGTGGAGGAATACTACTCCACGAAAACGGGTTGTATTCCCGTCGGGGAGGCGCGCGTCGTACACGATCAAGACGGGTTTACCTTCGAGGGCATAGTGAACGGCAAGGAGTTCAAGCTCAACAAGCCCGTTTCGTCTATGTACTCGGTACATATCGAATATGATTTCTTAAATCGCGGCGATTGCTTTGATATTGCGACGGAAGAAACGTCCTATTTCATGTTCTTAAAAACGGCGGAAAATTATTTAACGAAATTACACTTTGCCACGGAGGAGCTGTACGATCATCTCGTGCGCGGTAAGTTTGTTGGCTAAGCGAAATAGACCTCCAAGGCTGGGGGTCTATTTTTTCTCGCGCGCACGCGCGCGTATAATATTATTAGGAAACGCGCACGCGTTTTGTTGTTTTTAAGGAAAAAGCCGTTAGGGAGAGGCGGAAAAGCGAAAAAAACGAAAAAAAATTAAAAAAAATAAAAAAAGTTGAAAAAGTCGGCTCAAAACAGCTTGACGGAATTTTCGTTTCATAATATAATGAATAGGCGAACTTAGGAAAGGGCTTTTGAAAACCGTTTTTCCCCGTTAGTTTAACGGCCGAAGAAAGTGTTTCTATGTTCACGAAAGAATAAGAAAAGATAAAAAATATACTGGAATGAAGGAGTAACACGATATGAAAACCTACATGGCGAATGCTCAGACGGTTGAAAGAAAGTGGTATATCGTCGACGCAGAAGGCATGCCCCTCGGTCGCCTTGCCACGAAAGTTGCAGCCGTTCTTCGCGGGAAACACAAACCTACCTATACTCCCAACGTTGACACCGGCGACTTCGTGATCGTTATCAATACTGACAAAGTCGTACTTACCGGCAAGAAGTTGGAAGACAAATTTTACAGATACCATACCGGGTATATCGGCGGGCTCAAAGAAATCCCCTACAAGAAATTAATGGCGGAAAAGAGCGACCTTGCCGTATACGAAGCGGTGAAAGGTATGTTACCGAAAAACAGCCTTGGCAGAGCAATGATCAAAAAGCTCCGCGTATATAAAGGCGCAGAACACAACCACGCGGCTCAGAAACCCGAAACGCTGAAAGTTGACTAAGGAGAGAAGTGAATCATGGCAAAAACGAATTTGAAAAAGAAACTTCAATTCTGGGGTACGGGCAGAAGAAAGAAAGCGATTGCCCGCGTTCGTCTTATCCCCGGCGGCAACGGCACGATCGTGATCAATGACCGCGCGTTTGAAGACTATTTCCCTCAGGGAACTCTTCAATATATCGTAAAGCAGCCTATCGCGCTTTTGGAAGTAGAGGGCAAATACGATATTATCGTCAATGTAATCGGCGGCGGTTACACGGGTCAAGCGGGTGCTATTCGTCTTGGCGTAGCTCGTGCTCTTCTCGAAGCGGAAGAAGGCAGCCGTCCTGCTCTTAAAAAGGCAGGTTTCCTTACGAGAGATCCTCGTGCAAAGGAAAGAAAGAAGTACGGCTTGAAGAAAGCTCGTCGTGCTCCTCAGTTCTCGAAGAGATAAAAAGGAAAAGTGTGTACCTTGCGTACACACTTTTGTTTTTATATTCAAGAACTGAAACGACGAGCTTTCCCAAGGGGGCCCCGAAAAAAGACGGAGTATTTTTTTGGGGGGAGGAGAGGCGAGCGAAGAGAAAGGACAAGCCGCGGAGCGGATTGTATAAAAGCGAAGATCGCCGCGACGACGTCGTGCTCCTCAGTTCTCGAAGAGATAAAAAGGAAAAGTGTGTACGCAAGGTACACACTTTTGTTTAATTACTGCTTGTTTTTGAATGCAAGTAGGAGTAAATAGTTTCAAAACTCACTTTCGTAGCTTCCGTGCGCGGGCGTCGTGCGCGTCCATAAACGATAAATAGGGATTATTTATGGGCGCCTCCTCTTCCGTCTTGGGCGGCTTTGGCTCGGTTGGGGCGGGGGAGGGCTTTTCTTGGGTCGGCGGAGCGTCCTCCTTTTTTTGCGTATTTTCGAGCAGCGATTTGAGTAAATTGACGATGGCAAATGGCTCCATGGGCGAAAAAACCTCCTTTTTTAAAAATTTCATAGAAAATCCGCAAAAAAACGAGCCGTTTTTAATTGCTTTAATTGACGATTTGATATATAATAGAATATGCGTTAATATCGTCGGGAAATGCACGTTCTTCCCGAGAAAACCATTTTTCATTAAGGAGTCCTTATACATGAGGGATAATAGAAAAAAGATTATTAGTCTTACGGCGGCGGCCGTATTGCTTGCTTCCACGTTCACGCTGGGTTCGTGCGGGGAGAAACCTTGGTCGCTTGAACAGCCGCTCACCTACACCGCTTCGGACGCGGCGGCTACCTCGAACGGCGGTTTTGCCGTAGAGAAGGGCGGGTACGTTTATTACATTAACGGCTCGGCGGCGTACGACGGCAACAACACTTTCGGGGAAGTGGAAAAGGGCGCGCTTATGCGTATTTCCACGGAGGATTTGAAAGCAGGGAACTATACGGAGGTGGAAACGGTAGTGCCCCTCCTGTTCGCGGCGCAAAATTATAGCGCGGGCATCTACGTTTACGGTGACTACGTGTATTTTGCAACGCCTACGACGGACAAGGACCTTGACGGCAACGTGCTGAGCGATTCGCTTGACTTCAAGCGCGCGAAGCTGGACGGTAGCGATACCATGTCTACCCCCTATTTCCGTTTGGACAGCAATTCCGCACAGTATCGTTTTGTGGAAGTGGACGGCGTGGTGTACTGTTTATACGTAGACGGCACTTCGCTCAAATCGTTCAACACCAAGACGAACGTGGAAACGACGCTGGTTGCGGGCGGCACCTACTATTTTGACGAAACGGACGCGACCAACCCCACCGTTTACTATACCATGGGCGTGACCAAGCGGATCGACGCGACGGCGGAGGGCTACAATCAGCTTTACCGCGTGAGTGCGGACGCTACGGTGACGGTGGACGCGGGCAACGCTTCCTACACGGCGAAAGGCAAGGGCTATCAAAAGACCTACACCTTTGAAAAGTCGGTGATGGAAGAGAAGAATACGGAGGCAAAGGAAGCGGGTGACGACGCCAAATACGACTTTGCCGACTATACGACCTATCCGTACGTCAACCTCGGCGAGATTGTTCTCGACGGGATCGGCGCAAGCTCGGAGTTGACGGTGACGCAGTACACGGACGCGGCTGATTACGAGGCGGCTTTGGCGGCGGGTACGCTTACCGAGCTGAAAGGCTACACCTATACCGTACAGTCCTATCAAAACGGTGGGGTCTACTTTACGAGAAGTAAGGTTATGGCTGGCTCTAACGAGATTGCGGCGCTTTACTACGTAAGCGACGCGGAAACGGCAGAAACGTGGAATACGCTTGGCGCCAACGCGCAATTAGACGCGTCCAACGTTGTTTCGCTGAACACGACGAATGCGTCCGCAACGGCGTTGTATGCGATCGAGGGCGGCAAGCACGTCTACTACTATATCGCCGAAACCACGCTGTATAAAGCGGAGGCTCCCGTATACGCACAGGGCGAATACGTAGAATCCGAGCCTTTGAAGATGTCCTCGGAGATTGTCAGCGGCTCTACGCTTATGACGTTCAACGGCGAGAACATTTACTATTACGATGGAAGTAACTACGTGTATGCGATCGACTACACGGGGGCAGACGACGAGTATCATCCTTTGGCTGCTGACCGTATCGAGCCGGTACAAGTAGCGGCGGTGGAAGCGAACACGAGTTGGTACAAGCCTGAGATTTTTGAGGGCGTGCTCCTGTACAACAATGCGCAGACGGTAAACGGTACGGCGTATAACTATATTTCCGCGGTGAAATTAGGTGCGGCGGCAGAGCTGGAAGCTCGTCTTGAAAAATATGAGAGCGTTACCGATTATATGAACGATCTGTCCGATTCCGATCTGCAAAATCTTTTCCGCTACGCATTCCGTACGGGAGAGAAATCGCTCTATGAAGCGGTGATCGACTTGTACGACGACTATGAACAGAAAGAATTTACGGCGTTCTACACCCGCGCGATCAGCGAGAATAAGGCGGCGACCGATTATACCGAGATGTTTAAGGACGAAAACGGCGTTTATTACGACCGTGAAAGCTACTTTGTAAACGTGCTCGGAGGGTATACCGAAGAGGACGCGAAAGCGATTTCCGAGGGCTTTGCAGCGACGTTAAAGACGGAAACGGAGGAAACGAAAGAAGAGAGTGGGCTTCCCGGCTGGGCGATCGCGTTGATCGTGGTAGGCGGCGTGCTCGTTGTGGCAGGCGCGACGGCGATCGTCGTATGGCAGGTACGCAAAGCGAATAAGGCGAAGCGTGATCTTGCGGCGACGGCGGTACGCACCAAGAAAAAGATCGACACGACGGACGATAAGTCGATTGACGTCTACGCCGACGAAACGGCAGAAGAGGCGGTAGAAACGAACGAGGAAGAAGCGGCGGAGGAAACGACGGAAGAGGTCGTAGAAAGCGCCGTAGAAAGCGCCGTAGAGGCTGAAACGGAAGCGGAAGAGGTATCCGTAGAGGAAACGGTTGAAACGGAAGAAAAAACCGAAGAATAAGAAAAACGGGGCTGTTTTGTTGAAAAACAGCCCTAACTTTTTGAAAACGGGGAAAAATTTTTGTAAAAAAGAAAAAAATCCTCAAAAAGCGGTGAAAAATAGTTTACAAAATCGGGAAATACTAATATAATATAGCAAAATCAGTTATGCGTGATTTTGTAGAATACGAAAAAAGGGAAAGGAAAATATGGCGAGATATATTATTTGCCCCAGATGCGAATTGAATTTTATTGACGCGGACGAACAGGAATACTGCGACGTTTGTGTAAAGGAACTTTCGGGCGCGAAAACGTTTGCGGACGATTTTGAAGAAGCGGAAGCGTTGGAGGAAACGGAGCTTTGCCCCATTTGCGGCGAGAACTACATGAAGTTCGGTGAAAAGATGTGCGACGAGTGTAAGAAAAAATCGGAGTACGAGGAAGAGGAACGGGAGGAGGATCCCGATAAGGACGACGAATCGTGGCGTTCCTATCTTGACGAGGACGACGCGGTGGACGATCTTGGGATTGATCTTAGCGACGAGGAATTCGAGGACGAAGAGGAAGAAGACGAAGAAGAATTCGAGGCTGGCGAGGAAGAAGAATTTGAATACGTTTCTCCCGACGATTACTACGAAGATGATGACGACGAGGATGATGACGACGACGAGGACGACGATTTTTAAAGCAAAAGACCACTCTTTACGAGTGGCCTTTTTTTTTATAAAATTTTTATAAATCGTCCGCGTCCTGTACAGGAAGCTCTTCTTCCTGTTCAGGCTTTCCCGTATAACTGCCCAAAACGTCAGTTTTAGAACGGTCGAGGACGAGAGTAAGTGCTTTTTTCGTCGGTGCAGGTATGCGTTTACCGTCAAAAAGCTTTTTCTTTTTCATACTTATTTGCAGTTCTTTTCGCTGCCCTTGCAGTTCTTGTTGCCGCAAGCGTTGGTTTTGGAATTCACCTTGTTCTTGTTTGCGTTGTTGTTTTGAGCATTCTGGTTGTTTTGATTGTTCTGTTTCATAAAAAATTCTCCTTTAAATAATAAAAAATGCTTTCGCCCTTTGGGGAAAAATTCGTTTAGATTCCTTTAAAAGGAATATGCAAATCGACGTACCCTTGGCCCGCTTTGCAAAGGGGACAGACCTTCCACGCTTCCGTCGCGACGTGCATATAACCGCATTCGCTGCATACCCAAAGCAGCGGTTCGTTGCTCTTATAGAGCGTGCCGTCTTTCACGGCTTTTGTCAAATAACGGAAAATATCTCGGTGGGAGTTTTCCACTTCTGCGATCATAGTAAAGAGCGCGGCAACGTCGTTAAAACCCTCTCTTTTCGCGACTTCCGCAAAGCTTGGATAGATTTCCGTTGCCTCTGCTTTTTCGTCGCCCTCGGCGAATTTAAGCCCTTCTGCGAGGGTGCCTGCATGGAACGGGTAGGTCGCGTCGATCAAGACGTCTTCTTTGTTGCCGCCTTTTTCAAGGAACTTGTTGAAAAACTGCGTCGCGTGAACGGTTTCGTTTTTAGCGATCGTTTTCACGGCGTCCGCAAGCCGCACGAGATTTTCTTTCATAGCGAGCTTGGCAATCATCTGATAGCGCATACCCGCCTGACATTCGCCTGCGAAAGCGCGGGCAAGGTTCTGATAGGTTTGAGTAGAATGAAACTGCATAATTTTTCCTCCCTGTAAGGCGTCATAGCCTTTCAAGCGTCAGTATGCGCGATTTTTCTTTTTCTATACTGTAAGGGAATAAAACGCCCCTGCCTCAAAATCGAATTCATATTCTTCCCTTATGGTATGTGAAAGCACTTGCTTTTTTTGCGGTAAGGGTGTACAATAATAAAGAGGTGAAAATATGTTCCATATCGTTTTAGTTGAACCCGAGATCCCGCAAAACGCGGGCAATATCGCCCGCACGTGCGCCGCAACGGGCACGGCTTTACACATGATCCGTCCGCTCGGCTTTGAGGTATCCGATAAATATTTAAAGCGCGCGGGGCTGGATTACTGGGAGCTTGTCAACATTTCCTATTACGACAGCTTTGAACAGTTGCGGGAACAATACCCCGCCGCTCGCTTTTTCTTTTTTACGACCAAAGCCCGTCGCCGCCATTCGGACGTTCGCTTTCAGGACGGGGATTTTCTCGTGTTTGGAAAAGAAACCAAGGGGTTGCCCGAGGAATTACTGATGCAAAATGAGCAAACCTGTCTGCGTATTCCTATGGACGCGCGTGCGCGTTCTTTAAATTTAAGCAACTCTGCCGCGATCGCCGTGTACGAGGCTCTTCGGCAAACGGACTTCGAGGGCTTGCTCGAAGAGGGGGAACTGCACGAGCATACTTGGTCCGATCTGCTCTGAAAAAATATAACGTAAAGGTATAAAAATAATATATTTCGTCAATAACTTCCGTGTATTTCTCGGAGGTTATTTTTTTCATGAAAAAGTTTCGTATAATTTTTTTTCTTTTTTTCATAATAATTTTAACGGCGCTTGTTTTTCCGTGTTTTGCGGCGGGAAATTCTTCGACGGTCAACGAGCGGTATTTGCGGATCCATATCCGCGCCGACTCCGATTTACCCGAAGCGCAAGCGGTTAAATACGCCGTTCGCGACGGGTTGGTTGCATACCTGTCCCCCTCGATTTCCCAAGTAGACGGCTTTGACGACGCAAAAAACACCCTTAAAAAAGAGTTGGACGCGATCGAACGGGTAGCGGAGAGTGTTTTGCGGGGGCATGGCTTTGATTACGGGGCGACAGCCACCTTGCGAATAGAAAAATTCCCCACCCGTGTCTACGGCGAATACACCTTAGAAGAGGGGGAATATCTTGCGCTAATCGTGGAGTTGGGTAGCGGCGAGGGACAAAACTGGTGGTGCGTCGTGTATCCCCCTCTTTGTTTTGCGGGACAAAATAACGTTCCCATTAAGTATAAGAGCAAGCTACTTGAACTGATCGAGCGTTGGAAAACGGAGTAAAAGAACGGCAGGGTACATAGGAGGAAAATGGGTATGAATAAAAAAGTAAAAATCGCGCTTTGCGCGTTGGCTTGCTCGGCGGCTGTGCTTGCCGCTCCCGTGGCGTCAGGGTGGAAAAAGGACGCTGAGCCTACGCAGGAAACGGAACTGCTTGCGGAAACGGTCGCTGTGCTTCGCCAAGGTGCCAAAGGCGGCGAGGTAAAGGAAGTGCAACGCCGCTTAAAATCTTGGGGATATTATAACGGTGCCGTAGACGGGATCTTTGGTGCGGGCACGAAAAAGGCGGTGATCGCCTTTCAGAAAAAGAATGGTTTGACGGCGGACGGCGTGGTGGGAAAAGCCACGTATAAGGCGCTCGGCATGAACGGCTCGTACAACGTGCTGGAAAATCAAGTGCCGTCGGTGAGCGGCACGAACGGTTTTTCCGAGTCGGACGTATACCTGCTTGCGCGGACTATCTACGCAGAGGGGCGCGGTGAGCCGTACACGGGGCAGGTGGCAATCGGCGCGGTAGTCATGAACCGTATCCGTAGCGATTCTTTCCCGAATACGGTGGCAGGGGTCGTGTATCAAAAGAACGCGTTTACGGCGGTGAATGACGGACAGATCAACTTAACGCCCAACGACACGGCGATGAAAGCGGCGCGCGACGCCATCAACGGTTGGGATCCCACGGGCGGGGCGTTGTATTATTATAATCCCGCAGTCGCGACAAGTGCTTGGATCTTCGACCGTCAAACGGTCACGGTGATCGGGAAACACGTATTTGCTATTTGAAAAGGAGGGGAAAGGAATGAAAGATAAGGATATCGGCAGTAATTTTTCTTCGGGTGCGGAAAAGGTAGAACGCGTTTCTGCAGAGAGCGGCGAGGAACAGAGAAAGGAAAGCTATGAAACAAAAGCGGCGGAAAATCGGATTGAGGCCGCGGAAAACCGTATGCAGGCAAAGGCTGCGAAAAACCGTTTAAAAGAGGAAAAGGCACAGGCGCGCGCCGCGCAAAAGGAAGCGAAAGCGCGGGCGTTTGAACGGGAGGTCGCCGCAATCGAAAAGGAACGAAAGGAAAAACAGGAAAAGCGTAGAAAGGGCGGCTCTCGCCCGGACGGGATCGGCGGTTGGATTGCCGCCGTGGTAACGCTCGGCGCGGCCACCTTGATTTTAACCGCAGTAGTGACCCTCGGCGCGATCAACGCGTATCGCACGAATAATGGGATTGTATCGAGTTATCGCGGTACCACGTACGAGTTCATTGCCTCCGTGGAGGAGGTAGAGGGGGATTTGGATAAGATCCGTCTTTCCACCTCGCCGCGGGTACAGGGGGAAATTCTCACAGACCTTTTAGTGCAGAGCCGTGTGGCGGAGGCTGATCTTGAAAAAATGCCACTTTCTTTTGAAAAAGACGAAAAGTTAATGGGCTTTTTAAACGGTACTTCTAAAATGGCGGAGCGTATGCTTGAAAAGCTTGCCGCGGGTGAAAAACTTGATGAACGCGACCTTGCTATGCTTGAAAAGACCTACGAGGCGGCACGCGCCGTGCGTACGACGCTTGACGAGCTTGCCGCAAACGTCAAAGACGACGATTTTATGGGTATGATGAAAGAGGCGAAAAATGCCGTCGGGGAAGCGTTTGATAAAATTGAAAACGGCGTGCGGGAATTAGAGGAAAAATTGCCGCCCAAGGAAATGAAGCCTCCCATGATTAAGCAGTCGAAAGAAGAAAACGGCGGTGAAAAAAAGGAAAAGCTGGACGGGATCAGCTCCGCGCAGGCAGAAGAGCTGTGTAGACGGTATTTCGCCGATTACGGCGTGCAAACGCTTGAATATGCGGGAGAATTGCAAGGTCGCGGTATGCAGGCGTATAATTTCGCTATGACGGACGAAGAGGGAACGAGGTTGTTTGCGCAGATCTCCAAACAAAACGGAGCCATCGTTCGATTCGATTATTATAAGGAATGTACCAAGCATACGAAGGATATCCGCACCGCAAAAGCGATCGCTGAAACCTTCCTCGAAAAGCTCGGTTATGAAAACATGACGGCCGTGGACGTAGAAGAGGAAGGCACCAACGCCGACTTTACGTTTGTGTACGAGGCGAACGGTTGTGTGTATTACCCCGACGAGGTGACGGTTAAGGTGTGCGAAGAAAGGGGGATGGTCGTAGGGCTTGACGCTTCCAAATTCTTGCAAAAGCATAGGGGCAGGGACGCGTTGAATGTAAAACTGACCGAACAGGAGGCGCAGAAAATGCTCAGTGAAAAGCTCTCTGTGGATTCCTCCCGTCTTGTCCTTTTTGAAAGAAAAGGGAGAGAACAGACGGCTTACGAGTTCTTCGGTGGATATCAGGAAAATTATTATTTCGTGTACGTGGACGCAAATAGCGGGGAGGAAATCGCCGTTTTAAACGCCAAGGATCACGATCGGTAAACTTTGACGCGGGGAAAAATTTCCCCGCGCTTCTTTTTTTTGGCGGGAATTTTTTTTATAAAAACTCTTGACGGATTGAAAAATGTATGCTATAATGAAACTGTAAATAGTACTAAATCCTGTTAAGGGGGGCAAAAATGCAAGAAAGACAGACGAAGCAGAAATCGGCGATTTACGAAGTGCTGTGTTTATTAGATCATCCTACGGCGACGGAGGTATATAATAAGGTGCGTGAGAGCAGTCCAACGGTTTCGCGGGCGACGGTTTTTCGTGTACTTTCCGGGTTTGCGTCGAGCGGGCGAGCGTTAGAGCTTAAAATGGCGAATAGTGACGTACGGTACGATTATAATACGGCGCCGCACTATCACGTGCATTGTGTGAGTTGCGGAAAGGTAGCGGACGTATGTTTAGAAAAGACGGAGCGAATTCCGGAGGTAGAGATTGTTGGAGGGGAAGGATTTGCGGTAGAGGGGTATAGCGTAGAG
This sequence comes from Clostridia bacterium, assembly GCA_017463325.1. Lineage (GTDB taxonomy): Bacteria > Bacillota > Clostridia > Christensenellales > Borkfalkiaceae > Scatosoma. The sequence continues at coordinate 20,905 of JAFTPK010000015.1, forward strand.
TTCTACGGAAGGTGCAGTAAGTGTCAAAAAGAGAGGATTTCCTAAAAAAAGTAAAAAAGTATAAGAAAAAGTGTTGACATTTTAAAAAAAATAGCATATAATGGAAACACTTTTAAATACGCAGGTGTCGCCTAGCGGTATGGCGGCAGCTTCCCAAGCTGCTTCCGGCGAGTTCGACTCTCGTCACCTGCTCCAAAAAAAAGATGTACCCTTGTGGTACATCTTTTTTTTGGAAATAGACCGAATACTGACGAGAGTCGAGGGTGGAGGAAATCGCGGGAGCGATTTGTTTGCCTAATGCGGTTGGGATACGGAAAGATTAGACGGCAAACCAAACGATTGATAATCGTTTGTCGGGGCGCGCCGCCAAAGGCGCGACTCTCGTCACCTGCTCCAAAAAAAAGATGTACCCTTGTGGTGCATCTTTTTTTTGGAAATAGATCGAATACTGACGAGAGTCGAAAGGAGAGGCGTTTTGCGCTTAGTTATCGCGCGGACGGGTATAGATTCGCACCCATTAAGAAAAGCGTTATTAACGCTTTTCTTAATGGGTGGCTCGTTCTCAATCAAAAATAAGACAAGTTTTGATTGGGAACTTGTCTTATTTTTTATCTAATTCTTCCAAGCAGATAATCTACGGGAACGTCTAAATAATCTGCGAGTTGACAGATATGTTCCATGGTCGGAATTCTTTGATTGGCCAACCAAGAAGTTGTCGTTGCGCTGGAATAATGTAGGTTTTGTTGTAAATTATATTGGGACGTTTTCGTTTCATTCAAAGCTCGTCGAAGCGTTGTTCCAAACGGTTCTGCGGGGAGAAAGGTTTCTACGTCGCAATAATCAAGCCGTCCGAGCAGAATGTCGGCCGATACATTAAAATATTCGACTATTTTTATAAATAGGGAATAGCTCGGTAACCTTTTTCCTTGTTGATACCGTGTAATATTTGTTCTATGAGTGCCTAATATTTCCCCTAATGCGGGAGCTTTCAAATTGTGCTCTTGCATAAGCGCCGAAAGGTTTTCGGCAAATTTCGACAAAATAACCATAACAAAGACAAACTCCTACAATTTATTTTATTTAGTTTGTGCATCAAATAGTTGATTGATGCACAAACTAAATGGTATAATATAAGTACAAATAAATCAGCGCGCGATTTGTTTTGTAAATAAAATTAAGGAGTTAAAATAATGGAAACCAAACAACTTCAAATATCCGTTAAAGATTTAACGGAAGAGATTGCGCTACTTATTAAGGAGGAAATCGTGGCCACATATACGGAGGAAGACGACGCTTTTCAGATGCATTTTATGAACGGTCAGAATTTCCGCATTAAGATAGAAGAAATCTAAATAAGAAAAAGTGTTTACTAAAGAAATGCGCCCGTTTATTTATGAACGGACGTGAGTATGGATATTATATAATATCAAGAAAGGCTGATTCTGTCAAAAGTTGTCAGTCTTTCTTTTTCTTTATCGAAATAATGCCTATAAAATTATCGTATCAAATTTTTTATGACTTTTTATGCATATGGCGACAAAGAGAAAATTTCTTTTAAACAGAAAGAAATAGTTTTGTACGGTAATTGTTTAAAGATTCAATATTTTTTCATCTGTATATAAGGTTTACTTTAAGCATGAACTATTTACCGACGGGAGGTGGGGCTATTTTGTAAGAATAGGGGGGTAAATTGAAAAGATTTTTATAAAAATTATGAAACGATTGAAAATTAAAAAATTTGGTGCTATACTATAAAACGAACCCGCCTCAAACTCGGGGCGTGCTTATTCCTATCATACACAATAAATAAGGAGGATAAAAAATGAGCAAAGAATTTTTGCATTGTTTAAGAATTCAATTTTATCCAAATCATTACGAGGACGAACGCATTAAGGAGGTTGTCGAGCATTGCGTAAAATACGGTTTTAAAAACGTTATGCTCTTTATCAACGCGGAGGAATATAACGTCGGGCATATGACGATTAAAGAGGCGGAGCCGTGGCTGAACACCATGAAGAAAGCAAAAGCGGCTTTGCAGGCGGCGGGGATTTCCGTCAGCTTAAATCCGTGGATAGAATTAGGGCATTTGGATAGATGCCGACCTTTAAAGGCGGGGCAAAATTTTACCACGCAAGTTGATTATGACGGGGGCAGGTGCGAGATGGTGGCTTGTCCGCTTTGCAAAAACTGGAAAAAATATTTCTTGGAATTTTATCGTCATATCCTCACGGATCTTGCTCCGGACACCGTCTGGGTGGAGGACGATTTCCGTTTGCATAACCACGGCGATTTAAAATTCGGCGGCTGCTTTTGCGAGTTACATATGCAAAAATATAACGAGCGTTTGGGTACGAATTATACACGGGAAGAATTTACGGACAAGCTATTTCGTAAAACGCCTGAAAAGCGGGTCAAAAAAGCGTGGCTGGACGTCAATAGAGAATGTATGCGAGAGCTTGCGGCTTCGATCGGGCAGACGGTGGCTGAAACGGGGCTTGGGATCAAGGTAGGGCTGATGTCCTCCATGCACGAAAAACACGCGTTGGAGGGGCGGGACTGGTACGGGGTCCATAAGGGGCTTTCGGTGGACGGTCCTATGATCAACAGGCTGCACCTGCCTTGCTATAACGAAATTTCGGGGAAGAGCTACTACGTGGAATTTAACCGCTTGCCCTTTACTTGTCGCGCGTTATTGCCGAAAGCTACGATCGTTTACCCCGAACTGGAAAACGCGTCGTTTAGCACGTTTACCAAGGAGGCGCGGTTTTTGGCCTTTCAATTAGAATCCGCGATCCCGCTTTGTATCGAGGGAATGACGTATGATATTTACGATTTCTTGGGCAACGGAGCGGTGCAGAGCTTTGGTTACGGCGAGGTGATCAAAGAGCTTACGCCCTATTTAAACGGTGTGACCGCGTTGCGCCTGCAATACTCTTCGTTGGAGGGGGTAATTTTACCGATCGACGAAAGGACGGCGTATAAGCGCGGGGCAAAGGTGACCTGTTTCAACGATCTTTACCCTGACGAGTCCCATTTCGGAGCGTACTTGGCTTCGGTGGGCGTAACGGTGAAAGCGTCAACAAAAAAGAGCTTTCACGGCAAAGTGGTGGCGCTTGGCGGGGGCAACGCCTATAATTTCACGGCGCGGCAGCTTTGCAACCTGTTCAAAAACAATTTCGTCATAGTGGACGGCGGTGCCGCGCGTATCCTCGTAGACCGTGGCTTGGGACATTTGATCGGCGCGTCCTCTTACGAAACGTACGTTACCGAGCATAACGTGCATAGCTATGAGCAGGTACGAGAAGATATTTTGATCAACGGAAAGAAAGGGTATCGCGTTACGGCGTTTGGTAGATCGGGGGATTACGTAAAGCTCGAGTACGGCGAAAAAAAGGGGGCGCAATCCTTTTTATACGACTATCTTGGAAACGAGATCGGCGTCGGCGCAATGGACGGCGGGAGCTATTTCGTGATCCCGTACGTGATCAACGGCGTGTATTTGGAGCATTACCACGATTTGCGAACGACGCTTTTGAAAGATTTTTTGCGAAAAACGAACGTGGAGCTTGTCTTGACCGATCACGCGGGGGTGTACGCCTATCTTTACAAACGGAAAAAAGAGGACGTCTTGATTGTCGTAAACAGTACGGAGGAGGATTTTGGGGAAACGGTTTTGGAATTCCAAGGAGTAGAATTTTCACAAATTCTTACGGTTGGTAGAAAAAGCGGGCGTAAACGTCGCGTTCTCTTTGAAAAACGTGGCGACAAAACGATTTTGCGGACGAAAAACGAGCATTTAACGACCCAAACCTTCCTTTTGCGTAAATAAAAACGCTTTAATATGCGGCGCAAATTTGAATTCCTCCCCTTGTGGGGAGGGATTTTTTGTTAAATTTGTGATAAATTCCGTCATTTTCGGTGAACTTGCCGTTTTCCGATTGCGTTTTTGCAAAACTCGTGTTATAATAATACTGGTAAAAAGCCAAAATGCCGTAGAGGGGAGAGAAAGTTATGTTCGGTTACGTGCGTACGGATACGCCTTATCTGTATATGAAAGATATGGAGCTGTATCGCGCCATGTACTGCGGAGTATGTAAAGGAATCGGCGCGTCCTGCGGTACCCTTGCCCGTATCGGGCTTTCGTATGACGTCACCTTTCTTTCCGTGTTGCTGCACAATATCCTCGGGCAGGACGTCAAAATAGAAAAACAGCATTGCTTGACCCATTGTATCCGCGTTAGAAAAATGGCGGAGGTAGACGAGCTGACGAAAGCGCTCGGCGCGCTTAATACCGAGCTTGTTTATTATAAGTATACGGACGATATTGAAGACGGCGACAGGGGTAGGGGCAAGCGGTTTTGGTTTAAAAAAGGGCATAAACGGGTCAAGAAAAATTATCCCGAGATCGAGCGGATCGTACGCGAGAATATGTCCCGTCAACGGGAGATTGAGAAGAGAAAAACGGCGAGCCTGGATATTGCGGCGGACGCGACGGCGACTATGCTTTCGGAGCTTTCCGATTATTTACTTAAAGACAAGGCGACGGAGCATACGCGGGCACTAAATTACGCTTTGGGGAAATGGATCTATTTAATCGACGCGCTCGACGATTACGACAAGGACGCCCGAAAGGGGGCGTACAATCCGTTCTTGCTCACGTACGGGGCGAAAGATAAACGGGAGCTTTTGGAAAAGCACGGCGGCGAGGTAGAGTTCGTTTTTCGTTCCCTTTTCGGGGACGTACACGAGCATTTGCGTCAAATCCCCATGACGTTTAATCGCGACCTCGTGGACAACGTGCTGCTACGCGGGCTGCCCACGGAAACGAAACGGGTGTTCAGCGCCCCGTGTAAGCGCTGTAAAACAGGGAAATAACTCTTAGGAGAGGCTATGTTAAAAGAATATTATCAGGTATTAGGCGTAAGCGAAAGTGCGACGGACGAGGAACTGGAAAAGGCGTATCAATCCTTGACGGAGAAGTACAGGGAAGACAGATGGTTGGAGGGTGAAGCGGGGAACGAGGCCGCAAAAATGCTCACCAAGGTCGAGGTTGCCTATCGCGAGATCGTTGCGGCGAGAAAACAGAGCGAAAAGCGCGAGGATAGCGAGAATAGCGGTAAGGCGTTCGAGGATATTGCCGCTCTTTTGAAAGAGGGGAAAATCAACGAGGCACAAGCGAGGCTTGACGACTTCAACGAACGCTCTGCCGAATGGCATTATTTGCAGTCGGTCGTTTTCTATAAAAAGAACTGGACGAACGAGAGCAAGAAACAGCTTGAAATTGCCATGCAGTTGGATCCCTCTTGCGTAAAATATCGCGACGCGTACGGCAAACTCAACGCGAAAGCGGGGTACGATAAAAAGGCGGCGGAGGCGGGGCAAAACCCCTATTCGTCGTCACAGGGCGCGCCCATCGACGACTCGCACGATCATCAAATGGGCGGGAACGCTTGCAGCGATTGTTGTAGCTGTTGTTATACCTATCTTTGCGTGGACTGTTTGTTCTCGCTTTGTTGCGGCTGTCGTTAAATCATGAAAAAGATCACCGCGTATGAGATAGCCCTTTCAGGGCTGGCTGCCGCCCTTTCCACAAGCTTGCTTGTGCTGGGTACGGTGACCCCCATACTGTTATTCACCGCGTACCTGGTAGCGTGCGTGGCGTTAATGTTGCCACTTTCAAGGGGTTCGTACGCGGGGTATGTATTCGCTTTTTTGACGACAGGCTTGCTCACCTTGCTGTTTTGCGGCTTTTCGTTTCTATTCGAGCTGTTGCCGTTTCTGATATTTTTCGGCTTGCACCCGCTCGTGAACGAATTGCAGATCAAATACAAGTGGAAAAAATGGCTTGCGTTTTTTATCAAAGCGTTATGGTTTGACGGGGCCATGTACGTAACGTGGCGTTTTGCGTTTGGTATGACGACGGTAGTTGCGCTGCCCGAGGTGGCGGTAGTCGTCTTGCTTTTAACGCTGGGTACGGCGTTGTTTTGGTTATACGACTACACCGTATTCAAAGCCCGCGCGCAGATCAACGCGCTTGTTGGACGGTTACTCCGTAAAAAATAACGGGGAGGTAAGCATATGATAGAAAAAAATCAAATCGTTACGGCCGTGACAGAGGCGCTCGGGTCGAACGGCGAGGGCGTTATCAGGCACGAGGGGATCACCTTTTTCGTGCCTGCTTGTTTACCCGGGGAGAAAGTCCGTTTCAAGATCTTAAAAATCAAGGACGGGATCGGCTACGGCAAGATAGAGGAGGTGCTCACGCCCGCCGAAGAGCGCGCTCGTGCCAAATGTCCCGTGTTTTCCCGTTGCGGCGGGTGTAGCTTGCAGCACATGGAATACCCCGCGCAGTTGCAATTTAAAACCAAACTCGTTCGCGATTGTCTGAAAAAAATCGGCGGGATCGAGGCGGAGGTGTCGTCAACGGTGAAAAGCGACGCCCCGTACGGGTATCGAAATAAATTACAAATGCCGATCGGCGTAGATAAGGAGGGGAATACGGTGATCGGATTTTACGCCGAGCGTAGCCACCGTATCGTGCCTACGGCGTCGTGCGCCATTCACCCCGACTGGGCGACCAAGCTGATCGTCGCCGTCACGCGTTATATAAAGGAATGTAAGGTAACGGGTTATGACGAGGCGGGTAAAAGCGGCTCGCTTCGGCATATCGTTGCGCGCGAGATCGGAGGGAAATTCCTTATCACTCTCGTTTCGGCGACGCCGCTTTCCACAATCGGTTGCTTTGCGGAGATTTTGAAAAAAAGCTTCGAGGTCTTTTCGTTGTATTTAAATATCAATGCCGAGGATACCAACGTGATCTTTGGAAAAAGCTTTCAACTCGTACACGGTAGCGGCTTTTTTGAAACGGAGGAGCAGGGAATTCGCTACGAGGCGGGTCCGCAAACCTTTTTGCAGGTCAACGCGGGTGTGCGTAGAAAGCTGTATACGGCGGCGTTAAAGGCGACGGTGGAAGAGGGCGACGAGGTAGTGATCGACGCCTATTCGGGTGGCGGTCTGCTGACGGCAATGCTTGCCCAAAAAGCAAAGCGGGTGTATGGGATCGAGCTGGAAAAAGAGGCGTCGGCGTGTGCCGACCGTTTAAAGGAAAAGAACGGGCTGACGAATATGACGAATATTTGCGGCTACGTGGAGGAGGAGCTGACGAAGGTACTGGAAAAGGAAAAAGGGGAAAAGCTCCGTTTAATTTTAGACCCGCCGCGCGCGGGGATTCACCGTAGCGTTGTAAAAGCGTTAATTGCGAGCGGGATCGAGAAACTGACGATTATCTCTTGTAATCCTGCGACGCTTGCGCGTGATCTTGGGCTTTTGACGGGACGACTGGTGGAGGAGGGTAACGAGTTAAAAAAAGGCGCGGGCGACGGCGCTTACGAAATCGTTTCCATTCAGCCGTACGATATGTTCCCTCAAACCAAGCACGTCGAGAGTGTCGTTTGTCTGTCACGAAAATAAGCAAAACTTGACCCTAAAATGGGCATTTTTCAGCCTTTTTGAGTTGATTTTTAAGTGAAATTTCAAAAAACGGTGTTCAAAATCAAAAATTACCCTGATTTTACTCAGGAACAAATGTGAGTTTTGAGCAAAACTCGAGAGTGCGTTTTATAGCAGTAATAGTTAACATATCGAAGAAAAGTAAAGGAGAATCCAGTGACAATAGCAGAAAGAAACAACAAAGTAAAACAAATTTTGCAAAGTTTTTACAATAATGCAATGGATAAAGATTGTGTAATAGACGAATCTTCATATAAGAGTGATTTAGATGGTCTATTCAATACTGCGGTGTGGGGATTCCGAGAAATAGTTTTAGTGGTTTTGGTTGCAATGAAACTCAACCCATCTTACAAAGCTTCAAAAGAATTGTACGAATGTAATCCACGGGCGTTATTTGAAGGACCTATAAAGGAATTTTTGATAGATAACCGTATTCCACACCGAAAATCGGGACCGCTTAATGTAGCAAAAGCTACCCAAGGATTAAATGACAATTGGGCAGCACAACGTCGCCCAAAAGATGTGGCAGATCACGTTGTTAAAATAATCAAACTCCTTGAATCATCAGCAAGAGTTTATGTCGACTATATTGGTGTTTCATTGTTGAGAAGACTAATTGCCGAGTCTGTACATCTTGAAGAATTCAATGTTGAGCGTGACCCTTCTTCCGATCCCGAGGTGTTGTTTTATTTGTGTGATGAACTTATACACAAAGCGCCCGATGCGGGCAATACTCCTCAAAAGATTTCGGCACTGCTACTGAAAAACTATCATTTCGGGTTACACACAGGTGTAGTTGTAACAGGCGGCGATGATAGAGCTTCAGTAACCAGTACTACAAGCAAAAAGCCCGGCGATGTAAACGAAGAGAATCCCGAAGGAGTTATTCTCAAGGTTTACGAAATTACAGTAAAGCCTTTCGACATTGCTCGCATTCGGGATTCTTATGATTGTTTGAAAATATATGAGCAAAACAGCGGTAAATCCATTTCGGAAGTCATTGTTATTTGCCGTCCAGAAGATTGCCCGGCAGAAATGCAAAAGAGCAATTTACACTTATGTATGGGTAGTTATTCTTACAGTGAAATTACATATTACTATTGGAACATCTCTGAATGGATAGCCGAAACATTGCAAAGAATGACCGCTGAATCAAGAGAATTATTCTACTTAGAACTGAACAGTTATATATCAGATTTTAACACAGCTGAAACCGTTAAAAAGTTGTGGCAAAGCTTGAATCAAGAAATCTAAATTATTTCGACTCTTCCCTCAAATATGCTGTCACAGCTTTAGCGACAACTTCGGCAAGCTTGCATGGTACGGCATTTCCTATTTGGGTATAGATCATACCTTTGCTACCACAAAAAACGTAATCATCAGGGAAAGTTTGAATTTTAGCAGCTTCTTTTACGGTTATTCGACGCAGCCTTGCAGGAGCTTCTTCAAAACTTGGTGTGATAGAACCGTCCATTAATCCTTTGTGATATTTAACGACCCAATCTTCAGCCGAATCACCGTATAAATACTCTTCGTCTATAAACGGGGTTTTATTTCCGCCCATAGAAGCAGGCAATGTGTTGGCGTATCCGTCAATATCAATCGGACGTCCTTGACCATTAAAATACATACCTGCATACGGGGACTTTCGCATAATAGGATGTGTCGCAAAAGTTATTTTCGCGGTGCAAGTATGAGGATTGATTTTTGTCCCGGCTCTACCCAATGGTCTGAGCAATTCTCTAATCGTGGGTGCTTTATGCTTTTGTTCTTCAATCAAAGCTTCAATTCGGCTTCTCATAAAGGGATTTCTGTCGTTTTTTACGCCAACGAAAAATACGCGTTCTCGTTTTTGAGAAACCCCGTACTCGGTGGCGTTTAACACAAACTGATAGCAAGTATAGCCCAAGTCGGCGGTGCGTTCGAAATATCTATTTCTAACAGTGTCCCATTTATCCAAAACTCCAAGTGCCTTTACATTTTCCATAACAAACGCTTTGGGTTGAACAACCTCAACAACATCCAAGAAAGTAAAAATCAATTGGCTACGCTCATCTTCGGGGTTCATTTTTCCTGCAATTGAGAAACCTTGACAAGGAGGACCGCCGAATACGAAATCTACGCCTTTATATTTTTCAAGTTCAGGGAAAATATTATGAACGTCATCATTCAACATAACAGCAGCGGGACGGTTGGCACAATATGTTTCGGATACTTCCTTCATTAACTCGTTTGCAAGAACGATTTTTACACCAGCTCTTTCAAAACCAACGTCCATTCCACCCGCTCCTGTAAAAAGTGAAATGGCGGTAAATTCATGACTGCTCGCGTTCGACTCTATAAATTCCAAAATATCGTTTGGTGTGCAAGACAGATAAGCACAGATTTTTTCAATACTTTCCAATGAAATGTATTCGTTCCTTTTCATTCGTGTTAAAATGTTTGCCGATAAATTAGAACCTTTCATTAAGGTGGCAGATGTAATACCCCTGTCAATAAGTTCGTGAAAAAGTTTGTTGTAACTGATAGACATTAAAATTCTCCTTCCTACAGTTAACATTATATCACGATTTCGTGAAAAAGTCAACGATTTCGTGAAAACTTTTTTGGCTTCAATATGTTTCCTTTGACCAAGTAAAATTGATTAAGTCTTAAAAAGCCTTGGTGTTTTAGGACAAATGTTACTTTCTACCCCCACAAAATATACCTTTTGGCTTTACACTCCATTTTTTGACCAAATTTTATACCTTTTGTACTCTTGACCCACGTGGGACTATTGTTTGTTTAAAGAGGAAATAAATAAAAACAAGGAGAAAAAGCAATGAGCAAAAAACGACGGGTACTGGACGCTACCTTGGAAATTCTTTTAGAGCTAGGGATCACCATTCTTTGCCTCCTGATAGGATTTTTGATTTTATGGGCATTTGGGGTTGATTTGACGGCGGAAACGCTTGATTTCGAGCTTGTGGCGCTGCTTGGCGCGGTAGTGTTTATCGTCGTCTTTTTTGCTCTATACGCCCTCGTTTACATACGAAAAAAGAAGAAAAATAAAAAAGGAGAAGATACTTATGATCAAACTGACTAACTTGCAAGACTTGCAAAAATACTTCCCGTCTGTCACGGACGAGGCAATCGCCTTTTTGAAAGCGCTTAGCGAAAGCACGGAGAACGGCAAATATCCGTTCGGCCCCGACGTGACCGTCAACGTGCAGAGCGTACAGACGAAGACGGACGAAACGGCTATGATGGAAGCGCACGACGTATTTGTGGATTTTCAGTATATGGTGAGCGGGGAGGAAAAAATTATTTTCACGCCCAAGGCAAACTTGAAAATCGGCAAGGAATACGACGAGGTCAAGGACCGCGCCTTTTACGTATGGGAAGAGGGAGAGTCTGTCACCTATCAAAGCGGCGAGGGCGTTGTGCTCTATCCTGAGGAGGCGCACCTCCCCGGGCTTGCGGTAAAAGAGAGCAAGCTCGTCAAAAAAGCGGTGGTAAAAATCAGATACTAACCGATTATCAACAAAAAGAAAAATCCCCCGCCGAAGCTCTTTGCAGAGTTGTTTCGGTGGGGGAGCTTGCTTTACGGGGCGACTTTTTCCTCTCTGCTTTTGGCTCTTTCGTCCTTGATACGGCTCACCGTCGTTAAACAGGCGGTGAGCTTTTCCACAAGTACGCGCAGAAGCTTTTCAAGAAACCCGAGTAAAAGAACGTCCACACCGTAAGCAAGCAACGCTTTCAGGATCCGTAAAAAATTCATAGTCAGTCCTCCTTTTCGGGAGGCCGCCGCCGCAGTAGGATCCGTCCGCAGGGGGTATTATACCACAGATTTTCCATTTGTCAAGAACTTACTGCCAACTTTTTTCAAACTTTTTTTTGCGCGGAGAAAATCTTGACATTCGACGCGGAATTTGGTACAATATAAAGTGAGAAAGAATAGGGAGCAAAAGGGCATGATCATTTTGGGGATAGACCCGGGAATAGCGACGCTCGGGTACGGGGTCGTGGAAAAGGACGAACGCGGCGCGGTGCGTGCCGTTGATTACGGCGTCGTCACCACTCCCAAGGAGCAGCCTCTCCCCGCCCGTCTTATCCTTTTGGAGGAGGGGGTGGCGCGGCTGTTGGAAAAATACCGCCCCGACGAGATCGCCTTAGAGGAATTATTCTTTACGAAGAACATCACCAACGGTATTGCCGTCGCTCACGCAAGAGGGGTGACTATGCTTGCTTGTGCCAAGGCATGTCCGCGTTTATTCGAGTATACGCCTATGCAGATCAAGCAGGCGCTCACAGGCTACGGTAGGGCGGACAAGCAGCAAATGCAAAAGGTGGTAACGAGCGTTTTACATTTGAAAGAAATTCCCCGTCCTGACGACGCGGCAGACGCTCTTGCGGTGGCGGTGTGTCACGCCTCCGTCAGTCGATTTGGCGGGCTGTTCGCCGTTAGCAACACTACGCGGACGAAAGGGAACAACGCCGTTTCGCCGTCGGCGTTTGAACGGTTGATGAAAACGGGGGTATTCCCCGGCGAGGAAAAGGAAAAACCGAAGCGCCCGCGCGCCAAAAAGCCTGCGGCATCTACGGTAAAAACGGTGAAAAAACCGTCTGTGGCGGGGAGCGCGTCAAAGGAGCTTGCGGCGGCGATCGCCGCGAAAATGCGGGAAGCGGAAGAGAAAGGAGAAAAAGAATGATAGCGTTTGTCAAAGGGATTACGGCGGCAATCACCGAGGAAACGGTGGTCGTAGACGTCGGCGGCGTCGGGTACGAGCTGTACGCGTCAGGCTCTGCCTTACGCGAGGCGAGAGTGGGGGAGCGGATCACGCTCACTACCTATATGCAGGTCAAGGAGGACGGCGTGACGCTGTACGGCTTTTCTTCGGAGCAGGAAAAACAGCTCTTTATGCGGCTGATTTCCGTGTCGGGCGTGGGGCCGAAGTCGGCGGTTTCGGTGCTTGTTTGTATGAGCGCGGACGAATTGATCGAGGCGGTTTCGCTTGCCGACGCCAAACGACTTTCCAAGGTGAAAGGGCTTGGAAAAAAGACGGCGGAAAAAATCATTTTGGAATTGCACGGTAAGATTTCTGCGGCAGAGGTAATGGGGGCAAATCCCGATCCCGTAAAGCCCGTGAACGCGGACATGGGGCTGTCAAAAGCAGACGAGGACGCGGTGGCGACGCTGCAAAACCTCGGGTTTACGCGTAGCGAAAGCATACAGGCGGTCAAGCGCGCTAAGGAACAAGGCGCGGCGACGGTGGAAGAGGTCATTTTCCGCGCGTTGCAAGGCTCGGTGTAAGGGGGCGAGAAGATGTTTGACGAAGAAGAATACGGTGGGCAGGAGTTGATCCGCGCCGAAAAAACGGACTACGACGCCGAGGAAAACGTTCTGCGACCCAAAACCATGGCGGATTACGTCGGGCAGGAAAAGGTCAAAGATAATCTAAGCGTCTATATTACGGCGGCTCGCTCTCGCGGGGACGCCCTCGATCACGTGCTGCTGTACGGCCCTCCCGGGCTTGGGAAAACCACGCTCGCCCATATCATTGCGGCGGAGATGGGGGTAAATATCAAGCTGACGAGCGGTCCTGCGATCGAACGCGGCGGCGATCTTGCGGCGATTTTGACCAACCTCAACGAGGGGGACGTGCTCTTTATCGACGAAATTCACCGCCTCAGCCGTTCTGTGGAGGAGATTTTATATTCGGCGATGGAGGACTACGTGCTGGACATTATTGCGGGGAAAGGCCCGTCGGCACGGAATATGCGTTTCCCGCTCAAAAAATTCACGCTGATCGGCGCTACGACCAAGGCAGGTATGCTTGCGTCGCCTTTGCGTGACCGTTTCGGGATCATCAACCGCTTGGAGATGTACACGGCGGCGGAGCTGACGCAAATCGTCACTCGCTCGGCGGCGGCGCTTTCGATCGGGATCGAACCTGACGCGGCGGCGGAGATTGCGCGAAGAAGCAGAGGCACGCCGAGAATTGCGAATAGGCTATTGAAGAGGGTGCGCGACTTTTCTATCGTCAAAGGGAACGACGAAGTGACGCGTTCAGACGCACGGTTTGCTCTTGAACGCTTGGAGGTGGACGAGCTGGGCTTGGACGAAACGGACAGAAAGTATCTGTTCGCGCTCATTGACAAATTCGGCGGCGGTCCTGCGGGGTTGGAAACGCTCGCGGCGACTGTCAACGAGGACGCGAATACGATTGAGGACGTGTACGAGCCATATCTTTTACAGCTTGGGTTTATTGCCCGCACGCCGCGCGGGAGAATTTGTTTGCGGGACGGCTATGCGCACATGGGCGTTTCTCCCGGGGCGAAAGCGCGGCGGCAAATGAGTATTTTTGAAACGGACGATTGACATGGCAATTTTTAAAAAGAGCGATTTTTATTACGAGCTGCCTGAGGAGCGTATCGCGCAGACCCCTGCGGAGCCGCGCGATTCTTCGCGGCTTTTGGTGTACGATCGAAAAACGAAAAAAATAGCGGACAAAATTTTTCGGCAGATTGAGGAGGAATTAAAGGCGGGCGATCTGCTTGTCGTCAATAATACCAAGGTGATCCCCGCGCGGCTGTACGCAAGAACGGCGCACGGCGGCGTCGTGGAAATACTGCTGTTAAAGCGGTACGACTTAACGACGTGGGAAGTGCTTATGCGCCCGGGAAAAAAGGGTAAAATCGGCGTTACTATGACGGTGAACGACGAGCTTTCTTTCACGGTAAAAGACGTGACGGAGAGCGGCGAACGGGTGATCGAATTTGCGTTCGAGGGGGCGTTTGAGGATATTTTGTCGAGAGTGGGCACTATGCCCCTTCCGCCGTATATTAAGGAAAAGTTGGAAAATCAGGCGAGGTATAACACCGTTTATTCCAAAATCGACGGCTCGGCAGCGGCGCCGACGGCGGGGCTGCATTTCACGCCCGAGCTGCTTGCGCGGTTGAAAGCAAAAGGGGTGCAGATCGCGGAGGTGCTACTGCACGTGGGACTTGGAACCTTTCGCCCTGTAAGCGAGGACCTCATTACCGACCATAAAATGCATTCGGAATATTACGAGATTAGCGAGGAAGCGGCTGCGCTGATCAACGCGGCGAAAAAAGAAGGACGTCGGGTGATCGCCGTGGGTACGACCTCGGTGCGTACCTTGGAGAGCGTTGCGGACGAAAACGGGCTTGTGCGGGCACAAAAGGGGAATACGGAAATTTTCTTATACCCGCCCTATCAAATGAAATGCGTGGACGCTTTGATTACGAATTTTCATCTTCCCGAAAGCACCCTGATTATGCTCGTTTCCTGTCTGACGGGCAGGGAGGAAATTTTGTCGGTGTATGAATATGCGGTAAGAAACAAGTATAGGTTTTTTTCTTTCGGCGACGCTTGTTTGATTGTATAACACGTCGAAATACTGCGTTGACGCTCGCTCACGTACTACTCGGTACGCTCGTTCGCGTCGCCCTGTCTTTCTTGTTTCTAAAACCAAACGTTATCACGCTATAAAGTTCGGGGTACGCTTATTATTAATAAGGAGGGATCGTTATGAACGAAACCGTCAAACACAATCAATCGGCAGAGGATTATTTGGAGAGCATTTTGCTATTGTCGCGGCAAAAGGAGACGGTGCACCGTATCGACGTCGCTAAGGAGCTTGGCGTTTCGGGGGCGGCGGTGAACAAAGCTGTCAAAATTCTCGTCGAAAAGGGATACGTGTACGAGGACGGAAAGCACCTTTGCTTGACGGAAACGGGGCAAAAATACGCGGGAGAGGTCTTTGAAAGGCATTGTATTTTGCGGGAATTTTTGCTTTCGCTGGGCGTGTCGGAACACTCGGCGGAGGAGGACGCCTGCCGCATGGAACACCTCCTATCGGACGAAACCTTTTCGGCAATCAAGAAACAAGTAAAAAAACAGAGCTGATCGGCTCTGTTTTTTTAGTGAATTGGGTGAATTATACTATCAACTGCAACACCTTATAAAAAATGACAGTTCATATAAATCTATGTTATAATAAGTTTACCACAACAAAAAATAACAAGGAGAAATATATGAACTGCTACCATCATTTTACCATAGAAGAAAGAAC
>JAFTPK010000016.1 GCA_017463325.1 Clostridia bacterium
ATTCGACGGCGCGACGGAGAAAGACCTCGAACAGCTCTTCCGCGAAAACAACCTGCTCAATCCCGACGGCAAGGTTGACGGGAAATTCCAAGTATTCGACGGCAGAACGGGCGAACCGTTTGAAAATCGCGTTACGATCGGCGTGCAGTATATGATTAAGCTGATCCACCTCGTAGACGATAAGATTCACGCCCGTGCGATCGGTCCTTACAGTATGATCACGCAGCAGCCTCTCGGCGGTAAAGCGCAGTTCGGCGGTCAGCGTTTCGGGGAAATGGAAGTTTGGGCGCTTGAAGCGTACGGCGCGGCGCACATTTTGCAAGAGATCCTCACCGTAAAATCGGACGACGTTGTTGGCCGTGTCAAGACCTACGAGTCGATTGTAAAGGGTGAGAACATTTCCGAACCCGGTATTCCCGAGGCGTTCAAGGTATTGTTGAAAGAATTGCAGTCTTTGGCACTTGACGTGAAGGTGCTCACCGAAAGCGGCGACGAACTCATCATTCGTGAATTCGAGGACGAAGAACCCTCCGCACCTGAAACCAACCGCAGCGAAGGTCTGAAAGACGAAGACTTTGAAGAGTTTGATTTCAGCGCTGAGGAAGAAACCGAAGACTTTGAGGACGAAGAAGAAGTTTCGCTCTTCGACGACGAAGACGACGAAGAGGACGGCTTCAACGACGAGGAAGAGGACGACGGCTTCGAGGAAGAGGACGAAGATGACGATTTTGGCTTCGGCAGTTTGTTCGGTGACGACGAAGAGGACGACGAGTAATCGTAAGGAGATAAGACTATGTATGAATTAAACGATTTTAACTCTATTCAAATCAGCATTGCTTCTCCCGAAAAAATCAGAGAATGGTCGTACGGCGAGGTAACCAAGCCCGAAACGATCAATTACCGTACCCAAAAGCCCGAAAAAGAAGGTCTTTTCTGTGAAAAGATCTTCGGGCCGACGAAGGACTGGGAATGTCATTGCGGAAAATATAAACGGGTAAAATACAAGGGGCATACCTGCGAAAAGTGCGGCGTGGAAATCACCCGCTCCAAGGTGCGTCGCGAGAGAATGGGCCATATCGAGCTTGCGGCTCCCGTTTCGCATATTTGGTATTTCAAGGGCGTACCGTCTAAAATCGGCACGCTGCTCGATATGCCTCCCAAGCAGCTGGAACAGGTTATTTATTTCGCCTCCTACGTGGTAATCAACCCCGGCGAAATTTCCGAGCTGGAATATAAGCAGGTCATCACGGACAAACAGCTCCGTGAAATGGAAGAAACGTACGGCGAGCAGTTTGCCTCCGTCAAAGTCGGCATGGGCGCAGAAGCGATCCGTGAGCTTTTGATGGCGGTTGACCTCGACGCGGAAGCGGCGGCTTGTAAAAAGGTTATTGACGAGTCCGCAAACAACGCCAAAGGCCCCAGCCAGAAAGCGATCAAGGCGATCAAGCGTTTGGAAGTGATCGAATCGTTCAGAAAGAGCGGCAATCGCCCCGAATGGATGATCCTCACCGTCCTTCCCGTGATCCCGCCCGAAATTCGTCCTATGGTTCAGCTTGACGGCGGCAGATTTGCAACCTCCGACTTGAACGATTTGTATCGCCGCGTAATTAACCGTAATAACCGCTTGAAGAAGATGATGGAGATCGGCGCGCCCGAAATGATCGTCAAAAACGAAAAGCGTATGTTACAAGAAGCGGTGGACGCTCTGATTGATAACGGTAGAAGAGGTAAGGCACTTTCCGGTCCCTCCAACCGTGACTTGAAATCCCTTTCCGCAATGCTCCGCGGGAAACAGGGTCGTTTCCGTCAAAACCTTCTCGGGAAACGTGTCGACTATTCCGGTCGTTCGGTTATCGTTGTCGGACCCGAGCTTAAAATTTATCAATGCGGTTTGCCTAAGGAAATGGCAATCGAGCTTTTCAAGCCGTTCATTATGAAACGGCTTGTGGAAAACGGTCAATGCCAGAACATCAAAACGGCAAAGCGCGCCGTTGAAAAAGCAAAGGATATGGTTTGGAACGTCCTCGAAGACGTTATTAAGGATCATCCCGTCCTCCTCAACCGTGCGCCTACGCTGCACAGACTTTCCATTCAGGCGTTCGAGCCTGTTTTGATCGAGGGGAGAGCGATCAAGATTTCCCCGCTCGTTTGCGGCCCGTTCAACGCCGACTTCGACGGCGACCAGATGGCTGTGCATCTTCCTTTGAGCGTTGAGGCACAGGCAGAAGCCCGTTTCCTCATGCTCTCCGCAAACAACATTTTGAAGCTTGCGGACGGTAAGTCCGTCATGTCGCCCACGCAGGATATGATTATCGGTGCCTACTGCCTGACGATCAAACGCCGCGAAGAGGGTGGCAAATACGACGATCAGGGTAGACCCGACGAGACCGGCGAAGTGTATATTCCGCCCATCTATGCGTCCGAGAACGAGGCGATCATTGCCTATCAGACCAAGGTCGCGCACGAACAGGACGAAATGTATTTAAAGCGTGTGATCGAATTGCCCGCAGGCAAGTTCGACGATCTGCCTTTGCCTTATACCTGCCCCCTTCCTTCCGAGGAAGAACAGGCGGGAAAGACCCTTATCAAGTGCGCGGAAGTACGCTTGAACGAAAAGACGGGCAAGAGAGAAGTAATCGGTATTATCAAGACAACGATCGGTCGTTTGATCTACAACGACGGCTTGCCTCAGGATCTTGGGTTCGTTGAGAGAAACAACCCCGAGGACTATTTGCGTTTAGAGCTTGACACCGAGTTTATCGGCAGCGCGAGAGCGATCGGCAAGAAACATCTTTCCCGTATCGTAGAGGCGTCGTTCAGAACGGGTAAAGCGCCCAAAGCGGCTTACGTCCTCGACGCAATGAAAGAGCGCGGGTATAAGTATTCGACGATTGCCGCTCTTACCACTTCGGTATTCGATATGAAGATTCCCGAAGAAAAGCAGGCGATTGTTGACGAAGCGGAAAGCGAAGTCGCGAAGATTGCGAAGAAATACGCGCGTGGTCTTATGAACGAAGAAGAACGCTACGCGGCGGTGATTTCGCAATGGGATGCGGCAACGGATAAGGTTGCGTCCCTTCTTAAAAAGCAGGGCGAACAGGATAAGTTCAATCCTATTTGGATGATGGCAGACTCGGGCGCCCGTGGTTCGATCGACCAGATCAAACAGCTCGCGGGTATGCGTGGTCTAATGGTTAACCCGCAGGGTAAGAAAATCGAGGTTCCCGTTAAGTCTTGTTTCCGTAACGGGCTTTCCGTTCTCGAATATTTCATTTCCTCGCACGGTGGCCGTAAGGGTCTTACCGATACCGCTTTGAAAACGGCGGACTCGGGGTACTTGACCCGTCGTCTTGTTGACGTTTCGCACGAGATTATTGTCCGTGAAGAGGATTGCTGTGCCGGCAGAAAACCGCAGGGCGTCGTCGTAAGAGCGATCTACGACGCGAACGGCAAAGAGATCGAGGGGCTTAAATCCCGTCTGCTTGGCCGTTTTGCCGCGGAGGACGTCGTGCACCCCGAAACGGGCGAAATTCTCGTACCCATGAACGGATTTATTGACGAAAACGAGGCGAGCGCGATTACGAAAGCAGGCATTAAAGAGGTGGCGATCCGCAGTATCTTTGCTTGTAATTCCAGTATCGGCGTTTGCGCAAAATGTTACGGGAAAAACATGGCGACCACCTTGCCTGTACAGGTAGGTGAAGCCGTCGGTACTATCGCGGCACAGTCTATCGGTGAGCCTGGTACCCAGCTTACCATGCGTACCTTCCATACGGGCGGTATCGCAGCGACGGGCGACATCACGCAAGGTCTTCCCCGTGTCGAAGAGCTTTTCGAGGTTCGTCGGCCGAAGGGGTGCGCGACCCTTTGCGAAGTGGACGGCGTTGTGGAGATCGACGACAGCGATAACTTGAAACACGTCAAGGTGCTTGACGAAACGACGAAGGAACTGAAAAAGGAATACGTGCTTCCGTTCAACGCCGACCTCAAAGTGGCGACGGGCGACAAGGTAACGCCCGGTTTCGTGCTCAATGCAGGTAGCATTTATCCTCAGGATATTTTGCGTATCCAAGGGATCAAGGGCGTACAGGATTATATCCTTGAACAGGTACAGTCCGTATACCGTTCGCAAGGCGTTGAGATCAACGATAAGCATATTGAAATTATCGTTCGTCAAATGCTTAAAAAGGTTCGCGTGGAGAATGCAGGGGATACCAACTTGCTTCCCGGCGAGCTTGTAGACCTCGTTACTTTCCAAGAAGAGTGCGGAAAGGCGCTTGCGCAGGGTAAGAAGCCTGCACTTGCAAAACGCGTACTGCTTGGTATCACCAAGGCCGCGCTTGCAACCGACAGCTTCCTGTCCGCTGCGTCCTTCCAAGAAACCTCCAAGGTACTCACCGAAGCGGCGATCCGCAATAAGAGAGATTACCTCGTGGGCTTGAAAGAAAACGTTATTATCGGTAAGCTGATCCCCGCGGGTACGGGTACAAAGGGCTATAAAGGTCTTTCCCCTCAGTTCGTCGGGTATTCGGCGGCGAACGCAGCCGACGAGATCGCGGTGACCGAGGACGGCGTTTCCGAAAGCGAGGTTTCCGAGGCGGCAAAAGCATAACGATCCGTTTACTCCCGAGGGATTCCCTTGGGAGTAAATTTTTATAAGGAAAGAGGGTTATGAACAATCAAAAACAAACAAAGCGCGAGCTTTTTTTCGAGGTGTGCCGTTTTTTACTGGTTGGTGGCATAGCGACGCTATTAGACTACGCCGCGTATTATTTATTTCGGCAATGCCTGCTTTCGCCCGAGCATTTTTCGTCGGGCATTTGGAATGCTTTTTCCCTCTTTTTCTCGACGGCAATCGGGTTTTCGGCGGGGCTTATTTTCAACTGGATATTCTCTGTAAGATTTGTATTTCGCGGGGTAAAGGATAGGGAAAAGGCGGCGTCCAAGACCTCCTTTTTGCGGTTTTGCGTGATCGCTCTACTTGGGCTTTTGCTGACGGAGGTGGGAATGCACGTAGGCGTTTGGCTTTTGCCTGAATTTTCCCTATTCGGCGTCGAGGAATGGCTTGGCGTTTCCGTCAAGGAATGGACGGTGAAAGCGTGCATGACGTTGATCGTGCTCGTATTCAACTACGTTGCACGTAAGCGATTTGTCTTTAAATCGTAAAAAAAACAAAAATTTTTTTCAAAGACTTGACAAACGTCGCACGGCGTGTTATAATATTTTTAATAAAAGAGGCAAGGCGATTTTTTGCCGCTTTTAAAAGGATTTGGAGGCAGTAATGACGGGTAGTATCCATTCGTTTGAATCGTTCGGTACCGTGGACGGGCCTGGGATACGTTTCGTCGTGTTTTTGCAGGGCTGTCCTTTGCGCTGTAAATATTGTCACAACCCCGACACTTGGCTGGCAGGAGGCAAGGAATATTCCGCAGAAGAGGTGGCCGAGCGCGCGGTAAAATATAGGAGCTATTTCGGCGATAAGGGCGGCGTTACCGTTTCAGGCGGTGAACCGCTGTTGCAAATTGATTTCGTTACCGAGTTATTTACAATCCTGAAAAAACGGGGAGTGAATACTTGCGTAGACACCTCGGGCTTTACCTTTAACGAGGCGGATGAGGAAAACGTTCGTCGGCATAAAAAGCTTTTAGAAGTGGCTGATTTGTTCCTGCTTGATATCAAGCATATCGACGACGCGGCGCACCGTGATTTGACGGGACAGAGCAATGCGCATACGTTGGCATTCGCTAAATTTTTAAGCGACAACGGTAAAAAAATATGGATCCGTCACGTGCTTGTTCCGGGGTATACCGACGACGACGGCGCGTTGAAACGGTTGAGCGCATTTATTTCCACGCTGAAAACGGTGGAAAAGGTAGAGGTTCTTCCTTACCATACCATGGGAGAGGTGAAATACGGAAAGCTCGGCTATCAGTATCCGCTTGCGGGGGTACAGCCGCCTGAAAAGGAGCGGGTTGAGAATGCAAAGAGAATTCTTTGCGAGGGAATGGGGCATGAGTGAGATTATCGGAAAAAAGGATTATAAAAGTCAGCTGAGCGGGCTTTGCTGTGTAGAGATCAGCGGGGAAAGCTGCGCCAACTGTTTGACGTTGATGCCTCTTTTAAAAGAGCTTGTAGGGAAACGTGACGACGTTCGCTTGGTTCACGTGGAGGCGGATTTTTCCACGTTGGAGTTAATGGAAGAGTGGGAAGTGGAAAAGGTGCCGACCATTCTTTTGATGGACGATGGGGAAATTTTTGCGCGTTGTTCGGGATTTCAACCCGAAGAGATCCTCGAAATTTGGCTGGACGCAAAGATCGAGGAAAGAAAATCGGCAAAAAAGTGATTTGACTTAACAAATCGCGGTTATATATAAATAGGATAAAAAATAATAAAATTATTATCTATAGGAGTTTAACATGATTCAATTTAAAGGTTGGGAAGGTTTTATTCCCGGTAAATGGTGTAACGACGAAATTGACGTTCGCGACTTCATTCAGCGTAACTATACGCCTTATGAAGGGGATTCCAAATTCCTTGCTCCCGCAACGGAAGCAACGAAGAAGCTTTGGCAGATCGTTTGCGATCTTTCCAAGAAGGAAAGAGAAGCAGGCGGCGTGCTTGACGCGGATACCAAAATCGTTTCCACGCTTACTTCGCACGGCGCGGGGTATCTTGATAAGGATCTTGAAAAGATCGTAGGCGTTCAGACGGACGCGCCTTTCAAGCGTTCTTTGCAGCCTTTCGGCGGTATTCGTATGTCCGAGGGCGCGCTTGAAATGTACGGATATAAGATCGACCCTCAGGTAAAGGAGATCTTCACGAAGTATCGTAAGACCCACAACGAGGGTGTGTTCGACGCATATACGCCTGAGATGAGAGCGGCTCGTTCCGCACATATCCTCACCGGTCTTCCCGACGCTTACGGCCGTGGTAGAATTATCGGCGACTACCGTCGTGTAGCCCTGTACGGCGTTGATTACCTCATCAAGAAAAAGGAAGAAGACAAGCTTGCTATTAACGGCGATATGACGCCCGATAAAGTGAGAAACCGTGAAGAAATCGCCGATCAGATCAAGGCGCTCAAAGCACTCAAAGAAATGGCGGTTATCTACGGTTGTGATATTTCCAAGCCCGCTGAAACGGCGCAGCAAGCAATTCAGGCTCTGTACTTTGGCTACCTTGCAGCGGTTAAGGATCAGAACGGCGCGGCTATGTCGATCGGTAGAAATACGACCTTCCTCGATATTTATATCGAAAGAGATTTACAGAAAGGACTCATTACCGAAGAAGAAGCGCAGGAATTCATTGATCATTTCATCATGAAGCTCCGTATCGTGAAATTCATGAGAACGAAAGAATATAACGAGCTTTTCTCGGGCGACCCTACTTGGGTAACCGAATCTATCGGCGGTATGGGTGTAGACGGCAGATCGCTCGTCACCAAGACGGCGTTCCGTGTATTGCACACCCTTGACAACCTTGGCCCTGCTCCCGAGCCTAACCTTACGGTGCTGTGGTCTAAGAGATTGCCCGCAGAATTCAAGAAATACTGCGCGGAAATTTCCATTCGTACCTCTTCCATTCAGTACGAGAGCGACGAGTTGATGCGTCCTGAAATGGGCGACGATTACGCGATTGCTTGCTGCGTAAGCTGTATGAGAGTTGGTAAAGATATGCAGTTCTTCGGCGCGAGAGCAAACCTTGCGAAGTGCTTGTTGTACGCAATCAACGGCGGTAAGGACGAGATTATGAAGGATAAGGTGACGGGCAAGCCTATGCAGGTTTCCCCTGAATTCGTGCCCATCACCTCCAACGACGCGCTTGATTTCAACGAAGTCACCGCGAAGTTCGATACCATGATGACGTGGCTTGCAGACCTTTACGTGAACACGCTGAACCTTATCCACTATATGCACGATAAGTACAGCTACGAGGCACTTGAAATGGCTTTGCACGACACCAACGTACGCCGTTTCTTTGCAACGGGTATCGCAGGGCTTTCCTGTGCGGCGGACTCCCTTTCCGCGATCAAGTATGCGAAAGTATATCCTATCCGTAACGAGGACGGTATCGTCGTAGACTTCAAGATCGAAGGCGACTTCCCTAAATACGGTAACAACGACGATAGAGCGGACGATATGGCAGTATGGATTCTTAAAACCTTCATGAAGAAGGTAAAGAGCCACTACACCTATCGTGACAGCGTTCCTACCACCTCTATTCTTACCATTACGTCCAACGTCGTATACGGGAAGAAGACGGGCAACACGCCCGACGGCAGAAGAGGAGGTACGCCTCTTGCTCCCGGTGCGAACCCCATGCACGGTAGAGATTGCAACGGCGCGCTTGCGTCGCTTGAATCGGTAGCGAAGCTTCCTTATGAATATTCGAGAGATGGTATTTCCAACACCTTCTCGATCACGCCCGGTTCGCTCGGTAAAGAATAATTAGGCACAATCGTTTCCCCTTTCCCGTAAAATGGAAAGGGGAGGCGTAAAAGCAAAAAAATAAAAAGAAAAGGAGAAAACTATTATGTCGACCAGAGTTGATAATTTGGTAAATATGTTAGACGCATACGTAAGTGACGGCGGGTATCACCTGAACGTGAACGTTTTCAATCGTGAAACCCTTCTTGACGCGCAGGCGCATCCTGAAAAATATCCTCAGCTTACGATCCGTGTATCCGGTTACGCTGTAAATTTCATTAAACTTACGAAGGAACAGCAGGACGACGTTATTTCCAGAACGATCCACGAATCTATGTAATCAAACTATGAAAAAACAGCCGCCTGAAACTATGGCGGCGTTTTTTCGTTCAAGGAGAAAATTATGGAATATTTTACCGTTTACGTTTTACGACAAGGCGAATGGCAGGAATATACGTCTTTTAAAGACCGTCGCGGCTACGCCACCCTTGTAGAAGAGGCAACGAAAGGACGTCTTGACGCGGCGGCGAAAGTGCTTCACACCTTGATTTTAGAGAACGTA
Source organism: Clostridia bacterium (assembly GCA_017463325.1). Classification (GTDB taxonomy): domain Bacteria; phylum Bacillota; class Clostridia; order Christensenellales; family Borkfalkiaceae; genus Scatosoma. Next base: position 8,990 of record JAFTPK010000016.1, read on the forward strand.
TCCGTGCAAGCCGCCGATCTTCCGCTTGTCATGCGTGCTTTGCGTGCCTTTGACGAGGTGGGGCTTTCCAACGATATACACGCGGCGTTCGACGAGATTGACTGCGAGGGGGATTTTGAGGCGGTTGCCGTAAGCAAGGCTCGCCCTGAGGCGTTTGCTGCCGCCGATTTTAGCGGTCTTTCGATTTAAGGAGAGGATATGAAAGGAAAAAGAGTAAAAGTTTTGGCTTTGATCATATCGGCTTTTATGGCGCTTACGGGGTTTTCCGCGTGTAATTTCGACGGATTATTCGGGGAGCTTGATAGTGCGATCGACAGCGTGCTTGGCGGTGGTAGTTCGGATAGTTCGGGCGGAAGTAGCGCGGGCGGTTCAAGTGGCGGCGATACGCCCGTACAAACGGGGGAATTAAGTATCCATTTCCCCGAGCTTGGCAACAGGTATACGGGAGATTGCACGCTGATTAAGACAGGAAACGTGGAGGTGCTGATCGACGCAGGTTCGAGAAACGGATCGGCGGCGACGTTGGTGCCGTATATCGAAAATTATTGCACGGATGGAAAGCTGGAATACGTCGTAGCGACGCACGCGCATCAAGATCATATTGCCGCGCTCGTAGGGAATTCCTCCGCAAAAGGGATTTTGGAGAGCTTTGAGATAGGAACCTTGATTGATTTTCCGTTAACGAACGCTACCTCGAACGTGTACGATAATTACGTGGATCTTCGCGACGAGCTGATGGAAAACGGAACGTTGCATTATACGGCGCTTGATTGTTGGAATAACGTCAAGGGTGCCAAGCGTTCGATCAAGCTTGCCGACGGGATTACCCTCAACGTACTCTATCAAGAGTTTTACGAGAAAAAGACGGGCGACGAGAACGACTATTCCGTCTGTCTGCTTTTATCGCAGGGAGAAAATCATTACCTGTTTACGGGCGATTTGGAGGCAGATGGCGAGGCATCGCTCGTTCGGAATAACGATTTGCCCAAATGCAAGCTTTTCAAGGGCGGGCATCACGGTAGCCCGACCTCGAATACGGACGCGCTTTTAAAGGTTATCCAACCTGAAATCGTCTGTGTTTGTTGCTGTTGCGGCAGTACGGAATATACGACGAATATGAATAACGTATTTCCCTCGCAAGCGTTTGTTAATCGAGTGGGGCTTTATACCTCGCAAATCTACGTGACGACGATCATTTCCGAGGACGGGAAATCGGGCGTATCTATGAACGGGAATATCGTCGTAAGTTCGACAGGCGGTGAGGTGACGGTGAATTGCTCTAATAATAACACCATTTTCAAAGAAACGGAGTGGTTTAAAAAGTACCGCGTTTGGCCGGCAAATGGAAAATAACGGGCAAGCCGTGAAAAATTCCCGTGAATTCCTTGACAAGGAATAAAAAAAATGATAAACTAATAAAGTAAGCAGTAGAATTTGCTTATTTGAGGGAGTAATTTGCGCTTTTGCGTTTTTCGCGGCGGCGTAACGATCTACCGTCATAACGGCGTAAGCCCGGGATCGTTTTAGAAAATGAGACTCATTCACTATTATATTCCGTAGGGCTATATAGTGTATGGGTTTTTTTTATAAAAAAAATATAAGGAGTAGTGCAATGAAATACCATTTGCTTTCCGTAGACGAAACGCTTAAAGCGGTACAGTCCTCAGAGGAGGGACTTTCAGGCGAAGAAGCGGAAAAGCGCCTTGAAGAAAACGGCAAGAACAAGCTGGTGGAGGGGAAGAAAAAATCGTGGCTGAAACGCTTTGTCGAACAGCTTGTCAACCCTATGATTATCGTTCTTCTCATTGCGGCGGCTGTCAACCTCGTCACCGTGCTGATCGAGGCCAAGGGACAGCCTGAGATCGGGGAATTCGCGGAATTCTTTATTATCGTCGCGGTCGTTCTTCTCAACGCCATTCTCGGCGTCGTACAGGAGGGAAAGGCTGAACAGGCGGTAGAGGCTTTGAAACAAATGACGACCTCGACTTGTAAGGTAATTCGAGGCGGGAAATTGACCGCTGTTAAGAGTGAAGATCTTGTCGTTGGCGACGTCGTGATTTTGGAGGCTGGCGACAGCGTACCCGCGGATTGTCGTATTATCGAAAGTGCGTCTTTGAAATCAGAGGAGGCGGCGCTTACAGGGGAAAGCGTGCCGAGCAACAAGCAGACGGAAGCTTTACAGGAAGCGGACGGAAAAGAGGTGGGGCTTGGCGACAGAAAGAATATGCTGTACATGGGCTGCACCGTCGTATACGGCCGCGCGAAAGCGGTTGTCGTGGCGACGGGAATGCAGACGGAAATGGGAAAAATTGCGAACGTTCTTGCGCAGACGCAGGACGAAACGACCCCTTTGCAGAAAAAACTGAATACCCTTTCCAAGATTTTGAGTTTTCTCGTGCTTGGCATTTCTGTATTTATTTTCGTGTTTAATCTTTTCCGTCAGATGGATTTCCATTTGGAGGTCATTCTCGACAGCTTTATCGTTGCCGTATCGCTTGCGGTTGCCGCAATCCCCGAGGGACTTGCGACCGTCGTTACGATCGTGCTCTCTATGGGCATGACGAAAATGGCGAAGAAAAACGCCGTCGTGAAACGCTTGACGGCGGTAGAAACGCTTGGCTGTACGCAAATTATTTGCTCGGATAAAACGGGTACCTTGACGCAAAATAAAATGACCGTTGTGGAAAGCTATGGCGACGACGAGGCGTTGATTGCACGGGCAATGGCGCAATGCTCGGACGCCGTCCTTGACGAGGAAAAGGGCGAAGCGGTGGGCGAGCCGACCGAATGTGCGCTCGTCAATTTTGCGAATAAGCTGGGGCTTTCCAAAACGGAAATGGGCGTCGCTGAAAAGCGTGTAACGGAAGCGCCTTTTGACAGTATGCGAAAGATGATGTCCACGGTGCATACTGCCGAAAACGGGTTTGTGCAGTACACCAAGGGCGCGCCTGACGAAGTTTTAAAACGGTGTACCCATGTACGCGTTGACGGTAAGGTGTTGCCGTTGACGGACGAAAAGCGCGCGGAAATTCTCGGCGCGAATAAAGCCATGGCTGATAAGGCGCTCCGCGTACTTGCGTGCGCGTACAAAACGCACCAGAGCGTTCCTACCGATTTTGAACCCGAGGATCTTGAAAACGAGCTGATCTTTATCGGGCTTACGGGCATGATCGACCCTGTTCGTCCCGAAGTAAAGGACGCGATCGCGCTTTGTAAAGAGGCGGGGATCCGTGCAATCATGATCACGGGCGACCATATTGACACGGCAATCGCAATTGCAACCGAGCTGGGACTTGTCACCGACAAATCGCAGGCGATCACGGGGGCGGAAATGGCGGAGATTCCCGACGAGGAATTTGAAGAACGGATTACGCAATATTCGGTATATGCTCGTGTACAACCTGAGCATAAAGTGCGTATCGTCAATACTTGGAAAAAGCGGGGCTGTATTACGGCTATGACGGGCGACGGCGTCAACGACGCGCCCAGCATTAAGAGTGCCGATATCGGGATCGGTATGGGTATCACGGGTACCGACGTGACCAAGAGTGCGGCGGGTATGGTGTTGCAAGACGATAATTTTGCCACCATTGTTTCCGCGGTGGGCGAAGGCAGAAGAATTTACGACAATATTTGTAAGACTATTCAATTCCTGCTTTCAAGCAACCTTGCCGAGGTGGTTTCCGTATTTATCGCGACCATGTTCGGGTACACCTTGCTTCGGCCTATGCACCTACTTTGGATCAATTTAATCACCGATACCTTCCCTGCGATCGCGCTCGGTATGGAAGAGGGCGAAAGCGATTTGATGAAACGGCCGCCAAGGAACGACAAGGAAAGTATTTTTGCACACGGGCTTGGCATTAACGTCGTATTGCAAGGGATTTATATCGGTCTTTTAACGCTTGCGGCATTCTTTATCGGGGTGCATTTTGGCGGCGAAGAGCACGGCGTTACAATGGCGTTTTTGACGCTTGCCTTAACGGAAACTGTCCATTCGTTCAACGTCCGTTCGCTCAGACATTCCGTTTTCTTTATGAAAAAGCAGAACAAGACCCTTTGGGGCGCGGCGATTCTTTCTCTTGTGCTGACTTTCAGCGTTGTGTTTATCCCGCCTATCGCGGCTATCTTCGATTTCACCGTGATCGGTTGGCAGGAGCTGCTCGTTTCGCTGGGGCTTTCGCTTTCCGTTGTGGCGTTTAGCGAGCTGTCTAAGGTGATTTTGGGCGCGATCGAAAAGAAAAAAGGAAAGTAAAGTAGTGGAAAGATTTTCCCGTAGCGAGCTTCTCCTTGGCGAAGCCGCCATGCAAAAATTGAAAAATGCCCGCGTGGCGGTGTTTGGCGTCGGCGGGGTAGGCGGGTATGCGGTGGAGGCGCTTGCGCGGACGGGAATCGGCGCGCTGGACTTAATTGACGCCGATACCGTTTCCCTTAGCAATATCAATCGTCAATTACTTGCTCTTGATTGTACGGTGGGTCGGCTGAAGGTAGAGGTCGCAGCCGAGCGGATCGGGCAGATTAACCCTGCGTGTAGGGTGAAAACCTATCCCCTCTTTTACGGACCGCTGGACAGCGAAATTGACTTCTCCGTTTACGATTACGTTGTGGACGCCGTGGATACGGTGAGCGCGAAATTGACGATTATTGAGCGGGCAAAACGGGCGGGGGTGCCCGTGATTTCAGCCATGGGTGCGGGGAATAAGCTTGACGCGGCTGCGTTCGAGGTGGCGGATATCGCCGAAACGAGCATTTGTCCTTTGGCGCGTGTGATGCGGAAGGAGCTAAAAAAACGTGGGATTGAGGGTGTAAAAGTCGTCTATTCCAAGGAAGAGCCGCTTGAAAGTGTGCTCTTTAACGAAGAAAGCGGAAAGCCTATTCCTGCAAGCGTGGCGTTCGTTCCCTCCGTTGTCGGCATGATCGTCGCAGGGGAAGTTATTAAGGATTTAATAAAATAAAAAAGGAATGTAAAAAACACCGTTGCGTAGTTGCAACGGTGTTTTTGTTTTTTTGAGTTATACCTTTTTAATGTCGTAAGGGGTGCTTTGATAAACGAAATAGTTGAGCCAGTTGGAATATAACAGGTTGGCGTGCGCCCGCCAAGAAACGAGTGGCGGTTGCGTTTCGTCGTCGTAAGGGAAATAGTTGACGGGCTTTTTAATGGGTTTCCCTTGGGAAAGATCTCGAAGATATTCGTTTTTCAAGGTATCCGCGTCGTATTCCGAATGGCCTGTGATAAAGATTTGCCGTCCGTTTTTGGTGGAAATCGCGTAAACGCCTGTTTCTTTGGAGGAGGCAAGAATTTTTAATTCCTTTACCTTTTCCACGTCCTCGCGAAGAACGGTGGTGTGGCGGGATTGCGGCACCATAAACGTATCGTCAAAGCCGCGGAAAAGAATGGAGTTTTTATATTCCACCGTGTGTGGAAAAATACCGAACAGCTTTTCGGTTACGGGGTATTTTGGGATCCCATAATGATAGTACAGCCCTGCTTGTGCCCCCCAACAAATATGAAAGGTGCTGTAAACGTGCGTTTTGCTCCATTCCATAATTCGGGTCAGCTCTTCCCAGTACTCTACCTCTTCAAATTCAAGGTGTTCTACGGGCGCGCCCGTAATGATAAGACCGTCGAAATTTTGCTCCTTAACCTCGTCGAAAGTTTTATAAAAGGCAAGAAGATGATCCTCCGCGACGTTTTTAGACTGATGGGTCTTGGTGTGGATCAACGTTGGCTCTACCTGCAAAGGGGTATTGCCGAGTAGACGAGCAAGCTGCGTTTCCGTTTCGATCTTCTTGGGCATAAGATTGAGAATGAGGATTTTCAAAGGACGGATATCCTGCGTAATGGCGCGGGTTTCCGTCATGACAAAAATATTTTCCTCCTGCAAGGTCTTTGCCGCAGGTAAATTGTTGGGAATTTTAATGGGCATGATTACCTCTTTTTTAGATGGTTTCGAGGGCTTGCGTGATGTCGGCGATCAAGTCTTGATAATTTTCAAGACCGCAGGAAAGGCGGACGAGATCTCCGGGAACACCCGCTGCGATCAGTTCTTCTTCCGTCATTTGTCTATGCGTTGCGTTGGCGGGGTGCAAACAGCAGCTCCGTGCGTCGGCAACGTGCGTTTCAATGGCGATCAGCTTTAAGGCTTTCATAAACTTTTCAGCCGCTTTTCTGCCGCCCTTGACCCCAAAACTAACGACGCCACAGGTGCCTTTCGGCATATATTTTTGTGCGAGAGGGTAATACTTGTTGGAGGGAAGCCCCGGATAGTTTACCCACGCTATTTTTTCGTTGCTTTCTAAGAATTCTGCTACTTTTTGGCCGTTAAGACAATGTCTTTCTATGCGTACGTGCAAGCTTTCAAGACCTAAGTTTAAATAATACGCGCTTTGAGGGGATTGCGTTGCGCCGAAATCGCGCATAAGCTGTGCCGTCGCCTTGGTGATATACGCGCCGCCGATGCCGAATTTTTCGGTATACGTAACTCCGTGGTAGCTGGCGTCGGGGGTGCAAAGCCCAGGGAATTTCTCGGCGTGCGCCGTCCAGTCGAACTTGCCAGAATCAACGATGCATCCGCCTACCGCGCTGCCGTGACCGTCCATGTATTTTGTCGTGGAATGGGTGACGATATCCGCGCCGAACTCGAAAGGACGGCAGTTGACGGGGGTGGCAAAGGTATTGTCGATAATGAGCGGCACGCCGTGCGCGTGCGCCGCTTTCGCAAATTTTTCAATATCCAGTACGGTCAGAGCAGGGTTTGCTACCGTTTCCCCGAACACCGCTTTGGTGTTTTCGCGGAAAGCGGCGTTTAACTCCTCTTCCGTACAATCGGGATCGACGAAGGTAAAGTCGATTCCCATTTTTTTCATGGTGACGGCAAACAGGTTGTAGGTGCCGCCGTAAATGCTTGAAGAGGCGATTACGTGGTCGCCGCAGCTTGCGATATTAAATACCGCAAAAAAGGACGCCGCTTGTCCCGAGGAAAGAAGCATTGCGGCTGAACCGCCCTCCAACTCGCAAATTTTGGCTGCGACGGTGTCGCAGGTGGGATTTTGTAGACGGGAATAAAAATAACCGCTTGCCTCCAAATCGAACAGCTTGCCCATATCTTCGCTTGTTGCGTATTTGAACGTCGTGCTTTGAATAATGGGGATTTGGCGCGGTTCACCGTTTCCCGGCGTATAGCCGCCTTGGACGCATTTCGTTTCAATACGGTAGTTCTTCTTTTCCATAATAATTTACCTGTTTCTCCTCCTATAAATTCCATTTATTAGTATACCACTTTTCCCTTTTTTCGTCAAGCGTTTTAAAGAAAAGTGCCGCTAAGCGGTTTATGATAAAATTATAAGTATATCTTATCCAAAATGCGATATTTTTTGAGAGTCCTCATAAAAAACAGGGGGCGTGTCCTCGTATAACAAAAGTTGGTATTACGCATAATTATAATAAATTTCAAATAAAAAGCAAGGAGGAGAGCATGAAAGGGAAAAAATTTTTCAAAAAAAGTGGGGCGATTTTCGCGGCGATCATAGTGACGGCGGCAGCGGGCTTGACAGCGTGCCGCGAACAGACGGAGGGGGAAAACGGCTTTACCTACCGCGACAGTTATTTGACGGCGCCCTCGACGTGGAATCCGCATACCTATCGCACCAACGACGACGCCTACGTCAACGATTATACAACGCTCGGGCTTTACGAATTTTTCTTTAAGGAGGATTTTTCGGGGTATGAAGTGCGCCCTGAAATGGCGGCTTCGGAGCCTAAGGACGTCACGGAGCGTTTAAAAGCAGACGAAAAATGGGGAATACCTGCGGAGGCGACGGAGGGGTATGCGTATGAGATCGAGCTTAATCCGCTTGCTAAATGGGAGGACGGAACGCCGATCAACGCGGATACCTACGTATATTCCATGCAAAAATTGCTCGACCCGACCCTTTTAAATTATCGCGCGTCCAATTATTATACAGGTAAGCTCGTCATCAAGAACGCTGAGGCGTACAACCTCGGGCGTGGCGAGGGCGAGGACAAAGTGAGCGTGGAGGACGTGGGGATTTTTAAAAATGGAGAATATTCTTTTACGCTTGTTTTGGAAAAGGCGTTGAAAGGGTTTCATCTATTATATGCTCTTGGGGATAACTGGATCGTGAAAGAGGATTTATACGAGGCCTCTTTGAAAAATGGAGCGGCGGGGTATAATACCAGTCTTGCCACGACCTCCTCTTACGGACCGTATAAGCTGACGCGTTATCTTCCCGAGCAACAAATGACGTTTGAGAAAAACGACGAGTGGTACGGTTGGACGGACGGAAAACACGAGGGCATGTATCAAACGACGCGGATTGTTTCTAAACGCGTTTCCGAGGCTTCGACAAGAAAGCAAATGTTTATGAAAGGAGAACTGGAACGCTACGGCTTACAGGCAGAGGACTACGCGGAGTACCGTTCGAGTGATTTTGCTTATTCAGAGCCGGGGCAAACGGTGTTCTTTCTCATTCTTTGCGGGGACGAGAACGGCTTGAAGCTGCGGGAAACGACGGGTGTGCATAAGCGCATACTTGCATTTGAGGAATTCCGTAAGGCAATGGCTGTGACTTATCAAAAGGATTTGTTTGCCACCACCATTTCCCCGGCTCGTAGCGGCGCGTACGGCTTGATCGGGAAAGAGGACGTTTGGCAGGTGGAAACGGGGGAAAGGTACCGCGATACGGCGGCGGCGAAAAAAGTGCTTTGTGACTTTTACGGCGTGGATACGGAGGCGTTCGGCGGGGATCTTGACGCGGCTGCCGCTTCTATTACGGGGTATGACCCCAAGCTTGCGGGGGAGCTGTTTTTGGCGGCGTTTACGAAAGCGAAACAGGAGTACGGCATCAAGGATACGGACGTTGTGGAAATCGAATACGCTCTTTCTTCCGCCAGTAGCTTTATCACCAAAACGATCGATTATTTAAACACCGAGCTTGAAAAGGTGCTTGCGCCTGTGGGGCTTTCGGGGCGAGTGCGTTTCGTGGAGAGCGTGCCGTACGGAAATACTTGGTCGGATAAGATTCGCGGCGGGGAGTCGGACACCGTGCTTGCAGGCTGGACGGGCGGACTGCTTGATCCGTTCAATACCATTGAGTACTACACGAATTCGGTGTATCAACCCTATTGCGATAAGTGGTACGACACTTCCAAAGAAACGCTTACTTTGACGGTGGAGGGCGAGTCGATTACCATGACGCTGAGAGATTGGGGAAGCTGCTTAAACGGCACGCAAAAGACGGTGAACGGAAAAACGTATAATTTCGGGCACGGGCTTGCCTCAGACGCAACGCGGCTTTCCGTGCTTGCGGGGATCGAGGGAAAGGTACTGTCCTCGTACAGCTATATTCCTATGTTACAGGACGGGTCTTTCTATTTGCTTTCGCAAAAAGTGGAGTATCCGACGGAGAGTTACGATCCCGTACTCGGCTATGGCGGGGTGAAGTATTTGCAGTACCACTTTAACGACGGGGAGTGGGAAGGCTACGTCAAAAAGCAGGGCGGACAGCTCAATTATAAATAAGAAAAAGGGGGCGGGGAGTGTGCTGAAATATATTGTAAAAAGGATATTGCTATTGATATTCGTGTTTTTTGTGATCATGGCGATATGCTTTACGCTCATTCGTCTTTTGCCCTTGCCCGACGCGGCAAAATACGGGCCGCAAGCCGAGTTGATCATGGCGAGAAGAGAACAGATGGGTTATAATAAGCCGATCGTCGTGCAATTTTTTCTGTACTGGAAGAATGTATTTTTGCGCGGCGATTGGGGGGTAGGCGAGGAATATAAAACAGGGCTTGACGTGGGGCAGGTATTTATTGAACGCCTTCCTGTGACTATGCTTGTCAACCTCCTTTCCATTTTGGTTAGTATTCCCGTAGGGATTGCGCTCGGCGTTGCGGCGGCATTGAAAAAGAACCGTTTGCAGGACTACGTGATTTCAACGGGAGTGATGGTGGCTATTTCCGTACCCTCTTTCGTGTTTGCCTTTTTGTTGCAGTATTTCTTTTATTATAAGTGGGGGCTTTTGCCGCCCTTGCTTGCGCCCACGGATAATTTCCTTTCGGGAGAAATGTTGCTGTCGCTGATTATGCCCGTTACTGCGCTTGCGCTGGGGAGCGTGGCGAGCTTTACGCGGGTTACTCGGGCGGAGTTGACGGAGGTATTGACGGGAGAATATATGCTTCTTGCAAGGGCTAAGGGGCTAACGAAATTGCAGGCAACCGTACGGCACGCCTTTAAAAATTGCGCCGTCGTCGTCTTGCCCGCCGTGCTTGGTTCTTTTGTGGGGATATTAAGCGGGTCTATGATTATTGAACGGCTGTTTTCTATTCCCGGCGTTGGGGAACTGTATTTAAATTCTATTTTGGCACAGGATTATAATTTTTTCATGATGCTTTCCGCGTTTTATACCTTTGTCGGGCTGCTTGCGGGGATCATTGTGGACGTTAGCTACGGGTTGATCGACCCAAGAATTCGTATGGGGGAACGCTAAATGCAAGACTTAAATAAAGAGCTGTTCGTGTTCGCGGACGCAAAAAAGGAGGAGGGGGAGGAGAAAGCTTTGGAGAAATCGAAAGGCTTTTTCGCCGACGCGTTGGAACGGTTTGCGCGCAATAAATCGTCCGTGGTGGCGGCGGCGATCCTCGTGTTTTTAGTGCTGTTCGTTTGCTTGGCTCCCTTATTTACTCCCTATCAAATGACCGATAAGGAAAGTTTATATCAAAACAAACGACCGATCAATCCTCTTTTTCAAAGCCTTGGCGTTTGGGACGGCGGTCGCGAAAACGAATTCACCGAGGATAATTTTCGCTATTTCTCAGCGATTGAACGGGAAACGGGGATCTCGCCGATTATCAAGTTGAAAAAGAAATACGAAAAGACCCTTTCCGTTGGTTCAACCGTAAAGGTGACTACCATGTATCGGTTGAGGATAAATTCTTATAAAGAGGTGGGGGTAGTGAACGGATTTAATCTTTCCAAGGAAGAGTTTGAGGCGATCGTAAACTACCAAAACGAAACGGGGAGGCAGGTGCTCTATCCTCTCGTGCAAACGGAAAAGCTACACGGCTTTGCGGGAGGCGAGGGCGGCGGGAATTACTGGTATGAAATTGACGCTAAGGGCAAGCCGATTTTGGACGAAAACGGAGAGTGGAAGCCGCTATATATTTCCGTTGCGACGGATAGTCCTTTGCGGGGTATGTACGCGCCTTATCAAGGAGGAAAGAGAATCCCTGCCGACGACGGCACGTTTGTATACGGGCAGGCAAATCAGTCGGGATATTCGACGCGCATTTGCTTTTATGAATACTATCAATATAAAAACGGCTTTACGCCGCGTTATTTGTTTGGAACAAACACCTATGGACAGGACGTTTTTCGCTCGCTTGCGGAGGGGGCAAAGTTTTCTATGCTGCTTGCGCTTGGTGTGGCGGCGTTAAACCTAATAATCGGCGCGGTGTACGGCGCGGTGGAGGGGTATTTCGGAGGAAAGACCGATCTTATCATGGAGCGAATTGCCGACGTCCTTTCAGGGGTACCGTTTACCGTAGTTGTTACGCTGTTTTCTTATCATTTAGCGGCAAAGGTAGGGGTGGTCGTATCCTTTCTTTTTGCCTTTTTGACGACGGGCTGGATATCCACGGCGGCGTTGACGAGAAAACAGTTTTACCGATTTAAAAATAGGGAATATATCATGGCGGCGCGAACTCTGGGCGCAGGGCATGGGCGTATTATTTGGCGGCATATTTTTCCGAATTCCGTCGGGGCGATCATCACCTCTGCGGCTATGCTGATACCGAGCGTAATCGGTATGGAAACGACGCTCACGTATCTTGGGATCGTCAATCTTTCGGGGGCGGGTACGACTAGCCTCGGAACGCTGATTGAGCTTGGAAAAGACTGTATGGAGCTTGCACCGCACGTCATTTTGTTTCCTGCGTTGTTTTTAGCGTTGTTGCTCGTTTGTTTCAATCTACTTGGGAATGGGCTGAGAGATGCGTTTAATCCGTCGCTTCGGGGTGCGTAAATGGAAAATACGGTATTAGAAATCAAAAATTTGCAGGTTTCTTTCCGCGTGTCGGGAAAGACGGGGCGGGCGATACGCGGCGTTGATCTTGCGCTTAAAAAAGGGGAAACGCTTGCCCTCGTCGGCGAGTCGGGAAGCGGAAAGTCGGTGCTGACGAAAACGGTGATGGGGCTTTTACCGCCGAATGCGAAAGTGGAGGCGGGAGAGGTGTTTTACGGGGGCAGGGATTTAACGAAGCTCAAAGAAAAGGAGCTTTGTAGGGTGCGCGGCTCGGAAATTGCCATGATTTTTCAAGACCCGTTTTCAAGCTTAAATCCCATTATGCGGATCGGAAAACAAATCACCGAAACAATGCGTTTAAGGGAAAAGGGGCTGAGTGAGCGAGAGGCGAAAAAGCGGGCAATCGCATTGATGGAGGAGGTGGGGATAGATAGGGCGGCAGAGCGGTTTTCCCGTTATCCTTTTGAGTTTTCAGGCGGTATGCGGCAAAGGATTGTTATTGCCATCGCTCTTGCGGGAAACCCGAAAGTGCTTATCTGCGACGAGCCGACGACGGCGCTTGACGTTTCTGTACAGGCGCAAATTTTGGAATTGATCAACCGTTTGAAAGAGGAACGGGGGCTATCGGTGATTTTTATCACGCACGATCTTGGCGTAGTGGCGGGCGTCGCTGATACCGTCGCTGTGATGTATGCGGGAAAAATTGTTGAATACGGGGGCTTGGAGGAGATCTTTTTTGAGCCGAAGCATCCTTATACGTGGGCGCTTTTGTCTTCCGTGCCCGATCTTGATACGAAAGGGGAATTAAACGCCATCGAGGGGGTTCCGCCCGATATTTTTTCGGAGCTGACAGGGGACGCTTTTGCGCCTCGCAATCCGTACGCCATGAAGATTGATTTTGAAAAAGAGCCGCCTTTTTTTAAGGTGAGCGATACGCACTACGCCGCCACTTGGCTAATGCACGAATTTGCGCCCAAAACGGCTATGCCTAAGGAGCTGAAAAGTAGAATAACGAGAATGAAAAGGACGGAAAAAGGGAAATGACGGAGGACGTTTTGTTAGAGGTGAAAGACCTCTGTCAATATTTTAAGTTGGGAAAAAAGACGCTTAAAGCGGTGGACGGAGTGAGCTTTACTTTGCGGCGGGGGGAGGTGCTTGGTCTTGTAGGGGAGAGCGGCTCGGGAAAAACGACGACGGGGCGTTCGATTGTTGGATTATATCGGCCGACGGCGGGAGAGGTATATTTTGAGGGACGGCCAACGACGGGGTTAAGCGGAAGTGCTCGCCGTAGCTTGGCAAAAGAGATGCAAATGATTTTTCAAGACCCCGTGTCTTCGTTGAACCCGAGAATGACGGTGGGGGAGATTGTCGCGGAGGGGCTTAGAATAGCGGGAGAAAAGGACGGAAAGAAGATACGGGAGCAGGTGGAAGCCACTCTTTTAAGCGTGGGGATTTTGCCGCGGTATGTCTCGCGGTATCCGCACGAGTTTTCGGGCGGGCAAAGACAGCGTATCGGCATTGCCCGTGCGCTGATCATGAGGCCTAAACTGATTATCGCCGACGAGCCTGTTTCCGCACTCGACGTATCCGTGCAAGCGCAGGTGATCAATTTGCTTTCTGATTTAAAAGAAAAACTGGGACTTACCGTGTTGTTTATCGCGCACGATTTGTCGGTGGTAAAATATTTTTGCGACGAGATTGCCGTGATGTATCGGGGGAGGATCGTGGAAAAAGCCCCGTCGGCAGAGCTTTTTAAAAATCCGATTCACGCCTATACGCAGTCGCTTTTGTCAGCCGTGCCTCTTTTAAATCCCAAGCAAAAGGGAAAGTCGAAACGGATTATTTTTGACGGAGAAAAAGAGTGGACGGAGGGGGCAGGGTCGAGTTTACGCGAGGTAAAAAAGGGACACTTCGTCGCGGAGGAAACGTAGAGTTGAAAAGGATAGCATTGCTTTTTTTGGAGGGGATAGCGTTTGGAGTGGCGGCTTTTTTGCTAAGGCGAGGGAGTGTTTCGGCGTACGCCGCGGCTTGTGACGCACTCACTCTTTCGGGTGGCGCTATTTTAGTTGTAGGGATTTTTGCAAGGCTTGCGGGCGTAGGCGCTATGGACGGAATTCGTTACGTTGCAGCGTGCGGCCTAAAAGGATTGTTTCCGTTTGCGCGGACGCAGTCCTTTCGCGTTTTTAAAGAGGAGCGGGCGCAGAAGGTACAAAAGCGGGGCGGCAGCGATCGCTTGTTTTTTGGAGGCACGCTGTTTTCGGTGGGTCTGTTTTTTGCGTTTTTTTGAAAAATAGGCGTTTTTTTAATAAAAAAACGAAAAATGGCGGGTATCGGCGTTGACAAAATATAGAAAATGTATTATAATAGCTAATAACAAGACTTAAAAAATCTCACGTCTTGAAATTTTCTTTTGGAGGATCTATGGACCCGCTATCTCTATCTGTCGTAATCATTGTGCTCATCTTGCTTTCCGGCTTTTTCTCAGCCACGGAAACGGCTTATTCTTGTGTGAACCGTATCAAGCTGAAAAGCTTCGCGGCGCTTGGCAAGAAGAACGCAAAGGCCGTCAGCGCTTTTGCGGACGAAAAGTACGATAAGCTGATTACGGCAATTCTTATCGGTAACAACATTGTAAATTTGACCGCTTCGGCGCTTAGCACGCTGCTGTTTGCGGAGCTTTTAAAGGGTACTACGATAGACCATACGACGATTTCCACGATCGTTTTGACTGTGGCAGTTCTCGTTTGTGGCGAAATCACGCCGAAATATTTCGCAAGCGTATATCCTGAAAAAGTGTGTTTTCTGCTTTATCCGCTCATGCAGTTTTTTTACTGGATATTGATACCGTTGAGCAAAATTTTTGACGGATATAAATATCTGCTTCAAAAATTATTCAAGCTGAAAAAAGACGAGTCGGTGACGGACGAGGAACTGATGTCGCTTGTTGACGAAGCGGAGGAAGTCGGGACATTAAAAGAGGACGAATCGGCGCTTGTGCGTTCGGCACTTGAATTTGACGATTTAAAGGTGGAGGATATCCTCGTGCCTCGCGTACAGGTGATCGCCGTTAGCGAGGACGCTACCATGGACGAGGTGCGCGACGTTTTCAATAAGAACGGCTATTCCCGTTTACCTGTCTATAAGGAAACGATCGACAACGTGGTGGGGCTTATTCACGAGCGTGATTTCTTCCTTGCGTATTTAAAAGGAAAGAAAGAAATTTCTTCCATTATGCAGGAAATTTCGTTTACGACGGAATATACGCGAATTTCCACTTTGTTAAAACAGCTACAAAAAGAGAAAATCCATATGGCGGCCGTTTCCGACGAATACGGCGGTTTGGTAGGGATTGTCACTTTGGAGGACGTTTTGGAAGAGCTTGTCGGCGATATTTGGGACGAACACGACGAGGAAGAGGTGTTCTATGGAAAAATTTCCGACAAAGAATACTGGGTGGACGGAAAATGCGATTTGGAGGAATTCTTCGCTCTGTACGATATGGAAAGCGAGGACGAGAATTTTGAGGCAAATACCGTCGGCGGTTGGGTAACCGAGAAATTTGGCGGAATTCCCCCGATTGGCGAATGTTTTACTTTCCGTTGCATTGAGATTAAGGTCGTAAAAACGACGAGGCAAAAGGTATTAAAGATCCGCTCCCGCTACGTGGAAGACCTTGCGGACGCGATTGAGAACGAATAAAAGAAGGTGTGTACTATGCAAACTATCTTAGTGACGGGCGGTTGCGGCTATATCGGCTCGCATACCGTTTTGGAATTGCTTGAAAAGGGCTATGAAGTAGTAGTAGTGGATAATTTTTCCAACTCCAACTTCGAGGCGTTGCGCCGCGTACAAAAGATCACGGGGAAAACGGTAACTTTCTATGAAAAGGACGTTCGTGACAGCGAGGCTATGGAGGCGATTTTCTGCGCTCATAAAATTGATGCGGTCATTCATTTTGCTGCGTTTAAAGCGGTGGGAGAGAGCTGTAAGCTCCCGCTCAAATACTACGAAAACAATATTAGCGGCACGGTGGCTTTATTGCAGGTGATGGCAAAATGCGGCGTGAAGAAAATCATTTTTTCTTCGTCCGCTACCGTTTACGGCACGCCCGAGCGTTTGCCTCTTGACGAAACCTGTCGCCTTTCGACTACTAATCCGTACGGCTCCACCAAGCTTATGATGGAAAATATCATGCAAGACGTCTACAAAGCTGATAACGAATGGAATATTATTTTGCTTCGTTATTTCAATCCCGTCGGCGCGCATAAGAGCGGGTTGATCGGGGAAGACCCGAAAGGGATCCCCAACAATTTGATGCCTTTCGTAGCGCAGGTGGCGAGCGGTAAACTTTCCTGTATCAACGTCTTTGGTAATGATTACGACACCCCCGACGGCACGGGTGTACGCGATTATATCCACGTAGTGGATCTTGCTCTTGGTCATATCGCGGCGATCGAAGAATGTAAGGAGAGCGGCGTACATATCTATAACCTCGGTACGGGGAGAGGATATAGCGTGCTCGAAATGATCCACGCGTTTGAAAAGGCGTGCGGAAAAACGTTGCCGTATAAGATTTGTCCTCGTAGGGACGGCGACGTGGCGGCGTGCTACGCGTGCCCCGATAAGGCAGCCAGAGAATTGAAATGGGAGGCGAAATACGGCATTGAAGAAATGTGCGCCTCGCAATGGAAATGGCAGAGCGGCAACCCTAGAGGGTATGAAGAGGAATGACGAGGCGGGGATTTTTCCCGACCGTATCATTAGAAGTAAACGAAAAACGATTTCCCTGTCCGTAAGTCGGCTTGGGGAAGTAATCGTACGTGCGCCGCTTTCGACAAGCGAAGCTCGGATTATGGCGTTCGTAGGGGAAAAACAAGGCTGGCTTGCAAAGCAAAAGAATAAAATCAACGGGGCAGGGATCCGTTTACCGCAGGAAGATTTGAACGGTTACGGGTTTCTGCTTCTTGGCGAAAAGTACACGCTCACCCTTTACGACGGCGACAATATCCGTTTGGACGGTGAGAATAAGCGGCTGTTTTTACCTAAGAAAAATACGCGGCTGAGGCTGATTAAATGGCTGAAAGAAAACGCGCTGCGTATTTTTACCGCGCAAACGGGCGTTTGGGCGAAAAACATGGGCGTTACCTTTCAAAGCGTCGCGCTTTCGTCGGCAAAGACCCGTTGGGGAACGTGTTCGGGGGAAAATAAAATCCGTTATACCTATCGGCTTTTGTACGCACCGCGAGAGGTGATCGACTACGTGATCGTGCACGAGTTAGCACATATCAAATATAAAAATCACGGAAAAGGATTTTGGGCACTCGTAGAAAGCTACCTGCCCGATTATAAACAGCACCGCAAATGGTTAAAAGAGCGCGGCGCACTCATGGAAATATTTTAAAGAAAGGAAAAGTATGTTAAAGCTTGAAAACGTTACCTATCGCGTACAGAGCGATCAGGGCGAAAAGACCATTTTAGACAACGTCAATTTGACGCTTGACGAGCGTTTTGTTGCGTTCACGGGGCCAAACGGCGGCGGAAAATCGACGCTTGCGAAAGTGATCGCGGGGATTATTGCGCCCACGGAGGGCAAGGTGTATTTGGACGGCGAGGACATTACGGGAATGAACGTTACGGAGCGTGCCCGTAGAGGGATTTCATACGCCTTTCAGCAGCCTGTCCGCTTTAAGGGAATGACCGTGCGCGATCTTATTTCGCTTGCCGCAGGAAAAGAAACGAAAGTAGCCGACGCCTGTGCCTATCTTTCCGAGGTGGGGCTTTGCGCGAGGGATTATATCGACCGTGAAATCGACGCTTCGCTTTCGGGTGGGGAACTTAAACGAATTGAAATAGCGACGATTTTGGCGCGCGCAACCAAGCTTTCTATCTTCGACGAGCCTGAGGCGGGAATTGACCTTTGGAGCTTTGGTAATTTGATTTCGGTTTTTGAAAAAATGCACGAAAAGACGAAAGGGAATATTCTCATTATTTCCCATCAGGAACGGATTTTGAATATTGCGGATAAGATCGTGGTGATTGCGGGCGGAAAAATCAAAAACGTAGGCGAGAAGTCGGAGATTTTGCCCGGGCTTTTGGCGGCTTCAACCTGTCGAAAGCTGGAAGAAAAGCTGTAAGGAGGGTAACGCGTGGATACGATTGAACGGGAGCTGTTAAAGCAAGTCGCCGATCTGCACGGCGTGCCCGAGGGGGCTTATAATATTCGCGGCAACGGTGAAATGCTCGGCAGAGTAACGACGGCGAATATCGACATTTTGACAAAGACGGACGGGAAGTCGGGAATTGATATTATCATCAAACCGGGGACAAAAAAAGAGAGCGTGCATATTCCCGTCATCATCAGTAAAGCGGGCTTACAGGAGGTCGTTTACAACGATTTTTATATCGGTGAGGACGCGGACGTGACGATTGTTGCGGGTTGCGGAATTCATAACGGCGGGAAAGAGGCTGAAACCTCTCGCCACGACGGCGTGCACACTTTCTACGTAGGGAAAAATGCCAAAGTGCGGTACGTAGAAAAGCATTACGGCTCCGGTGATGGCAACGGGAAACGGATTATGAATCCCGAAACGGTGGTGCACCTTGCCGAGGGCGCGACGATGGAAATGGAAACCACGCAAATCAAAGGGGTGGATTCGACGAAACGTTTAACGAAAGCAACCATGCTTGCAGGGTCGAATTTCGTCGTGAAAGAAAAACTGTATACGCACGGCAAACAAACGGCGGATACCGATTTTGTGATCGACATGAACGGAACGGGTTGTCGCGCGGACGTCGTTTCTCGTTCGGTTGCGGCGGACAAGTCCTGCCAACGGTTTGTTTCCACCATGAACGGAAACGCGGCCTGTCACGGTCATACCGAATGTGACGCGATTATTATGGACGGCGCGTGTGTAACGGCGGCGCCTTGCCTTTCGGCAAACGACGTGGACGCCGAGCTTATTCACGAAGCGGCAATCGGGAAAATCGCAGGAGAACAACTGATCAAGCTCATGACGCTCGGACTTGACGAAAAGGAAGCGGAAGAACAAATCATCAAAGGATTTTTACATTGATAAAAAATGCTTTTGAGGCACCCATGGTTGCAACGAAAGCAGAAAAAGGAGATATAATATGAGTAATTTATCGTATAAGAGAACCAACGTTTACGAAGTGGCTGACGAAAAGTTAATGAAGAGCATTTTTGATTACGCCAAAGGTTATTGCCGTTTTATCGACGAGGGAAAAACGGAACGTGAAGCTTGCGCGTACGTGGAAAAGGCAGCGATTGAAAAGGGCTATAAGCCGTTTGAATTCGGTATGACGTTGAAAGCGGGCGACAAGGTGTATTACAACAATCGCGGCAAAAACCTGTATTTGATCCGCGTAGGGAAAAACGACGTAAAGAAAGAGGGGATTCGTATCCTCGCTTCGCATATCGACAGCCCTCGCCTTGATTTTAAGCAGGTGCCTTTGTACGAGGCGGAAAATATTGCGTTCGCAAAAACCCATTATTACGGCGGGATTCGTAAATATCAATGGACGGCGATCCCTCTTGCGTTGCACGGCGCGGTCGTGTTGAAAAACGGCGACGTGATTGAGGTGAAGATCGGTGAGGACGACGCTGATCCCGTATTCTATATCAGCGACCTGCTTCCGCACCTTGCGGCAAAACAGAACGCCAAGACCCTCGGGGAGGGGATCGGGGGCGAGGACCTCAATATTTGGCTGGGCAACATTCCCTATACGGCGGCGAAGGACGAAAAGGATAAAACGGTGAAAGAAAATCTTCTCCGTATCCTCAACGAAAAATACGGCATGGTAGAGGAAGATTTCCTGAGCGCAGAGCTGTCGCTTGTGCCTGCGTTTAAGGCGCGCGATATCGGCTTTGACGGCGCGTTGATCGGTGCGTACGGTCACGACGATAGAGTTTGCTCCTATCCTGCGTATACCGCTCTTTTTGACGAAGAGAGCGAGGAAAATACCGTCATGGTAGTTTTGGCGGATAAGGAAGAGATCGGCAGCGAGGGTACGACGGGGATGCAGAGCGCAATTTTTGGGGATCTGATTGACGCGATTGCCGCTTCGTTTGGGACGACGGGGGCGCAGGTGCGCGCGAAGTCAAAGTGCTTGTCTGCGGACGTCAACGCTGCGTACGATCCGAATTTCCGCGACGTTTGCGAGCCGTTGAACTCCACTTATCTTTCCTGTGGTGCGGGCATTACCAAATTCACCGGCGCGAGAGGGAAGAGCGGTTCTAACGACGCGAGCGCGGAATTTGTTGGCGAGATCCGTAGACTGTTTAATGAAAACGGCGTGATTTGGCAGACGGGCGAGCTTGGAAAAGTAGACGTCGGCGGCGGCGGTACGGTGGCGAAATTTGTGGCGAACATGAATATCGACACAGTAGATATCGGCGTACCCGTAGTTTCCATGCATTCGCCGTTCGAGGTGATTTCCAAAGCGGACTTGTACGAGGAATACCTTGCCTTCCGCGCGTTCATTAAATAAGAAAATAACGAAGAAGAAAACGGGCAGCGCCCGTTTTTTTCATGATTAGCCGTTACTTTAAAAAGCGGGGAAACGTGTTTTATCACAGACTTGTATTCTTTTTTCGATTTTACTTGAAAATTTCTTTTATATGTGGTATACTATAAACGTAAGACAAAGCTTTGAAGGAGTAAAAAGAATGGAAATAACCAAAGATATTCAATATGTAGGGGTGAATGATCTTAGAGAGGAGCTTTTCGAGGGACAGTTTATCGTGCCGAACGGCATGGCGTATAATTCGTACGTGCTTTTGGACGAGCAGATCGCCGTATTCGATACGGTGGACGCGGCGTTTCAAGAGGAATGGCTGAAAAAGATCGAAAACGTTTTGGGCGGTAAGACTCCCGACTATTTGATCGTCCAGCATATGGAACCCGATCATTCGGCGAATATCGTCGCGTTTATCGAGAAATATCCAAAGGCAAAAATTGTTTCCTCCTCCAAGTCTTTTTTGATGATGAAAAATTATTTCGGTAGCGATTTTTCCGAGCGACAGATGGTCGTGGGGGACGGCGCTTCGTTGCATCTTGGGAAACACGAGTTGACCTTTATTGCCGCGCCCATGGTACATTGGCCTGAGGTGATCGTGACCTACGATAAAACGGAGAAAGTATTATTTTCGGCTGACGCATTTGGAAAATTTGGGGCGATCGACGCGGACGAGGACTGGGCTTGTGAGGCGAGAAGATATTATTTCGGGATCGTCGGGAAATACGGGGTACAGGTGCAGACGTTACTAAAAAAACTGGCGAGCTATGAAATTAAAACAATTTGCCCCTTACACGGCCCTGTGTTAAAGGATAATTTGGAGTATTATTTGAGATTGTACGATACGTGGTCGAGCTATGGCGTGGAGAGCGAGGGGGTGTTGATCGCATACACCTCCGTATACGGACACACGAAAGAGGCGGTGGAGCTTTTAGCAACGCGCTTGCAGGAAAAAGGTTGTCCGAAAACGGTGGTTTGCGATTTGGCGCGTTCGGATATGGCTGAAGCGGTGGAGGACGCCTTCCGTTACGGAAAACTCGTTTTGGCGACGACTACCTACAATGGGGAAATTTTTCCGTTTATGCGGGAATTTCTCGCGCAGTTGACCGAACGTAATTTCCAAAACAGAACGGTGGGTTTTATTGAGAATGGGAGCTGGGCGCCGATGGCGACGCGGGTAATGCGTGAAAAGCTTGAAAAGTGCAAGAATTTACGTTATACGCAAGCGACGGTAAAGATTCTTTCGGCGTTATCGGAGGAGAGCCGCGGGCAAATCGAAGAGCTTGCGGACGAGCTTTGTAAAGAATAAAAAAGGAGGGATAATATGAGCAAATATATCTGTGATGTATGCGGTTGGGTGTATGAAGAAGAGGTTGGCTTGCCGGAGAAAGGCATTGCGGCGGGCACGAAATTTTCTGAACTTCCCGACGATTTTGAATGCGTCCTTTGTGGCGTAGGTAAAGAAAATTTCACCAAAGAAGAATAAGCTTTTAGTCACGTCACGTGGTTGATGTTAGCTGAAAACAAATTTCAGCTAACATCAACCATTCTCTATGACATAGCCTTATAGAAAAAGAGCCGCCCGAAACCGAAGTTTCGGGCGGCTCCTATATAAGGGGGGTAGGGGGAACGAGTTAAACAATACCGTGCGCCATCATGGCGTCGGCAACCTTTTCAAAGCCTGCAATGTTCGCGCCCATGACGTAGTTGCCCTCGTAGCCATATTTTTTGGCGGCGTTGTCCATATTGTGATAAATGTTGATCATAATAGTTTTGAGCTTTGCGTCTACCTCTTCTGCCGACCAGAACAACCGCCCCGAGGATTGCGCCATTTCCAACGCGGAGGTGGCGACGCCGCCTGCGTTGGCGGCCTTAGCGGGAAGAAACACCGCGCTTGATTTTTGGAAGACCTCGATCGCTTCTAAGGTGGAGGGCATATTTGCCCCCTCGGCTACGTATTTTACACCGTTTTTTACAAGATATTTCGCGCTTTCTTCGTCGATTTCGTTTTGCGTTGCGCAGGGCAGGGCGACGTCGCAAGGGATTGTCCAAATACCTTTACAGCCCTCCGTATACGTCGAACCGGGCACCCTCGTCGCATATTCTTTGATGCGTACGCGTTCTACCTCTTTCAGTTGTTTGATTACCTCGATTTGAATTCCGTTTGGATCGTAAATATAGCCGTTAGAATCGTACATGGCTACCACCTTTGCGCCAAGCTGCTGTGCTTTTTCGCAGGCGTAAATGGCAACGTTACCGCTTCCCGAAACGAGAACGGTTTTGCCCTCAAAGTTGTCGCCGCGCATTTTCATTGCCTCTGCGGTCATGTATACAAGACCGTAGCCAGTGGCTTCTTTGCGAATGAGTGAACCGCCATAGGAAAGGCCTCTGCCCGTGAGCACGCCCACGTGCTCGTTGCAGATGCGTTTGTATTGCCCGAAAAGATAACCGACCTCGCGCGCGCCTACGCCGATATCCCCAGCTGGAACGTCGGTATCCGCGCCCACGTGACGGTATAATTCGGTCATAAAGCTTTGGCAAAACGCCATAATCTCTCTGTCTGATTTCCCTTTGGGATCGAAGTCAGAGCCGCCTTTGCCGCCGCCGATCGGGAGGGAAGTGAGGCTGTTTTTAAGGATCTGTTCAAGCCCTAAGAATTTGATCACGGAAAGATTGACGGAGGGGTGAAAGCGAAGCCCGCCCTTGTAGGGACCGATCGCGCTGTTGAATTGCACGCGATAGCCTTTATTTACCCGTACTTTGCCGCTATCGTCCACCCAAGGGACGCGGAAAAGAATGACTCTTTCCGGTTCGGTAAACCGTTCGAGAAGAGCGGCTTTTTCGTATTCGGGGTGCGCGTTAATTACAGGCTCCAAAGTGAGTAATATCTCGGTTGCGGCTTGATGGAACTCCGTTTCTCCCGGGTTTTTGGCTTTCAGTTCTTCTAAAACTCTCTGCACGTACGACATAATCTATTCTCCTAAAAAATTGATTATAAAGTAATTTTTATCAGTATTTCTAATGCTTTAATATCATAGCAAATTTTTTAATATTTGGCAACTAAAAATAAGAAAAAGTTTTAAAAATCCTTGATTTTTTTTAAAAAAGGGTGTATAATAAGAACGTTAAATTATAGGAGATATAAGTATTTCTTATAAAAGCAAAAAAATGAATATGCCTGTATAGTTAAATGAATATAACAAACCCCTCCTAAGGGCTTGGTCGAGCCAGTAAAACGGGGCAAAACAATGCGAAAACTGCTCAAAATCGTGCGTTTTGGCGATACGGCGGTTGGCTAAAATAAAAATTGGTGACCTATTTGGTGACCAGGGTGTAAAAAATGCACCAAAGTGGGTATTGTTATATCCTACTAAAAACTGAATATGTGTCCGTAGTTAAATGGATATAACCGCGCCCTCCTAAGGCGCTATTGTGAGTTCGATTCTCGCCGGGCATACCAAAAAACGACCGATTTCTCGGTCGTTTTTGTATTGTAGCGCGTTGTTTATTCTTCCTTAAATTCGGTCAGCATTCGCAGGTGCGCTTGCCTGTAGTATTTTCGGAAGGTTGCCCACGGTAGGCTTGTATCCTGCGAGAAGGCGATTATCACGCCTATCAGTTCAGCTTTGTCTTTCGCCTCGGTATCCTAAAAATTAAAAGTAATAAAAATGCAATAATGAAAAAAGTGGGGCAACGTGGAAGTTGCTCCGCCTTTTGCATATGTGTTATTCGATATTGCCAATAAAAAGAAATGACCCGAACCAATCACGGGTGAAAATCCAATGAAAGTGGTTCGGATTATGTTCTTCTGGTGGACGATCAGGGACTCGAAGCGAAATAAGAACTCGTAAAACCCCTTATAAATAAAGGGATTCAGCGATTTTTGTACCAATCGTGCACCAAAAAATTTCAAATCAAGAGTATCGACAATTTCTAAAATTGAATAGCTTTTTCATATTTAAGAGTAATTAAATGCAAAAAGAAAAATTTTACAAAAAGTGAAAAGTCTTTTTTAATGCAATATTCGACACATTATTACTTATTTATTTTGTGTAAAATTAACACATTTTCTTGACTTAAGTTAAATTTTATGCTAAAATATAGAAAAAATAGGAGGCGTATTATGAGAAGATTGATTGTTGAGAAGCTGTTACTATGGAAAAATAATCCTAATAAAAAACCGTTGATTGTGTTTGGTGCAAGACAAGTGGGAAAAACGTATTCCATTTTGCAATTCGCAAAGGAAGAGTACGACGACGTTTTGTATTTCAATTTTGAAAACAATAAACCGCTTGCGTCGGTTTTTGAAAAAGATTTAGACGTGAAACGGATTTTAATAGCGTTAAGTGCATTGTCGGGAAAACAAATCGTTTCCCATAAAACAGCGATTATTTTTGACGAAATACAGGCTTGTCCACAAGCAATTACTTCCTTGAAATATTTTTGCGAAAACGCCCCCGAATATCATATTATTTCGGCTGGTAGTTTGTTGGGGGTGGCAGTCAACAGAGAACAAATTTCTTTTCCTGTTGGAAAAATAGACAGTTTGACTATGTATCCTATGAATTTCAAGGAATTTCTCTGGGCGACGGAAAACGATGCGTTGCTTGCTATGATAGAGGAATGTTTTGAAAATAACACTCCGCTTATGGATATTTTACACGAAAAAGCGTTGGGGTTATATCGAACGTATTTGCTTGTTGGCGGTATGCCCGAATGTGTAAGCGAATACATTAAAACGAATGATTTTGATTTTGTAAAGGTAAAGCAAAACCGAATATTCAGCGATTACACGTCGGATATGTTCAAGTATTCCACGAAAGCGGAAGCGTTGCGCCACGAGGCAACGTACAACAGCGTACCTTCACAGCTTGCTAAAGAAAATAAGAAGTTTCAATACAGCTTAATTGGTAGTAGTGCGCGCAGTCGTGTGTATGAGGATTCTATTCATTGGTTGACGAAAGCTGGGATTGTATTACGTTGCGATAAAGTTAACGAAGTAAGAAATCCTGTTGAGTTCTTCAAAGACAATTTGAGCTTTAAGATTTATATGTCGGATGTGGGATTGTTATCTGCAAAGATGATGATTTCGCCTTCGACGGTACTTTCCGATATCAATTTTTTGGGAGAAGCCAAAGGTGCGATTGCCGAAAATTACGTGGCAATGCAATTGGTAGCAAACGGCGTGCATTTATATTATTGGACCTCGGAAAGCAAAGCGGAAGTGGATTTCATTTGGCAAGCGGACGGAATAGTTGTGCCTGTGGAATGCAAAGCAAACGATAACGTACGGTCAAGGAGCTTGAACGTTTGTGTGGAGAAATATAAACCAGAATATGCTATGCGCATATCGGGAAAGAATTTTGGGTTTGAAAACGGCATAAAATCCGTGCCATTGTATGCTGTATTTTGTATTAGATGAGAGTGTGAACAGTTATGAAAAAACAAAGAAGTGTTATAAAAAGGAAATGAGGGAAAACGAGCTTTTTAAATCGCAGGTATTAGCCGAGGAGAGTTTGTTATCGGAATTGAATATAGGGATAAAATCCGCAAAAGAGAAAGGTTGGGTAAGTTTTTCACAAGCCAAAACACGGTTGGGGGTATAATTGTTTTTTGAAGGAGCTATATGAAATATTACGTGGTAGCGGACGTTCACGGATTTTATACGGAATTGATAACTGCTTTAATAGAAAAAGGATTTTTTGAAGATAAAGAACCACACAAATTGATTGTTTGTGGGGATTTGTTTGACCGTGGTAACGAGGCGGTAAAGCTACAAGAGTTTATCGTCGATTTGATAGATAGGGGCGAGGTCGTTTTAATTCGTGGCAACCACGAAGATTTAATGTTGAAATTTGTGAACGATTATATTCGTTGGACGGTTGAACCTGTGGTTTATACGGCGCATTGGAGCAACGGAACGGTCGGGACAGTGATGCAGTTGACGGGGATGGATTTGAATGAAATTGAAACCACTGCTAAGACAATGAAAATGCGAATGGAAAACACGCCATTTTTCAAAAAGATTTTGCCGTCAATGGTTAATTATTTTGAAACAGAGCATTATATTTTCGTTCACGGTTGGATTGCGTGTAACGCATCTGGTTATGCTGGAACGGCAAGTAGTTTTAGTTATAATCCCGAATGGAGAAAATCGGATTATATCGATTGGGATTTTGCTCGTTGGTATAACGATATGGAGGCTGCAAGACAAGGTGTGATCGAACCGAATAAAACGATTGTTTGCGGACATTGGAATTGTTCTTATGGACACGCAAAAATTGAAGGCAAGGGAGAAGAGCGGGGCGCACACGCCGATTATTCCCCTTACTACGGAAAGGGTATCATTGCGTTGGATGCTTGTACGATATTGTCCAAGAAGGTCAACTGCATTGTAATTGAAGATTGAGATGAAAAGGAAAAATAATAAATAGGAGTTTGAAGTGTCGCAGCTTTTGAGATGATATTTTCTGCGGTGTCGTCTCGAAAGGGGCGGCATCTTTTTTAATTTAATATGGTTGGGCAAAAAAAGGAACGCCGTCGGAAAACGATATACGGTTTCTCATAGGCGTTTTTTTGTTTTTAAGGAGAAATATGGAAAGTAAAGCTTGTTGTTTTATCGGGCATCGAAAAATAGATAACGGTGTCGAGTTAACGCAAAGAGTGGAAGAAACAATAAGAGATTTAATTAAAAATAAAGGCGTGACTACTTTCTTATTCGGTAGCCGAAGTGAGTTTGACGATTTGTGTCATGAAATTGTAATCGGATTTCAAAAAAAATAATCCGCAAATTAAGCGGATTATGTATATGTGTCGAAGTGAATATGTCTGTATGAAAGAGGAAAAGGAAGAACGGGAACGTATTGCGCGTGAAGTAACGAAACGAGATATTAAATATAAAGATTACGATGGAGCAATGATGTCGGATAGGCTCTGGTCGGCGGGGAAAGCGTCGTACATGGAACGTAATCAAGATATGATAAACGCAAGCGATTATTGTGTTTTCTATTATAATCCGCAATACTTACCGCCAAGACTGAAATATTCTAAACGCTCGGTAGGGGATTATCAGCCGAAAAGTGGAACGCGATTAGCATTTGATTATGCAAATCAAAGAAAAACGGGGAAAAGGATTTAACGATAATTAATTTATACAAAGATATTGATAAGGGAATGGCAGAAAACAAGTAGATTTTACCCTTCATTGGGAGAATTGTTTTCGATAGATAAAGTATTGTATTTTTTTCTATATTGCGTGGGGGTCAAAGAAGTAAGATTTTTGAAATTATGATTAAAAGAGCTAACGCTATCATATCCCAAATCTAAAGAAATGTCTAAAATAGACTTTGTTGTGGTACGAAGCATACGTTTTGCATAAACAATTTTTAATTCACTGAGATACTCGATAAGTGTTTTCCCTAAATATTGTTTAAAAATTCTTGCCAGATGCGTGTAAGAATAAGGCGTATGAGAAGCCAACTCACTTACAGTTTCTTCAAAACAACTGGGATTGTGGAGATAGGTTAAGAAATCGTTTAGCCAATCAGGGTAAGCAGTATTGGTATTTAGATTTTGAGAAAATAAAATGGTAATTAGCTGATGAACCATTAACAGTGAAAATTGTTCGTATGCAATTTTCGAGGCTGATTGGGCAATTAATGCTTGTTTTATGATAGAATCAATGAATGCGCTTTCAAGAAAAAAGTGTAAAGGAGCACTATCTTCCAGATTGATAGAATACGACTTATAGAAATTAAATAATTTTTCCGCGGTTTCGTTAGGAAAAGTAAAATTGATAAATTCTGTGTTTTTTTCATTGTTAAAGCAATCAAGGCGATGGCAATCCGAAGGCCTAATTAAACAGGCATATCCAGTAGAGGCAATTTCTTGAAATTCATTAATTGTATGGTTTAATTTGCCTTTTACGACGATGAAAATTTCCCAGTGATTGTGTGTATGAAAATAAGGAGATTTCAAGAATACCAATGAGATTTAGAAAAGATTTTTTAATAGATGGAAAAGTCGTGCATTGTCAAAAACGGAAAAGCGGTAAAAAGACAATGAATTATATGTTGCGTTATCGCAGGAACGGTTTTAATATTTGCGCGACGAGTAATGATTTGGAGGAGGCAAAACGTAAATTTATTCAATCAATGCAAAAGGCTGTAAATCAAGAGTCTGCCGTAAAATTTGGCAAGATGAATACGGTACAAACGGATTTTCACGGCTTTGCGGAGTATTATTTTGAAAAATACCGAAAGCGCAAAGTATCGGAAAAGACGTTCGAAAACGATAAATACCGTTATAAAAATCATTTACAGCCAAGATTTGGGAAAATGCAGCTTTCGGAAATAACCCCGTACGATTGTCAGGAGTTTTTAGACGGATACGAAAAGCAAGGCAAGCATAAAACCACGCGAGAATTGTATTCGTTATTGAATTGCATTTTCAAAATGGCAATGGCGCACGGTATCGTTGAAAGAAATCCGTTGGCAGTCGTAATTGTGTTAAAGTACGAAGAAAAACACGGTAAAGCGTTGACCAAAGAGGAAGAAAAACACGGTAAAGCGTTGACCAAAGAGGAAGAAAAACTTCTTTTAGAAAAATCCAAGGGCTCAAAATATCAGCAAATCTTTGCCTTGTCTTTATATACGGGTTTACGCCCAAACGAGCTTTTTACGGCGAAAATAGACGGGAATTTCATCGTTGCCAAGAACTCAAAAAGAAAGGGCAAAAAAGTGGAATATAAAAAAATACCGATTTCCATAATGCTGAAACCGTACTTGGAGAACGTAGAAAATTTTGAATTTCCTACGCTTGAATATATACGAAAAGCTTTTAATTAAATCTTACCAAACCATATTTATTACGATTTGCGTACGACGTTTTATACAAGATGCGAAGAGTGTGGTGTCGCACTGCCTGCAAGAGACCATTTCGTAGGGCATAGCAGCGGAGTGCTCAATAGCACTTATACGGATTTATCCGACGAATACCTTCTAAAAGAAGGAACAAAACTTGTATGGTAAGTGATAGGTGAGTATGTACCAATCGTGCACCAAATTTCACAAAATTTATGTACCAAAACGTGTACCAAACCTGACAAAACTAATGAAAAACGACAGAATAATTATACAAAAATGCAAAGAAAAACACGCATTTATGCATATATTCTTGCATAAATGCGTGTATCTGGTGGACGATCAGGGACTCGAACCCCAATCTAACCTTAAAAAACGGGCTGTTTTCGTGTGTTTTTACTATAAAAAAGCGCAGTTTTAGCACTTATGCCCCAAATGTGCCCCAAACAGGGAAACATTTTAACGAATAACGTGTATTTCCTTATAAAACAAGAGAAAATTGTAATTTTCATGCCCCAAATGAAAAAAATTTTAGCTTCTATTTTTAGATTAAAATTCTAAAAAAATATAATATAATTTAAACAAAAGATATAATCAAAAGTGAATAAATGAATAATCTTTGATAACTTTTAAAGCTCTACTGTCAGTTCGGTAGGGCTTTTCCTTTATAAAGCTTGGGAGGTGTAGAATGCGCTGTTTAAGGAAATTTCAGTGGATAAAATTGTTTCGTGATAATTTACCCGAAGGAAAAGGAATTCTCGGTTTTTGGGCGAAATTAGCGGCTTGCGCAGCGTATAGAAACGGAACTTCTTTATATTATGGTTTTGAGAATGAAGTAAAGGCAGGATCTTGGGTTGGCGGAATCGTCGGGATAAAAAGTATTTTAGGATTAAAGGGTCGCCAAGAGACAATCAAAGTTTTAGACAAGCTCGTACAACTTGGATATATCGAATATGAAATAGAGCAAAAGACGAAAAAATTGACTTGCCGCATAGTTGATTTGGTGTTGAATTGTAACGGAGCGGGTTGTGGCTCTGTTTATGCGGTGGACAAGTATGGGTTCTTGTGTATTCCAAGGAATATCACCGAACGACTTGTTGAAAAGAATTATAAATTTGAAGAATCAGATGCGTGGTTGGATTTATGGTGTCA
>JAFTPK010000017.1 GCA_017463325.1 Clostridia bacterium
AAAATTTAAAAATTTTTAAAAAGTTTTTTAAGGTGCAAAAAAGGCGCGGAAGATAGCTCCACGCCTTACCGTTTTTATATGGAAAGCAACGCCACGGCCACAGCACCGACAAGGATCCCGATCCATTGCCACCATTTCAATCGCTCCTTGAAAACCAAAACGGAGAATAAAGTGGTGATCGAAAGCCCGCCTACCGCAAGCACGGGATAGATCATGCTCGACGAAAGAGAAGACGTTGCTAGCCGCATAACGCACACATTGAGCAGCACATTAAACGCGCCCTTGAGTACGGGGAAATACCACGAACTTTTAACGATCGTCTTAGAATCGCTTTTATTGCTACGCAGATAATTAAAAAGCCCCAACGCAAGCCCGAGTATCATAGCAAACGCCATCAGCATATTGCCGTGCGCGCCGTCGTATACCGCTTGCTGCGAACGTTGAATAATGGTACAGCCCGCGTTGAGCACGCACGTCATTACCGCAAAGAAGAGCCATTTCCACGAAAAGCCCTTTTGCTCTTTTTGTTCCTTACCCTTATACAAGCAAAGGAAAATAGAAGTGATTACGAGCAACAAGCCGACGATTACAAGCGGCGTCACTTGTGCATTCCAGAAAATAAATCCCCAAAGCGTCACGAGAATAAGCGAGAATTGCAAAAACAGCGAAGTGATCGCAACTGGGCCGGACTTCAACGCGAGAATGGTGCAAAAATTGCAGATGGCGTAGCACGCGCCAAACCCGAGCGAATATAAAAGCACGCCCGGCTCGAAAACGAAACCGTCCGCGAGAAACAAGATCCACCAGCCCAAACAAACGGTGCAAAGCACGATCAGCGAATACAGCGGGGAGGCGTCTTTTTTATCCACCGTTTTTTGATTGTAAAAGGCGGCGAAAATGCTCGACGTAGACATACAAAAAACGGACAAAATTAAATATACATAGGGCATAATTTTTTCCTCTTAATGAAAGTACTTTTTATTATATTCCTTTTTTTATATTTGTCAACTGTTTTAAACGGATAAATTTTTATATGATATTATATATTGTCGCGCGTGCGCGCGCGTAAAAAACACGCCTTTAAAGCGTGTTTTTTATTTTGATGAAGTAAAATTACTCTTTAAATATAGTATAAAATCCAGCGTACAACAAACCCAAATAATATCAAAGCAAGGACAATCATATCAACCCAGCGATTTCCTGTTAATTTTCCGTCAAACCAAAAATAACAATATAAAATCGGAATGCTCCAAAACATAAAATGGGCGCGAAAAGCCGCCGAAAAATCCAATCTAATTACAGCAAAAAACGCCGAAGTTAATCCGCAACCATAGCAATGAAGTCCAAAAAAATTTTTCCAGCTGCAACCGATATCAAAAAAATAAAACAGCAATGCTCGTATAATAAAAAGATTTGTTAAGCAAAACTTTAATAATGGCTTTTTAACTTTAAAAATACGCAACAATATATTTTTCAATTCTGCAAAAGATTTCCATTAGCATCTTTGTTTATTTTACCGCAAAGAATTAAAATTCCTTCAATCAAGCCCCAAATGCCACCAATCCCAAGAGTACACATAGAAGCAAATATTTGTGCAACCGCTTTTCCCGTATATCCGAAATAAAAATTATGCACACCGATACCCCCGAGAAAAATTCCTAATAACCCCGCCGTTAATTTTGATTTCGTCCCAACTTTTCTTTCTTCGCTATTGTTCTTTTTTTCAAGAGAATATCCGCAAGAAAGACATACCTGCGCGCCCGCCTCAACATTTGCACCACAATGAAAACAATACTTGTCTCCATCACCATTCTTATAACCGCAAGCAACGCATATAGCTGCTTGCTCTTCAATTTGTTTTCCGCAATTTCTACAATACATATTTCATCTCCTAAATTTATAATACTGGTATTATTATAACACTAATTTTAGTGTATGTCAAATAAAAACACGGTGTTTAGTGTAATATATTGTCATGAAAACATTTGGGGAAAATTTAAAATATTTTAGAAAACTAAACAAAATCAGTCAAAAGGATTTTGCAAATAAAATGAAAACAACGCAACAGCGAATAAGTGAATGGGAATGTGATAAAGTAGAACCGTCGCTTTACAATATAATAAAAATATTAAAGATTTTTGAAATTACTTTTGAAGAACTAACCGAGGGAATGGAAGAAAAATAAAACGCGCCGCGTAAGGCGTGCTTTTACCGTTCCTTTCTCAACTTAAAAAGTTGCTCCGTATACGGTGATACGGAGCAACTTTTTATCATTCCCTTTAAATTTCCAGTACTGCACCTTTCCAGAGCAGGAAAACGATATCGAGGATCCACGTAACGCAGGTACCTGCAACGATCCAAACGATCCCGAGAATGATGTTCGGCATAGTGCCCTTACAAATACGGTAAATGCCGTAAATGATCCCGTCAATAAACGGAAGAGCAAACACGATTTTAAGCCAAAGGGGAAGCGCGTCCATCCATTTTCTGAATTCTGCCATAATTAAAACCTCCTTATATTCTTTCCTATTCTATTATACTACGCGTTTTTCTAAATATCAACAGTTTTCGACAAATTTTTTTTACTTGTTTTTTCCGTCTTTGGGTTGAAAAAAATCAGGTTGCGGCTCCTGTTCCCCTTTTTCCGCGCTCTCCTGTTTCCTTTTACAATAAAGCATAGCAAGAAAAAACACCCCCGCCGCTGCAAGCGCGATCAGGGCATAGCCCATCTCCCAAAAAGTCCCGATCGGAAAAATCGCCGCAAGACAAACGGCGCAAAGAACGGTAAATAGAATCCGCAACGTTTTCATATTCCCTCCTCGATCCTAGAAACTAATTCCTCGATCCTATACAAATCTTCCTCCGAGGAATAATCTATACAAATTCTCCCCTTTTCTGCGCTCCCGATCAACGTCACGCGCGAACGGGTCAACATACGGAGCTTTTCAAGCATTACCTTAATTTCTTCCTTGCGCTGTTTATTTGCGTTTCTCGTTCGCTTTTTCTCCGTTAAAAAGCTCCCCACCGCCTTTTCAGCCTCGCGGACGGTATATTTCCCGTCGATCACCGAACGGGCGAACGCGTATTGTTTTTCTTTGGGTACCTTAACGAGAGTACGCGCGTGCCCCGCCGTCAGCTCCCCGCTCTCAATCAGTCCGATCACCTCGGGCGAGAGGGTTAAAAGCCGTAGCGTGTTCGCCACCGCAGGTCGAGAATATCCCGTAAGTGCGGCTACCGTGTCTTGCGTAAGCCCAAATTCGCTCACTAACCGTTTCATTAAATACGCCTCGTCAATTGCCGAAAGTTCCCCCTCCTTGATCCGCTCCGCCACGGCGAACATTTCCGCCTCCGTTTGCCCAAAAACGTACACTCTTACTTTGGCTGTTTTCGCACCCGAAACGATCAGCGCATAATAATCCTTTTCCCCCGCAAGCAAGACGTACTCCCCGTCCACGCGGTTGACGGAAAGAGTAGGCTCGCCGTTTAAAATAAATTTTGCGGCGCGTTTTTTCAGTTCCCTGTCTTTATACGGGCTTTCCGCTCTACAAACGATTTGTTCAAGCGGTAGCGTTTCTTCCGTATAAACCACTTTTAAAAGCTCTGCTTTACTTCTTCTCACCGTGATCCTCTTCTTTCAAAAATCGGCGTGAACGCATACACGCCCCGCCGATTTTCATTTACTCTGCCGTTTTCTCTTCACCGCCGCCAAGCAAGGAATTTACTCTGCGGTTTCCGTCCTGCGCGTCCATGTACGCAATGACCTCTTTGTAATCCTTCCCCGCCATCAGCATTTCCACTTCTTCGGTGTAGATCGTTTCTTTTTCTACGAGTACCCTTGACATATTGTCGAGAATACTGCGGTTTTCCTTCAAAAGCGCTAAGGCTCTGTCGTACGCCTCGGAAATGATACGCCGTACCTCGGCGTCGATCTTCGCTGCCGTTTCCTGCGAATAGGTCTTTTCCGAATGTCCGTATTCCATACCCACGAACACGGGTTGATCGCTATCGTACGCCACAAGACCAAGCTCCTCACTCATACCGTATTGCGTGATCATACGCCTTGCGGTGTTGGTGACCGAACGAAGGTCGCCGCTTGCGCCCTGCGTCACGTCCTTTACGACGAGGGCTTCCGCCGCTCTGCCGCCGAGCGTCATACAAATATCGTCCAGCATTTGATTATAGCTATGGAACACGCTGTCCTCTGCGGGACGGGTCATGGTGAAACCGCCTGCGCCGTTGCCGCGAGGAATGATCGTGACCTCGTGCACGGGGTCGCAATTTTTACAAAGCCCTGCAAGCACCGCGTGACCCGATTCGTGATAAGCAATGATACGCTTATCTGCTTCGGTGATAACGTGGCTCTTCTTTTTCAAGCCCATTACCGTCTTATCAAACGCGTCGTAGACGTCCACGTTTTCAATAAGCTTTCTGCCCGCGCGCGCCGCCAAAATTGCTGCCTCGTTCAACAGATTAGCAAGCTCCGCCCCCGAGAACCCAACGGTGATACGAGCAATCGTCTTGAAGTTGACGTCGGTTGCAAACGGTTTGTTTCGCGCGTGCACCTTCAAAATCTGTTCTCTTCCTTTTACGTCGGGAAGATTGACGTTGATCTGTCTGTCAAAACGCCCGGGACGAAGAAGAGCAGGGTCCAGGATATCCGCACGGTTAGTCGCTGCCATGACGATCACACCGTCCGTCGTTTCAAAGCCGTCCATGGCGACAAGGATTTGGTTGAGCGTCTGTTCTCTTTCGTCATGACCGCCGCCAAGCCCTGCGCCTCTGCGACGCCCAACGGCGTCGATTTCATCAATAAAGATGATCGCAGGCTGATTTTTCTTCGCTACGTCGAACAGATCGCGTACACGCGACGCACCGACGCCCACGTACATTTCCACGAAATCAGAGCCGGAAACGGAGAAGAACGGAACGCCCGCTTCCCCTGCAACCGCTTTCGCAAACAGCGTTTTACCCGTTCCGGGAGGCCCGACGAGCAAAATCCCGCGCGGCACTTTCGCGCCGAGGTCGGCAAATTTTTTCGGGGATTTGAGGAATTCAACGACTTCCTGCAATTCCTCTTTCTCTTCCTCCGCGCCCGCGACGTCCGCAAAACGCACCTTTAAATTGTTCTGCACGTGCGCTTTGGTCTTGCCGATATTCATAGCCTTGGCGTTAGCGCCCGACATCTGCCGCATCAGGATAAAGAATACGAGCGCGACGATCCCAACCATGAGCATAGGGAACAGGCTTTCGAGCATAGACCCCGAGTTGGGGTTGGAAAATTCGACGGTAAGGTTGGAAAGGTCAACACCGCTCGCAATCAAGGTCGCCTCAAACGCCGCCCAGTCGGAATAATAATGCAGGGCGGGCGCGTTGACCGTAAACGCCTTTCCTGTTGCCGTTTTCCCCGTCCACACGAACGCGTTCACGTAGATCTCGACGATTTCCCCGCTTTCGATCTTCGCGCGGAATTGAGAAAAGGAGAGCTGCGACGCCGACGCGATATAATCGGAAAGCAACGCCCCGACGATCAATACCGCCGCAATGGCGACACATACCCAAATAATGACTTTCGTTTTCTTATTCAAAATAAAACTCCTTCCGTTTTTTCATTCGGAAAAAAACGGTATTTTATTTATATATAAACGCGAGAGAATGTTTTTAGACGAAAAAATAAATTTTCTCGCATGATTTTAGTATATTTATTTTACCATAAATTCCCTTGTATTTCAAGCAGAACAGCAGGTAAATTTAAAAAATTTAACAAACTCTCACATTCGTTCAACGTTTCTTCACATTCTTTAAAGGATATTCATTGTGGATAATTTATGAAATCCCCCCTATCAAAACGAACGTTTGTGGAAAACTCGCGCGGTTTTTTTGTTTTTATTCCTTTTTTATTGAAAGCGGAAAAAGTTTTCCACTTGTAAAACAGGAAAATATCCCTTTTTTAGAATGGGAAAAATGACGGTATTTATCCACTAAAAGCGGGGTGAATTTCTGTTTTTTTCGTTATTTTAAGGAAAATTTTCCATATTTTGTGTAAAATTTAAAAATTTTATCCACAATTTTAAAAAAATCTCCGTGGAAAACTCAAAGTTATCCACAGAGAGGGGGAAATTTTAGTTTTTATCCACTTTTTTCATTATTAAATGAATAAAATTTGAACGCTTTTAAAAGGGTTTTCCACAAAAAATCAGTCTAAAAACCACCGATCCCTTTATTTCTCATGCGGGAAACGGTCAGCGCGAGCGGCGTACCGAGCAAATACACCCAAACGCTTTCGGTAACGGCAAGGGAAAGGGCGTAAGCGGCATATGCCGTACCCACCGCGCCGTACCCACCTAAGTCGCCGCATAAAAATATAATAATCAGCGGGATCGCAAGGGCGTTCAACAAAACGGGAAAGACCCCACCTACGAAAATGCGGAGCTTTTCGCCGCGAATCGCCTTTCCCACAAAATAGGTGCAAAGCGCGGCAAGTAAGGTCACAGCCGAGCCGATAAAGACGTCGTAGATCCAAAAAGGGGAAAAGGCGTTGGCGATCATGCAGCCCACCCACAGCGCGGGAACTGCCTCTACGAAAAAAAGAGGCAATATACAAAGCGCCTCCGCAGGTCGGATCTGCAAAATCCCGACGTACGGCATTTGACCAAAAGCCAAAGTGAGCGCAACGTATAAAGCCGCGATTACCCCCGCGCGGCAAAGCCGCTTGGTAGAAAAAAGTCCGTTCATAAAATTGTACCTCGGTTTTTTTATTTGGAAGTGTTTACCGAAAACCTTCCGAAAAGTATTGTATCAAATTTTTCGGCGGCTGTCAAGAAATAAACGCTGAAAAAATCAAATGTATAGGGTTGGAATTATAAAAAGCTCGAAGCACCATGGTCTGATTGAAAAAGGTATGCAGCCCCTCGTTAGGGATAAGCGCGACGATCGCAAGAATGACGCAAGTGAGCGCAAGCCCTTTCAGCGCGCCGACGAGCACCCCGCCCAAACGGTTGATTTTTCTGAGCAAGAAACAGCTCTCCGCAAGACGATTTAAAAGCCCTTTTAATATCCGCACAAGAAGCTTTACAAGGAAAAAGAGAACGATCCCGCACAAAAGCAGCGTCAAATATTGCGAAATTTCCATGCCAACGTATTCCCCGAGCAGGGTACCCGCGGCAACGTCGGGGGTAAGCGCGGTAATCTCCGCGAGCACGGAGGCTTTTAAAAATTCAGGTAAGGGTAATGCGGCGATCTGTGCCTCGATCCCCTGCGAGGAAATGTCCACGTTAAAGGGTGCAATCCCCGAAAGCCAACCCCCGATCTTCTCCGAAAGCAGCCCCTCTAATCCAAACAGACCGTTCGTGCCCGTTTGTAACCGTGCCGCAAACAGGAGCGCGATTATGACGGCAAGAATGGTAGAAACAAAGGAGAAAAACACGCCGATAAAGCCCTTACGCCCGTCTACGAGCATAAGCACGATCAGTAGCGCGAAAAATACAATATCCGCGATATACGCCGTTTGAAAAGCCATAGCAAGCATCTTCTTTCCTCCTTAAAACGATACATTGATTATAGCACATCTTTGAAAAAAATACAAGACTTTTTAAAAAAATTTTTTCTCCGTTTAAAAAACGGAAAAAAAGGCAAATATTTACCGTATGGACTACACTTTTCATTTATTCAACAAGCTTGCCGCCGACGGAATCACCGTTGCCACCGATAAAATTTTAGCGGAAAAGGCAGGGGCAGGTACGGTTTTAACCGAAAATACTACGCAACTCCCCGTCGTCGTTTGCGTTGGGAGCGATCTTGCGATCGGTGATAGTTTAGGACCTTTGGTCGGCTCCATGCTACGCTTTAAAACGCAAGGCCTCGGCGCGTTTATTTACGGCTCGCTGTCCGCGCCCGTCACCGCGAAAGAGGTGAAATATATCGGCAAATTTTTAAAGCGTACGCACGCGGGACGGCAGGTGATCGCCGTGGACGCCGCCGTCGGAGAGGAAAGCGATATCGGTCTTATTCGCGTCAGCGATCAGCCGTTGAAGCCGGGGGCAGGTGCAAGTAAGGATCTTGGAAAATTCGGGGATATGACGGTGATGGGGATCGTTGCCGAAAAGTCGGTAGGCAACTATGCCCTTTTACACTCCACGCGACTTCGCCTCGTCTATAAAATGGCGGAACAAATTTCCGACGCCCTTGCCGCCGTACTTTGGGAACGGAAAACGAAAAGCCGTAGCCGTTTCATAGAAAGATAAAGATCAGCGAGCCTGCTCGCTGATCTCTTTTATAAACAGATTTTTTGTTTTTATTGATCTTTGCTGTTACCAAGGAAAGTGCCAAAGAAATCGGAGGATTTCTTCATGGTCGTACCGCCGCCGTTTCCAGAAGATTTGCCGCCACCCGACGGTCTTCTGTTAAAGCCGCCCTTGCCGCCTCTACCGCCGCGGTCGTTTCTTCCGCCACGGGAATACCCGCCGCGATCGCTCCGTCCGCCTCTTCTCTCGTCACGCTCGGTGCGAGCAGGAATAGGTTCTTCCTCAGGATCGGCGTTTTCGGGCACGATCACTACGTAACGCTGCGGTTCCTTGCCCGCGCTCTCCGTTTTAATTCCCTCCTCTTCGGAAAGAGCCGCGTGGATAATACGGCGTTCGTACGGGTTCATGGGTTCAAGCTTGATTTTTTTGCCAAGGCGAGTCGCTCTTGCCGCAAGATTTTGCGCAAGACGTTGCAACGTTGCCTCTCTCGATTCACGATATCCCTCGCAATCGACAACTACTCTTTTATAATCGTCGCGTCCGGTATTTGCCACCGCGCCCGCAAGCGTTTGGATCGCGTCTAACGTCGCACCGCGTTTGCCGATCACCGAATTCGTATTCGCCGCCGTCACCTCGATCTCGATTTTTTCACCCTCGGAAACAAGCTCCGTCGTCGCCGTAATTTTTAAAATTTGAAACAAGCCGTCAAGGAATTCCACAGCGCGCTGTCCGTCGCTCGTTTCCCCGTCCGTTTTCACTTTTACGGGCGTAGCTACGGGAATTTCTTCCTTTTTCTCCTCTTCCGTTTCTACGGTTAAAGGCGCGATCTCTACCCGCGCTTTTATGCTACCGAACAGCTTGATTTTGCCTTCCTCTAACACTCTGATCGAAGCGTTTTCCTCGGTAAGCCCTAATTCTTTCAGACCCTTTTTTACTGCCTCTGCGACCGTCTTGCCGCTGAATTCCGTATATTCCATAATTTCTCCTTATATTTGAAAGGGTTTATTTTTTATTGTCCTTGTTGATTTTTCTAGCCGTACCGCGGAAACGCTTGTCGTACTGCATCTGCTCTGCTTTTGCTTCCTTTTTCTCTAAAACTACGTCCACAATCTTGTTAATTACAAGGGTGGAGAGAAGTGAGAATACGTTGGAAATAACCATATAGATAGAGAACGCCGCACTATACATAAACGAGAAGATTGCAAACATGACCGTCATCATGACCATCATCATCTTTTGCTGACTTGCGCCCTGCCCATCTACCGAAGAGTATTTGCTCTGCGCCTTTTGAGAACGCATCATGACGAATTGCTGCAACAAAATCGTGCCGATCGAAAGAACGATCAAAATAAAGTAGCCGTTCGCCTCCGTCTTTTGCGTCGAAAGCTTACTCGTTACCTCGTCGTACGTATCCTCTTGGTATGCAAACGAATTATACTGTTTAATATCCTCGAATTTCACGGAAGAACCGTTTACGGAGAAAGATTCTCTGCCTTGCTCCATGGTCTGAATAAATTCGCTGTAAGGAAGAATGGGGTGCTTGTACGCCGCGTCCGTCGTCCATACGTTCTTAATCCAAAGGAAGGATACGGCGGGTTTTGCCTCCTCCTCGTACGCTTTTACAACCGCGCTCTGCGCTTTGTCGCGGATATATCCCGCCGCAGTAAGCTCTTTATTCACCGAGCCGTCCTCGTTCGTTTTTTCAAACGCCGTCAAAGCCGCTTTAAAATCCGCGTCCGTTTCCGCGTACGCATACATCTTTTCCGTATCTACGTAATAGGTAGCCGTTTTTCCTTTGATCTCATTTTTAAGCACGCGATTTACGTACGCGACAGGGTCTTCCCCTACTGCCGTGCTTTCCTCGTCGGTGAACGCCACCTCAAAGTAAACGTACTTTCCGTCTGCCGCGTCCTTGGAGCGTACGGTGATCTTATTATTTGCGAGGGTATAATTTCCCTCCTCGATCTCGGGTGCGTACGTTTCCACGTGCGCGTTGTAAGCGTTTACGAGAGTGTTGTAGCTAGCGATATTTGCATACTGCGAATAAGAGTTGAACGCGTTGATCGCGAAAATAAAGATAACCATAGAAAGAATCATGGGAAGACAGGAGGAGAACATGGACATACCGCTCTCTTTGTACATTTCCACTACTTTTTGATTATACTTTTCTTTATCGTTGGCGTACTGCTTTTGCAGTTTTTCCATTTTCTCTTTATTCGCTTCCATTTTCTGATTTTGCTTACGCATAGTGATACGCTGATAAATATCAAGCGGCAACACCACGAGTTTTAAAAGCAAAGAAAAGAGAATAATCCCCACACCGACGACGCCGACGGCGGAAATAAGGATTTTAATGAGGTTGCCCAACCAGTTCATTTGCACGTCGAACGTCTGTCCGAAATGTGGAATGACCGTTGAGTTGAGTAATGATAAAATTTGCATAGTTACCTTGTTTTTATTTTTTAAAAATTAAAAAAGTGAATTAAAAAGCTTTGCTTTTCGTGAATTGTACCGTTCGGCGGGTGAATTGCCTGTGGCAATTCGTTATGGAATTATTCCGTAAACGCAAGCAAAAGGCTTGCAATTCACTCTTTATTTTACAGCAGCCATTTCTTTTTAAAGGGGTTTTCGGGGGCAGGGTCGTATTTTCCCGGTTTAACAAAAGGGGTACAACGCAAAATACGCAGCCCGCCAAGAAAAATTCCTATCGCCACGCCGTGATTGTTGATACATTCCAGCGTGTATTGCGAGCAGGTGGGGCGATACATACAGGTATGACGGGAAAGGTGACGCTGATAAAAAAGAATCAGCCGCATAAAAATCCCGCGCACGTAGGGCTTAAACACCCGACGGCGAAGATATTTCCCGTTTGCTTTCCATAAAAAGAGAAAGTTGAATTTTAAAGTTTCTCTTTTTCGATCATCCATTTTAAATGCGCCCTATACGTTTTTAACGAATATTCGTCTGCGACCTTAGGGATCAGCACGACGGAATAGGTGCCTTTCATTGCCCCAAATTCCGCACGATACGCTTCGCGAAGAAGACGCTTGATCCTATTTCGCTGCACAGCCTTGCCGTGCTTTTTTCCAAGCGAAATTCCCATAATCGGTTTTTCAGAGGGCCTGTATAATAGCGTGAGCGACGGCGAAAACGCCCGTTTTCCCCGCCCGAACAGTTTTTGAAAATCTGCCTGTTTTTTCAGCCTGTAATACTTCATTGCCCTCACACCAAACTTCGTTAAAAATCGGTGAAACCGCCCATTTCTTTTGGAAAAGGAGCGGTTTTTAAAAGCTTATACCTGATTAGTGAGAAAGTCTTTTTCTGCCCTTATCTCTACGTCTTTTAAGCACCTTTCTCCCTGCGGTCGTCGCCATTCTCTTACGGAAACCGTGTACTTTGCTCTTTTGTCTTTTTTTGGGTTGGAACGTTCTTTTCATTTTTAAAATCTCCTGTTATGGTTTTTTTCTCTTCGTGTTTTTCGGTGTGAACCCGAAATAAATCTACGCTCTATTATACCTTAATCCCCTTTCCTCGTCAAGCGATTTTGAAAGGTTTTGGTAAAAAGTGTTTACGTTAAATTAAAATTTAACCGTTTTTAATAAGAATACTTACGTTTTATTTGCCGACTATGTTCGGCGTGAATTCTTGCTACGCTTTGTGAATTGCACGCAAGGACGGCGCAATTCACGAAAAGCAAAGCTTTTTAATTCACTTCTCTTTAATTCCCCTGTCTAACGGGCATAATCAAATATTCGCTAATCCCCGTGGAGGTGACGGTGAACGGAGAGGTTTCCTTATTAAAGGAAAGTACAATCTCCTCTTCTTCAAGTGCTTTCATAGCGTCGATTAAGAATTTACCGTTCATGGCAATCTTGATTTCTTTCCCGTCAAGCTCCGCCTCTACAAATTCGGAAACGTTCCCCATGTCCGAGTTGGCGGCAATATTGATCCCATTCGGTTTAATATCGAACAGTACGAGGTTATACTTGTCCCCTCTAATTAAAAGCAGGGCGCGTTCCAAGCTTTCAATTAAGACGCTTTTTTGTAACGTGACCTTACTCGTGAACGAGGTGGGGAAAATATTTTCCTTACGCACGAATTCGCCAAGATAAAGACGGGATTTTAAGACGGTATCCCCGACGCAAACGGAAAGCATATTCTTTTCTACGTACAGTTTCAGCGTTTGTTCCCCGCCCTCCAAAAGACGGGAAATTTCCGTGAGCGTTCTTGCCGGGCAGACAATTTTAATGTGTCCGCTGCCACCCACAGCCTCACAAGAGGAGGTCGCCATTCTCAACCCGTCAAGCGCGGAGGCTTGTAAGGTGTTTCCGCTTGCCTCTAAAAGGCAGCCGCGAAGAATGGGACGGGAATCGTCCGTCGCACAACAAAATACGACGCTTTGAATTAATTTTTTAAGGTCGCTTTCCTTTACCTCGAAATAATCGGCGCTCACTTCCCCTGCGATAAACGGGAATTCGGAGGCAGGCAGCGTTTGCATAAAGGAGGAGTTCTCCCCATAGCTGATTTTAATTCCACCGTCGCTTTCCGCAACACAAACGCTCATCATAGCGATCTTGCTGATAAAGTCGGAAAACATCTTACCGTTGACGCAAACTTCCCCCTCTTCAAAGACCTCCGCTTTGATTTTTTTCTCAATCGTGATTTCTCCGTCGTGCGCGACGAGGGTGATCCCATCATTCTTGGCCGTGATCTTGATACATTCGTAAACGGGAATAACCGTTCTCGTGGCGCAAGCTTTACTTACGATAATCGCCGCATCCGATAAAACGACGCCGTCGCATACAAATTTCATAATAAATTTTTTCTCCTAAGCCGTTTTCTTTTATTATACCATTTTTCCTTTTTTTCTGCAAGCGATTACACGGAATATGCGGGATTTTTTACGAAGTTTTTTCTTCTTTTTAAACGGCTTGACACCCCTTTATTTTTATGTTATACTATAACCATGGAACAGCTCGTGTTTTTAAAAACAGAAGAAAAAGCTTGCGCTCTTACGGGGCACCGCGATTTGTCAGGACTTGACAAAGCGCTTTTAAAAGACGAACTCGAACGCCTAATTAAAGACGGCGTCGAGGTTTTTTATAATGGGCTTGCCCTCGGCTTTGATTTACTTGCCGCGGAAATCCTTTTAAAACTTAAAAAGACTTATTCCCACGTTAAACTAATCGGTTGCGCTCCCTTTCCAAAGCAAGCCAAAGCCTATCCTGCCGAAGAAAAAAAACGCTATGAAAAAATAGTGAAATGCTTGGACGAACTCGTTTACGTTTGCGATCATTACACGAAATTTTGTTATTTTTCACGCAACGATTATATGTGCGAGCGCGCGGACGTCCTTTTGGCTTTTTTAAGAAAACAAACGGGCGGTACGGCGTATACAGTAAAACGCTTTCAAAAAAAAGGAAGAGTTATATTTATATAGCATAGTGAATTCTCGTGCCTTGCTACGCTCCATGAATTGCAAATCAAAGATTTGCGTTAAGGAAA
The DNA here is from genome assembly GCA_017463325.1 of Clostridia bacterium. GTDB lineage: Bacteria > Bacillota > Clostridia > Christensenellales > Borkfalkiaceae > Scatosoma. The sequence continues at coordinate 13,746 of JAFTPK010000017.1, forward strand.
TCCAAAGATTTTCAATTCACTTATTTCGCCTCCTGCCGCTCGCTTTTTTCCTTGCTATACTTATTTATAAAAATAATATTAGTAGTATTAGTAGTAGTTGGCGTGGATAAGTGGAAAAGCCGTAACTTCCCTTTTAATAAAAGGAAAAAACGCGGTGGAAAACTTTTTATTTTCGGTGGAAAAAGTGTGGAATAAAAAGTGGATAAGTGGATACAAATCCCGATACAAACGGTTGTTCGTTTTTATAAATATACAAAAAAATGAATAAAAATTCAAAATAAGTAAGTTATCCACAAAGATATCAACAATGTGGATAACTTTATCAACCGAGAGGTGTAAAACTTTCTCAAACGAGGTAAAAAATGACGGAAATCATTGAAAAACAAAGGAATTTGATCGGCGGCGAATATAAGGAACGCTTTGACGCGTACGCCGCTCTTTTAAGGGAGTATAACGAGAAATACAACCTGACGACGATCTTGGAGGAGAAGGACGTTTTTTATAAGCATTTCCTTGATAGCGCGATAGGAGAGCCGTTTTTTACGCAGAACGCAAGCGTTTTAGAGGTGGGGAGCGGCGCAGGTTTTCCCTCCATTCCTTTAAAATTATTGCGTCCTGACCTGAGCTTTACTCTGTTGGAGAGTGTGGGGAAAAAATGCGAGTTCCTGCGAGTGGTTGTGGATAAGCTTGGTTTAAATAAAGTGAATATTTATCAGATGCGTGCCGAGGAGGCGGCGAGGGAAGAAACATTTAGAGAAAAGTTTGATTTTGCGACGGCTCGGGCGGTGGCGAGAATGAACACGCTAAGCGAATACTGTTTGCCTTTTGTAAAGGTGGGTGGGAAATTTATCGCGTATAAAAGCGGTGAGGAGAGTGAGATTAACGAGGCGAAATCTGCCTATAAAACGCTTGGTGGGCGGCTTTTAAAGGTGCTTCGTTACGAGCTGCCCGAGGGCTACGGTGGACGTACGCTTGCCATCGTGGAAAAGGTAGAAAAAACGCCGAATAAATATCCGCGCGGGCAGGGAAAAGAGAGAAAATCGCCCCTTTAAAAGAAAGGTTTTACTTTCTTTCGTTTAAAAAAGAATATTCCCGTTTATATATAAGCAATTATGGAAAATACGATTGAAAAAGAATTAACGAAAACAGATGTAATTCCCGTCGTGCCCTTACGCGGCAAGGTGGCGTTTCCGCACGTCGTTACCGCGTTCGAGGTGGGTAGAACGGTAACCTTAAATGCCTTGAAATTTGCGTCCGAACGGGCGGGAAAGCTCGTCTTTGTTTGTACGCAAAAGGACGTTCAAAAGGAGAGCGTAGAGGCGGAGGATTTGTATCGAACGGGCACCGTTTGTCAGGTTCGCGTGTTTGCACAGCAAAGCTCTGGAAATTATAAAGTACAGGTAAGAGGGTTATTTCGCGCCGTGGCAGAGAGTATCGAATACACGGGCGAATATTTCCATGCCGTTGTAAAGGAAATTCAAACAACGCCGCTTGACGAGGTGGGTGAAAGCTATCTTAGTATTGCAAAAAAGACGTTAAAAGAGAGCGGAATACGGAAAGAAATCGTGGAAAAATTGTCCGAAACGACGGACGCAGATGAATTTGTAGACGTGCTCACCGCGTCCATGGGTAGGCTCTCCGTCGAAGATAGGCAAAAAATGCTTGAAGAAACGGACGGCGTAAAACGGCTTTCCTTACTCACCGCTTTTTTGAAAAAAGAAATTGAATTTGCAAAGTTGGAACGCAAGATCGCCGAGGACGTGAAAGCGAGCGTGGACAAGTCCCAAAAGGAATATTTTTTGCGTGAGCAATTGAAAGCAATCCACGCCGAGCTTGGAGATTCGGGAAAGGAGGAGGACGCTTACCGTCAAAAAATCAAGGCGAAAAAATTGCCTGCCGAAGTGGAGGAAAAATGTTTAAAAGAGGTGGACAGAATGTCCAGAATGCAGCAATCCTCCCCCGAATATACCGTGGCTTGCGGGTATTTGGATCAGGTGCTGGAATTGCCTTGGACGGAGGAAACGCAGGATACCGAGCGTTTGTCCGATTGCGTCGATATTTTAAACGAAGATCACTACGGCTTGGAAAAAATTAAAGAGAGGATCACCGAATATCTTGCCGTATTAAAGCTCACGAAGAGCATGAACGCCCCGATTTTGTGTCTTGTCGGCCCTCCCGGGGTCGGGAAAACAAGTATCGCGCGTTCGGTGGCGCGGGCGCTCGGCAGAAAATTCGTGCGTATGAGTCTTGGCGGCGTCAAGGACGAGGCGGAAATTCGCGGCCATAGAAAGACGTATATCGGTGCTATGCCGGGTCGAATTTTGTATGCCATGAAAAATGCCGGCTCCGTCAATCCCGTCTTTTTGCTCGACGAGATAGACAAGGTTTCTTCGGATATGCGCGGCGACCCCGCAAGCGCCCTCCTTGAAGTGCTTGATCCCGAGCAAAACCGTGCCTTTCGCGATCGGTTTTTAGAGGTGCCGTACGATTTGAGTAAAGTACTCTTTATTACGACGGCGAATACGCTCGACACCATTCCCGGTCCGTTGCGCGACCGTATGGAGATTATTAATCTTTCGGGGTACACGCCTGAGGAAAAATCGGAGATCGCCATGCGTTATCTTGTGCCTAAGCAGCTCAAAGAAAACGGGATTTCAGAGAAGATTGCCGAGTTTACTCCGGAGGGGATAAACGCTGTAATCGAAGGGTATACCATGGAGGCAGGTGTGCGTTCATTAGAGAGAACGGTGGGTACGCTTGCAAGAAAAATTGCCGTCAAATACGCCGATAATAAGCGTATGAGGAAGGTGAAAATTACAAAGAAAAAGGTGGAAGAATTGCTTGGTCCTCCAAGACGTTCGGACGAAGAAAAAGGCAGAGAGGACGAAGTAGGTGCAGTTTGCGGTTTAGCGTGGACGGCGTTTGGAGGTACGACCTTAACCGTCGAAGCGACGGCAACCAAAGGAAAAGGCGAGATTCGTTTAACGGGAAAGCTCGGCGACGTGATGAAAGAATCTGCCCTTGCCGCTATCACCTATATCCACTCCCACGCGGAAAAATTCGGCGTTAAAGAAGAGGCGTTTGAAAACACCGATATTCACGTACACGTGCCCGAGGGCGCGACGCCTAAGGACGGCCCGAGTGCAGGTATTACCATTGCTACCGCGATCCTGTCCGTGTTGACGGGGAAAAAGGTGCGCGCGGACGTGGCAATGACGGGAGAGATCACTCTTCGCGGAAAGGTGCTGCCGATCGGCGGCCTGAAAGAAAAATCGCTCGCGGCGAGCCGTGCGGGAATAAAAACGGTGATCATTCCCAAGGCGAATACGCGCGATTTAAAGGACGTGCCCGATACGGTGAAAAAACAATTGACATTTTATCCCGTTGAAAGTGCAGAAGAGGTATTTAAAAAAGTGTTTGCTTGACAGCAAACACTTTTTTTATTCTTCCATTTCGTTTTCCTCTTCCACTTCCACTTCGAGAGGTTCGGGAGGATCCTGCTTTAAGGCGACGATTTGCCCGAGCTTTATAAGGACGTCCTCTTTGCCATAGCCCGTTTCCGCGCTCGTAGCAAGCAGATTGCCTTCCCCTAAATATAAATCGGCTGCAATCGCCTTTTTATGTTCCTTTAATTTCATTTTTGAGAGCTTGTCCGCTTTCGTAAGAACCACCGTAAAAGGCAGTATATGATAGTGCAGATACTCCATCATTTGCAGATCGTCCGCCGTTGGGTCGTGACGGGCGTCTACGAGCATGAGTACGTGGGAAACGTTCTCTTTTGCTTTAAAAAAGGCGTCGAGGGTTTTTGCCCACTTTTCCTTTTCTATTTTGGAAACGCGCGCAAAGCCGTAGCCCGGAAGATCTGCCAAAATAAACTGTCCAAAATCGAAATAGTTGACGAGCCGCGTTCTGCCCGGCTCACTACTCGTTTTGGCAAGCTTTTTTTTGCCTGCCAACATATTGATAAACGAGCTTTTTCCGACGTTGGATTTCCCGCAAACGGCAATCATGGGTTTGTCGGGCTTGATAAATTGTTCTTTTCTTGCCGCCGAGGTAATAAACGTGGCGTTTTTGATGATAATTTTTTCGTTCATTTCGTACCTGCCCCCTTGTTTTTAAGAAAAAAAACGCAGCTTTTTAAAAAGCCGCGCTCTTTTTAAATTAGTCGTTTTTTTGCGTAGGTTCGTCTGAATAGCCGTACCCGTAGCCGTACTTTTTATAACCGCCGTAAGACTTGTCTTCCTTGACGTGATAGTCGTTGACGATAATCCCAAGCACGTTTGCTTTCGCAAATCGCAAGGTGTTAAGCGACCTTGCAATATCGGAAACGTAGGATACGAGATGGCGGGTGACGAGAATGGTGCCCTCCATAGACGGCGCAAGCGCAAGCGCGTCGGAGACGACGAGCACGGGCGGCGTGTCGAAGAATACGTAGTCGAAACGTTCTTTCAGCTGCTCGTTTACCGCTTTCATAGCGTCGCTTTCCAAGAGTTCGTAAGGCTTGGGCGAATGGGTGCCGCAAGGAATGATATACAAATTCTCGTTGATCTGCGACTGATGCAGTACCTCGTCAAGAGTAGCGTGACCGGAGAGGAGGTCGGAAAGCCCCGGCTCCGATTTTTTATTGAAATATTTGGCGATACGCCCTTTACGGATATCCGCGTCCACAAGCACCACTTTGGCGTCCGACTGCGCGAACATCAAGGAAAGGTTGGTGGTGATCGTCGTCTTGCCGTCCTCGGGATAGGAGGAGGTGGCAAGAATAGAAACGCCGCCCTTTCTGTTTTTGGGTACGCAAACGGAAATAGAGGATTTGAGGTTACGGAAAGCCTCCGTTACGTCGAAAGGAGTATTTTCATTTAAAAGGTACGCCTTTCTTTTGCTGATCTTTTTGTTTTGCTTTTCTCTTTTACTCGTGAGGAAACGGTTGGAAAAAGTGTTTTTCATGCTTATTCGTCTCCTTTTTCTTCATTTAAGTGTTTCCATTCGTTGAGAACTTCTTCGCTGATGCTCGGAATGATACCGAGAACGGGAATATTCATTCTCTTCGCTACTGCGTCGTAGTCGCGCAATCTCTTGTCGCTACGGTCGAGAATAATCACGATTACCGCCGCTACAAGCAAGGCAAGTACACCGACGAGAACTGCGTACAGCACCGCCGAACGGAACATATAACCCTCGTTTGTGAGGACGATTTCGCTACGCGTCGTCGTTTCTTCACAGCTCGTGCCGATATACCCCGTGGGTACGATCATTTTTTGTGAAACGTACGCGGGAACCTGTACGCGCAAAATTTCAAGCATTTCTTCGGCAAGCTCTTTATCGTTCAACAGGGAAACGTTGACGTAAATAAAGCTTCGCGCGAGGTTGGAGGCGTCGGATAAATCGTCGTCGCTGGCAAGATAGGAGTAGGAAATCGCTTCGCTGAACGTGTCGTGCTCCTTTTTATAGGACTCCATACGCCGCCAAATTTGCAACGCCGCCGTTTTTGCCTTATCGTAAGCGTTTTGCGCCTCGGTTGCCGCCTCGTCCTTTGCCGTGTAATCTCTAAGCGAAACTAACACCGCCGCATAGGCTTCGTTGATATCAGGGGTATATTTGCCCTGTTCGTAAAGCTTTTCGTTAAAAACGTTGTCTTTAAAGGCGCTGTTTGCCCAAACGGTGTTGAAGGTGGAAACGGCGTCCTCGTAAACCTCTTCGGCATCGTTAGCCGCTTCGAGAAGAGGAAGAGCCGTCGCAAGCTTTGCGTTCGCATCGTCGATTTTTATGTCTAAATCGGTGCTCAACCCCTTTTTGGGGAGGGTGGAACCGCGGAGCATAAGCTGTTCGGTGAACAAGTCGCTCTCCAAAAGCTTGATCATATTATCCATAACGTTTCTACCGTACGCGCCGTATACGCCGTAGGTGGATTCGTTAGCCCCCTCTTCCTTTTCTTTGGGGTTGACGTAGAACTGCATCTCCGTTCCGTAGTAGTGGGTGTTCATAGTCGTTACCGCACCGATAGTGCCGCCGACGATCACACCGACAAGCGTAATGAGAATGAGCAGCTTGATCTTGGACAGTAACGCCCGAAAGATATCCGTCAAACTTAATTCTTCTTCCATTTGAAGCTCGTCTTTCATTGCTTTCTCCTTATGTAAATTCCAAACAAACGAAAGAAAAAATTTTCTTTCCCGTCCTTAGTACAGTATAGCAAATATTGATAAAAAAGTAAAGAGATTTAAATAATTTTTAAAAAACGGTGATAAAACACAGCGGGCTTTTACGCAGCCTCCTGCTCAGTCCCCTCTTTCTTTTTTGTTTGCGCTACGTTCGAGGTTGCTTTTACCCGTTCCGTAATAATCGCAACGGCGCAGACCACGATCAGACCTACTGCGCCGAAAATAAGCGCGTATTTCACAGCGGCAACAAGCGTATTCCCCTCGTTTAACAGCTCGATTTCGGAAATAGTGGTGATTTCCTCGCAATTGGTACCGACGAAGCCGGAGGGAACGATCATGTGATCTGTCACGTATTTAGGCACTTCGACGCGAAGACGAGTCAAAAGTTCTTCCGCAAACTCAACCATTTCTTCGCCTTGCGCAAGAATTTTGATTTCGATCACGATAAAGCTCTTGGCAAGGTTGGTCGTGATAACGGTGGACTCCGTTTCCGAGGAAGAATAGGAATAGGTGATCACGTCTTCCAGCGCGTAGATAAATTCCTTATAGGCAGGGTTGATCGAGCCGTTTTCTAAATATTTTTCCGGCGTTCTGTCCCAACCCGCGATCAGCTGTTCGGTGAACAGATTGCTTTCCAAAAGCTTGATCATAGTTTCCATGACGTTGTCGCCGTAGGAGCCGTACACGCCGTAGGTGGATTCCGCGTCATTGTCCGACGCGTCTTTCTCTTTGGGGTTTATGTAGAACTGGATTTCGGTGCCGTAGTATTTTTTGTTGAAGTTGAGCAGCGCGCCAAGCGCTCCGCCGACAAAAATGCTACATAAAAATACGATCAGGATCAATTTGATCTTTTTAAAAAGAATCCTGAGCACGTCCATAAAAGTGAGTTCTTCTGCGTAAATAGCTTGTTGTTCCATCTCTTTTCCTTTCCCTTCCCTTATATTTTTGGAGTTTAGCGCGCGAACGCGCGTATAACGCCATACGCATATCATTATAACAAAAAATAAATAAAAAGTAAAGTAATTAAAGGTAGGAAAAATAAGGGAATTTTATTTCCTACGCCTTTAATTTTTGAAAGTGCGGCGAAAAACAAAAAACGCGCGCTATAAGCACGCGTTTTTCTTCGTTTGTTTGTTAGGCTTGCGGATATACGCTTGCCTTCTTTCTGTCTTTGCCCATTCTTTCGTAACGAACGACGCCGTCGACGAGCGCGAAAAGCGTGTCGTCTTTACCGATACCTACGTTCGTGCCGGGATGGATCTTCGTGCCTCTTTGGCGAACGAGAATGTTGCCTGCGAGAACGAACTGACCGTCAGAGCGCTTCGTGCCAAGTCTTTTAGCCTCGCTATCTCTGCCGTTGTGCGAAGAACCGGTACCCTTTTTATGAGCGAATAAACTGATAAAAATCATTTTTATTTCTCCTTTTCTTTCTTCTTTTTTACCTCCGAGTGTTCGGAGCGTTGCAGTTAAAGCTCGATCTTCTCGATCTTGACTGCGGTGAAGGGCTGTCTGTGACCTTGCTTCTTGCGTTCGTTTTTCTTTGCTTTGTACTTGAAGACAATAATCTTCTTCGCCTTAGCCTGCTGAACGACAGTCGCGGTCACTTTGGCAGAAGCAACTTCTGCGCCCGTTTTGATACCGTTCTCGTCGGAAACCATAAGCACTTTGAAACTTACCGTTTCGCCCTCTGCAGCAGCAAGCTTTTCCACTCTGATCGTGTCGCCTTCCGCTACTTTGTACTGCTTGTTCCCGTTGTCGATAATCGCGTACATGTAGATTTTACCTCCTCTTTCCAGTCTCGAAGTCCTCCAAGGCGCGCCCTTTTTTCTCAAAAAAGGCGACTTAAAAACAGCCCGTGTCTATCGGCTCGACTAATACTATACCACATTCGCTTTTTTAAAGTCAAGCGTTTTTCTTAAAGAAAAATGATTTTTTTGTATAATTTTTTCTGTTTTGCAGGAAATTAAGAGGGTAAGGAGGGAATATGGAAGAAAATAAAACGAAAAAAGGCGAGGAGCTACTCGCCGAGGTATATCGCAACTGTCAGCTTGCTTTGCAATCTATCGACAACATCTTGCCCGAAACCGCAGACGAGGCGCTCAAAGCGGAAATTAAGGCGCAGCACGAGGAATACGAACGGGTGTCGGGCGTTGCCGCGCGGCTTGCAAGAGATAAGGGGATCGAATTAAAAGAACCCGGTGCGTTTAAAAAAATGATGATGTGGGGCTCGATTAAAATGAGCACCCTCAAAGACGATTCAAAAAGTCATATCGCGGAAATGATGGTGCAGGGTACCGTGATGGGCGTCACCGCTCTTCGCGCCTCGCTTTCGGAGGCAGAGGCAGATATCGACGACGAGCTTCGCCGTCTTGCAGAGGAGCTTTTAAAATCGGAAGAAATCTTCGAGGAAAGATTAAAAGCGTTTTTATAAAAAACAAAGGGGCAGGTATGTATTCAACGCATACCTGCCCCGCTCGTTTTAAGAATAATAGTCTTTTAACATACCTTTGAGTACCGCAATTTGTTTTTCAAGTTCCTTTCCGTTATCCGTCTGCTTGACGAGAATGCGTTCGTCGTAAAGTTTAAGCGTTCTCGTTTCGCTGTCCTTTTTCCAGCCCTCGTTTTCCTCGTCCATCGAGTGCATGGCAAGGAAAAGACCCTGCGAGTTTTTGATGAGGGTATAGCCGCCGATCCCCGTTTTATTGCGGTAGGCTTTTGAAAGCCCGCCGTCAATGGTGATGTGGCGGCATTTTCCGCTCTCGGGGCGTTCACCGTCCTTTACCTTGACGGGCACGTGGCCGTTGATGATGGTGGAATGTTTCCAAGTCAAGCCAAATTCTTTCAGTACCTTTAAGCAGTATTTTTCCGATTTGACAAGCTCGTAATACGGGTCTTTGTTTTCCGTTTCCGTTTCACTTGTGAAATACTTGCGGTAAACGTTCATTTTGTCGCGCCCAAAGAGGGGGGATTTTTTGCCGCACCAAAGATACCACATATAATCGACGGAATATTCCTCCCCCGTCGCCGCCGATCTGACTAGCTTATCCAACCGATCGTACAAAGCTTTTCCCGAAAAGAATTCTTTGCCGACGGGAACGGACGAAAATTCGCCGTTTTCTTCGCTCGGTACGCAGCCGTGCATCAAAAGATCGCCGTTATGTACGCGGTACATACTGCCGTGGGAAAGCATAAATTCCACGTCGCGTTTGAGCCGCTTATTGTCCGTGAATTCTTGGGTGATAAAGTCGATCAGCGCGCTTTCTTTTTCGGTGAGCGTATCCGAGGGGTACAAAATACGGTCGTCCATACCGAACTCGGGATGCGCTTTGATGAGTTGATTTTCCAGCTTTAACTGAATGACGGTGATCGCCTTGGTCATTTTGGCGAGCAGGTCGTTCGTTTCCAAATCGCTCTCTTTGCCAAAGACGTCGGAGATAGCAAAGGAGGAAAGATCGCCGCTGCGGTACTCTTCAAGGGCAAAGGTGACGAGAGGGCGAAGATTGATACCGTATCCGTTTTCAATCCCCTGCAAATTTCTGTACGCACAGTTGATACGGAGCAGATTGCAAACGCACGCCTTGTTCCCGAAATGCGCCCCCATCCAAAGGGCGTCGTGGTTACCCCATTCGATATCCACCGAATGATAGCCTCGCAGCATTTCCATGATTTGCGCTGCGCCGTTGCCGCGGTCGTACACGTCGCCGACGATATGCATATGGTCTACGGCAAGACGGGAAATAACGCCGCACAAAGCCTCGATAAAATTATCAGCGTTGCCAAGGTCGACGATCCCTTGAACGATATTGCCGTAATATTCCGCCTTGACAAGACTGTGCGGAGGCATATTGATCAGCTCGTCGATAATATAACGATAGTCGTCGGGGAGCGCCTTTCTTACCTTGGAACGGGTGTATTTCGCCGCGACGAGTTTGGCGACTTCGAGTAGTCTTAAAATGACCGTTTTATATTCCTTTTTTAAATTTTTAGAGCTTTTCTTCCTGCTTTCTAACCAGTCCTTAGGTTCGTAGATCAAAGCGGCAAGGTCGTTTTTTTCCGCAAGCGTCAGCTCGTTACCGAGTGCCAGCTCGATTTTCGTTTTGATGACCCCCGAGGCGATACGGAGCAAATGCTTGAACGCGTCCGCCTCGCCGTGCAGATCGCTCAAAAAATGCTCGGTGCCCTTAGGGAGGTTGAGAATGGCTTGCAGGTTGATGATCTCCGTCATGACCTCTTGCCTGTTTTTAAACTGCTTGGATAACAATTGATACACTTCTTTTTTCATACTTTTTCCTCTTAAAAATCGTTATTCAATGCGTACATGGGTACAGTATTTTTATATTTTTCCTTCAACGAGCGCCGTTTTGTAGTCGGTGTAGACGACAAACCCCGCCTTTGCCTTGCTCGGTTTTTTTACGAACCGTCGTTCGCAATAATCGACGGGGATCTTTTCCCCGCCTCGAGCCTCGGAATAATGGGCGCAAAGCTCGGCGGCGCGCTTAATTACGGCGTCGGGAACCTTTCTCCCCTCCGTCACGATCAAAACGTGCGAAGAGTGGTATTTTTGGGTGTGCAACCAAAGATCGTTTGGCGCGGCTTGGCGAAGTAACCTGTCGTTTTGTAGATTGTTTCGTCCGACGAGGATTTTAAAGTCCTCGCACTCAAATTCGCGGAAAGGGATCTCAGGCGGTTTTTTCGCCCCCACTTTATCCTTTGGCGGGCGTAAAAGCCCCAAGCCGATCAATTCCGTTTCGATTTCCTTTAAATCCTCCTCCGTTTCCGACAAAAGGACGCTGGAAATTACGCCGTTTACGTAGGCAAGCTCTTTTTCCGTTTCTGCAAGCAGGGGAGCGGCGATCTCTTTTGCCCGTTTGGCTTTGGCGTACGCTTTGAAATATTTTTGTGCGTTTTTTTGCGGGGAAAGGGTGACGTCGAGGGGGATTTTTACGTTTGGACAGCCCTCCTCGTACCAGTTTTGTACCTCTACGGCGGCTACGCCGCGCTCCACGCGGTAAAGATTTGCCGTCAACAGCTCGCCAAACGTCCGATATTTTTCGGCGTTTTCCGCCGACGAAAGACGGTCGGACAGTTCCGAAATTTTCTTCCCGAGTTTCTTTTCAAGCGATCGAGCCGCGCTCTCCAAACGCCTCTTTTTTTCGGCGAAAAGCCGCCCGCTTTCTTTATAAGTATAATATTCGTCCGCGGCGGCGACAAGACTATCCCTCGCCTCGCCTCCGTTGACGGGAAAGGCAAAAAAGTCGTTGACGGCTCCGTCTGTTTTAACGACGCAGGGCGCCGCGTCCGTTTCCGCGCAAGCCAAGCCAAGAAAGTCGGTAAGCGCAAGCCCGCGCGGTCGCCGCTTAACAAGCTCTCTTGCGGTAGGCAGAGCAAGCCCCGCAACGTTCTCGAAAATAAATTTTGCCCAAGCCTCTCCGTCCTCCCCCTCTTGTAATGTTGAAAACGCCTCGAAACGTTCCCGAAGGGCGTCTTGATCGAAAGGAGAGAGCTTTTCTTGCGGCGTTGGATAAACGTATTTTACGCCCGCCAAGATAGGGCGGGAATTTCCTCCGTCGAGCGCGGAGGGTTTAAGCGCGCCGACGATCACCCCGTTTTCCGTCAGTATGAGGTTGGAATATTTCCCCATAATTTCGGCGTGTAAAACGCGATCACATTCGGAAAAGTCGCCCGTGCAATGAAAAGTGATTTCCAAGATACGCTCGAAGGCGTAGCGTTGAATTTTCAAAATTTCCGCGCCGAGCAGGTGTTTTCGCAAAAGCATACAAAAATTAGGCGCGACGGGGGCTGGCTCCTTTTCTTTTTCCGTTAAAAGAACGCGCGCAAAAGAGGCGTTCGTGCTTAAAATAAGTTTAAGAGAGCGTTTTTTGGTGTATATATGAAGAGTGACCTCGTCTTTATTCGCTTGCGTGATGCGATTGATTTTTCCGCCGACGAGGGCTAAGGAAAGCTCACGCGCGATATGACCGAGATGAAAGGCGTCCTGTGGCATAAAGGCCTCGCGAAAGGGGGAAAAAACAAAATTCGACGGTTTTCCCCGCCCTTTTTTCAAATTCTTTCTTAAATTATAGCGTAAATTTCCGAAATTGTAAACAAAAACGCTTTATTTTCTTTGATAAATATGATAAAATGTAGACTGCGGGTAAAAAAATGCCCGGTTACAGAGAACAAAAATAAAAAATTTTAACAAATATAGTAGGAGAAAAATATGAAGTACACTACCAAAGCAGCAGAAAAAAGCACGGTCAAGATTACCATCAAATTCGACGGTGAAGAATGGAAAGAGGCCGTCAACAAGGCTTATTTAAAATCGAGAGCAAAATTCTCGATCAACGGGTTCCGTAAAGGCAAGGCACCCAAGCACGTAATTGAAAACGTTTACGGCAAAGGGGTATTTTACGAGGACGCCCTCAACCTCCTCTTCTCGGAAAACTATCCTGTGATCGTGGAAAAAATGAGCAGCAAATATACGATCGTGGGCGAGCCTGACGTGACGATCGACAAATTTGAAGAAGATCTCGTTAGCCTGATCGCTACCGTGCCTGTAAAACCCGAAGCAAAAATTTCCGCTTATACGGGTATGAAAATCAAGCAGTATGCGTATAATGTACAAGACTCTGACGTGGAAGCGGAGGTGCAAAGACTGTTGGAAAGACAGGCTCGTCAAGAACCTGTTGAGGGTAGAGCGGCGCAAAACGGCGATATCGCGAATATTGACTTCCTCGGCAAGGTGGACGGCGTGCCCTTCGACGGCGGCCAAGCGAACGGCTACGACCTTACCCTCGGCAGCGGGCAGTTTATTCCCGGGTTTGAGGAACAGGTGGTCGGCATGAACGTCGGCGAAACGCGCGACGTCAACGTTACCTTCCCCGAAGAATACCAGGCGGTAGAGCTGAAAGGCAAAGCGGCTGTATTCACCGTTACCTTGAACGCTATCAAAGAAAAGGTTCTTCCCGAGCTTACCGACGAGCTTGTGAAAACGGCTACGGGCAGCGAAACGGTAGAAGAATATAAGGCAAAAGCGAAAGAGCGCATCCAAGGTCAGCTTGACAAAAAGGCGAACGACGAAACGGAGAACAGCATTTTAGGGGCGATCGCGGCGAATACGGAAGTAGAGATTCCGCAGGCTATGATCGACAGAGAAACGGATTCTCTCGTGAAAAAGTTTGAATATCAGCTGATGTATCAAGGGTTGAAACTTGCCGAATATCTTGAATTCCTCAAAGTGACCGAGGCGGATTTCAGAAAGCAGTATGAAGAGCAGGCGGCAAAGAACGTGAAGAGCCAGCTGATCATTTCCACCATTATCGACGCGGAGAAGATTGAGGCTACCGAAGAGGAAGTGGACGCGAAAATCAAAGAACAGGGTGAAAGTATCGGTAAGGAATTCGAGGAATACAAGAAGACGATCGATCCCCGTCAGGTGGAATACCTCAGAAGTGATATTATTATCACCAAGTTGTTCGATTTCTTGAAAGCAAACAACGAAATGTATGTGGAGGAATCTAAATAATGGAAAAGAACGTTCTCGTCCCCTACGTTGTGGAAAGAACTTCGACGGGTGAACGCTCGTACGACTTATATTCTAGGCTGTTAGAGGACAGAATCATCTTTTTAAGCGGCGAGATCAACGACGCGGTGGCAAACACCGTAGTCGCGCAGCTTTTATACCTCGAAGGAAAGGATCCGACGAAAGATATTTGTCTGTATATCAATTCCCCCGGTGGCTCGGTGAGCGCGGGACTTGCGATCTACGACACCATGAATTATATCAAGTGCGACGTTTCGACGATCTGTATCGGGCTTGCTGCGTCCATGGGTGCCTTTTTGCTTTCGAGCGGTACCAAGGGCAAGCGTTTTGCCCTGCCTAATTCGGAGATTATGATTCATCAACCACTCGGCGGCGCGCAAGGTCAGGCTAGCGATATTAAAATTCAAGCCGAGCATATCCTGCGCACCAAGGCGAAGCTGAACAGGATCCTGTCCGAGAATAGCGGTAAGGAGCTTTCTTCGATCGAGCGCGATACCGACCGCGACAACTATATGTCGGCGGAAGAGGCGCGTGCCTACGGACTGATCGACAGAGTGTTCGTAAGAAGATAACAACCTGAACGCGGCGCACGTTGGCCGCGTTCTTTAAGTCAAGGAGCAATTATGGCAGAGAAAGAAAAGAGATGTTCTTTCTGCGGGAAGCCGCAGGAGGAGGCGCATAAACTGATCGCGGGTGACGGCGTGTTCATCTGTGAGGATTGCGTGCGCGTTTGCAACGCAATGGTAGAGGGGGCGAACGATTACGATCTTGTAGAAGAGGTGCCTCTTAAAAAACCCGCGGAGCTGAAAGAAGAGCTTGATAAATATATCGTCGGTCAGGACAAGGCTAAGCGGGTGCTTTCCGTGGCTGTGTACAACCACTACAAGCGTATCAATGCGGGAATGCACAAAAAGAGAAAGCCCTCCGACGACGAGGTGGAGATCGAAAAGAGTAATATCTTGCTTTTAGGCCCCACCGGAAGCGGGAAAACTTTGCTGGCTCGCACGCTTGCAAAGATTTTAAACGTGCCCTTTGCAACGACGGACGCCACGACGCTTACCGAGGCGGGTTACGTCGGCGAGGACGTGGAGAATATTCTCTTAAAGCTTATTCAAAACGCTGATTTCTGTATTGAAAAAGCGGAGCGTGGCATCATCTATATCGACGAGATCGACAAGATTGCGAGAAAGAGCGAAAACGTTTCCATTACCCGTGACGTGTCGGGCGAGGGGGTACAGCAGGCGCTTTTGAAAATTATTGAAAGCACGCAAGCTAACGTACCTCCGCAGGGTGGCAGAAAGCACCCCTCGCAGGAATGTCTTCGGATTGACACGACGAATATCCTGTTTATTTGCGGCGGGGCGTTCGTAGGGCTGGATAAAATCGTTTCCACGAGAAAGGACGACACGACGCTTGGCTTTGGCGGTAAAGTAGGCTTGGGTGCGGGCGAGGCGGATTATTCTATGCTCGACGACGTGAAACCGCAAGATCTTACCAAGTTTGGGCTAATTCCCGAATTTGTGGGCAGACTTCCGATCGTCGTGAATTTAGAGCCGCTCGGTGAAGAGGCGCTGATGAAAATTCTTACCGAGCCGAGAAATGCGATCATCAAGCAGTATCAAAAATTAGTTGCGCTCGACGGCGTCAAGCTGACGGTGGAAGAGGGGGCTGTGCGCGAGATCGCGCAAACGGCAATCCGTTTAAAGACGGGTGCGCGCGGACTTCGCACCATTATCGAGGGAATCATGACCGAGGTTATGTACAAAATCCCGTCGGAGGACGGCGTAGAAGAGGTTGTCGTAACAAAGGAATGTTTAACGGACGGCGCGCAGCCGAGGCTTGTTTATAAAACTGCATAAACTCAGGGGGCAGGTATGCGTTGAACGAAAAACGCGTGTCTGCCCCGTTCTTTTTTATCTTGTGAAACCGTATTTGCATACTTGACAAGCGGCGGAAAATGTGTTATACTATACTATAATATACGAAAACGGAGAGGAGGTGCGCGGTGCGGCAGCTTTTAAGAGAAACGGACGCTTATCGTCGGCTTGTAAAAGAGGCGGACGGCGGCAAGCTTTCGCACGCGTATTTGGTTGTTTTCGACGACGGAAAATATTTGCCTCTTGCTCTCACCGAGTTTGCTAAGGTTCTATTCGGGGTTAGGGAAAACGAATACGGCGAATATAACTCCTCGGCGGAAAAGCGTATCGCGGGGTTGATTGACGGAGGAAAATACGCCGATTGTCGTTTTTACCCTAAGGACGGGAAACGGTTGACAGCAGAGGAGGCGGCTGAGATCGTTGAAGAATGTCACGTCAAACCTGTCGAGGGGGACGTGAAAGTATTTCTAATTGACAAATTTGACGAGGCGCTTGCCCCTGCACAAAACAAGCTTTTAAAGGTGCTTGAAGAGCCGCCCATGGGGGTACGGTTTTTGTTGGGTGCGCGAAAGGAATACTCCGTCCTCGCCACCGTGCTTTCCAGAACGGCAAGGCTGGAAATACGCCCCTTTCCGTTGGAAGCCGTCAAGGAGTGTTTGCTTCGAGCGTTTGGGGAAAAATTTACGGAAAACGACGTTGCTGTATGTGCAGCCGCGGGGGGAGGAAGTATAGGCAGTTCGGAAAATTATTTGCTTGGCGGACTGTACGAAAGGCTTTCCTCGGTTGCTTTTTCGTTGGCGCTTGCCAAAGAAAGAGATTTGCCTCGACTGATAAAAGAGGTGGGGGACACGAAACAAAAAAAGGAATTGTTCGCCCTACTCTCTATTATTTTCCGTGACGCGCTGCTTTTAAAAACGACGAATCGCGGCGTGAATAAAAAACGGCTTTTGTTGCCCTTAGAACAAAAAAGGACGGGGCAGGTATGCGTTGAGCGATCTTTACGTGCGCTCGTGAAGGCACAGGAATATATCGTGGAGGCGGAAAAGCAGATCAAATTCAACGCATATTTTCCGCAATGCTTGGAAATGTGTCTTGTCAATATCATCAAAGAAAACAATGGATAAGGTTATCAATTATGGTCAAAGTAGTAGTAATTAAATTTAAAAACGGCGGCAAGCTGTATTATTTTGCCCCCAAAGCGGGCGACGTGTATCAGCGGAACACCCCTGTCGTTGTGGAAACGTCAAAGGGGCTTGAATACGCGTGGGTGGCGTATCCCGAACGGGAGGTGGAGGACGAGGAGATCGTTCAACCCTTAAAGCCGATCGTGCGTATTGCGAATGAAAAGGATAGAGAATTTTATGCGCGGTGTCAAGAGAAAAAGCCTGCCGCTATGCAAACTTGTCGGGAAAAAATTGCAAAACATGGGTTGGAAATGAAACTTGTGGATTGTGAATACGCGTTTGACGGGAGTAAGATTGTATTTTTCTTTACTTCCAACGGTCGCGTGGACTTCCGCGAGCTGGTGAAGGATCTTGCGAGTGCGTTTAAAAGCCGTATTGAATTGCGCCAAGTGGGTACGCGCGACGAGGCGAAATATCTTGGCGGGATTGCACCTTGCGGACGGGTTTGCTGCTGCGCGGGGAATATGCCCGAATTCAAAAAGGTGAGCATTAAGATGGCGAAAACGCAAGGACTTTCGTTAAATCCCGGAAAAATTAGCGGGCTTTGTGGGCGATTGATGTGCTGTTTGAGTTATGAGAGCGAGCATTACGCCGAGGCGTTCAAGAAGATGCCGAAGATCGGGTCGGAGGTAACGACGCCCGACGGAAAAGGGAACGTCGTGACGACGAATATGCTGAAAATGACGGTAAAAGTCAAAATCGACGATAAAAACGGCGGTATGATTTATAAGGATTTCCCGTTAGACGAAATTAAATTCAAAAAAGGGAACGTGCCCGTCAAAGAAGAAGAGGACGAACAGGAAGAAGAATAAGAAAAGACCTTGGCGTTTCGCCGAGGTCTTTACTGTTTTTAGTATAGAATTTGCGCGTTGTCTGGCAGGGTGAGGATTTTCGTGTGCTCACCGTGCACGCGGAAGCAATGCTCTTTGTAAGTTTTGTGCGGGATCAAATAAATTTGTTTGCCCCGCCAACGGCCTTTCATTTCTTTGGAATAGGTCCCCTCTTCAAGGATTTTTCTCATCATACCGTCGTTCAAATCGACGATCGCTGCCTGATAGCCGTCGGCAAAACAGTCGAGAAGAGCGTCGCGGATCTGCATAGTTAAGAAAATATCGCTGTGCACCGATCCGTTTCCATGGCAATGCGGGCACGCCTTGATAAGGGATTTGGTTAATTCGCTCCCCAAGCGTTTGCGGGTGAATTGCGTGAGGCAAAGCTCGCTCATGGGGAGGACGTGGCATTTGGCTTTGTCAAGGGCGAGAAGCTCGGTTAAGTCCCGCGTGACCTCCGCTTTATGATCCTCGGAAAGCATATCAATAAAATCAACGACGACAATGCCGCCGATATTGCGAAGCCGTACCTGCCGTGCAATTTCTTTGGCGGCGATACGGTTGACGGCAAACGCCGTTTCCTCTAAATTGCTTTCGCCGACGTGGCTGCCCGAGTTGACGTCGATCACCGTCATAGCCTCGGTGTGGTCGATCACCAACGTTCCGCCGCCCTCTAAGGGAACGACGGGCTTCGTGGCGTCGTAAACAAGCTGAGAAATACCGTGGATTTTAAAAAGCGAGCGATTACCCGAGTATAAAACCAACTTTTTCTGTGGAAAATCGTCGCGTAATTTTGCAAGCTTTAAAAGCCGCTCGAAAAGCTCCTTATCGCCCACGTGCATACTTTCGATTTCTTCGCCGATACTGTCGCGCATAACTCGAATGGGCAGGTCGTCGTTTTTATAAAGCAGCTCGCCACAAGTTGCGTTTTTAGCGTGCTTTTCCGTTTCCGAAAAAAGTTTCCGAAGGTATTCGGCTTCTTTTTTAAGCTGTTTGAAATCGGCACCGAGCGATTTGGTACGCATGATAAAGCCTTCGCGCGTGCCTTTTTTTCTTAATTTTTCCGCCGCTTTTAAAAGCTCTGTGCGGTCGCTTTCGTCCACGATCTTTTGAGAGATCCCAAAAAAGTCGGTGCTGGGGAGATAGATGAGCCGTTTTCCGACGAAAGAGAGGTGGGTGGTGACCTTAGCGCCCTTAGAGCCGCGCGGCTCCTTGGTCACCTGCACGATAATTTCGTCGCCAGCCTTTAAATGGCTTAAAGTGGCGCGAGTATCCCCCGAGCCTTCATACCTTCCATCCCCGTCGTATTCCTCGTCGAGGGGAAGATAGCAGTTTTTTTGTAACCCACAAGAGACGAACGCTGCGTTCATGCCCGCAACCACGTTCATCACCCGTCCTTTGTATACGTTGCCGACGACCTCACCGTCCTCTTCTGGTTCGGTGGCGAACTCGACAACCTTCCCGTCTTCGATCAGCGCGACGAGATTTTGACCGCAATAGCGGTCGAAAAACCATTGTTTTTTCATTCCTGTAAAAACCTTTTTCTTTCTGCCCCGCGAATCAAGAGCGCTGACGGGGCGCAAGTACCATTCCTTTTAAGTATAGCAATTTTTTTTTCTTTTGGCAAGGGCTTTTATTTACCGTTTTGCAAAATTTCAGGGCTTTTTAACAAATTTTGCACTTCTTCGTACAACGAGTGGGTAAGAAGTTGCTTGGAAAGTTCGTTTTGCGGAAGCTCCCCAAGCGGTTGCCCCTCTTCGTTGAGCACTTCCAACACGAGATACTCCCCTTGCGATAAAAACCCGATTGCTTTTTTTAAGGTACATTCGCCGTCGATCGCTACCCGTCGTATAGGCAACCCCTCTTTTAGGCGGCCGCGCGCGTTAAAGTCGATTTTTTCATAAATACCCTCACCCGCTTTTCGTTTGGGCATACCAAGAAGAACGAATAAGGCGAACAAAAGTAGACTTAACGAAAAGGTACCGTTCACCAAACAAAAAACAAAGAGGGTAAACAGCCCAAGGCATACAAAAATACTTACGATTATTGTGATTGTTTCTGCACGCTTTTCGCTTTTTGACGGGGGCAGGTGTGCGTTGAATGCGCGTATTAGCCAAAGACGCAAAATTCTGCCGCCGTCCAAGGGATAGGCGGGAAGGAGATTGATAAGGCCGATGGAAAGAGAGGAAAATTGCGCCGTATCCGTGTAGGCGTACGTTTGCGGAAAGCACCACCAAAGCCCTAAAAAAAAGGCGGCGCAAAGAAGATTGCAAGCAGGGCCGGCAAGGGCAACGAAAAGCTCGTCTTTGGCGTTTAGACCGCGCATATCCGTGTCGATCATGGCGCCAAAAGGCATGAGTACGATTTTTTTCAAGGATAACCCCACTCGTTCGGCGGCGTAGGCGTGGGCTAACTCGTGAATGAGCGCGGTGACGGTGGAAATGAGAAAAAGGGGGAGTTCGCCGAGAAAACATTCGATCGCCCCGACGGCGAGGAAAAGGGGGTGGACGGACAGTTTTCCCCGAAAAAGGGAAAAGCGGCGTTCGCCGCTTTTCTTGCCGTGTTTACTGCTGCTCAACGGGGTTCCAGACGGGCGCGCCCTCCTCGGAAAGCGAGAAACAGTTTAAAAGCTGCCCGCTCTCGTAAAGGGTGACTTGCACCTCGCCCTCGCCGTCGGATACGCCGAGCGGCACGTTTGCGCGTACGCTGTCGCCGATTTCGTACGCGACGTAGTCAAGCCCGCTGACCACTTCCGAAAAGGTGGGGCTGTGCGCAATCTTGACGGTAAAGCTCCCGTCCGTTTCCTGTGCGATTTCGCTTACCTCGCCGTTCGCCGCAGGGTATACGCAGCCGTTCGTCGTGAAAGAGAGAACGCCTGTTTCGGAAACGCTGATCACCGCGTCCTCGTTAAGGACGATCGGGGAAAGGGTAAAATCGGCGTAAGTGCGGGTATCGGCGGCTTGCTCGTTCGTGTCCGTAAGCGAACGGAAAAAGGTATTGATCGCGCTTTCGGGCATAAAGACGTTGGTTAAAAAAATCCCGAAGCAAAGTGCGCACGCCGCGGCAAATTCTACCCCCAAAATAATGCGTTCGCGGCGGGCAGGTATGCGTTGACGGTCGTTTTCGTTTGCATAGGCAAAATCCTTATAACGGCCGAGAATGCTTTCCGTTTCTTGTAACGGGATCTGAACGGGAAGCGCTGCTTCTGTTGCTGCGGCCTCTACGGCGGGCGCAGGTGCTTTTTCTTCGACGGGTGCCGTTTCTTTGGGCGGTTCGGCGGTTTCGTTGACTTTAGAAATAACCTCTTCCTTTAAAGCGGCAGTCTTTTTCGATTTTCTGCCCCGTTTTTTTACGACGTTGACCGTTGATACGGGGATTTCCAGCATTTCGGCGTATTCGATTTCTTCGTTCATAAGTATTCTCCTTTTTTCCTTTGATATTCTACTATATGCGGCAGCTACGTCGGGTATTCCGATTTTAAGAAAAAAAAGCCCGTTTGGGCTTTTTTTGTGGCTAAACAACGGTATCGTAGCTTTTTGATTGTTCGGAGCGAGCAAGGGAGTATAAGTCGAACTCGCTTTCCAAATCAAAATCCTCCGCGTTGTCAAATGCGGCGAGCTTAGAAACGGACACCTCGTACGCGGTCATGGTCTTGGTTTCCGTTTCCGAGAGCTTTTTCTGGTACTCGCGGCTTTGGATTCGCCCTGACACGGCGACGCGGTCGCCCACCGACAGCGTTTTTACGAAACGCGCGTTTCTGCCCCACGCGATACAGGGGATATAATCCGATTTATTGTACGCGCGATTTACCGCGACGAGCACGTCGGCGATCTCTCGGTTAAAAGGAGTCGTGCGGTAAACGGGCGGTTTGCAGATATAGCCCGAAAGCAAAATGCTGTTGGGGTTCTTTTCCGCCGCTCCTTCCAGCAGTTCTCGCACGAAGACGGTGAGCATCAGCCTCGATTTTCCGCCCTCTATCTTATTATAACTGCGGAATTGTCCAAGAGCGGAAATATTTTTGCCCTTTTCCAGCGCGCCGCTTGTGATCAGCCGTTCGGAAACGGTGACGGGGAGGATATCGGCCTGCCCCGAAAGCCGCATGACGCGGACGAAAAATTCGTAAAAGCCCTCGCCGTAGACTTCGTGGGAAAAGGTTGCGTCCGAAACGATTTCGCCCATCACGTACACTTTGTTGTTTTTTTCTGTGTTGTAGTTCATTGTTTGCCTCCAAAAGTATTTTATTATCAGTCGATCGGATACTGTCTGCCCGTATGGTCGATCGAATAATTTTCCTTGTAGATCAGTTCGCCGATAGGCACGAACTCGTATCCGCGGTTTTGTAAGGTGGAAAAAATCATAGGGAGCGCTTCGGCGGTGTGCAAACCGTTGTTGTGGCAAAGAATGATAGATCCCTCCTTTGCGCCGTTGATGATACGCAAGGCGATTTCCTGCGCCGAAAGATTTTTCCAGTCTAAGCTGTCAACGTCCCATTGAATGGTAAAAAGTCCCTCCTCCGCTGCCGTTTCAATTAGGGCGTTATTGTAATCTCCGTAGGGCGGGCGAAAGAGGGTAGGGCGTACGCCCGTTACCCGTTCAATGGCACCCATGGATGAGTTGAGTTCCTCTTTCATCTGTGTCTTTGTCAGCTTACTCATATACGGGTGCGTCTTGCTATGGGTACCAAGCTCGTGCCCACTCTCCACGATTTTTTTGGCGTATTCAGGGTATTTTTCCACCCAAAACTCGACGGCAAAAAAGGTGCATTTTACTCCGTGCTTTTGCATGGTTTCCAGCAATTTGTCCGTGTATTCCACTCCCCACGCGCAATCGAAGGAGATTGCCACCTTTTTCTCGCTTGTCTGCACGCCGTAAATAGGGAGCTTGCGCGTTGCGTCCACGGTAACGACGGAAAAAAGCGCGCCGCGCACGAGGAAAAATCCCGCCGTCCAAAGCAGAAATGCCGCAAGTGACAGCGCCGCCGCTTTAAAAAAAGGTTTGCGCCTGTTTGCGCGCAGAAAGATAAACCTCATAAACGCCTCCATTATACCGCGAAAAAACGGTCGTATTCGGATAAGTTTTGACGAAAAGGGACAGAGTTTGTCGAAAGCTTTTACCCTCCCCCGTTTCTCTTCCCTTTAACCTATGACAGGCGGCGAGAATTTATGCGTGGCAAACACTTGCAAAAAGAAAGAAAATATGCTATAATATTCCCTGTAAATTAGATGAGGCTTTGCGGAGGAAAAAGAAATGGCGGATACGGAAATAGCTGTGTTTGCAGAAAATTTAAAAAAGACGTTTACTTTATCAAGCAAGCAGCGCAAGCTTGATAAAACGACGGAGAAAAAGAAGGTGGCGGTAAACGGCCTTTCCTTTTCTGCCAAAAAGGGGGAAATTTACGGTCTGCTCGGTCCTAACGGCGCGGGAAAAACAACGACGCTGAGAATGCTTGCCACGCTCATCAAGCCCGACGGGGGCGACGCGCTGATATCGGGACATTCGGTACGTACGGACGCGGAGGCGGTGCGCGCGTCGATCGGATTTTTGACGAGCGAATTAAAGCCCGACGACTTTTTTACACCCTCTTATCTGTTTGATTTTTTCTCCAATTTACAAAATATCCCCACCCATGTCCGCGACGAACGCAAAAAGCAGCTTTTTGAACGCTTTGGGATAGACGAGTTTCAAGAAACGAAAATCGCTGATCTTTCGACGGGTATGAAACAAAAGGTTTCCATTGCCGTATCGTTGGTGCACGATCCTGACGTAGTGATTTTCGACGAGCCGACCAACGGGCTGGACGTATTGACGGCGAAATCGGTGACGGATTTCCTCTTAGAGTTGAAAGAGAGAGGAAAAACGGTGCTTTTATCGACGCATATTTTCTCGCTTGTGGAAAAAATTTGCGACCGCGTGGGGATCATTATCGACGGAAAAATGGCTGTAGAAGCGAACGTAAAGGAGCTTACGAAAGAAAAGAGTTTGGAGGATGTCTTTTTTGATGTTTATGCGGCGGCGAAAGGAGGCGTAAAATGAAGCTTTCGGGATTTTTGACCATACTGAAAAAGGAATTTGCGCGCTTTTTTAAAGACCGTCGTTTAGTGGTTTCTCTGTTTTTACCCGGGCTTTTGATTTACGTACTGTATTCCTTAATGGGGAATTTTATCGTAGACGGTATGCTTGGCGTGGACGAGGAATATACCTATAAAGTAGCGTGCGTCAACGCACCCGCGTTTTTGGAGGAGGGGCTTTCCTCTATGGGCGATTTCGAGGTGATTGAGGCGGTAGACGCGGAGTCGGGAAAGACTTCGCTTGCGGAGGGGGAGGTTGACCTGTTTGCGGTGTTTCCGCAAAATTTTGACCCGATGGCGGGCGGCTCACAAACGGTAGAGCTGTATTTCGATACGGTAAAAACGGAGAGTGCTATGGCTTACGAGTATGTAAATGCCCTACTCTCTGCGCTACAATACGGCGAGCCGCGGTTTACCGTAAACGCCGTTGACCTTTCCGACGAAGAGGATATGTCCGGGATGATTTTTTCCATGATCGGGCCTATGCTTGTCATGATGATGCTGTTTACGGGCTGTATTTCCGTTGCGCCCGAGTCGATTGCAGGCGAAAAGGAGCGCGGCACGTTCGCGACGATGCTTGTGACTCCCGTGAAGCGCAGTCATATTGCGTTGGGGAAAATCGCCGCGATCTCCGTGATTGCCTTACTTAGCGGCGCGTGTAGCTTTCTCGGGATCATGTTATCTTTGCCGAAACTGATGGGCGGTGAGGCGACGGGGCTGGGGATCCCCTCGTATACGTTTGGCGATTACGCCCTGCTGTTCGGGGTGGTGATTTCGACGGTGCTTGTGATGGTTTCCCTTGTTTCGGTGGTATCTGCGTTTGCAAAGAGTGTAAAAGAGGCGTCGGGATACGTAGGGCCGCTGACGGCAATTGTCGCGCTTTTAGGGATTTCGACCATGTTTGCGGAAAACGCGCCCGTCGGATTGTTTTTTATCCCGCTTTTAAACAGCGCGATCGCCATGGGCGAGGTCTTCTCCTTTGCGGTAAATCCTTTGCACGCCGTGGTTACTTTGCTTGTCAACCTTGGGGGTTCGGCGGTGCTTTGTTTCCTGCTGACGAAAATGTTTGACAGCGAAAAAATTATATTCGGGAAGTGACGAAATGAAGATTTGGGCAAAATTGACCGTAGACGGAAAAATCGTCAAGCAAACGGTGTACGAAAAGAGCGAAAAGCTCACCTATTCGCATTTCTTCGACTATCTTGTGGATATTTGCGGTGCGCTTGATATTGCGACGCCCGTTCTCTTAAAGGCACATATTTTCGATTATGCGAAATTTAATCACGTGCGCTTTAAAAAACACGATTTCGTAGAGGCGTTCCCTTACGACGTGCTATGGCTGGAAAATATAGGAATATAATACGATAAGGAGAAATACTATGAACAAATTAGAAAAGGAAGTTTTAGAGCTTTTAAAAAGCAACGCAAAGCTGACGGCGAAAGAGCTTGCAGCGACGCTTGGCGTGGGCGAGGCGGCGGTAAAAGCGTGCGTGGAGGACCTTGAAAAACGGGGCGCGATTATCGGCTACGCGGCGATCGTCAACGGCGAAAAAACGGACGAAACGATCGTAGAAGCCTTGATTGAGGTCAAGGTGACGCCCAAGAGTGTAGAGGGCTTTGACGGGATCGCAAAAAAGATTGCCGAGTTCCCCGAGGTTAAGGGCGTGTACTTAATGAGTGGGGCTTACGACCTTGCCGTGTTCTTGGAGGACGCCTCCTTGCAAAAGGTGGCGCGGTTCGTTTCCGAGCGTATTTCTACCTTTGACGGCGTGATTTCTACTGCTACCCATTTCATTTTGAAAAAATATAAGATTGAGGGTGCGCTCACCGACGTAAGCGGCGATAAGCGCGTGCTCATACAGGCGTAAAAGTATGCGAGAGTTTGTCAATCAAAATGCGAAAAGCTTAAAACCGAGCGGGATACGGAAATTTTTCGATATCGTCCGCGAAACAGAAGGCGCGATTTCCTTGGGGGTCGGCGAGCCTGATTTCGTTACGCCGTGGCGGGTGCGTTCGGCGGCAATCACATCCATTCAACGAGGCTACACGCAGTACACGGGCAATCGCGGTTTGCCCGAGCTTTTAAAGCTGATTTCTCGTTATTTAGAAGAACGTTTTTCCTTGTCGTACGATCCCTCCCAAATCTTGATTACGGTGGGCGGGAGCGAGGCGATAGACCTTGCTTTTCGCGCCTGCATAGAGGCGGGTGAAGAGGTGCTCGTGCCCGACCCTTCTTACGTTTCCTACGCGCCGCTCGTCACTATGGCGTACGGAAAGGCGGTGCCCGTGCCCTGCTACGAGGAGGACGGGTTTGCCGTTCGTGCGGAGGATATTGAAAGGGCGATCACCCCCAAAACGAAAGCGATTATTCTCACCTACCCTAATAACCCTACGGGGGCAATCGTTGCACGGGAGCGTTTGGAGCAGATCGCGCAAACGGTAATCAAGCACGACTTGCTTGTAATTACCGACGAGATCTACGCTGAGCTTACCTACGGTCGCAAGCATTTTTCCATTGCTGCCTTGGAGGGTATGAAGGAGCGTACCGTCTACGTGGGCGGATTTTCCAAAGCCTTTGCTATGACGGGTTGGCGGCTTGGGTTCGTTTGCGCGCCGAAAGCGATCGACGACGCTATGTTTAAAATTCATCAATATTCCATGCTCTGTGCGCCTATCACCTCGCAATACGCGGGGATTGAGGCGTTAAAGGACGGTTTTTCGGACGGCTTTGCCGCCGTGGAGGAGATGCGCGATTCGTACGATAAGCGTCGCCGTTTCGTCTTACATTCCCTGCAAGAGATCGGCTTGACCTGCTTTGAACCGCAAGGGGCGTTTTACGCTTTCCCCTCTGTGAAGAATACGGGGATGGACGCCGAAACGTTTGCGGAGGAGCTTCTTCGCCGTCGAAAGGTGGCGGTTGTTCCCGGAAGCGCATTCGGTTCTTTCGGAAAATATAATTGCCGTCTTTCTTACGCGACGGGGCTTTCATCGTTATCCGAGGCGTTTGACCGTATGGCGGCATTTTTAAACGAAATCAAATAATTATTCACTTGTAAAAAAACAGACATACCGTGTCTTTTATGAACGAATATTTATTCGCGCCATAACGCATAAAAGAATAAAAACCGACCTTTTTCGTCAAAAATCTTTCGTGAAGAAAGGCAAAAAAATTATTTACCGTAGGTAAAAAGCATTGACAAGGGTAAAAAAAAAGGGTATAATGATAACAGTTTAATAAAGGAACGCCGTGGCTTGCCGATAAGGTAAGGCACGGTGGTATTTTTACGCGTTTGAAAGCGTGTGGAAATAAGGAGGGATAATCAACATGTCAAAACAGTATTTCACAGAAAAAGGCACGCTCGCGGAGATGGACGCTGAAAAGGTGTACATGTCGAGAGCGGGTTACGAGGAAGCGAAGTCGCACCTTAAATACCTGCAAACGACCAAACGCGACGAGATCGTTGCCCGCATCGCCGAAGCGAGAAGTCACGGCGATCTTTCGGAGAACGCCGAATACGACGCGGCGAGAAACGAACAGGCGGCTAACGAGGGAGAGATCGTCGAGCTGGAATATAAGCTCAAAAACAGAGAGATCTACGCAACGCCTTCGGAAGTGAATTTTGTTACGTTTGGGGTGAAGGTGACGGTGTACGACGAGGATTTTGAGGAGGAAGAGGATTACGAGATCACGGGTACTTTGGAGGCAGACGCAGACGCAGACGTGCCGAAGATTTCCAACGAATCCCCCGTCGGCGCGGCGTTGATCGGTCATAAAACGGGCGATAAGGTCACCGTGACCCTTGCAAACGGCAACGAATTTGAATTGCTGATTAGAAATATTGAGCTTGCGTAAAAGGCAAAACAGCTCCTTTTAAATGAACGAGAGGTAAAAGAAGATGCAGGAAAACAACGGACAAGTTATCAGCGAAGAAGAACAGCTTGCAGAGCAAGCGCGTATCCGCAGAGAAAAGCTCGCAAAGCTCGTAGGCGAGGGGAAGAACCCCTACGAACAGGTGAAATATCCCGTGGATTCGGACAGCGCGACGGTCAAAGCGGCGTACGAGAAATACGAGGGAAAGACGGTGACGATGGCAGGGCGTATGATGTCCCGCCGCGTAATGGGTAAGGCCTCCTTTTCGCATATTTCGGACAAGAGCGGCTATATTCAAATTTACGTAACTCGCGACGATCTGGGCGAGGAAAATTATCTTTCCTATAAAAAGGATTACGATATCGGCGATATCGTCGGATTTAAGGGGTTTGTCTTCAAGACCAAAACAGGCGAGGTTTCCGTGCACGTTACGGAAATGATCATGCTCACCAAATCCCTGCTGCCTTTGCCTGAGAAATACAACGGCTTGCAGGACAAGGATATGAAGTACCGTCTTCGCCACCTTGATCTAATTATGAACGACGACGTGAAGAGCACTTTCCGCACCCGTTCCAAGATCTTGAAAGAGATCCGTGAGTATTTGGACGGTAGAGGGTATTTGGAGGTGGACACCCCTACCCTACTGCCTTTGGAGATCGGCGCGGATGCCCGTCCGTTCAAAACCCACCACAACGCCCTCGACCTCGATATGTATATGCGTATCGAAACGGAGCTTTTCTTAAAGCGTTTGATTGTCGGGGGACTCGACAGGGTTTACGAGGTGGGGCGCATCTTCCGTAACGAGGGTATGGATGCTTTCCACAACCCCGAGTTCACGACGATTGAAATGTATCAGGCGTATAGTGATTATTTCGATATGATGGATTTGATTGAGGATATGTATAAGACGGTGACCAAGAACGTTTGCGGCACCCTCGACATTACCTATCAAGGGGAAACGATCCACATGGGCGAATGGACGAGAATGACGATGGCAGAGGCGGTGAAAAAGTACACGGGTCTTGATTACAACGACTGGAAGAGCGACGAGGACGCCCGCAAGATCGCGAAAGAAAAAGGGATTGAGTTGGAGCACGGCGACAACGCAACGAAGGGGCATGTCCTGATTGAGCTTTTCGACAAATACGTTGAGGACAATCTGATCCAGCCCACGATCATCTACGATTATCCCGTAGAGAACTCCCCGCTTGCTAAGCGTAAGCCCTCCGACCCTGCGTTCACCGAACGCTTTGAATACTTTATTTGCGGTCACGAATACGGCAATGCGTTCTCGGAGTTGAACGACCCGATTGATCAAAAGCAGCGTATGCAAAAGCAGGTGGACGCAAAGCGTGCAAAAGGCAACAACGACGCGAAGATCGACGAGGATTTCATCAACGCGCTCGAATACGGTCTGCCGCCGACAGGCGGTTTGGGACTGGGGTTAGACCGTTTGGTGATGCTGCTCACGGACAGCTCGACCATTCGTGACGTAATCCTCTTCCCCACCATGAAACCTAAGAAATAAATTAAAATGGGAAGTTTTCCCGCGTTTTCGCGGCGATATCACTTCCCTTTCACTTTCTTATTTTATACTGCAAAATAAGAAATTACGCGGAGGAAAATCTATGGACGCAAAAATCACGAAAACCAGACTTGCGCAAATGCTTTCCTACGACTGGCTGAAAATCGTAGGCTGTGCGCTTGCTGTCATTTTCGTTTGGGTGCTGATTTTTACGTGGACGGCTACCCGTATCACTTCAACGCAGCAATACGCCATTCACAACTATTTCGGCGTCAACCTTGGGAACGGGTTTTACGACGATTATACGGATTTTGCCAAAGGCGAGGTTTTTTCCTACGAGGTATTCGAGGTGGAGAGCGTGGATATCAACCAAGACCAAACGGTTGGTTATCAGCTCTTGGAAACCCGTTGGGCGGTGGGCGAAGCGGACGTCATGTTTATCGCCGATTACGAGGATACGAGCACCTATTACGACGCCGAGGGAAATATGCTTACGGAGGTGAAAGAGGATACCGAGTATTTCTATAAGAGCTATTTGGAAAAATTCGGAAAAAGTATGTATTTCCGTTCTACGGCTCGTCTTGACGACGGGGAAAAGGATGGCTATTTTACGCAAATGAAGACCTATCTTTCTCAATTTTACGAGGTGACGGGCGTGACGGAAAAGACGTTTGGAAACGTCACTCTTTCGGTGGCTGATTTTGACGAAAATTCTTTTAACGAGGAGCTTGTAAAACAGAAATTCAAAGAGCGCGCGACGAAAAATAAGGATAAGCGTTATAAAAAGGAGGCTGAATGGGCGAAAGGGTATGCGGACGAGATTGCCCGTATTCAAGCCTACGAGGCGGCGTATGAGGACTTCTTCTCCTATTTGGAGCGTGGGTATATTGCTCTTAACGAATGGAGCTACGATTTGGAAAATCCCTTGTACGTCAAAGGGGGTGTGTATAGCGTCAACCTTTGCCCTGACGAGGAGCGTATGCCTACCTTAAAAGAGGATTTTTATTACCGTCAGCAAACGGAGGACGGAAAATATTTCACAACGGCAAAGAATATGAACGTGTTGTTTGTCGAGCTTGACGGGCTTGATCCCGATTTTAAATACGAAAATATCTTGCTTGTCAACGAGATTGTTCGTCGGCACGCCGTCGATTTGTGATCGAGTACAAAATGCGGAGGGAAGGATGCGAAGTTTTTTAAAGGACAAAAAAACGCTGAAAGCCTGCCGCATTTATTCTATGCTGAAAAGACACGCGCGGCAAAGACGGGTATCTTTCCACACCCCCGGTCATAAAATAGGGAAGTGGGACATTACCGAGCTACCCTTTTCCGATAACCTTGCTTCGCCCACGGGCTGCATTGCAACGGCGCAGGCGGAGATTGCCTCCCTGCTCGGCGCGGAAAAAAGCTTTCTTTTAACGGACGGGAGCACTTCGGGGGTATATTCGATCTTGCACGCGGCGCGCACGCTTGGCGTGAAAAGGGTGGCGGCACCCGCTCTTTCCCATCAAAGCTTTTTTAAGGGCTGTGAACTGATGGGTTTGACCCCCGTTTTGTTTTCACTCGGTAGCGTCGGCGGAATTCCTTTGCCTGTGGAAAAAGCGGATTTTCTCGACGTGCTTAAAAGCGCGGACGCCCTCTTTCTTACCTCCCCCGATTATTACGGGAATATCCCCGAGCTTGCGGCGGTGAAAGAGATTTGCGAGCGGGAAAACAAATGGCTCTTAATTGACGGTGCCCACGGCGGGCACTTACGGCACGAGCCGCTTTTGTATGCCGGTACGTACGCGCATTTATGGGTGGACGGGGTACATAAGAGCTTGCCTGCCTTAACGCAGGGCGCGGTGGTGAGCGCGAAAACGAAAGAAACGGCGGTCGCGTTGGAACGTGCGGTGAGTTATTTCCGTACGACTAGCCCCTCTTATCCTATTATGGCGTCGGTGGAGTACGCGGTGAAGTACCCGAGAAATTTACCCGTTGAAAAAAAAGCGAGAGAGCTTTGCTTTCACTATGGTCGATTTGGCGGCGACTGGACGAAGCTCATTGTGCGCGTAAAAGACGGCGTCGAGGCGCAAAAAACATTTGAAAAAGCGGGCGTGGACGCCGAATTTCAAGAGGGAAACCTGTTTTGCTTTTACCTTTCCCCCGCTACGCCGCTACGGGCGTTGCACCGCTTGGAAAAACTGCTAAAAAAACTTGCGGTAAAGGGCGGCGAAAACTTTGTTGAACGCGTACCTGCCCCCCTCTTTTTAACCAAAGAGGAGGAAATGCGAGGAACGGAAGAGGTAGAGCTTATCCGTGCGGAGGGGCGTATTTGCGCCGAGCAATGCGGCATTTTTCCGCCCTGTTTGCCCGTGTTGTTTGCGGGGGAGAAGATCGGTAGAGAAAAAATAGAAAAATTACTTCGCGCGTCCTCGACGTTTGGGCTTCGCGAGGAAAAAATTACGGTGGTGAAAAAGTGACGAAAGAAAATGGAAGATTCGTAACCTTCGAGGGCTGCGACGGGTGCGGCAAAAGCACGCAATTAAAGCTTCTTAGCGAGTATTTGCAGCAGGAGCAGATCGAACATATTTTCACGCGTGAGCCAGGCGGCGGAAAAATTTCCGAAGCCATCAGAGAAATTTTACTTAGCGGCAAGAACGCCGAAATGGGCGACGAGTGCGAGGCACTTTTATACGCCGCGTCGCGCGCGCAACATATTAAAGATCGCGTGCAGCCTGCTTTGCGCGAAGGAAAACTGGTTGTGTGCGATCGGTACGTGGATTCGTCGTTTGCTTATCAAGCGTTTGCACGCGGGCTGGGCTTTTCGTTTATTGAAAAGATCAATGCGTTTGCCCTTGAAAAATTTTTGCCTGACGTGACGATATTTTTTGATTTATCGCCGCGGGAGGCGTTTGCGAGGAAAAAGGGCGCGGACGCGGACGATCGGTTAGAGCAAGCGGGGCTTGCTTTCCACGAGCGGGTGTACGAGGGGTATCTTTCCCTTTGTGAAAAATATCCCGAACGGATTGTTAAGATCGACGCACGTAGGAGTATTGAGGAGATCGCGAAAGAGGTCTTGTCTGTATTAAAGGCGAGGGGTTGTTTTTAATGGGTGCGTTCGACGTAGTATTGCTTGGCATTGCCCTTTCCATGGACGCGTGTGCCGTGGGGCTTACTAACGGTATGACTATGCCAAAGCTCGGCGTGGGAAAGGCCGTGTTAATCGCTTTATTTTTCGGGGTGTTTCAGGCGTTGATGCCGCTGATCGGGTATTTCGTTACAGACCTGCTTGCCTCTCATTTCATGGCGACGTTTGAAAAGGTGTCCTCCGTTTTGTCTTTCGTTATCTTGGCTGCGCTCGGTGGGAAGATGATCTACGACGGTGTGAAAGAGATCAGGGAGAAAAGGCGCGCGGGGAACTCTCCCTCGTGCGTTGGTTGTGAAAACGCAGGGGAGGCGCTGGAAGAAGAAAAAAGCCTGCCGCTGGGCAAGCTTTTTCTGCAAGCGTTGGCAACGTCGATCGACGCGCTTGCCGTCGGCGTCACTTTAAAAATGGCTGCCATTTCAGGCGGGATCGCGTTTGGCGTCTTTGGCGCGGTTGGAATGATCGGCTTTATCACCCTGGGTCTTTCCTTTATCGCCGTGCAGCTTGGAAAAAAGATCGGCGCAGGTCTTGCCGATAAAGCGGAGATCGTCGGCGGTGTTATGCTTATTTTAATAGGCTTAAAGTTGCTTTTTGAGGGGCTGTTATAATCTACCGTACCCCCTCGAAACGGACGGTAAGCTCTAATTTTAGTCGCTCGGGTAGAGTTTCTTTGAGCGTTTCAAAAGAATTATTTTCATATTTTTGCAGCATACCCGTTGCTTCAAATACGTCAAATCCGATCGCCTTGCACCTTTCGTGCAGGGCGATAATTTGTTGCGATAAAGTCTTTTCCGCAACGGCTAACGCCCCGTCGGGAAGATCGCCCGCGTCTTTTAGCTTATCGGCAGGACGGGGCTTAACGCTATCCCGAATCCCGACGTAAAAAGCAAGCTCGGCTTGTAAAGTAGGCGTATCGTCGCGCAAGGAAAAGCGTAATTTCGGCTTACTTTTACGGATATTGACGGTACAGCCGCCGCTTGAAAGAGGAAAGGTGTAATCGGCGAGGCGAAGAGGGTTTTTTACAGCGGTCAAGGCAAAGGTTTCTTCGCCGCTTAACACACCCACCTTTTTCCCCTCTTTCACAAGGACGGTTTTTTCTGCTTTAAAAAAGTCCTCGTCCTTTTCTATGAGGGGTAAAAACCCCGAGCTTCCCGCTCCGAAATATCCCATCGCAAAATCTTTTAGGCTGACAGGCAGAGCGGTGCCCGCCGTTTTGGCGGTGTCCGATAAAATCTTTTCAAGGGCGAGCGCGGAGGATTTTCCAAGCGGCGTGGAGGATTTTAATACTTCCGCGGCGCTGCCGTTTACCGTCGTTACTTGACAGGTTGCGTTCATATATTCGTCCAACAGGAAAAAATCGAGCGCCTCAAAACAGTTTTGTTTCAAAACACTTTCCCCGAGCACAAGTACGCGGCAAAAGACGAGCTTGACCTGCCATCCCGTTGCTTTTTCCGCAGAGGCTAAGGCCTCCGCCACCGTTTTCCCTTTACCGTTTACGCAAGGATATTCTTCCTTTCCTCCGTCCGCACCCCCGCCGCCGCCGCTTTTAGAACCGTCTTTCGAGGGGTTGGCGATTTGCACGGCGAGGGAAAATTCCTCTTCCTCCTTGTCAATGGCAATCGCCGTTACGATTGCGGTTTTTTGTGCGGCGATTAGCCCGAAGTCGTTGGTAAAAAAGAAAAAAGCAAGCGTGAAAAGGATTAGAAGATAATAGTGTACCGTTCGTTTAGCGTGCATGCTTATTCCTCCTTTCAACGCGTACCTGCCCCCTCCGTTTTAGCAAAATTCCCAAATAAACGAGGAGGGGTAAAAGAAATCCGACCACAAGATAAAGCGGCGCAAGCGTTTTGATAAAAAAGGGATAAACGGTGTTGTAGCGGCGATTGAGAAAGAGTACGGCAAAAAACAAAGCGAGGTTGATCAGCGTGGAAAGAAGTAAACTGTTTTGGAGTTGAAACCCCTTTTGCAGTTCTCCGACGGCGAGCTGGACGGGAAGCGCCGTAAAGAAGAATAATACGACGGTGATAAGGTATACGAAGAAAAGGTCCGTTCTTCCAAGGGTGGAGAGCGCGGGGAAAAACATACCGATTTTCGTAATCGCGTAATGCTCGCTCACGGCGAGCGGCCCGTACAGTCCGTAAAAAAGGGCGAGGAATAAAAGCACCGCCGCCGCGCCTGTGAAATAGAGCGGAAAAATCTTTTTTTCGTCCCCCTCGTGATAGTGATACCCGTCGAACAGGGGGAGAAATAGCAGTCCGGAGCTAAAAAACGGCGCCGTTTGGAAAAAGGTCGCGACGTTGGTAAAAAGGGGCTTTTCAAAGACGGGTAAAAGGGAGGAGAGATCGGCAGAGCTGAAAGCGAGTACGGTCAGCATAGCAAATGGCAAAAAGAAAAGCACGGGGCAAAGATCGGCGCTTCGCCCCACCGCCTTTATGCCTTTCGTACAAATAAAGCCGCAGAGAATAAAAAAGGGGGCAAAAGAAAAAAAGGTAGGCTCGGTGTCCGAAAAGGTGACGTTGCAAAACTTTTCCAAATCGAGCAGAAAGGGAAGAGAATACACGAGGAGGACGGCGGCGAGAGCCACACGGAGTACCCTACCAAGTTTCGCGTTTTTCTTTTCGGCGTAAGCCAGCGGTCCCATGCCCGTTTTTTTTGTAAACGAAAAGAGGGCGAAAAGGGAAAGAAATTCCACCGTCAGCCCCAAAAAAGCGGGCAATAAAAGATCCCCGCCTACCTTTCCCGAAAGGAGAGAGGGAAGCTCTGAAAGCTTCCCGACGGGAAGTAGGAATGCGAGAAAAAATCCAAGCTGTCTTGCGTTGATCGCCGTTCGTTTCATTTCCGTTTCAACCTCGTTTTATTTTTACTATTAAAAAGCCTTGGACGCTTGTTCAACGCGTACATGGTATACTTTGCAATCGAATCCTTTAAGTCGCTACTGATGATCGGTGAGAATGGCGACAGGGGCGGAACGTTGAAACTGTCGGCTGTGATGAGATAATACAAAACAAACGCGACGGACAAGACGATTCCGAACGGACCAAGGCTGCCGCCGACGAGCAAAAAGATCCAACGTAGCAGACTGCCCGTTTCGACAAAATTCGGCGCGGTGTATAAACAGATCCCCGATACGGCGACGACGATAATGGTGGGCGTTGACAAAAAACCTGCGCTCACCGCCGCCTCTCCGAGTACGAGCGCCCCGACGATCGACAGGGCCGAGCCGACGTATTTTGGCATACGGACGCTCGCTTCCCTTAAAACCTCGAACACGAAAAGCACGACGAAAATTTCCATACTTGGCGATAGGGGTAAACGGCTGGTGCCCTCCACGATGGTCAGCGTCAGTCCAAGGGGGAGGAGTTGGATTTTAAAAAGCTGTGAAGAAAGGTAAAAGGCGGGCAAAATCAGGGCGACGACCACGGCGATCAGCCGCAAAACACGGTAAACGGTCGCCATAAACGGAGAGATGTAATAGTCCTCTCCCGCCTGAAAATCCTCCACAAGGGCAAACGGCACGGTGAGGGCGATCGGCGAGCCGTCCACGAGTACCCCCACTCGCCCCTCGGCAAGCTTGGCGGCGAATACGTCGGGGCGTTCCGTCGTACCGACGCTACGGAAAATAGAGTGCTTGCGCTCGGTCAAGACGGTGGCGATATAGGAGGAGTCGGGTACGCAGTCAAGCTCCACCGTTTGTAAACGTCGCTCGATTTCCGTTTTTAAATTCGGGTCTACGATTCCCTCCAAATAGCAAAGACATACGGCGGTATCCGACTGTTTTCCGACGCGGCTTGTTTCCATGCGTAAATTGCCTGTTTTTAACCGCTTACGAAGTAGCACCATGTTCGTTTTTACGTCCTCGATAAACCCTTCTCTCGGGCCTTTGACGGCGGCGTCGGTGGGCGGTTCGGTAACGGCGCGCACGGGCAACATTTTCGTGCCGACGATAAAACCGACGGTGAGATCCCCGAAAAGTAGTAGCGCGTTCCCGTCAAGAACCTCTTTTGCGGCCCCGTTAAGCTCGGTCGTTTCTTTAAGCTCGGGGAATAAAAGCTCGCGCCGCAAAACCTCTTTCAACGCGTCCATGCCCCCGTCGTTTTCAAATTTTAAGTTTTCCAACGGGCGCAAAACGAGTTCCCCTAAAAGTCCTTTGTTCACCATACCGTCGGCATAGACGAGGGTGCAGGGAGTGCCGCTTATAAGGGAAAAGGCGTGGAAGAAGATGTCTTCCGCGGGGAGCAGGCGCTTTAAGGCGTTGATGTTTTTTTGATGATCGCTGAAAAAAGTCTTATTCACGAGAGCAGTATGAGGAATTTTTTCGAGGGTTATGCGGTTGACAATCAACCGCTGAATTTGTTATAATAAAAAGTAAGGAGAAAGGAAATGGAGTGGAATGAATTTGAACAAATAGAGGATATGCAGATCGACGGGCTAAAAATCGTACAGGACACGCGACTTTACCGTTTTACCTCCGATTCCGTGCTGTTATCCCGCTTTGCTCGCGGCAAGAAAAACGACGTCGTGGCTGATTTTTGCAGCGGTAGCGGGATCGTCGCCTTTCATTTTTACGCCCTGCAAAGCAAAACCTTGCGGGAAAATATGCGTTTTACCCTCTTTGAAATGCAAGAGAGCCTCGCCGCCCTCTCTAAAAAGACGATTGCTCTCAACGGCTTTTCCTCTTTTACCGTGGAAAATGTGCGCTTGCAGGAGATCCCCGAACGCTACCGTGAGCAGTTCTCTTTAATTCTTTGCAATCCCCCCTACGAGCGCGGCGGCTTTGAAAACGAGAGCTACGAAAAGGCAATTTGTCGCAAGGAGTTGACCTTAACTTTGGCGGAGATCGCCGCGGCGGCGGCAAAATGCCTCAAATTCGGCGGGCGACTTGCTATGGTACACCGCGCCGATCGGCTTGCGGAAATTTGCTACACCCTGAAAGGGGTGGGGATCGAGGTAAAAAGGCTGGCGTTCGTGAAAGGCACAAAAGAGGCAAAGCCCTACCTTGTGCTCGTCGAGGGGGTAAAAGGAGGAAAACCCGCGACGGATATACTGCCGACAATCGTAAATCAAAAATAAATCAATCGAGAAAACGAATTGAAATAAAATTTTTATAAAAATTATTAAAAATAGAGCAATTTTCGCTTGCTTTCTTTTTGGAAAAATGATACTATATGGAAGTAAAAAAATTTTCAAAAGACGGAGTAGACATGAACCAAAGAATAGCTAAGAGATTAACGACGATTTCCCCCTCGCTGACGCTGGCAATTTCGGCGAAAGCGAAAGCTATGAAAGCGGCGGGCGAGCCTGTGGTATCTTTCGGAGTAGGGGAGCCTGATTTCAACACCCCCGACGCCATTATCGCCGCGGCGAAAACCGCCCTCGATCAAGGGCAAACCAAATACACGCCCTCTTCGGGGCTGCCCGCTTTAAAAAAAGCGATTTGTGAAAAATTTGAAAAGGATAACGGTCTTTCGTATGAGCCGTCGCAGATTATCGTTTCCAACGGCGCGAAACATTCCATTTTCAACGCTTGTTACGCCGTGGTGGACGAGGGCAACGAGGTGATCATTCCCGCCCCCTACTGGCTTACCTATCCCGAGGTGGTAAAAGTGTGTGGCGGGGTACCCGTGTACGTAACGAGCACCAAAGAAAACAAATTTAAAATCACCGCCGAGGACTTAAAAAAGGCGATTACGCCTAAAACAAAAATGCTCATTTTCAACTCCCCCTCTAACCCGACGGGTGCGGTGTATACCGAAGAGGAAACCCGCGCGATCGCAAAGGTGTGCGAGGAGGCGGGGATTTTCGTTCTTGCAGATGAAATTTACGAAAAGCTTTGCTATAACGGAGCCAAGCCCTTTTCCATTGCTAAGTGTAGCGAGAAAATGAAAGACTTGACCATCACCGTCAACGGCGTGTCCAAGACCTACGCCATGACGGGCTGGCGTATCGGCTATCTTGCCGCACCCAAGGACGTGGCGAAAGCTATTGATTCTTTCCAGTCGCACGCGACGAGCAACGCAAGCTCTATTTCTCAGTACGCGACGATTGCCGCTCTTGCCTCGCCTGAGGAGGAGGTGCAAAAAATGGTAAGCGTTTTTGCGCGGCGGCGGGAAAAGCTACTCACGCTGATCGACGAAATTGACGGCGTAGAGGGGGTAAAGCCCGACGGCGCGTTCTACGTCATGCTCGTCGTAAGCGGGCTTTATGGAAAGAGCTATCAAGGGAAGGTCATTCGCTCCTCCGTAGAATTTGCGGACGCGCTTTTGGAGGCGGAAAAGGTAGCGACGATCCCCGGTATATCGTTCGGTGCGGACGATTGCTTGCGGCTTTCCTACTCCCTGTCGGAGGCGGATATAGAAGAGGGGCTTCGCCGCATTAAACGGTTTGTGGAAGCATTCGTATAATTCAAAGGTATAAAAAATCGGCGCTCCTTAGCAAGGAACGCCGATTTTTGTTTAATATGTAGTTATTTTTTAATAAATTTAAAATTCCCAACGGTAGAAGAAACAGGCTCTACCATAGCAAACGTATCGTCGTATTTTTTAAGGAGTGTTTCAAAATCCATAAGCTGGTGCTTGTTGACGACGCACACGATCACCTCTTTATCCTTGTGGCTGTACGCGCCCTGACCGTGGATACGGGTGGCGCCGTGGCGCAGCTTTTTCACGATTTCATTCTCGATCTCCTCCGCGTGCGTGGTGATGATGAGGAATTTGTACGCCGACTGATAGCCTTTTAAGATGAGGTTGCCCGAGTAGCTGGAAATAAAGCAGTAGAGAACGCAAAGCACGACGGGCTTGTAATTGTAGATCAGTTCTCCGTTTTCCCCCGTTTTCGCGTAGACGAAAAAGGAAGCGGCGGCGACGATGGCGTTGAGGGTAAAACTCACCCAAAAGAAATTGAGGGTAGGTTTTTTCTTGCTAATAAATTTGGCGATAATGTCGGTGCCGCCCGTGGAGGAATTGACGCGGAAGCCAAGCCCGTACACGACGCCCGACAGCAGCCCTGCGATCATCACAGGGAAGATGGTATCCACCTCTGCCGCGTAGTGAAAACGCTCTAAATCAAGACTTTGCAGGAAGAGGAAGGAAAAGGAGTATACGACGCAAAACACGAGGGATTTAACGGCGAAATCCTTGTCCACCAAAAAGAATGCAAGCACGCAGAGCGGCACGTTGATGATCAGCGCCATATACCCGATACTGAACCCGCATTTGTACTGCACCATGGTCGCGACGCCGTTCAAGCCCGCAGGGGCGAAATGGTTGTCTACGATAAACAGTTCGTAATTGAATGCCAAAAGCACGGCGAGCAAAATAATCCTAACGTACGCAAAAAATTGTTTTCTCACGGCAAAAGCTCCGTTTTAAAAGATTGTATTTATTATATCACGGTAGAAAAGAAAAAGCAAGAGTTCTTTCGAGAAAAAATAAATTTTTTCGCGGCGGCAAACCCTTGCTTTTTTAAAGGAAATAAGGTATAATGAAAACAAGCGGAAAAACGTCTGCGGAAAAAATCACGGAGAAAGAACTATGAAACGCAACTACGTAATGAACGGTATTTCCTTTGCCAACCCTGTCGAGATCGACGGCGACTATTGTCGTCGTGCGCTTGCCTACGCGATCAAGGCGGGCTACGATCACTTTCAATGGATCGGTCCCATCCATAACCCGGTCAAAGGCAATATCGACGGCATGATCAAGCTTCGCAAATACGCGCAGTTTAATTACGAAAAGGATATGCAGTACGTCGAATACAACCTCGACGTTGTGAATGAAATTTGCGAAAAGGCGGCGAAAAACGGTCTTAAAAATTATATGTGGCATCACGAGCTTGACCTTCCCACCGATTTCGGAAAGGAATATCCCGAGGTGCTCAACGGGTATGGCGATATTGAGGTTTCCCACCCTCTCGTCAAGGATTTTTTGGAAAACAAAATCGAGGATTTCTTTGCGGAATATCCGTATATGCACGGCATTGTGCTTACCCTGCACGAAACCAAAGTCCCCCTGTTGAAATTGCGTGATCAAAAGCTTGGAAAAACGGAGCGCGTCAAGTACGTTACGAAAATTCTTTTCGATACCTGTAACCGTCTTGGTAAAGAGCTGATCGTTCGTCCGTTCGCCTCTATCGAAGAGGACTACGAAATGATGACGAAAGCGTACAACGAAATTTCGCCCAAGCTGATCATTATGGATAAATGGACGCAATTCGATTGGAGCTTGACGCTGCCCAACAACGCGTTCTTTAAAAAGATCAACGGCAACCCGCTGTTTATCGAAACGGACATTTTTGGGGAATATTTCGGCAAAGGTAAACTTCCTTTGATGCTTAAAGACCATATCGCGGAGAAGATTGCATACTGTGAAAAATTCAACCCGATCGGCTACTGTTCGCGTATCGACCGTGCGGGCGAGCACCCGTTCGACACCGTCAACGAGGTCAATCTCGCTATTATGCTGGCGCACTTAAAAGGGGAGGACGTCGAAAAAGCGATCGACGAATTTTTCTTGGAGGCGTACGGCGAAAACGGCTTGAAAGTGCGTGAGGTCATGGAAAATACGGAGGAAATTCAAAAGAAGCTGCTTTATTTGAACGGCTACTATTTCCACCAGCAGAGCTTTTTCCCGCAGCTCAATCACTCCAAAAATCATTTCTATTTCGAGATGATGAAAGAAGAGCCTCACCTTGAATCGGGGGAATGGTTTATCCCGAAAGACTGGAAAAAGGCGGATATTTCCCTACTGAGAAAGGAAAAGGAAGAGGCACTTTCGATGGCGGGCTTGGCGCTCGTAAAAACGTATGCCTTGAAAGGGCTGATCGAGCCTGAAAAATACGAAGAACTCGTGGTACTGTTTAGAAACCTCGTC
The DNA here is from genome assembly GCA_017463325.1 of Clostridia bacterium. Taxonomy (GTDB): domain Bacteria; phylum Bacillota; class Clostridia; order Christensenellales; family Borkfalkiaceae; genus Scatosoma. The sequence continues at coordinate 54,799 of JAFTPK010000017.1, forward strand.
TTTGCGTGTAAGGTATGGCAAGCCCTTTTGGAGGTATTCTTCGCCTACACGGCGTATTTCGAGGGGAAAGGCACGGAAGACGGGTACAGGTATGCGGTGAACGCCCTTATCGAGGCTGACGAAGAGGGTAAAAAAGAGATGGGTGACAGATATTTTGTCACCTGTGTTGTGGGCGGCGATATGGCGCAGATTAGAAATAAGAGCGCGCTGCAAAGAAAAACGCTTGACCGCGTGGGCGAATTCGTTTCACAGATCAACGCAAGCTTTGCGGCGGAAAAAGCGGAAACGGAGCGTTTAAAGAGCGCGAACGCCGTTGACTTCGTCGTTTGTGGCGGCGGGTACGAGGGACATAGACTGCAAAAGGAGGTCAATTTCTCGGATACGGTGGTAAACGAACGGGGGGTATGCCGCACGGCGGGCACCTTGCGCGGTACCGATTTCAGTCGTATCAACACCCACGGTTGGTTTGGGTATTTCCTCAAAGTGAAGCCGAACGCGGAAAATACCCTTAAAATCCGCTTGGGGTCTATTCACGAAAGAACCGATCTTTGTATTACCTATGCGGGCAAAACGCTTGAAGTGCACGAGGAAACGAATTACGCAGAGCTGACGATTCCGTTCACGGAAACGGAGGGAAAGGACGAATTGTATATCCGTTTCGACCGTTTGACGGGCCACACGCCTTGCGTGTATTCCATCGAGGTAAGATAAGTCAAAACCATGAAAAAATCCAACGCTGCGTCGGCGTTGGATTTTTTTATTTATAAAAAAATACTTACGGTATGAGTAAACGCTTGACAAGGGTAGAGGGGGGTGCTATAATTTAGGGGCAAATTTTTTTTTAACGCGCGCCTGCGCGAAAGGAGGTTAAAGTATGAAATCGAATAAGAACGCGTTTAGAAGAATTATACTTTCCCTTCTTGTGATCGCGCTGTGCGTTTCGTCGGCGGCGGGGGCGACGTTTGCCCTGTTTACGAGCGGTGGGAAAGACGGTGCGCTGAACACCGTCATCACGGCTGGCTCGGTGGAAGCGATTATCGTAGACGAGCAAGGGGAGTCGCTCGTCGGGAAACAGCTTACGTTCGTTTGCGCGGACGATACGAGAGAGGAGCTTTTGTGGGAGCCGGGGGCGAAATTTCACACGCAGGGTTTCCGCGTCAGAAACGACGGGGACGTGCCTATGAACTACCGTATGTACGTTTCGGGCGGCGACGCGTACGCGGACTTTTTAGACGCGTTTGAATTTTATATAACGAAAGACCCTGCGACGAAGAACGCGGAAGAGAAACTGACTGCGTTTCGCGGTAGCCTACCTGTGGGAAAAGAGGGGGATATTTATTATTTAGTGGTACGCATGAGAGAGGAGGCGAACAGCGATTTCCGCTTGCGGACGTACACGGGAATCGGCGTGACTGTATACGCCGTGCAGGGAAACGTGGAGATTGAGGAGTGACGGAATAATGAGAGAAACCGTAAAAAAAATAGCGGACGTTTCCGTAAAGGTGGTCGTAGGGCTGATCGTCGCGTTTACCGTGTTCATCATGCTGTTTACTATCGTTTCGGTATCCACCGTCGACAGACACGACAGAAGTCTTTTCGGGGTAAAGTTCTATATTGTGCAAACGGACTCCATGAGTAAGTCGGATAAAAACGCCGATTTGGAAGTCCATTTCAACGCGGGCGATATGATTTTAATCAAAAACGTCGAGGACACGGCGGCGCTGAAAGAGGGGGACGTGATAGCGTTTATTTCCTCGAATAGCGACAGTTACGGCGAAACGGTGACGCATAGAATTCGCGAGGTAAAAAAGGAAGACGGAGAGGTGCTTGGGTACGTCACCTACGGTACGAATACAGGCGTGGACGACGAAGCGCTTGTCGAACCGGAATTTGTGCTGGGCGTGTACGCGGGCAAGCTGCCTAAGGTAGGCACGTTTTTCGCGTTCGTAAAGTCGGTGCCGGGGTATATCGTGTGTATTCTCGTACCGTTCGTACTGCTCATTTTGTACAACGGCTTGAACGTCATTCGCCTGTTCCGTCAGTATAAAAAAGAGCAATCGGCGTTGATGGATGCGGAACGGGCGGAAATCGCAGCCGAGCGCAAGCAGACGGAGGAAATGCTCAAAGAGCTGCAAGCCCTCAAAGCGCAGCTGTTAAACCAAGGCGCGAGTTTTTCATCGCCGCCTGAGGAAAAATCCGAGGGGCCGCCTGAGGAGCAGCCCGAGGAAACGACGGGGGAAGCCCTTAAAGCGCAGGGGCAACCCGAGGAATAAATTAGAAAATCTTTACGCAAAGGGCGTGTAGATAGTATATTCGTCAGAAAATATTGTTAGGAGGTAGAATATGGCGAAATTAAAAAACGTCAAGAAATCGCTGATCAGTAGCGTCTTGACATTAGTAGTAAGCCTGTCCATGCTCGTGGGCGCAACGTTTGCGTGGTTCACGGACGCGGCGGTGAGCAGCGGCAATAAAATCGTTGCGGGTAAACTGGACGTCGAGCTTTATTTGTGGACGGCGACGGAAAAGGTGGCAATCAGCACCAGCGACGATCCCATTTTCGGCGGCAAGGGCGACGACTCTCTTTTCGAGCAGTATTATACTGATCACGACGCGACGATTTGGGAGCCTGGAAAAACGGAGGTCGTGTACCTTTCTATTGCGAACGAGGGTCAGCTTGATCTGAAATATAAGGTTGCGATAGAGGTAGAGCCGAAAGCGGCGAGCGAGAATTACAATCTTTGCGAGGTGATGCAGTACGAGATCACGCCCGACGCAAAATTTGGCGACGAGGTAGAATGGACACAGGGAGTTTCCGTCAAAGAGGGCACGAACGAAACGAGTGCGAAGGACGTCACCTTAAAAACGGGAGAGGAGCATTTCTTTGCCCTTGCGGTACATATGGACGAGGACGCCGCCCCTTGGTATATGGGAAAGACCACGGAGTTTGACATCAAAGTGCTTGCGGGTCAGCTTGCGTCCGAGGCCGATTATTTCGGCAGTACTTATGACGAGCTTGCGGCATACCCCGGCACGGGTTTTGCGTCCGTGGCAGATGCGAGCGCGAGCGGCGTGGAAATTCGCGTCAGAAACGAGAACGGTACGAAAGTCGGCTCGGTAGTTATTCCGACGGGCGCGGTTGCCGACGGCACGGACACCGTTTCGGCGAACATCAAGGCGTCGAACTACAAAGGGAATTTCACCGTAGCGGCAAATGAAACGGCGCAGGCGTACGACATCAGCGTCGAGGGCTTGCAAGACGGCAACACCGTTCCTGTAAAAGTACAGCTTCGCATGGAGGCAGGGCTTGATCCCGCGACGGTAAAGCTTTATCATAAAGACGTCGAAATTGATTGCACGTATAACCCCGAAACTGGCTACGTGACCTTTGAAACGGCGACGTTCAGCCCGTTCACGGTGGTATTTGACGCAAACTCCGTATACGTACCGCCTGTGGCACTCCCCGAGAACTGCCCTACGGCGAGCGTAATTCGTTCGAGCGAGTATGAAAACACCGATCTTGATTGGGGTAGCTACGGCGTGTGGTCGCCTACGGCGGGCTTGGATTCGCGGCTTGAAGCGGCGTACACCTTCTCGTGTAACGAAAGCTTGGAGGAGGCGAAAGTCAACCCGTTTGCGAACTGGTATTGCGATTTCTACGTCATGCTCGATCAAGACCTTGGCGCGAACGAGATTTTCCTCGGCGGCAACTACGGTTCGTTCGGTTGGGTAGGTTTCCATAACGGCGAGTTGACCTTGCCCGCGAACGAGGAAATTCCCTTGCTTGGCAGCGTGACCTCTAACCCTTGGACCTATCTTGACGTAGTGCAAAACGTAGGCACGTTTATTTGCGGCGTGGGCGACGTGGGCAACAAGCTTTCGGGCGCGACCTTTACGGTTATGCTCCGCTTGACCAACCCCGACGATCCCGACGAATATTATAATGTCGCGCGTATCGAATATAAATTTGCATAAAAAATAAAAAAATATTTTTGGAGGTACATAATATGGCAAACACGAAACACGTTAAAAAGACGCTCGCATGTAGCGTTCTTGCGCTTACTGCAAGCGTAACGGCATTTGTGGGTACGACGTTCGCATGGTTCACCGACTCGGAAAGCGCGGGTCAGAACACGATCGTCACAGGTAATCTTGACGTGCAGTTCTGGCATTGTCCGAACTACCAGTCGCAATGGGGCTTTGGCTACGACGCGGCTGGCGCAACGCAGATCACGGGCGACACGGCGTTGTTCTTAAACAAAGAGGGCAAACCTATGCTCTGGGAACCGGGTGCGGGCACGGGGGAAACCTTCCGTGTGAAAAACGTGGGTACGCTTGCGCTGAAATACCGTTTCAGAATTGCGGCGATCAACGCAACCAAGACGGCAGAGGGCAACGACCTGACGGACATTCTCCGCATGGAGATCACCGAGATGGATCCTATCCCCGGAATGGCGAACGAGGTTCCCGGGCAGTGTACGGCAGCGGACGCCGTTTACCACGAGGGCTATTTTGGCGAAGGGTACGTGATTGAACACACCTTGCTCCCCGGGGAAACGGACGATTTCAACGTAGCGATCGACTGGTATCCGTCCATTCGCGACAACGAATTTAACGTAACGGGCGGCTTGCAGTTGACGTTCGTCGTAGACCTGCTTGCAACGCAGACGACGCACGAGATTGACAGTGGGGACGACCAGTACGACAAGGACGCGGACTACGATGGCGAGATCAGTAACGCAACCTCGCTGGAAGCGGCGTTCAGAGCGGGCGGCACGTATAAGCTGATCAACGACATTGACGCAAACAAAACGTTGACCGTTGCAGAGGGCGCGGAAGTAACGCTTGACCTCAACGGCAAGTCGATCACGAATGGCACGATTATTAACAACGGCAAGTTGACGATCGACGGCACGGAAATCGGCGCGACGTATAGCTTGCGTAGAGCGGCGGTCGGCAACGTCATCAATGCGGCGATCACGAACAACGGCGAGTTGGCGGTAGACGGCGTTGTCGTCAATGCAGCGATTGCGAATAGCGGCACGGCAACCATTAATGGCTCGACGATTAACGCGACGGTGACGAATAACGACGATTTGACGATAAGCGGCAGTATGATCAGCGCGGAAAGCGGTAGAGGGCTTGAAAACAGCGGTACGGTTACGATTAACGGTAGCACGATCAGCGCGGCGGCAGGTAGAGCGATTTACAACGATGGCGGCGAGGTTACGATCAACGAGGGAACGGTTTTATCGGCGCCTTCGTACACGCTCAGCAACCAAAACGGCGGTAAGGTTACAATCAACGACGCGACGCTTGACAACGGTATTTATAACTCGGGCGATCTTACCATTAACGACGGTGTCATTAAAAACGAAAGCGGCGGTTCTTCGCATGTGATTTATCATAACGGCACTTCGCTTTTGATTAACGGCGGCGTATTCAGCGGTAACGGTAACGAGGTCATCAATGCAAACAGCTCGCCCGCAACTATCAATGGCGGTACGTTTACGAAAGTGGGAAAAACCTCCTATTTGCTCGGTGGTAGCGCAATGGTGATCAACGATGGTACGTTCAACGCGTATTCCGAAAACGGTGTAAATCCCGCGGCTCACCCCGTTCGTTCTGACGTAACTGTAAACGGTGGTGTGTTCAACTACAACCATACGAACCTTGCCGAAGGTATGGTTTCCGTAGACAATAAGGACGGCACGTTTACCGTTCTTCCCGAATTGACGACGGAAGACGGGGCGACGGAGGGCGCTAAGCTTGAAGGCGTTGCGGGTTACGCAGGTCTTTACACCGACGGCACCAACTACTACGTGTACACGGCGCAGGGTCTTATTTCCATGAATAAATTCTGGAAGGTAAACTGGGCTGCCAATAACATGTGGGGCAGATCGTACAATATCATGGACGATATCGACGCGACGGGCTACACGTGGAATAGCGTTTGGGTAAACGTTGGCAACAACGATAACGACGGCTTTATCCTTGACGGTCACGGCCACGCGGTTACGGGCTTGAAGATCAACGGCAGTATGTTTACGGGTACGCCGAACGGCGGCAACGAGGATACGGAACCTGGCAAAGTGCAGAATATCACCTTTGACAACGTTACCGTTGTAGGCGATCACTTTGTGGCAGTCGTTTGGGGGAACACTTACGGGGAGCTTGACTTCACGAACGTTCATGTTACGAATTCCACGATTACGGGTGCGTGCAACGTAGCGGCGTTTGTCGGCGGTACGGCGCAGGAGAGCGGCAATTGCACCGTGAATTTCAAAAACTGCTCCGTTACGAACACCAAAATCGTAGCTACGGGGAAAGACGGGCAAGACCCGAACGGCGCGGCGGCGTTTATTAGCAGAGCGTTTAACCAAACTTTCCTCACGTTTGAAGAATGTATTTCGGAAGGTAACACGATTTCCAACGGCAACGGTCTTATCGGCGGTGGCATTTACGGCTACACCGCATGGGCAAACGGCTTTGCGGGTACGGGTACGTGCGACGATTTCACCAACTGGAACGGTTTGATTTACGACAATGCAACCTTTAAGGCGGCGATTGTAGCAGGCAAAACGGAAATTTCGCTTGTAGACAACAACTACACCATGCCGACGGATGTTAATCTTCAAGGTAAGACTTTGACAGTTAAAGGTAGCAAAAACGTAGTGATCGACACGAGCGTCGTCGACCAAAACAATCAGTTCGTGACGGGCGCAAACTTGACCTTCGAGGGCGTGACCTTGAATTTCGACAAAGTAAATTATAAGGGCTTTATGAACACGGCAAGCTTGACTTATAAGGATTGCGCGGTCAACGGCTTGCAATTCTTTGCGGGCGATGGCACGACCTCCTTTGTAAACTGCGATCTGAACTCCAACGGCGCGGAGCATTGCGTTTGGACTTGGGGTACGCCCTCTGGCACTACCAAGAATATCAGCTTCACGGATTGCGATTTCACTTATGACGACCGCGCGGTGAACTGCTATGGTGAAAGCGGTACCACGAACGTTTCCTTTACGAATTGTACCTTTACGAAAGTAGAAGGTGACGAAACCACGGGCGCGATCGAAACGAATAGCTCGACGCTGACTGCTTTGTATTTAACTATTAATAATTGCTCCGTAAACGAGGGCGATTTGTGGTGGATTTCTACGTGGGATAGCAAGAAAGGCGCGAATACTTGCGTTACCGTTGACGGCGAGTGGGCTTCGAGCGGTCATATAATGAAAGCAGTCAAGGAAGCTTCGGCAACGGAAACGATTGAAATCGAGCTTGGAAACTGCAACATTGTCGGCGATATCGATCTTACCCTTGCTGCGATCGGCGAACAGAAAGGCGATATTATTTTCAAGGCAAAAGAGGGTTGCACCCCTGTAATTGCAGGAACTGTTACGATTGGTCTTTATGAAAAACTCACGACGAATGTTGCGGCGTGGGCGGCAAACGTTACGTTTGAGGGGATCACGTTTGATCACGCGTTAAATGCAAATCATAGTATCAACGTGCAGAATATGGGAGTGCTGACGTTGAAGAATTGTACGATTATCGGCGACGGCGAATACGGTATCGGTTCGGTTGCTGGATGCGCGGCTTATAATTCCCAAATTATCGGTTGTACTTTTGAAAATGCGGCAATGCAAATTACGGGCAATTTCGGTACGGGTCTTGTAATTGACGGTTGTACGTTTAACAATTCCCGTATTAACGTACAGGGTGGCACTGGCGTTACCGTTCAGAATTGCAACTTTACGGATACTATAACGAATGCGAATAATAACGAAAGTTTCTATCTTATTCGTTCCAACGCTATTCCCATCACCGTTACTGGTTGTAAGTTCAACGTGGACTCCACCGTTGACGGCGTTGGTATTGCGGGTGCGAAAGGCTGGGGCGTATTCGTAAACCGTGGTACGAAAAACTGGACTGTTACGGATTGCGAGATCAATCTTACTGAAAAAGCACTCGCTCAAACGGCGTTGATAGTTGCAAATTGTCTTAGCACGGGCAAAATCAATATGACTAACGTAACCGTCAACGGCGAACAAGTATAACGTAAGGGTTAAAAATCTTTAAGGAGGTGCAAACGCTATGAAACAACAGAATAGTAATCAGCTGTCGGAAAGAGCGTTTGCACGCCTTATTGCTCTTTCTTTGCTGAGCGTGTTGCTTTGCTTGGTATGCCTCTGTACGACTACGTACGCGTGGTTTACGGGCGGTGTGACGGCTAAGAATAATACTCTGATCGCCTCGACCTGTTCCTTGACGGTTTCCGTCAAAGAAGAGGGGGAAGCGGCGGCGACGGAGTGGAGCGATTTTGCCGAAAAGGAAATAACGCTTTCGGGCGGAAAAACGTACGAGGTGACCCTTTCCATTCCCGTGGGAAGCGCGTCGGGGTATATTGCCTTTCGCGTAGGGGAAGAGGTATACCTTTCTCCGTTTGTTTCCTGTAAGGCGGGGGCGGAGCGGTCCGCAACCTTTAAAATTGCCGTGAACGCGGACACGGTGGCTTGTTTTACCCTGCGCTGGGGCATTTATTCGGGCGAAAAAAGCGTGGAAAACGGCGGCGTTTTAACGATTTAATTACAAAAGAAATCACCTTGGCGTTTTTTTGCCGAGGTGATTTTGGTTATATGGCGCGTATCTTTTTTATTACAGAAATTATTCCGCGATGGCGGAGAGAAAAGGAGGCTATTTTGAAAGGCGAATACGAAATATGGAAAATGCAGGTCTTTCGCTTTACGGCGGAGGACGTCGTGCGGACGAGCGACGGCTCGGGCGAGCAGGAGCTTGACGACGAGAACGTAGACAAAAAAGGTTGGACCTAAGGAGGGATTTATGAAAAGTAACGTAAAGAAAAAGGCGCTGATCGCGCTGATGACGCTCGGCACCGTGTTTTGCGGCGTGGCGTTGAGCGATAGCGGACGGGGCGCAAGCGTCGAGGCAGAACCGCAAACGCCGACCCTGGAAATTATTTCGCATAACGTGTCCTATTCCGATTCTATCTATATCCTCTACGCTGTGGAAAACGGCGGCTTTGACAGGACGGAGCACGCAATAGAAATGTTGTTCTGGGATAACCTGCAAGAGGAGTACGTGGTAGGCACGGAGAGTTATTCGACGGAGCAAAAAGCCACGACGACGGTTAAGGAAAAGGATTGTGCCGTCTTTTATTCTCACGGCTTGGCGGCAAAAGAAATGACGGAGGACGTCTATTCCCGCGCGTACGTACAAATTGATGGAAAGGACTATTACAGCGAGGTGGTGAAATACAGCGTCCTCGACTACGTATACGACCGTCGGGAAAGCGGCGAGCTGACGAAAGAGGAAGAGGCATTGTACGGCAATTTGCTCGGTTACGGCGGCGCGGCGCAAGATACCTTTGATTATAATACTCAGCGGCCCGCGGACGCTCACTATTACAAGGTAAAGGTGAAAAACGGCAGGGGACCGGACGGGTTTAAGCACGGCAGATATCAAGAGGGAGAAAGAGTAACGATCACCGCTGACGAGCCTAAGGAAGGTAAGCGGTTTTGGTACTGGAAAAATAAAAACGGCGTCGTTGTGAGCTACGACAAGGAATTTGAAGTAGAGGTAGGCGACGACGCGGAATACGAGGCCGTATATAAGGATATTTCCGAATTCGCAACGCAGATCGAGCTGACAACGGAGGTCGATTACGACGACACGGCAAGAGAAATCGACCTGCCCGCGACGGTGAGCTTTGAGTATGACGGCGAAAAGGTAACTCTTGGCGTTATTTGGAACACGGACGGGTTTACGGCGCGGCAGGTCGGCAGTCAGCTTTTGTACGCTGATTTCGTCGATCAGACCGCCTACGAGAAATACGACGTGGAAAAGGGCGGGATCGTCATGGTCGTATCCACCCTCCCGTATACGTTCAGCGGCGATACGATCACGGGCTACTACGGCGGTGACGTGGCGCTGACCTTGCCCACCGAGTATCAGGGGCGGCCGATCAGCGCAATCGCGCAAGGGGCGTTCAACGGCGTGGAGAGCTTGCAAAAGGTGGTGGTGCCCTCGGGGATTACTCAGATCGCGCAAGGGGCGTTCGTCGATTGCGATAATATCCGTTCGATTACGCTGCCTTTCGTCGGCGGGAGCTTAGAAACAGCCGACTTGTTTGGGTATATCTTCGCTTTGCCTGAAGACGGAGTGAATCTTACCTACTCAAATCAGCGGGAATATTTACCCATTGCTTTGAAAGAGGTAACGATTTTAGAGGGTAATTTGACCCTTGCCGACTGGGTGTTTGGCAACTGTGACGGCTTGACGAAGATCACGCTGCCCGAAACGATTGCGGAGCTGCCTTTGCGTGCGTTTTCGGGTTGTAGCAACCTTACCGAAGTGAATATTCCCAAATCAACGACGGCGATCGGCGACTACGCTTTCTATCTGTGCGACGCGTTGACGGAGCTGACCTTGCCCGAGGGGGTGACGAGCGTTGGGAAATACGCCTTTAACGGCTGTGACAACCTGCTTGCAGTCAGCCTCCCGAATACCTTGACGGAGCTTGGCGCGTACGCCTTTAATAACTGCGACCGTTTGACGAACGTCGTTTTGCCCGATTCCTTAAAGGAGATCAGCGATTCGTTGTTTGCGAGCTGTAATAAGCTCAAAAGCGTGACGATCGGGAAAGGGGTTGAAAGCTTGGGAAATCGCGTGTTTACGAGTTGCGTGAATTTGATGAGCGTGACCATAGAGGCGCCGCTTACGAGTCTTGGTTCGGGGCTGTTTAGCGGTTGCAAGAAATTAGAAAAATTCGAGATCCCCGAAACGGTGGTGTTGCTCGGCGACAGCGTGTTTTCGGGTTGTAAGGGGCTGACTTCGATCACAATTCCCGAAAGCGTGACGAGTATCGGTGCGAGCGCGTTTCTTTCTTGTACGGGGTTGACGAAAATGGAGATCCCTTCGTCCGTCGCAAGTATCGGCGCGCGCGCATTCCAAGGCTGTACGGGTCTTACGGAGATCGTCGTAGACGAGGAAAACCCCGTGTATGACAGTATCGACGGCGATTTGTACGCCGAGGGCGGCACAATGTTGATCAGCTATGCCGCGGGGAAAGGCGTGGAGGAATTGAAAATCGGCGGCGACGTGACGAGTATCGGCGCGTATGCGTTCTACGACGTGCAAAGCCTCAAATCGGTAATTATTGAGGAGAGCGTGATGAGTATCGGCAACTACGCCTTTTCTAGCGCCGAAAGTTTGACGAGCGTGGTAATCGGCGACGGCGTAACGGAGATCGGAACGTATGCCTTTGCCGATACCTATAACTTATCCGCTCTTGTTTTGGGTAGTTCGGTAAAAACGATCGGGAATATGGCGTTCCGCAACTGCTACAATTTGGTGGAAATTTACAACCGTTCCGGCTTGAAAATTAAGGCGGGGGCGACTGCTTACGGGCAGGTGGCGAAATACGCGCTTGCGGTCTACACCGAAGAGGGCTACGAAAGCAGTATTTCCACGCTGGAAGACGGGTACACGGTCTATAAGGACGGCGACAGGGTCGTGTTGATCGGGTACACGGGAAGTTCGTCCGAGGTGCTTGTGCCCGAGGGGGTAACGGAGATCAATTCGCGGGCGTTCTACAACCGTGACGATATTCGTGGCGTCGTACTTTCCTCCACTGTGCAGACGGTAGGCGCATACGCTTTCCAAGGCTGTGATAAGCTGGTCAGCGTCTTTATTTCCTCGTCCGTGCAAACGATCGGCGAGCGGGCATTCCAAAACTGCCGCGCTTTGCAGCAAGTCCGTTTTGAAGAGGGCGTGAAGAGTATCGGTAATTATGCGTTCGGCTATTGTAGCGAGTTGAAAGAAATTTGTCTTCCAAATTCCTTAACGGATATGGGCATACAGGTCTTCTCCATGTGTATCGGGCTTGAGTACGCAGAGCTTGGCGACGGGCTTGCCGTTCTTCCCGCACACACCTTCTCGGGTTGTCGTGCGTTGGAGAGGGTGTACCTCGGCGCGGCTTTGCAGGATATCGGATCAATGGCGTTCCAGAATTGTACCCTTTTGAAGACGATCGAGCTTTCCGAGGCGAACGAGAGCTATACGCTTGTGGACGGGTGTCTTTGCTCCAAGGACGGGCTGACTTTGATTAGATATTTAGATCTGTTTGGCGCGACGAGATTCGTAGTCCCCGAGGGGATTGAACGGATCGCGGAGTCGGCGTTCGAGAAGAGCACGAAATTGACGAGCATTGTCTTGCCTGACTCGTTGCGAGAGATCGGAGAAAATGCGTTTGCGGGCTGTACCAAGCTTGCAAGCGTCGTCTTTGGGAAAAACCTTGCCTTGATCGGCGCGTATACGTTTGAAGGCTGCGCTTTAACGAGCGTAATTCTTCCTGATTCGGTAGAGGAAATCGGCGAGGGTGCGTTTATGTGTTGTGAGAAACTGATGAGCGTGACCTTTGGAAGCGGTCTTCGTATGATCGGCATATATGCCTTTGACAGCTGTAAGATAACGAGCGTAATTCTTCCCGATTCGGTAGAGGAAATCGGCGAGGGCGCGTTTGCATACTGTGAGAATTTGACGAGAGTGACGATCGGTAGCGGCGTGGGCTATATCGACCCGTTTGCTTTTGACGGCTCTCCCGTGGCTCACGTTTATTATAACGGCACCGCCGAGCAATGGGCGGCGATTACGGGGGCTACGGAAAGTATAGAGCTTTCAGGAGCGATCAAGCATTACGTATAAAAAGCCTTTTAAGGCAGTAAAAGGGGAAGCGCGTCCAAGCGGGCGCGTTTCTCCTTTTGGGCTTTTTTTGTGGCGATTGCGGGGTGAAAGAAGTCGATTTACGGTAAAAATAAAAAAAGTTTTAAAATTTGCAAAAAATTTTTCTCAAAAGTATTGAAATTTGCTGAAAAATTTGGTAGAATAGAAGTAACCCGAGGGACTTTTCTTTTTCGGGGGACTAAAACCCAACAAAATTCGGGAGGATTTTTCTATGATTAAAGTTATTTATGGCGCAAAAGGCACGGGCAAAACTAAGATGATGATTGACGAGGCGAACGCTACGATCGAAAAGGCGAAAGGCCACATGATCTTCATCACGGATTCTAAGCGCGGCATGTATGATTTGGAACGGGAGGTTCGTTTCATTGACGTTTCGGAATACGATATCGCGGGCGAAGCTGCCCTTTGCGGATTTATCAAAGGCGTGATCGCGGGGAACCACGACAACGAATACGTATACATTGACGGCGTCGTCCGTATTGCAGGGAAACCCGTAGGCGAGCTTGCGGCGTTCTTCTATATGCTTGATAAGGTAGCGAACATGAACGGATTGACGATCACCGTTTCCGTTTCCGCGACGAAAGAGGAGCTTCCCGATTTCGTAACGAAGTATCTTTAATGCGTTAAAAAAATAGGCGAAAACACGCCGAGGCGGCTACGTCTCGGCGGCTGTTTTCAAATACGGCAGGTGAAATTATGAAGTTTATCAGTACCAGAGGCGGCGAAACCGTTACGGGCGCACAGGCGATCGTACAAGGCCTTGCGAAAGACGGCGGCTTGTTCGTGCCTGAAAAATTTCCGCGGGTGACCAAAGAGGAGTTTGCGGCAATGTCGGAAATGAATTATGCGGAGCGCGCGGCTTTTATCCTCGGGAAATACCTCGCGGACGAGCTTGGCGCGGACTTTTTAAAGGAGGCGTGCGAAAAGGCGTATGCCACCTTTACCTCCTCCGATCCCGCCCCTCTTGTCAAAATTGACGACGGCTTTTATATTCTCGAACTTTTTCACGGCCCGACCTGCGCCTTTAAGGATATGGCGCTTACCGTACTTCCCTATCTGTTGAAAAAGAGCTGTGAGGTATGCGGCGTGAAAGAGGATATCCTTATTCTCGCGGCGACGAGCGGCGACACGGGCAAGGCGGCGCTTGAAGGGTTCAGGGACGTACCGGGAACGAAAGTGGCGGTATTTTATCCCGACGAGGGCGTGGCGAAAATGCAGCGCTTGCAGATGTCTATTCAAGACGGCGACAACGTTTTTGTGGCGGCTGTTTCGGGAAACTTCGACGATTGCCAAAAAGCGGTGAAAAAGCTGTTTGCTGACGAACAGTTCGGTGCGGAGCTTTTAAAGCGAAATACCCGCGTTTCCAGCGCGAATTCCATCAATTTCGGGCGGCTTGCACCGCAAATTGCCTATTATTTTTCGGCGTATTTGGATATGCTTGGCGCGGGGCGTATCGAGGAGGACGAGCCGATTGACTTCGTCGTGCCCACGGGAAACTTTGGCGACATTCTTGCGGGTTGGTATGCCAAGCAAATGGGGCTGCCCGTGCGTAAGCTGATTTGCGCGTCCAACCGAAACAAGGTGCTTGCCGATTTCTTTGCGACGGGCAAGTATGATGCGAAACGCAACCTGTATCGTACCACCTCCCCCTCTATGGACATTCTCGTTTCGTCTAATTTAGAGCGGCTGTTATTCGAGGTGAGCGGCAGAAACGCGAAAGCAACGGCTGATAAAATGCAAAACCTTGCGGAGCGCGGCGAATACTCGGTAACGACGGCGGAAAAGGCGAAAATCGACGCGGATTTTTGCGGCGGCTATGCCAGCGAGGACGACGTAGTGGAGGCCATGTACGAGATCTTTGAGGAATACGGATACCCCATGGACACGCACACGGGGGTTGCGCTTGCCGTCAACGCGGATTATCAGGACAGAAAGGATAAAAAGGATTTCACCTCAACGGTGGTCGTTTCGACGGCAAATCCGTACAAATTCCCGCAGGACGTTTTGTACGCCCTTTCGGGTAACGACGTCAAGGATAGCTTTAAGGGGATCAAGCGGCTTAACCTGCTGACGGCAATGAAACCGCCCAAGGCGTTGACCGATCTTCGTTACCGCCCGTTGCGGTTTAAAAAGGTCTATCCCAACGACTTAAAGAAAATGAGCGCAGCGGTGCTCGATTTTGTTGACGGAAACGTAATTCCCGTTCCCGATAAAAAATAAACGGAAAGGCACCCTGTCGGGGGTGTCTTTTTTTGGAGTGAGTATGTTTCATATTTTAGTCGTAGACGACGATAAGAATATGCGCTTTTTGATGCGCGAGATTTTAGAGTCGGAGAGGTATACCGTGTCCGCGGCGAGTGACGGTGAAGAGGCGTTAAGGCTCATGGAAACGGAGCATATCGACCTTGCAATCGTCGATATCACCATGCCAAAGCTGGACGGGTACGAGTTCACGAGGGAACTAAGGGGGGCAAGGGTGGAATTACCCGTGTTGATGGTGTCGGCAAAGCAGCTTCCCGAGGACAGAAAAAAAGGATTTTTAGCGGGGATAGACGACTATATGTCTAAGCCGATTGACACGGAGGAATTATTGCTGCACGTAAAGGCACTACTTCGCCGCTCGCATATCGCGAACGAACGAAAAATCAAAGTGGGAGAGGTGACGCTCGATTACGATTCGTACACGGTGACGGGACACGGGCAAACGCAGGAGCTGCCGCA
Source organism: Clostridia bacterium (assembly GCA_017463325.1). Classification (GTDB taxonomy): domain Bacteria; phylum Bacillota; class Clostridia; order Christensenellales; family Borkfalkiaceae; genus Scatosoma. The sequence goes on from JAFTPK010000017.1 coordinate 70,282, forward strand.
AAAGGAATTTTTGCTTTTATATAAGCTCCTTTCCTACCCCGAGAAGATTTTTACCCGTATTCAGCTTATGGACGAGATTTGGGGCATGGAGTGTGAAACAGGCTGGGAAACGGTGACGGTGCATATCGGAAGACTGAGAAAACGGTTCGAGGGTTGGGAGGAATTTGAAATTCAAAATATTCGCGGACTTGGGTATAAGGCGGTGAAAAAGGTATGACACTCAAAGAATTAAACGAAAAAATTGCAGAGGAATACAAAAATCCCAAACGTCGGTTTCGGCGGACGTTCGTGCTTGCGACGGCAGGGGTGATTGTCGTGGCGTTTTTCGCCGTAATTTTAGCGGAATGGATCCTGTTAAAGGCGGGGGCGGTATCGTCGGAAACGTTGGAGCGTTCGTGGTTTTTAACGGCGCTCATTATCGGTAGTGCAAGTCTTTTGATCGGCACTTTTTTGTCGTGGCTTACGGGGAAATTTGTTTTTCGGCCGCTCAATAAATTGCTTGACGGCATGGGGAAACTGGCGGCAGGGGCGTACGATACGCGGCTGGATTTCGGCGACGCGGAAGCCTTAAAGCCTATTTCCGACGGATTTAACGCCTTGGCGGGAGAGCTGCAAAAAACGGAGATTTTGCGCGCCGACTTCGTCAACGATTTTTCCCATGAATTCAAAACGCCTATTTCCTCCATCAGCGGACTTGTCGCGCTCATGAAAAAAGGGGAGTTGAGCCGAGAAAAGCAGCTTGAATATCTTTGCGTGATCGAGGAGGAAACAAATCGGCTTTCGGGCATGACGACAAACATTTTAAATCTTTCCAAAATCGAAAGTCAAGGCATTTTAACGGAGGAAACGAGGTTCAATTTATCCGAACAAATTCGTACCTGTATCCTCCTTTTGGAGAAAAAGTGGCTAAAAAAACAGCTCCGCTTAGACCTTGAATTTCCCGAATGTGAGATTGTCGGGAACGAGGATATGTTAAAGCAGGTATGGCTGAATCTTTTAGACAACGCCGTAAAATTTTCGGACGAACGCGGAGAGCTTTCGGTGCGGATTGAAGAGGAGGAAAAGGCAGTTGTCGTTCGGATCGGGAACACAGGGCCGACGATCCCCGAGGAGGAAAAGGAGCATATTTTCCGTAAATTTTACCGCGCGGACAAGGCGCGTTCTCGCGAGGGGAACGGCATAGGGCTTTCCATTGTCAAGCATATTGTCGAGCTGCACGGCGGAAGCGTGTTTGTTGAAAGCACCGACGGGCATACCGTTTTTTCGGTAAACCTGCCGAAATAATTTTATTAAATTTGGAAAAAATCTTCTTTTCGTTTCGTTTCAGTTTATTTTTCCGTTGTATACTGTTTTTGTAAAACGAGGAATAGGACGGAAAAGAGGAATGAAAAAATATTACGTTTTATACAATCCGCAAGCCTTTGGCGGGCGGGGAAAAGAAGAAGCCGAGCTTTTGGACGTGGCCTATTACGGCGAGGCGCTGATCTATTTCGATTTGACCGAGATTGACGATTACGCGCGTTTTTTCGAGGAAATTGACGAAAAGGGCGTCGTCGTTATTTGCGGCGGCGACGGTACTTTGCAACGCTTTTTAAACGATACGAAAAATCTTTCCGTTAAGCAGGAAATTTACTATTTTGCGTGCGGCAGAAACAACGACTTTTTTCGTGACGTCGAGGGTAGACAGGACCGACCCGTGTCCTTAACGAACTACATAAAAAATTTGCCGACGGTGACGGTAAGGGGAAAGGAGCGAAACTTTTTAAACGGCGTCGGGTTTGGGCTTGACGGGTATTGTCACGAAGAGGAGGAGAAAATTTTTTCCCGCGGCGGGCGGGCAGACCGTAAAGCGATTGCAAACAAGGGGCTGTTTGGGCGGTACCGTCCGACGGACGCCACGGTGACGGTGGACGGCAATGAATTTTTCTTTAAAAAAGTGTGGCTTGCGCCGACCTTAAACGGGAAATATTACGGTGGAGGTATGTGCGCCGCGCCTAAGCAGGACAGGGATAAGGACGGGGTAATGCTGATGCTTGTACACGGTTGCGGTCGGTTGAAAACCCTCTTTCTTTTCCCGAAAATTTGGAAAGGTACGCACGTGAAAGAAAAAAAATACGTCACCTTTTTGACGGGAAAAACGATCACCGTACGTTTTAACGAGCCGCGAACTTTGCAAATCGACGGAGAAATACTGACCAGCGTCCGTGAATACACGGTAAAAAAATAGAAAACGAAAGGCTCTGCCATCGCGGCAGAGCCTAATTTATAGAGAAAATCAGTCGTCCTTTCGCATAGAAATGGGCGGCTTTTTTTTGCGCCATTGTGCGGGGGTTAGCCCGCAACGCTTTTTAAAGGCAATGATAAAATTGCTCGGGGAGCCGTAATTAAGCTTTTCCGCAACGTCGGCAATTCGCGCCTCGCGGTTTTGTAAAAGCGCGACGGCGTAGGCGAATTTTTCCTTGGATACGTATTCGTTTAAGGTGGTACCCGTGTATTTTTTAAACTGACGGCAGACGTAGCCGTAGGAATAGTTGGTGCTCGCGATAATTTCAGAGAGCGGCCGCAAAAGATAATCCTCCGTGTTCAAGCGGTGGAATAAAAGATTGAGCCACTCGGGATAGTCCGATTTCTTATCGTCAAAGCTCTGTTGCCATAAAGAGAGCAGCTCCGTCACGACGTTGGTATGGGCGAGCTCCAAGGAAAGCTTGGAATAATTGCTTGCCGCGTTGAAATAGTTCAGCTTTCCCTCCAAGGTTTGCAGTTGATAGTCCGAAACCTTGAAAAAGACGGCGAGCGGCTGATTTGCAAGCTTTTCGTAAAGGGAGGGAGAAATGCAGTCGGCGATCGCTTTCATTTTCTCGGGCAACACGTACACGTCGCGGTGCGTATGGCTGACCTGACTGGAAAAATGGTGCTGATCCTCGGGGCGAAGCAATAAAACGTGCCCTTTTTTGATCGTGTACGTCACGCCGTTGATACAGTTTTCAAATTCACCGCTCAAATTGATAATGAATTCAAAAAAGGTGTGCGTGTGCGAGGGGCATTGCCGCGCGATAATAATTTTGGTAAACGGATTTTCGTGGATCTCCGAGGTGGGTAATATTCTCATAATTCTATTATAAAGGATAAAAAGAAAAAAGTAAATAGTTTTTCTAAAAATAATTTTGTCATAACCAAAAAAAGTCATAAATTCATAATTTTTGGTTATAAAAGAATATTGAATTTGACAAATCGTTATGATATAATAAGCTCACGACCGTACAATCGGGGGAGGGGGAAGTTGCTTTCGCGGCGCGAAAAAAAGCCGCTCTTTACGGCAATTTCATCAAAAATGAAAATGCAGGGGTACCCCTGTTTGTCTGTTTTAACAGACAAACAAAAAAATCCTTAAAAAGGAAAAAATTTACAAGGCTAAAAATGCCGCAAAAAAGCGGATTTTTAAATACATTTTTTTAGGAGGAAAACAGCATGATTACGAAAACGGCAAAACGGTTCTGGCTGGCGATCTGCGCGTGTGTTGCGGCCGTCTGTACGGTTTTTGGAATCAACTACAACCCGACGCCTGTCAAGGCGTCAACGACTTCCGACTTAACGGAAGTGACAATGAACAAGGTTACCGCAAACAAAGGCGTTGCAGCGGGGGTGGACTACCTCGAATTCGACGGCTTTTCGGGCGATACCTATTTCCTCGTCGAATTCGACGGGCAGAACGCGCCGAACTTTGCGTTTAACGCGGTGCAGGGGTATGAAACCTGGAACGCGGAAATGTATAGTACTTCGGGCGTTATCATGTCTTATTCGAGTGAGGCAGGGCAAACGGGTACTCGTTTGCAGAATGGTCTGAACACGACCGGCGTTTGGAAAACGTTTGACTATAGTTACGGTATTGCGAATTTCTCGGCGACCGCGCATTACGTGATGATCGTTGGCTTTGACCATTCGTCCAGAACGTTCTATAACTACATTTATACGTACGATACTAACGGTTTGACGTTGACATTTACGATTGAAGAATCTGTCGGCGTAAGCTACGGCACGGGCAGCAAGGCGGTCATTTACCCGAATATCAACTTCGGTGCGGACGCGATCACGTTCAAGTATGCGACTCCGCAGACGACGCTCAGCGGGCTTGTCAACGGCTTGCCTGAAACCTGCGCTTATAAGCAGGCATTGCATGACGATCTTAACGGCAGCTTCGCTTTTGAGGCGACCATGAACAAGGTTTATGCGACGAAAGGCGTTGCAGAAAACGTAGAATATCTCGAATTCGACGGTTTTTCGGGCGACACCTGGTTTGGTCTTGAATTTACGGGACAGAGTATTCCCAACTTTGCGGTAAACGCAAAACAAGCGTTCTCGACTTGGAACGCAAATTCTTATACGGAAGCGGGTGTTTTCATTTCCCATTCCAACGAAAACAACTGGGGTACTTTCCGTGTTACGAATTCGTTTAATACGACCACGGGGCATTTTAATACTCAAAGCGGCAGTTCGGCTGTACCTACGGCGATCGGTTATTTGAAAGCAAACGTTAAATATTTAATGTTCCTCGGCTATGACAAGGATGATACTACCCTTTTGGGCGACTCGGCGACGAAAGGACACAACTCTATTTATTATTACTTGTTCTCCGTAGAAACGGACGGAACGTTGACGAAAATCGTGGGCAAGAGTTTATATCACGGCGGACTTTCGGATTCGCTCGGTAGTAAGGCGGTGATTTATCCCCATCTTCGTTGTAACGATAATACGGGCTACGATACCTATTCGCCGACGATCACTTTTAACTATCTTACGCCTCAAAAGAGCCTTCATAAGCTTGTTGATAGCATCAGCGTAAATCACCCGTATCGTGCACAGCTTGAAGAAGCGTTGAAAGACGAGGAGCCTTACTACGGGCAAGAATTGACGATTTCAAGTACCGCAGACCATAACTTGACGGGTAAAACGTTTGAAACGATTTCGTTCGACGGGTTTGACGGCGATACCTATATGCTCGTAGATTTCGTGGGCAAGAATATGCCCAGCTTTGGGGTAAACGCTACTACCGTATATTCCGAATTCGCAGGTACGGAAACGAACGCGACTTTGGGGAATATCGTTCTTACCAAATGGGGAACTCTCCATATTAGAAACGCTATCAATTCGGGCGATTGCTATTACGGTAGCGGCGGTTTCCCGAAGGGCGAGGCTTACTATACGGACGGCGTTTCTTACGTTGCTTTGGTAGAGTCCAAAAAAGCAGAAAGTAAAATCACGTTGTATATTTACACCGTTGACAGCGAGGGTAACGTAACGGCGGCTTGCGATCCTATCAGCGCGACGCATCCGAGCATTGCGAATGCGCAGGGCGATAAAGCGGTGATTTATCCCTATATCGGCGCAGGTACGACGGGTACGACGACCTTCAACATTGTCAAGCCCGCAGCGACCATGAACGGCTTGCTTGCGAATATTCCCGCTTCTTACGCGTACAAGGCGTCCTTGACGGCGGCGCTTGCGGAAAAGAGCACGGTGACGGTGAAAGACGCGGACGGTAGCGAAATCACGACGGCAAGCGTTACGACGGGCGAGAGCTACACTCTTCCTGCTTGCGCGAACGCGAACTTTATCGGTTGGACGGTGAACGGCGGCTTGTATAAAGCGGGCGCGTCCGTAACGATTGACGGGGATACGACGGTGACGGCGACCTATCTCGATCTTTCCATGATTGCGGGCGCTTCCATTCGTATCGCTTCCACGACCGATTACCACGGCGGGCTTCGTTTCCACGTAAAGGTGAATGCGGCGCAGCTTGCGGCGTTGAACGTGAAACTGTACGGGTTTGTGCTTCCTACGGACATGATCGACGGCGATCTGGATATTTCGGAGGGCACCAACGCCACCGAGCTTACCAACTTCAAAGCCTATGAAGAGGACGAAGCGTACTCAGTTTACTATATCACGCTTACCAACGTACTTTACTCCAACTACAACCGCGAATTCTCCGCAATGGCGTACGCGACGATCACCTATGCGGACGGCACGACGGCGAACTTTGCAACGGCGTACAACGAAGAGGATAACTCCCGTTCTTGCTACGAGGTAGCGGTGCTTGCCTACAACGATACGGCAAAATATGCAACCTATTCTTCCACGCAGAAAGGTATTTTGAAAGAATATATCGACTGCACGGTAAACCTCGTATACGTGGACGCGGTTACCTATACCGTAGCGACGTCTGAGGACGGACTTTCCGCCGCGTATGTAAGAGGGTATAGCGTTATGACGAGCTATGACTCTGACAACGAGCGTCTTGTGTTCAAGGTAACGATCAACGTACCTACGCGCCTGATTTCGACCTCCGACAATCTGCCGCACGTACCCGTGACCGTTTGGACGTATGACGCGGACAGCGAAACGTACGTCGCCGAGAGAATTCTCGTAACGGTGCAATCGTACGAAAACGGCGTAGCGACACTTTTTTTCAGATAAAGCTGAATCCGACGGATTATTACACGAGTAGTAATTCGCAGTTCGTGACCTTTGCCTACCACGGCGTTTGCGACGACTGGTGGGCAACGGGCACGGCAGGGCAGGACGATTACGTAAAAACGACCTTTGACGAGTCTTTGGCAACCGTGGAAAACTTGCAAAAATACAAGGACGCGGGGCTGAACGTCTTATTTGCAAATTACGTATTCGGATTCAGCAGCACAAACTTTGAAAACAGCAAACTCAAATCCGTTATGGATATGGCGGAAGAGGTGGGTTTACCCGTAATCGTATGGGATAGCGTATTGCATACCCTTTCGGCAAAAACCTCTTCTCTTATAGTGACGGACGGTACGGCGGACGGGAAAAACACCTTTGCGTCGCAAGAGGCGTTGACGGAATACCTTCGCGGCTATCTTGCGAGCGCGCTTGCGCATCCCGCGTTTTACGGGGTATCGCTCAAAGACGAACCGTCGTACACAATGTTTACGGCTATGGGGGAGGTCTATAAGGCTCTGAAAACGATCGACCCTACAATGTACGTGAACATGAATTTACTTCCCTATTCCCCGGGCTTGATCGACGGAAGTGCGGACACGGAATATTACTGCTCGGGCGAGGACGACGCGTACGTGGCGGGGCAAGCTTCCTCGACGTCGGCGGCGAAAGAGGCTTGCTATAAAGCGTATTTGCAAGCGTTCTACGAGGCAACGGGCGCGGAGATCCTGCAATACGACGATTATCCTATCAGGGAATCGGGGCACATTTACAAGGTGGAAAACGGACAGTTCGTTCTGGACGAAAACGGGAAAAAGATCCCGCTTGAAAATCCCGTTGGAACGCCGTATATCCTTACCACGCATCTTCTCAATTTAAAGATCGTTGCGGAGTTCTGCCGCGATAACGGCTTGCAATTTAACAGAGTATTGCAAAGCTGCGCTGGTTCGACGACCGGTTTGCTTTGGAAAAAGCCGACGGAAAACGATTTTTACTGGCAGGCGTATTTGTCTATGGCAATGGGCGTGGAGGGGTATTCCTACTGGTCTTATTATCCCGTGATCAACGAGGGCAGTTACGAGCATTACGACGAAACGGCAAGCTTTGTAGATCGCGAGGGGAATATCAACGAAAACACCTATTACACCCTGCAAACACTTCACTCCATCATGCAGAAATATGCGAAAATGCTTTCCTATTTCGAGTATCAAAACATGGGCGTATACAGTCAGTACGGCGCAGAATACGAGGGGTCTAAGAGCTTTATCGAAATGGTAAATTCGACGCTTGTCAACGTGGCTGTGACACTTTCGGAGCTTTCGGACGAGGCGGACGGCGCGGCACTTTTGGTAAGCGAGCTGTACGACGAATTGCATAGGCAGTACGGGTACTGGTTCGTCAATGCGGAGGATCCCGTTCACGCCGACGCGGTGGAATTTGAAGTGTCGTTCGGTGCAGGATACGATTTTATTGTCGTTTATACGGACGGCGAGTATCAGATTTACGAGCTGGACGAAGAGGGCAAGGCAGCGTTTACGCTTGAATGTGGGAGAGCGGTGTTCGTGCTTCCCTACTAACAATCAGGAGATAGAAAAAATGATTTTGAAAGACGAATTTTTGATTTTTGGCTATCACGCGACTTGTACCGACTGGTTTGCTTTTAAATCAGAAAAGACCTATTTGGAAAAGAGTAACTTGACGCCTGAGGTATTTCACGATTATAAGGAAGCGGGCTTTAACGTCTATTTCGTTTCCTACATAACTGGCTGGGACGGCGACAAGTGCCGTGGAAAATTTAACGAAAGTCTTACCAAGAAATCGCTTGATCTTGCGCACGCGGAGGGTATGAAGGCTTTCTTCTTCGAGGAAAATCTGCACAGACTTTCCAAGAATGAAGAATCGCTCATCAACCCCGAAAAGGCAGACGGCTTTACCTATTTCGCTTCGGAAAAGGAGCTGGACGATTATATCGGCGCGTGCATTGCGGAGCCTATGGCGCACCCTGCGGCGATCGGCGTTTCGACGAAAGACGAGCCTGTTTGGGAAATGTTTACGGCATACGGTGAGGTGTACCGTTCGTTAAAGCGGTTGTATCCAAATATCTATATCAACGCGAACCTGCTGCCGTATTCCTCGGAGCTTGTCACGCGCGAACACAGGGGGTTCTACTGCCCGAACGAAAGCGAGCTTGGCCCCGTGGAAGCGTACAGAACGTACGTACGCGAGTTTGTGAAAGCAACGAATCCCGATTTTGTACAGTATGACGATTATCCCATTCACGAGCGCGACAACGGCGAAAAGTACCTCATCAACGGTCACCTCGTTGGGGCGCAAATGGTTGCGGAGATCTGTAAGGAAAAGGGCGTACCGTTTGCGAAAGTATTCCAAGCCTGTCAGCTCTTTACTTCGGGAAAGCTTTGTAAAAAGCCCACCGAGCGGGATATGTACTGGCAAATGAATATCGGCATGGCTATGGGGATAAAAATTTACAGCTACTGGTCCTATTTCCCCGTTGTCAACGCAGGCGGCGAGCGTTACGACGAAACGGCGTGTTTCGTGAACAAGCACGCGGAGAAGAACCCGCTGTGGTTTTGGATGCAACGAATCCATGCGGAAATGCAAAAAGCGGCAAAGACCCTTTTACAGTTCGAGTTTAAGGGCATGAAAACGTACTTGACGGAGGACGCCCCGGGCGATACCAACTTCGCGAAAGAATTTATCGCGGAAACGGAAAATGGGAGAATCCGTTCGTACGAGTTTGAAAAGGTTAGCGACGTAAAGCTGAAAAAGGCGGGCGTCGCGCTCGTTACCGAATTGTTTGATAAGGAAACGGGGCGTTACGGATACTATCTTGTCAACGCGACCGATCCCGAAATGAACGAATCGCAGGAGATAGAAGTGGCGTTTACGGGTTGCGAGCAGGCAAAAGTCCTTTATAAGGGCGAAGAACAGACGGTGCGACTTTGCGACGGCGTGGGGAAATTCCCGCTTGGCTGTGGACAGGGCGTATTCGTCATTCCCGAGTAAGAAGATCTAAAAATATCACTAAAAAGAGGATAATACCATGAAAAATTATGAAAAACCTACGGTGTTAGTAACTTATCTTGCGGTGGAAGACTGTATCCGTACTAGCGATAACTTTATTACGGACGGCTTCGACGACTACTCCACGTTTCAGTAAGGAGGAATAAGTAAACGGACGGGAAACGCTTCGCTCTACGCTTGACGTGGGGCGAAGCAGGTTCCGTTTATACGCAATATGCTCCGCCCGTAAGTACGACGCGACGGGCGTATGAGCTTTTACTTTGAAAAAAACTTATTTATAAGGAGAAAATTATGAAAACGAAAAAGATTTTGGCGTTGGCGCTTTGCGCGACGACCCTTGGTGCAGGGGTATTGAGCGGTGCTGCCTGTGGTGAGCAGCCGGTCGTTTCCGACGGAAAAACGGTGAACGTGGCTGTTGTCAGCGGCGGTTACGGCACGACGTGGCTGAATAAGCTTGCAGAAAAGTTTGAAAAAGCGTACGAGGAAGAGGGGTATAAGATTAACGTCCTTACCCCCAGAAATAACCTGAAAAACGATACGGCGCTTTCCGAAATGCGTCTTGGTTCTAAGACGGGCGTCGATTTGTACTTGACGGCGGGTATCTATCTGGACGCTGTGCTGGATGAGGACTACGGCGTTTGCGTGGAAAATTTGAACGACGTATATAATAACGGCGCCATCAATTTTGACGGCAGCGTCGAGGCGACGCCTATTAAGGATAAGGTGAGCGAAAATCAGTACTACTTATTGAAAGAGGGCAACGACTGGTATAAATTCCATTACTTTACGGCTCCTCTCGGGATCGTCGCGAATACCAAGATCCTTGCCGAATACGGCATCACCGAGCTTCCGAGAACGACGAACGAGCTTTTCGAGGCTTACGACGCAATCTACTACGGCGCAAACGGCGTAGAGGGTACCAAGGATACGGGCGTTTATCCCACCGTTTGGGCAGGTGATAATGCGTACGGGTATCCGTACAACGGTGCGCTCGATATGCTCTGCCAGTTGATGGGTAAGGAGGCGTTTGAAGACGATTTCTTTACGCTTAATTCCGTGCTCGAGCTTGACGATATGACGCAAGGCTATTCGGTGTACGAAAAATACGACGATTATTATAAGGCGTGCATTGAGGTATTTTTGCAGCAGTATGACGTGGTGTATTCCGTGCTCGGTTCCGCTTCGCAAAGACACGACCAAGCGCACGCGCAGCTTGTCCGCGGCAACGCGGCGTTCATGTCCGACGGCGCCTATTTCTTCAACGAGGTAAGGGCTAACTTCTCTACCCGTTTGAACGATATTCGCATGATGCAGACCCCCATGATCTCGTACCTGGGTGTTGATCTTAAACTTGACGGCACGGGCACGGACGAGGAAAAGTGCGACGAGATTTTGAGTTATATGACCAAGCTTGTGGACGAGGGAAAGACGAATGCGGAAATTGAAACCATGACGGAAACGCAGTTTGCGGGCGTGGATATTTCGCAGACGCAGGTGGAAAAGATTGTCGCGGCGCGCGGTGTGGGTGCCACCTCTTATCAGGCGGACGGTTACATCACCAAAGGCTCGCCTATGAAGGACGTGGCGGCGCTTTTCCTTCGTATGATGGCGTCGCAGGACGCGGCTGATCTTTGGAGCGAATACGGGCTTATGAGCGCGTATGAAAAGAGCGGTAAGACGGAATATGACTATCAATTCTTAAAGGACGCGGCTGACATTCACAATGCGAACACCAACCAACTCTTCTATTCCTCGACCTACGGGCTTCGGAAAGCAATGGCGACCTCTGTTGCCTTTGGCGACTATTTCAGCGCGAGCATGGTGACGAACATCACCGCTGACGTCGGCGCGGTGGCAAGCCCCTCTGAAAGAAATTACGCGGAAATCGCAAACAGCCTGTACAAAAGCTCTTTGGACGGGGTTAAAAAGTCTTGGCCTGATTATCTCGACGTTGCGAAAAAGTACATTGACGGGGTAAAGAACAATGGCTGATCGTTTTTCCAACGGGAATTTTTTGAGTAGACAGATCGGAAAGCTGAAAACCCATATCAAAAAGAAATATAATATGGAGGATCGGCAAGCGTTCGGGTTTTGCTACTTGATGGTCATTCTTCCCGTCATCACCTTTTGCGTGTTCTGGCTGTATTTGAATATTGATTCGGTATTCCTTGCCTTTCAGGACGGGGACGGGAATTTCACGCTTGACAACTTTAAGCAAATTTGGACGGCGTTCGTAGCCGAGGATAAGTACGGCTTTAATCTTTGGGATATGCTTTTGCAGTCGTGGCTGTTTTGGATCATTTGCAGATTTTGTTGGGTGGTGCAGACGCTTTCGACGTACATTCTCTATAAGCGGATCCCCGGGCACTATATTTTCCGTACCATTTTCATGATCCCCTCCGTTTTGGGTGGGATCGTGTGGACGCTGATCATGAAAAGCTTCGTTGCGGCAGACGGCCCCATTTTGCAATGGGTGAATATGATGGGGATTGAGGTGTCGCTCGACGTGCAGATGAAAGGTTTCCTCAACGCAATCGAATCGGCAGTCCCGACGTTGCTCTTAATTCAAGTTCTCCCTGCGATCTTTCAGTTTTCGTTCGTACTTTCGGGCGCGTTTGCCCGTATCGGCGACGAAATGTTCGAGGTGGGGAAATTAGAGGGGATCGGATTTATTCGTGAGTTTATCACCATATCCATTCCTTTGGTTTGGCCGACGATTATCATCACGATCATAGGCTGGTTTTCCAGTATCTTTACGCAGGATAACGGCGCGTTCCTTTACACCAACGGGAAACACGGCACGGCGTCCGTCGGGTTCTACTTATTCTATTTGGCGAAGTCGATCACGGACGAGGGTGGCAAGGCGGGGCTTTACGGGTACCCGTCGGCACTCGGCGTACTGTTTACGGCGATCACGGTGCCGATCGTTATGGTGACGCGGCATTTCTTGGAAAAAGTCCATGCGGACGTTTCGTATTGAGGAGGCGGATATGACGAAAAATTCTGTTTTTAAAACCTTTAAAAAGAAGCTCCTCGGCAATAACGAAAACACCAGCCGTCACGTTATTTTTATCGTCTTTTTCATCATTTACGTCGTGATGTGCGTGTACTATTTGTATCCTTTATTTTGGACGCTTTCTAACTCCTTAAAGAGCGTTGAGGAATATTACGATAGCACGCTTGCGCTCCCGAAAACGTGGGATTTCGGATATTACGTGAAGATCTTTACTACGTTCCGTGTAGGGGAGGCTGGTTTTTGGACGATGGCAGTTAACTCTTTTTGGCTCGCGTTTGGCTCGCAGATACTCAATTTGCTTGCAAGCGCAATGCTGGCTTATCCGCTCGCCCGTTACAATTTCCCGGGGAAGAACTTTTTGTACGGGGTAATCGTATTCCGTATCACCATTCCCATTATCGGCGGTAGCGCGGCAGGGTATAAGCTGATTCGTGCGCTGAATATGCTCAATAACCCGTTGCCGTATTCGCTGACGTGGTTTATGGGCTTTGATATGTCGGCGCTGATTATGTACGGATACTTTAAAGGGATCAGTAAAGAGTACTCGGAGGCGGCGTACATGGACGGGGCGACCCGTTTGCAAACCCTCCTCACCGTCGTACTTCCGCAGGCAATACCCTGTATTATTGCGCTCTATATCAGCAACGTTATGGGGCGTTGGAATCAGTACAGCGAATCCATGCTGTATTTGACCAAATTCCCCAACCTTGCGTACGGGCTGTATCTTTTCCAAGACGAGGTGCTTTTCGTCGAGGGCGGTACTCCTATGTTCTACGGTGCCATTATTCTTTCGGCGATCGTACCGATCGTTCTGTTTATGGTTGGGCAAAAGACCATGCTTTTGAATATGTCCGTAGGCGGATTAAAGGGTTAAGCTTACTTAGGCTTAAAGGAGAAAACAATGAAAACGGTTACCAAACGTATTTTTCTTGCGTTAATCGCTTGTCTTACGGGGATCTTGTGTCTTCTCGGTGCGGCTTGCGGAGAAAAGGACGAATTCGTCTTTAAAAAGCAGCCGCCTGAAAAGGTAGAGATTTTCACCGAAGTAGTAATGAATCAGTATTTCAAGCGGGACTTCGACGCGAGTTATTCTTTGAAATACACCTATTACGATACTACGCTTGAAGCGAAGCAGACGGTGGAGCAGGACTCCCTCGTCGTTCCTTGTGATTTTTACGGCGATTATACCATTACGGTATATCGCACGAAAGGCAAACAAAAAGCGGAGCTTACTTGTACGATTGAGGTCGTACCTGCAACGCCCGCAATGACTTCGGCGAGCACCTTGGAATTTAAGGTTGGTTCGACGAAGAGCTATTCCGCTATTTACCGCCAAAGCGGGATTGTTACCACCCCGTTTGAAACGGAGGAGCAGGTAAAATTCACCTCCGTTACCATTCGACAGGAAACGGTGGATTTAAAGAACGCTTCGACGGTTTCCGAAACCCATGAAATCGCGGACGGCGCGGTGGCGGGAGGCGGTTCGTATACCTTTGAGAAACAGGGCGTGTACGAGTTCACCGTAGAGGCAAGCAACAGCGAGGGGACGGCAAAACAGGTCGTCAGCGTCGTTTGCATGGACGAAGAAAAGATCCCCGAAGGGATCACGGCGACGAAAGCTTTCTTTGGTGAGGGCAACGACACCGTAATGCTGTTGAAATCAACGAATATTGAAGACATGGCGTTCTTCTCGTTTGATCAGACGTATACTTACGACGAATCCAACGTGCGTGTGGAATTCCTCGGCGACGATGCACCGCAGGTGGTGATTGCCGCCGATTCGCAGTCGGGCAATATGAAGTCGGGTGAGGGCTATCTTTCCACGCTTGAACAAAGTAGAGAAAACTATCAGGTGCATGGCCCTAACCGTTTGAATAGTCGTTTAATAGCGACGCCCCTTATTTCCCTTTCTGCGCTCAAAACGGACGGGTATTACGTGCTTGATTTCTATTTCCATACCTTCCAAGAAACCACCGACGCTACGGCGGGGTATAGGGTTGTAACGACGACGCTTTATGAAAAAGATGAAGACGGGAATATGATCGAGCTGGGCAAATACAATTCCCGTTGGAATTTTGACACCGACGAAAAACATGAAAGCTTGCAGGAGGGATATATTCTTTTCGTTGGATCTACGAGAAAGGATATCACCTTTAAATACTATCAGCCGAGCAAGATCGCGCTCGGTACGCCCACCCTTATCAACGTCGGTTCGACGGTGACGTGGACGGACACGACGGCAAGCGTCGGTCAACAGACGGGCAAGGTGGTTAAATATGACGCCACAGGATACCAGGTACGCGTTGACGGTGGTGAATGGGCGGATAAAACCACCGAGCAAAAGGAATATACGGTCGTAGACGGCACACCCGAGGGCAAGTACGAGCTGGAAGTGCGCGCGGTGTATACGATCGACGGCGAAACCTACTACGGCGCCTCCTCTTATTCCTTGATCTATCATGATGTACTCAACCTTAATCCTTTCCGCTTAAACGTCAAGGGAAATACCGTTTCGTGGAGTCCGAGAAAGGGATATTGCGATACGGCGTATCAGTACAAGATCGCGGGTGGCGAATGGACGGAAACGACGGAAACCTTCGTGACCTTGAAAGGCTACGAAAAAGAGTATCAAAGCGTGACCGTTCGCGGCGTTTACCGTGACGGCGACCAAACGACGTATACGGAGGAAGCGACGGTAGCGGTGGAATACAATTTGTACAAAGCCACCGAATCGAGCGGCAGCGTGACGTTCAGCAGTAAGACGCGTGCGGATATGGCGTACGTAGCGTATGACGCGGGCACGCTTGCAGCACCGACGAATACGCACGTAAAGATTTCGTTTACGGGCAGAAATATGCCTACCGTGCTTTTCTTTAACAATCTGGTTAGTCCCGACACGACGATTCGTTCTTCGGGCGCGTATATTTCGCACGATATGACGGCGTACGGCTACGTGGTATTCGTTGCAAAAAGCAGTATGTCCGTGTACGACGCGGGTATGGATACGCTTAGCCTGTCGGAGAACGGCAAGCACCTGATGTATGCGGGTATCTACGAAAAAGAGGGGCTGTACTATATCTATAATTACGTATTCCTCGTGAAAGGGGATAATTACACCTCTCTTCTCGGTAACTCCGTATCGAGAGGCTACACGGCGGCGGAGATCGGCGTGAGCGATACGGACGATTTGTACACCGTCCTCTACGGCAACGCGCATTACGCAAATCTTACCTTTGAGGTAGAGCTTTTCGACGAGATGCCTACGGAGGTGAACGAATTTGGGAAAAAACCCGTATTCACCTTTGACGAGTATGAAAAAACGGTTGCCTGGACGGCGATCGAGGGCGTTGAGAGTTATCGCGTGACCGTCACCAAGACGGAGGGCGAGGAAACGGTGGAGGTGCTGTCGGAAACGACGAGCGAAACGAGCTTCGATCTTAGCGCGCTTGCGGGCGGATATTATGAGGTAACGGTCACCTCCGTGCTCTCCAAGAATTACAGCTCGGCAAGCACGACGGGGGAGGTTCTTCTCGGTGCCGATCCTGCGGCGATCGAGCTTTCGTGGCAGGGCAACGCCGTGACTTGGAAAGACAGAACGCTCGTGAAAAAATACGAGGTGTACGTAAACGGTGAATTCGTCACCGAGCTTGCGGACGGCACCGAGCGTTACGTATTTGCGGACGCTAAGGTGGGTGAAACCCTTTCCGTGGCGGTGCTTGCGATCTATGACGAGCAATATAGCGAAGTGACGGTGAGCGCAAAAGAGGCCAAAGAATTCGTTTACGGCGACGTAACGTTTGCACGGGTGAATGCGAGCGGCGGGAAAGCGACGGGCGTAGAGTACGTCGAGTTCGACGGATTTGACGGCGACACGTGGTTAATGCTGCAATTTACGGGCAAAAACGCACCGAATTTCGCGTTTAACGCGACGAGCGGGCTTTCTACTTGGAATGCGGAATCGTACGCAACAGCAGGGTTTTTCGTAACCAACGCCTCCGAAAATTCGGGCGACGCTATGCAGGTTTGGAATTCGCTTGCGGCAAGCGGGCGTTGGAGAAATTATGCGGGTAGCGTAGGCAACGGCCCCGGTATTAACAATTTCGACGACGAAACCGAGTACGTGATGATCGTCGGGTATACGAGAAACTCCAACGGCTTTGGTTTGACGTATTATATCTTTACCGTAGCCGAGGACGGCACGCTGACGAAGGTGGCGGAATTCACCGAGGCGAATATTGCCGTCGGCGGAACCGTCATGAACGCGACGAAAGGCACGAAAGCGGTGATCTATCCCAACGTCAAGCAGGGTGGCGAACAAATTGCTTTCCGCTTTGCTACGCCTGCGACGAGTTTGAAAGACTTGGTGCTCGGTCTTGACGAAGAAACGTTTGGATATAGAACGGGGCTGATGGCTGCCTTAAACGTCAAGGAAACGGCGCCTTTGAGTTATATCAGCGCTACCTCCAAGACCATGAAAAAGGTATCTCCCGTGAAAGGGGTTGCGGAAAACGTAGACTATTTGGAATTTGACGGCTTTACGGGTGCGTCTTGGCTCGTCTTGCAGTTTACGGGCAAGAGCCTGCCAAACTTCGCGTTTAACGCAACGCAAGCGTATTCGACTTGGAATAATGAGGGCTTTGCAACGGCGGGGATCCTCGCTACCTTCTCCAACGAACAGAACTGGGGTATGCTCAAAGTCACCAACTCTTTAAATACGAGCGTGACGGCAGGGCTTTGGAAAGGGGTAACCGGAAATGCGACGACGCCGATCGGGCTTGGGTACCTGGACGATCAGACAAATTATATTGCGATCTTCGGTTTTGATAAGGACGGCGGCGATAATGCGAAGGATAATTTCTATTTCTACCTGTATTCCATTGACGAAGAGGGCAATTTGGTAGAGCGTTACGGCGGGAAGATTGTCGAAAATATTGCTCTGCCTAGTGCGGGCGGAAGCAAGACGGTGATCTATCCGCATATTGCAAACGGCGCATCGGAAATTTCGTTCTACTACACGCAGCCGACGGCGACGAAAGCGGCGGCAATCGAAAGTGTTGCGGACACCTGCACCTATAAGGCGCAATTAAAGGCATTGCATACGGTAGCCTAAGGAGGAAAGCTATGAAGAGAAAATTTGAAAAAATGAAAAAAGCGGCGGCAATCGCGCTGTCTACGGCGATCGTACTCGCCGCAGGCGCGGGCTGCGGCGGTGCCGATTTGACGGAAAACGCACCCGATTATTCGGCGACGGAAACGGAGTTTATGACTTACGGCTATTCCGCTATTTACGACGACTGGTATGCAATCGACGGTATTTATACCTATTTCGATCAGTCTTTGCTTACCAAGGAGAATTTGCAGATCTATAAGGATTCGGGGCTGAACACGCTGTTTATCAACTACGTGGCGGGCTTTGATGGCGCGGCTGATAGTCCGAAATGGGAAACGAGCAAGACAAAAATGCTGATGGACTGGGCGGAGGAGCTGGATATGGACGTGTTCGTGTTCAGCGGCACCTTGCACGAGCTGAGCGCCGTGACTTCGCCCATTCTCGTAGACGATCCCGAGGAGGCGAACAACAGAACGAAATTTGCCTCGGAGGCAGACCTCGACAAGCACGTTAGAAATTCGATCGGCGCCGTGATGTCGCACCCCGCCTGTATCGGTGTTTCGCTCAAAGACGAGGTGAACTGGAAACAGATGCCCGCGCTCGGTACGGTATATCGGGCGATCAAGCGTTGCTATCCCGACGCTTACGTGCTGATGAATTTACTTCCCTATTCTCCGGGGAACGGTCATCTTGCGGGGATCGAAAGCTGGTATTGCGAGGACTACGATAGCAAGACCTCGGAGGAGGCGTATAGAAGCTATTTGCAGTCCTATCTTGACGAAACGGGCGCAGACTACTTGCAGTACGACGACTATCCCATTAGAGGGAATAACGAAGATAATGCGTACGTGCTTGCCTCGACGCTTGCAGGGGCGCAGATTGCCGCGGATTTCTGCCGCGATAACGGCTTGGAGCTTCATAAGGTATTGCAGACCTGTTCGTTTAAAACGAGCGGCTGGTTGTGCAGAACGCCCGACGAGGACGATATGTACTGGCAGATGAATATTTGTATGGCTATGGGGATCAAGGCATACAGCTACTGGACGTATTTCCCCGTTGTCAACACAAAAGGAGAGTATTACGTGGACACGGCAACTTTCGTAGATCGCGAGGGCAACCCGAATCCGATCTATCCCGTTATGCAAACCTTGCATAGCGAGCTGCAAGCAATGGCAAAGGCGCTTTCGCACTTTGATTATCAATGCCTTCGTACGTATACGCAAGCGCCTATTCCCGGGTCCGTGGGCTTTTTGAGTGGCGTGGACGATGGCGATTTAAAATACGTTGAAACGGTAACGCTTGAAGAGGGTGGAGTCGTGCTCGTGACCGAGCTTTACGACGCGGAAAAGGAGCAGTACGGCTACTTTATCGTGAATGCGAGCGACTCGGCTCTTGCTGAGGAGGCAACGCAAACGCTGAGAATTTCTTTCAAGGATTTTGAAAAAATTCAAATTTGGGATAAAGGTGAGGTAACGAACGCTTTCTTGGACGACGGGAGCTATGAATTCACTCTCGAATGTGGTCGCGGCGTATTCGTAATGCCTTATTAAAGAGAAAACGGAAAAAATACGCAGGTCTGTTACGGCCTGCGTATTTTTCTTTTTATATAAACTCTTGCAATTTTTTGTTGGCTATGCTATAATTTAAAAAACGGAGGATACAAGGAGGATTTTATGAGGAAAAATTTGAAAGCAAAAGCGTACGTTTATCCGTTGCCCGTATTGATCGTTGGCACGTACGACGAAAACGGAATTCCCGACGCAATGAACGCCGCTTGGGGTACGGTGTGCGATACGGCGCAGGTGTCTATTTGTTTGAGCGCAACGCATAAAACGGTGAAAAATCTTTTAAAAACCAAGGCGTTTACGGTGGCGATCGCCGATAGTAAAAACGTAATTCCTGCCGATTTTGTGGGGGTCGTGTCCGCAAATACTGACCCTGACAAGCTTAAAAAAACGGGGTGGCACGTCACGAAAAGCGAATTTGTCAATGCACCCATTATAGAAGAGCTTCCTCTTGTTTTGGAATGTAAACTGATTAGCTACGATACTGAAACGGAAATTTGTATCGGGGAAGTGGTAAACGTTTCTGTTGAAGACGGTATTTTGGATGAAAAAGGCAAGATTGATTTGACCAAATTCAAGCCGATTTGTTATGATTGTGACGGACATGGGTACTACGAATTAGGGAAAAAGGTGGGGCGGGCATTTTCCGACGGCTTGAAATTAAAATGAAATACGTATTGATCACAGGCGCTTACGGCGGTATGGGCTACGCGACGGTTAAGGAGCTTGTAGAAAGGGGCTTTTTCGTGTTTGCGCTCGATAAAAAGGTAGGGCAGACAGAGGAAAACGTGTTGCCTATTCAAGCGGACGTCACCGACGTAGAGAGCGTCAAAAGGGCGTTTGATAAGGTAAAAGCAGTTACGGACGAATTGTTTGCAATCATTCATTTTGCGGGCGTATATATGCTTGATTCGCTGATTGAAATGAGCGAGGAGGAGTTTGATAGGATTTTCAAAATCAATCTTTACGGCGCTTTTTACATCAATAAAATATTTATGCCGCTATTAAAGGAGGGGGGCAGGGTTGTGTTGACGACGAGTGAGCTTGCTCCGCTTGACCCGTTGCCCTTTACGGGGATTTATGCGATTACGAAAAGTGCGCTTGATAAATACGCGTACTCGCTACGAATGGAGTTACAGCTTTTAGGCGTGTCTGTTTCGGTTTTACGGGCAGGGGCGGTTTCTACGGGTATGCTCGGCGTATCTACCGCCGCGCTCGATCGGTTTTGCGAGCGAACGAACACCTATCAATGTAACGCCGCGCGGTTTCGGCGAATTGTGAACGGAGTGGAGGCGAAAAGTATCCCGCCTGAAAAGCTTGCCTGTAAGGTGGCGAAGATTGTGGAAAAAAAGAGACCGAAATTTGCGTATAGCGTCAATCGAAACAAGCTTTTATTGTTGTTGAACGCATTGCCGCGCCGCTTACAATTTTTTGTCATTAAGAAGATTTTACAATGAGCATGGAATATGAGTTTGTGTGGGTTGGAGTGAAATTCTAAGGATTTGCCGCACCCTAACATTGAGCGTATAGCCTTTTTGATTTTGATATGCGCGTAATAAAACAAAAAAACCTAAACCGAACACAATGGTTCAATTTAGGTTTAGAGTGGTGTCGCTGACCGGACTTGAACCGGCACGGATGTTACTCCGAGGGATTTTAAGGCAGATGTGCGTTGAAATTCACAAAATCAAAAATTTTTCAAAAAGTGCGAAAACGGGGCGATTTTGCACTAAAAACCATTAAAAATGCCCCAAAATTGAAATTTTTACAAAGATGTGACTTTTGCTCTTTTTCTTGTATTTTTCATAGCTTCCCAGATTTTCCCAAGGTTTTCCGCCGTTTTAGGCTTTTGCGTGAAAACCGTGAATCCCTTGAAAAACCTGACGAAAATCGGGGTTTTCATAGCATTGGGAACTTTTTGGGAACTTCACAAAATCCTTTGCGTCTAAAAAACGGAAGGATTTTTTCGTATAACGTATTTTTCGTGCTTTTACACACTTCCCAAAAAATTCATAACGGAATCATTGATGTTTAAGACGCGGTTATTATAACTGCGTCTTTGCTGTAAAAAAAGGGATTGCGTTTGCAATCCCGAAAAAATTATAATTCAAGGCTGTTTTCTTTGAGAAGAAAATCTAAAACGTTCATAATAACGTAACCTTTTTCATTTCTCCAAAGTTTTGTCCTGTCTTGCGTAATAATGATTTTTTTAAACGAGTCGTCTATACGGTCAAGTGACGCTTGCTCTTGTGCCATTTTTTCGGCACTAGGAATAGAGAAGGCAGATTGAATGTAATAGCGTTGATTACCTTTGTTGCATACAAAATCTACTTCCAAATGTTTGGTTTCGCGTTTATCGTTCTCAGTTCTAACAACGTGTTCTATTATGCCAACGTCAACGTTAAAACCACGCATAACAAGTTCGTTATAAATTATGTTTTCCATGATATGGGTTTGTTCTTGTTGACGGAAATTAATCCTTGCGTTACGAAGTCCAATATCGCTGAAATAATACTTAAACGGCGAGTTAATATATTTCCTACCTTTAATATCATATCTTGCAGTTTTTCGTATTAAGAAGGAATCTAAGAGATATTCAATATAAGTGGATACGGTTTTATCGCTTACGTTCATGCCGTTAGAGACAAAAGTTTTTGCGATTTTGGTTGGATTATTTAACGAACCGATAGAGGAGGCTAAAACATCTATCAAGGTGTCAATTGCGATGTCGCCACGTAGACGGTTTTTTTCGATAATATCTTTGATATAAGTGTTCTTAAATAAATTGTTGAGATATTCGGCTTTTTCTTCGTCGGTTTCCATAGTCAAAAGCATAGGCATACCGCCGTAAGTAGAGTATTCGTCCCAAGCGTCGTATTTATCGCCGTGTTTGTAGGCGGAATAAAATTCTGCGAAAGAAAGGGGATTGACGTGAACAACGTCGCCCCGACCACGGAATTCGGTTGCTATATCCGACGATAAAAATTTGGAATTGCTACCCGTAATATATACGTCAACGTTTTTTAACCGAAGCAAACCGTTTAAAATTCCGTAAAGACGAATAGGTTCTTTTGATTTTATTTCTTTATCGGAAATGGCGAACTGTACTTCGTCTAAAAGGAAATAAAAATTATCGGTTTCATTGGCAATTTTAGAGTATAAAAAAGCTGAAAGTTTATCGGGATCACGATATTCTCGATTGCGGTCATCGTCAAGAGCAAGTTTAATAATTTGCTCTTGTTTAACGCCTTCGCCAAGTAGATAATCATAGTAAAGGTTGTTAAGAAGATAGCTTTTGCCTGAGCGACGAAGCCCCGTTATAATTTTTATACTACCGTTATTTTTTTTGCGAATAAGCTTATTGAGATATAAATCACGCTTGATAACCAATTCGTTCATAAAAAGCTCCTTATTTCGGGTAATTTGGTTTTGTCAACTTTTTCCGTAATAAGTATACTATATTTTAGCGAACGTGTCAAGAAAAATTTGGTGCATATTACGAAAAAAATGAACTTGTCAACGTTTCCCGTAATAATATTGACAAAAATTTTTCGTGTATTTACACACTTCCAAAAAAACGACGGAGAAATTAAAGGTATTTAGGACGTGGGTTTTAACTGTATTTGTTATTTGCATATAGCACTTAAAAAAATAGTGTAAAAATAAATTTTTAAGAAAAATATTGTGTGGTAAGAATATATTTAAGAAAATATGTCAAATATAACATAAAAACAATTGCTAAAACCGATATTTTATTGTATAATTAATATGCAAGGGAAATAAAATTCTAAATAGGAGCGCTATTATGAGTGATTTTCAAAGTTATCTTGATAAAGCATTAAAGAACTTGGATGTAAATGCTACAAAAAAAGAAGACGATTCTTTACAAATGATTGACTATGATATAGCAAAAGAAATTAGTGAATTGCTGGTATCTGTAAGAAAAGAGCTTAATATATCGCAGAAACAGTTATCCCAAAAAACAGGTATACCGCAAGCAAACATAAGTAAAATAGAAAACGGAAAATATTTGCCAAGCTTATTGATATTAAAAAGATTATGTGACGGGCTTGGCAAAAAGTTGGTGGTAGATTTTGTTGATTTCGAAGAGAACTTGGAGGATTAATATGTCAAAATATTTAAAAGATTTATTTATCGGACAATATAGGGGAATTAAAAATTTAGAGTTAAAGGCATTGAATTGTGTCAATGTTATTGTCGGCGATAACAATTCGGGTAAATCGTCTATATTAGAATCCATTTATTTATTGCGTGCACCTTTTAGCTTTGATAATGTTTTACGTACGGCAAGAATGAGAGATGTCGGCGTTTTTACTGGTCCGAATCTTTATACAAATTTTTTAAGTATTTTTCCTAAAAACAATGAAATTCAGAAGATTTATATTCAATCCATCGGAGACGCTGGGGAGATTTCTTTAGAAATTGAAGGGGAAGAAAAATCGGTGTTGATAGAAGAAAAAGACGTGCAAATTTATCCGTCTTTTGTTAGATCGGGTTATACGAAAAGATTGCTTGGTCAAGAAGCGTCTGCATTTGTGGGTAGAATGTTTTCTTCTATTAATTCGAAAAGTAAAGAAACGGATATTAGACTTACAAATTATAGCAGATATTCGCTTTCAAGAAATAATCGAGATATGATTATAAATATTGATTATTTATCGCCAATTTCTCATATTACGGAGAATGCGTTTAATAATATTGTCAAAAATGATACGTATAAAGATATTTGCATTCAATTAATACGCTTGTTTGATAGAGATATTGAGGATTTGGTATATATCAAGGATGATAATTCTTCCCGAGCTGTAGAATACGTTAGAAGTAAGAAAAAAGGATTAATGCCGTTATCTACCTATGGTGACGGTATTAAAAAAGTTTTGTCTTTAGCAAACGGGATAATAAAAGCGCAAGGTGGCGTTTTATTAATTGATGAAATTGACACCTCTATTCATTATAAGTACTATGGTGAGATTTTTAATTTTTTAATAAAAGCTGCGATGAAATGGGATGTTCAAATTTTTATCACTACGCACAGTTTAGAAGCTATAGATGAGATTTTAAACACACAAAATTATAACGGAAAAATTGATGAAAGGCACGATTTAATAAATGTAATCACCTTAAAGAAAGACGTTGAAGGTGATTTAAAGGTGCGCTCTATGAAAGGTTCTGAAGTTTATAGGAACAGAGAACTTTTCGGCTTTGAGGTGCGTTCATGATAAGAATTATTTTGTGCGAAGGGGAAACGGACGCAACATTATTGGGTTTATATTTAGAAAAAACAACGTCTTGGAGATATAATACTGAACGCAAACCGAAATTAAAAATGAATATTCCGCAAACTGTTCCGCTTAGCAATAAAAAATCATTCAACTATATTAAAGATAATGAAGACCTTCTTATTTGTGCTGTTGGTGGAAAAGATAATTTTGGTGGATTTTTTACGGAATATATATATCCAATGATTGAAACAGCACATCTTGGGGAAACAGATTTCCGCATTGCATTGATGACTGACGCTGATGAGCAAACGGTTCATGCCATAGAAACAGATATTTTGGAGCAATTGTCGCCCAATATAAAAAGTATAAGATATTGCCACGGTGACAAAAAGGCTGCTTATTTTGCGCATTTGACGAATACTGAGTGTGACTATGATAAGTTTGATAAGAATGATAGTGCCACTTTGAAAGAATTAAGGATAAAGCTCTTCAAGCATTTCACTGCTCTTGGTTATAAAGTTGAAACTGAATACAAACTTTTAAAGCATCATTATTCTCCCGTTGTTTGTTCAAAAGAAAATGAATCGTTTGTTATTGAGATGGGCGATTCAAAGACAACTATGGGACATGTTGAAAAATTGCAAAGAGAATATGCACTAAAGCAAATTCCAATTAAATGGCTTGTTGTTGGTGAAGAAACTTTGTTTCTAAGAGAAAATGGTGTTTCGTTTTTGAAACGTTTTTTATTAAACGAATCTAGAAACAATGATTTTATTTTAGTTGATGGAAATGAAATCATGCAATACCGTTTGGATAAAAAAGTCTATAAATTAGAAGGATATTCAGAAATTTATAAAGAAAAAGGCACGCTGAAAGATTTATACGTTGTTAATGGTGAATTGTCTATTAATGGATTTGATTCAAGGTTTTTGAATTGGCAAAACAAAAAAGAAGTGGCGATTGAAGAAGAATTAGTAAAAAGAGAAGCGTTGCGAAAAGAAAGAGAAAGACAAGAAATAAAAAGAAGAGAAGAACTAGAAAAGCAGGAATTGATAAGGAAACAAGCAGAAAAAGAACGGATAGAGAAAATAATCAACGCTCAAGCGAATAAAGCTAATATTGTTCAAAAACAAACTCATGATTATGCTTCAACGTATACAGATGGAGCAAGAATTTATACCTGTACTCAATGCGGTAAAAAAGCAGATGATGGCAAATTTTATATGACACAAGGTGATACAGGAATTTGTTGGGAATGTCATTACGGACCAGAAAGATATGCAGAGATAAAGAAGCATAGAGGATGGTAGATGTATATAGCATTTCAAAACATTTATTTAATCTCGGGGAGTTCGAGATGATTAATCGAAAAGAAGGAATGGCAGTAAATTGGCATAAAATTGGCATGGATTTGTACTTGACTTGGCGAGTCAAGTGTGTTATAATAGTATCATAGAAAAAGTATAATCAATGGTAAGTAAAACGCTTTCGAGGGAAAAATCGGGGGCGTTTTTGCTTGCAAAAAATTCAAAAAGGAGGGGAAACGTATGAAAAACAGTATCTGTTTACAAGCGCACGACACATAGATAAAATTTATATATTTTTTAAAAAACTTTCAAAACAGTCTTCAATTTTTATTGACAGGAGTTATTCTTTTTGCTATTATATATCCACAAGATGTTAGTCTTGTAGTAGAGTTTCACATTCTTCCATTGAGAAGAATACAGTTATCAGAAGTATCACAGTATCAGATTTGCGCAAGGCGAATAGAGTATCAGATTTTCCTAAAGGGAAGAAATCGTTATCAGAGTTACAAAGTGTCATTGTAAGAATCGCAAAGGGGATAGTATGCCTTTAAGCGATTAAAATGTGTCAATTACCCTAGGGGATAATTGGCTTTTTTGTTTTTAGGACGATTATTTATTGGTCGAAAAGAGGGTAAAATTATCGGCGTTTGCGCTATAATATAACGTTAGAAAGAAGGCTTTAAGCATAAAAAATAATTACATAATAGGGGCATAGTATGCTCAAAACGACTTTTCATTGAATTTTGGAAGGTCGTTTTTTTATTTTCAATCAATGCTTGCAAAAGCAAGAAATATCGGTTTTAGGGTGTTTCCGAAGGTAGTAAAAACTCTCTCCCGCTCAACAAGGGGTTATTTGTTGAAAAAAATTTCAAGCAAACGATAAGGTTTTGCGTTTTCAAATCTTTTTTAGCTATAGAAGGACTTTTAAGGAGGAGTAACAATGAAAAACAAAAAAGACTATTTTTTAACCAAGTTAGACAGCGTGGAAAGACGGGCGAAAAGTATCATTGCTGATACCCAAACGGCAAGGCAGGCGTACGATTCGTATGAAACGGATATTGCAAACGAATACGCAATGCGAATAGAAGATACGGCGGAGAGGCTGACCTTGACGGCGAGAGAACTGCCTGTTTGTACGTGGAAGGTGGGGGCAAAAGAAGAGGTGGAAAATCAGTATAACGAGATTATAAATATCAAAATCGGTTTTACCCAGACGGGTCTTTTGGCAGTCATTATGCCACTACTGTTGCCTAAAAAGGAAAGGGGTTCCGCTGAATACATAAGGCAAAATTTGAACACCGCTTTATCCAAATTTTTCACGGACAAGCCCTACTTGAAAATGCGCGACGTGTTTATTGTGTATAGGCACGTGTACGACGAACGGTTTCCCGAGCGCAAAAAGCGCGACCATGACAATATCGAAATCAATATGGTAAGCGATTGTATTGCGACCTTTGTTTTGGAAGATGACGCGCCCGAACTTTGCAACCATTGCTATATGTCGGCGATTGGAAACGAAGAACGAACGGAGGTTTATATCGTCCCCAAAGCAGAAATTCGGGAGTGGTTTGATTTTGAGAAAACGATACCGAAAGAGGGGGTAAAGCTCTCATCAAACGGCTACGGATAGCGGTTTTTCGACGGTACAAAACAGGGCGAAAAACGGGATAAAAACCGTACCACGGGAAAATACCGTTTTTCTCAGAAAAATCAAGGGATTTCATAAACGGAAAGCGCAGGAAAGAAGAGTTATCAATGCGCTAAGCGAAGGAGGTGAGAAGAAAATATGATACAAATCCCAAACAATAAGAAACTCGTCAATATGCTCACAGTCTTGACAGTGGCTGGCGAGATGCCACTTGTAGCAGCGAGCCAGGCGGGCAGTCATGAAGGCTATCGAAAGCTGTTCTACGAGTTATCAAAGAAACAAGTATTTATCAACACAAAGACAAACGAACAAATGCGTGTGAAGCTCATTCATATGTCGGATAGGAGCGATAAGCGAAGGTGTCGGCTGTACAAAAACGCTATACCGATATTGGATTGGATAGGCACGCGTGCGTATTACGAAGAAATGTTCCCGGATAACAAAATGTCGGGTGGAGAACAAAATCGGTTTAGGAACGCTATGGTTGCCGAAGCGGTTTTGATGATGCTGGAAGGCGGTGTGGAAGTGCTTCCGACAATGCTACCTGCATTAAGAATAAACAATCGGTATAACTCGTTTCACGGGCGAAGTTGTTTTTACTCTGCAAGGCACTTAAAACAAACGTTAAACAAGGGTATGAACAAGATTGTGTCCTCGAGGATAGTTGGGGCGTTGTTTGCCGGGAACAACGTGTATGCGGTCTATAATACCCGTTCCAGCGCGATAAAATGGAAGGGGATGAACGAGATGAAGACTAAGCATATTCTAACTGATTTAGCCCGTGTAAACGGCGACGTATCCGTATGCGACAGCGCGGTTATTTTCGGTAAGGATGATTGGACGGTGCTCAAATCCTTTTTCAATGCGACGGCGTACGGGGACAAGGATTTTCGGTTTGACAAAATCTATCCAAACGTTTATGCGATACCGCAAAGCCCGATTGGAATCGAGCTGTTGAAACTGTTCAAAATACCGAACTTCCAACAAAAGATTTTGGCGTATATGTTTGAAGAAAAGGATATATGCAAAAATTCGGGTTACGGTTGGCACGCGGTTGTGGACGGCACGTACGTATTCTCTTATTTGGACGCAAATATAGCGGCGCTTACACGCTTTTACGAAACGGCGAAGCGTGGAAAGGGCAAACACAAATTTATGGTAATTTGCTACGATTTTCAAGAAAAATTTATCAAGAGCTACTTTGAAGATATAGCAAGCATTGCTACAATGCCGTTTCAAGAAATAATTAAAGCATTAGGAGATAAATAAAATGAAAGATTTTTTTAACAAACTATTAAACAAATTCAAAGAAATGGATACCAAAAAACAGATTTTAGTACTTATTGGAGTGTTTGTGTCTTTTATAGGATATCTTTACGTTGTTGGATTAATTGCGCAAAGAATAGACACTTATTTGGAGTGGTTGCATAGTGGCGGGCTTATATCGGATAATAAAATGAAAGAAATAAGTTATAATTTGTTAGACTCGATTGCGTATGTAGGTTCTTTACAGGGCTTAAAATGGCTTATTGTCGTGTCTATTGTGTTTGCTATATTAATTATGTATATAATGCACAAAAGGAGCAACATGGGCGAATATAACGATGATAGAGGATTTGTTAGAAGTAAGTCAAATGTGTTTGGTTCGGCGCACTTATTAACTGATCGAGAAATAAGAAATACGTTTGACGTTGACGAACCGTTAAAAACAAAAGGAATTATCCTTGGCGCGATAAGAAATAAAGTTGTATGCTTGAAGGATAATGATTAGGTAAGCTTGGAATAAACGCAGATGGAAGTGATTTTTGTAAATTTATAAGCGTGTGTCGTTCTAGAAACATATCGGTAACAATTGCTATGCAAGGGTTAGGGCAATTAAAGAACAGATATCCGCAGTTTCTTTGGTCGGAAATTCTGTCAAATTGTCGTATTCAACTTTTGTTGGGGTGCGCAGACGAGGACACGGCTAAATATTTTTCGGAAAAGAGCGGAGATATGACGGTGGAATATTTGGTCAATTCTAAAAATCAAAGGTTAGGGGATAGGTATAATTCTTATGGTGAAAGCAAGCAATACGCATATAGAAAATTATATTTACCGAATGAGCTTATGGAATTAAAGCCAGAAGAAATGCTTTGTTTTTGTACGGGTGTTAACGTAATGAAATTAAAAAAGTTTGATTATTCGAGGCACCCTATCTATCAATTGATATCAAAAACAAATGCAAACGAGTATTTCCCGAACAGAAAGACGGGCTATAAAAAAGAAAACTCTATCGTGAAAGTAGTTGATGATACCAAAAAGCAAGAAAAAGGCATTACAAAAATCGTTATGATTGACGATATGAAAAACGTATAACAGACTTGGGAAATACGCCGCCGAGCGAAGGCGAGGCGGCAGTTCCCTAATACTCATTTTGATAAAAATAATTAAAATTACGGAGAAATATCATGTTTATATTACATAGTTACAATACAAAAAAATTGACAAAAACAGGCTTTTTAGGGTATAATATAACTATCCCGAAACGTAGTGCGGACAAGTCCGACAACGAAGCAAGAAACGTTAAAAAAGCCACTTGCGGACGGGGAGGGAGTACGGGGCGAACGCACAGTCCGCCTTATCGGTTAAGGAGGTGACGGATAAAGAGTTAAAGAAGGTTTTGAAATGCTTGGAGTTAATTCCCAGCGAGCAGGGACGGGACGAAGCGATTCAAATCGTGCTAAAAGCCGCGGCGGAAAGCATTACTTTGGAGCATATCAAAAAAATTTCTTCTTATCGGGAAGAAAAGAAGAAACAAGAAAAAGAGCGTGGTTATGTCAAATTTACCAAAAAGGAGATAGAAACTATGCCAGACAATTTAAAAAGATTATTTGTAGTCGATGAAAAAATCGTTTCCTACCGTTGTATCAACGGAATGTATCAAGCGCGGTTCCGCCGTGAGGGATATAATATCGAGGTCGCGTCCAAGGACTTTCAAATGATGAAAACGAAGTTTTTGGAAAAGCTGAGAAGGGTGGAGATTGAGAAAGCCAACATTAAAATATACCCGAAGTTCGGGGAATTTTTACAGGAGTGGCTGAAAATAAAAAAACAAACGGTAAAGCCGTCCACCTACAAAGCATACTGCGATTTAACGAACTTTAATTTAGTACCCCGTTTCGGGGAAACGCCCGTCAATGAAATCACAAGAAAGGTTATCCAAGACTTTTTATTTGAAATCGCGGAGGCAGGGAAAAACCGAACGGCGCATAAGTTAAAGCAGTTGTTAGGCTCTATGTTCGACGTCATCGTGGACGATTATCCCGAGCTTACCAACCCGATGCGGAAGGTCGTTTTGTCCCACTACGAAGTGAAGAAGGGCAAAGCGTTCACCAAAGCGGAAGAAAAGAAAGTGATTGATTTTTGCAAAGAGTATCCGCATTTTCAAGGCAATTCGGCTATGCTCGTGCTGATGTTCACGGGTATGCGCGTCGGGGAGCTGACGAGCGTGCAATACGACGGAACGTTTATCACCTGCGTTTCTGCCAAAACCAGAAAGGGCTACGCCGACGTGATACGGAAAATACCCGTTTCACCGATGATGAAAAGGGTACTTCCTATGATTGATTGGGAAAAAGTGGTTGCCTCGAACAATAACACCGTTCGGGACGCTGTGAAAAGAATCTTTCCCGACAGGCACACACACGAGTTTCTATACACCTTTATCACGCGTGCAAAAGAGTGCGGAGTCAACCCCGAAGTTGTTATGCTTTGGGTAGGACACGAATCGGACGGCGACGTAAAGACCAGCAGGGTGGATGGGGGGTATACCACCTATTCCGACGAGTACTTATTGGCTGAAATTAACAAAATTGATTACGAATACGAGTAAAAATGTTAAAAACGAACAAAAATACGGTAAAAACGGCGAATTTTACTTAAAAAGGGCTGAAAAGCCCTAAAAAATGTTAATTTTTGGTTCCCAAAAAGTTCCCAAAGATAACAAAAAAGGGTAAAATCCGAAGAATTTACCCTAATTTTGGTGCCACTGACCGGAGTCGAACCGGTACGAAAGGTTAATTTCGACGGATTTTAAGTCCGTTGCGTCTGCCTATTCCGCCACAGTGGCATAAAAATGTTCAGTTTTTTGTGAATTTTTGTTAACTTTTTGCCGAGATGTGAATTTTTAACAACGCAAAAAATTTTAAGGCTAATGCATGGATTTTTGGAAAAATTTCCAAGTTGATAAAAAGTGCAAAAACGAGGCTTTTTTGCACGAAAACTATATAAAAATGCCTCAAAATACGATATCTGCGAAAAACCCGATTTTGCTACAAATTCACACTTTCCCCAGAATTCCCCAAGAAAAATTCACACTTTTTAGGTATTTTTTTAAGGGTTTAGCACGAAAGCGTGATTTTTCTTTTATCATAAGGCATTCCAACATTCCACTTTCAAGGTGGATTCTTCATTTATAAAAGTAATTTTTCCCCTTAATTCCCCAATATTTTTTGGGGAAACAACAGAATTTTATGATTGATTTTGGTTGGAAAAAATTTAAAAATGGGGTGTAATTGGGTTGGAAAAAATTTAATCCGTTCTTTTTGGTGTGGGCAAAAATTAATTATTACAAAAAATGAGAGATGTTTTTATAGAAAATTGTTGACAATCAATGTTGAAAAGTGTATAATATATAAAAAGACAAATACTAAACATAGGAGGGTATTATGGTTTTGATGGAAAAATTAAATAGCGCGTTCAAGCCGAATACGCCTATTTTTATGGAAGAAATACAAGCGCTTCTTTCAGAGTATTCTCGCCCGCGTATTTATCAATTCATTGCAGAAGCTGTTAAAAGCGGCGCGTTGATACGTTATGATAACGGCGTTTATTATATTCCCACGAAAACGTTGCTTGGCGTATCGAAGCTGAATCCGCAAAAAATTATTGAAAAGAAGTATATCGGGTCGGGCAATTCCGTGTATGGTATTTATGGTGGTACGTTGCTGTTAAATTCTATGGGGGTAACGACGCAAGTCCCCAATGTGATTGAAATTTTTACTAATAATGAAACGATGCGCCGCCGTGAGGTTATGGTAGGCTATCAAAAGATAGTTTTACGTAAATCGCGCATGCCGATTACGGCAAAAAACGTGGAATTATTCCGCCTGATGGAGTTTTTTAATAGTATAGACATCAATAAAATGGATAAGGATACGAGTTTTGCACAGGTGGTATCACATATTCGTGAAAATGGATTGACGCGCAATGAAATTATAGAATATGCGCAAAATTTCCCTGCAAAAGCGGTGAAAAATCTATTGCAAAGTGGGGTGCTGTATGAGATTGCATAAAGAAAATGAATTATTCGAGCAGGTTGTTTTAGGCGCAAGCGAATGGAAACAAGTTCCGCCTGCAATTATTGAGAAAGATTATTATGTAACGCTTGTTTTAAGCGAGCTTACTAAAAGAGTACCCGAATTGATTTTTAAGGGTGGTACGTCGCTTTCTAAATGTTATAAACTCATTGAACGTTTTTCCGAAGACATTGATATTACGATTTCTTCCGAGCCCACGAATAGTAAAAAGCAAAATTTGAAGAAGGCAATCGTGGAGATTTGTAAGGAATACGAGTTTCCTATCTTGAATGAAGAAAAAATCCAAAGCCGAAATCAGTTCAATCGTTATGAAATAGATTACACGCCGATTTATTCCTTGCAAGGCGTAAAAGAAAACTTGTATATCGAAACGGTTTTGATGGTTAAATCTTTCCCCTGCGTGAAGATGCCTGCGTCGAGCCTTGTTTACGATTATTTGATGAAC